>JBBRAQ010000025.1:0-55346 GCA_038206635.1 Candidatus Nanopelagicales bacterium | reverse complement strand
GGAGCACCTGGCCGACGACCGGGACGGGGGCCTGGGCGAGCACCGCCGCGGTGAGCTGGCCGCGGCGATGGCCGAGCTCGGCGTCACCGACCACCGCTACCTCGGCGGGTTCGGCACCTACCGCGACTCCGGGATGCAGTGGCACGCCGACGGCCACGCGGTCCCGGCCGACGACGTCCACGAGAACGCGTTCTGGCACGCCGACCTGACCGCGGCGGCCAGCGACCTGGTCGCGGTCATCCGAGAGGTCCGCCCGCAGGTGCTGGTCACCTACGACGAGTTCGGCGGCTACGGCCACCCCGACCACATCCAGGCCCACCGCGTGGCGATGTACGGCAGCCTCCTCGCGGCCGCGCCGTCCTACCGGCTCGATCTCGGCCCGGCCTGGGACATCTCCAAGATCTACTGGGGCACCTTCCCCAAGTCCTTCATCCGGCAGGCGATCGAGGCGATGCGCGCCGCCGGCGACACGAGCTCCTTCGCCACGATGGACCCCGACGACTTCCCGTTCGCCGTTGACGACGAGCTCGTCACGACGGTGGTGGACGCCGAGGAGTTCTTCGACCAGAAGATGGCCGCCATGCGTGCCCACGCCACGCAGATCAGCGTCGAGGACGGCTTCTTCGCCCTGTCGAACAACCTCGGGTCCAAGGCGCTGGGCCTGGAGTTCTACCGCCTGGTCAAGGGTGACGCCGCCGGCGAGCGGGACGAGCGCGGGCGCGAGACCGACCTCTTCGCCGGGATCTGAGCCCGGCCGGGCGCTCCCGCGACGCCCTGTTCCATCCCTCGGTGCAGGGACGGCAAGCCGTGTGGGGGACGGCGAAGGGCGGGCAAGTCCGTCGGCAGCCGGAGCGCTGTCACACTGCGGTGCTGGCGACGTTCTCGATGTCGGCGTACCCCCAGAGGCTCATCGGCCCCTCGGCATCAGACGGCACTGTCGCGGGGCTGGCTCCATGCCACTCGACCAGCGCGGTCGCCACCTCCCTCGCCAGTCCCTGGCCCCGGAGCCTCCGGTCACTCCTGTCGCGAGCTCACGGTCCTCTGCAGACGCACCGAAGCCGGCGCGCCCGACCCTTCGGCCCGGAGCCCCTCCACCCTCCACGTGGTCCAGCCCCTGGTCGCCTGCTCACCGAGGTGTCGGTGCATGCGGACGGCCGACTCATCCCGCGTCTCCGGGCGTTCGCCGATGAAGGCCATGGTGCGGGGATCGGGATGGAGCCGGTTCAGGTCGTCGAGGTCCTCGGGCAGCCTGGTGGTGACAGCGAGCCGGCTCGTCCGCCGGATGATCCGGCGCTCGACGCGGTCATTCTGCCCGGATGGCACCGACCGTTGCCGTGACGCGTTGCGCCGTCCGGGGCGACGAGCCGTCACTCTGCGTCGTGGTTGAGCCGGTGGGGGTACTCCACCCGGGTGAAGCGGGCCGAACGGATGAGGTCCTCGGTGTCCTTGTCGCACACGATGAGTGCACGCCCCACCGCGGTGGGCGCCTGGAACGTCGGCCTGGGTGAGTGGAGCAGCAGATGCGTCGGTTCGGCGGTTCGGGAACGAGTGCACAGCACGCGGCCGAGGCCCAGGTCATCGCTGACCAGGCGAGCTCCACGATGCTCGAGGAGGCAGGCGCGGGACGCCTGCGCGCTGGGCAGGCCGACGTCGGTGCCGCACGCGAGCGGTCGCGCCGTCGCCGCCTCACGGTCCTGTTCCTCCTCCTCCTCCTGCCCGCCGCCTACCTCTGGTCCCGGATCATCAGCGGGGACGGGCTCGACGTCTTCAGCCTGTCGTTCCCGACGCTCGACCCGCTCGTGCTGCTGCCGGGGCTGTTCTTCCTGGCGCTGATCGGTGTCCTGCTGGGTTCGACCCTGGGCGCCGGACGCTCGCCGCACGTCACCTACCGCCCCGAGCAGATCGACGTCACGCTCGACTCGGTCATCGGGATCGACAACGTCAAGGAC
Source organism: Candidatus Nanopelagicales bacterium (assembly GCA_038206635.1). Taxonomy (GTDB): domain Bacteria; phylum Actinomycetota; class Actinomycetes; order S36-B12; family CAIYMF01; genus Longivirga. Next base: position 53,397 of record JBBRAQ010000025.1, on the reverse strand, counting down.
GATGTCGCCCGCTCCCTCAGTCTCTTCCTCGCCCACAAGACCTTCGCCGCCGAGATGGGTGGCACCTCGCGCCGAGGGCTCCTCTTCGAGGGCGCTCCCGGCACCGGCAAGACCTACCTGGCCAAGGCCATGGCACGTGAGGCCGGCGTCCCGTTCCTGTTCGTCTCGGCGACGTCGTTCCAGTCCATGTACTACGGAGCGACAGCGCGCAAGATCCGCTCGTACTTCAAGGCGTTGCGCAAGGCCGCGCGCCAGGAGGGCGGCGCGATCGGCTTCATCGAGGAGATCGATGCGATCGCCATGGCGCGAGGCGGCGTGTCCATGACGGCGCTGCCGATGTCCATGTCCTCGGCCACCGGAACCTGCTGCGGTGGCCTCGAGGGGCTGCCGTCGTCCTACTCCTTCGGTGCCGTGTCGAGCGCGTCGGGCTCGGTCCAGAACCGCTCGATGACGAGCGAGGGAGTCGGCGGAGTCGTCAACGAGCTGCTCGTGCAGCTGCAGTCCTTCGACGACCCGACCGGATGGCAGAAGCTGCAGACCTGGTTCATCGACCGGGTCAACCTCTATCTCCCCCCGCACCGCCAGATGACGCGTCCGACGCCGCCCTCGACCAACGTCCTGGTGATCGCTGCGACGAACCGGGCGGACAACCTGGACCCGGCCCTGCTGCGTCCGGGCCGCTTCGACCGCCGCCTCACCTTCGAACCGCCGACCAAGGCCGGACGACGCGACCTCATCGCGTTCTTCCTCAAGCGCAAGGCGCACCACCCCGAGCTCGACACCGAGGATGCTCGCGAGAGCCTCGCGTCGGTGACCCAGGGCTACACGCCGGTCATGATCGAGCACCTGTTCGACGAGGGCCTGGTCAACGCCCTGCGCCGGGGCGAGCACGCCATGACGCGCGGCGACGTCGAGCGGGCCAGGCTCGTCGAGGAGGTCGGCATGGGACAGCCGGTCGCCTACACCGACCACGAGCAGAAGCTCATCGCGACCCACGAGGCGGGACACGCCGTCACGGCGTGGCTGGTGGCGCCGCACCGCCGCCTCGAGGTCCTCACGATCATCAAGCGCCGCGACGCGCTCGGGATGCTCGCCCACGGCGACGCCGAGGACGTGTTCACCCGCTCCAAGAGCGAGATGCTCGGCCTCATCCGCATCGCGATGGGCGGTCAGTCGGCGGAGGAGCTGTTCTTCGACGACATCTCCACCGGGCCTGCGGGTGACCTGCTCTACGCGACGAACGTCGCAGCGCAGATGGTGGGTGCCGCCGGGATGACCGACACCCTCATCTCCTACTCCGCCATCCAGGGCAACGCCTTCTCCGACACCAACATCGTGGGTCGTGTGCTCGGCGACTCCGACGGACGTGACCGCGTCGAGAAGATCCTGCAGGAGCAGAAGGCCTTCACCCGGGCGCTGCTGGGGGAGAACCGCCACCTCGTGGCGGCCCTCCGCGACGCCCTCATGGGCCGCCACGAGCTGATCGGTCGTGAGATCACCGACATCCTCACCGCTGCCGCCGACGAGCACCGGGCCTCCTCGGTCGATCTGCGCGACGGACGCGTGGGCCCCGGTTCGCTCTTGTCGAGGGTCGTGGCACCCGCGACGGCCCTGCCCGACGTACCCGGCACCGGCATCTGACCCGCCCGATCGGATCTGCCCCGGCGCCGTCGTAGGCTCCGGGGGTGTCCTTCGACGAGCCCGCCGCCTCCGACCCGTCAGGTGCCTGGGTGTCAGGTGCCGTCGTGGCCGGCGCCGTGGGGGGAGAGCCGCCGGCCGTCCCGCCCGGTCACGACGCCCCCCACGGGAGCCCCGGCGAGGGCCCGCACGTCCTGACCTACGCCGGCCTCCTTCTCGGCGGCATCGTCCTGGGCATGGTCGGCGTGATCCTCGCGGCCTCGAGGAGCCTCGTGCGCGGCACAGCGGTACCGTGGGGGCTCGTGCTGGTGCTGGCCACCATCCTCGCCTGCGTCCGGGGGGCTGCGTGGCTGATCGGCTCCCGCCGCGGAGCCCTGCTGGTGGCCCTCGGGTGGGTGCTGCCGACCCTCGCCTTCGCGACCACGAACCCCGGTGGCGACATCCTGCTCCCCGACGAGTCCCGCACGTACGTCTACCTCGGCGGCGCGGTCGTCCTCATCCTGCTGGCCGCGTGCTGGCCGCTGCCGGCCGGTGCCCGCGAGCTGGCGGTGGCGCACCGGTCCCGGGGTCGCCACGGGCACGGCGCCTCAGACGACCTGGCCGTCGCGGCGGTCGACCGTGCCGACCCTGTCGACCCCGTCGTCCCCGCTCGCGGCCAGCCCGACGAGAGCTGACCTGCACCGCTCCCGGGTCCGAGACGGGCAGCCGGCCCGCTTCAGGGCGGGTGGGATCGCGCCGATGACCCCGGGGTGACGATCACGCTGCCCACCTGGTTCGACGACGACCTCGTCGAGCCCGATGCCACCGGCGTCGACCACGTCGTGATCCGGCTCGGGGGCGGTCGGTACGGCGTCTGTGCCCCGGACGTCGCCGAGGTCATCCCCCTGCCGCGACTCACCCGCGTCCCCGGGACGCCGTCCTGGGTGTGCGGGGTCGGCAACTGGCGTGGCCATGTGCTACCCCTGATCGACCTCCGGGGGCTGCTCGGTGTGGCGGTGACCCCGCTGCCGTCGAGCTCACGGGTCGTCGTCGTGTCCGTCGACGACGTCGAGGTCGGGCTGGTCGCGGAGGCTGTCACCGGCCTCGTCGCGGTCACCGAGGCCCGGGACGCACCACCCATGACCCTCATGGGAGATGCGGCCGACCTCGTCGTGGGCCTCACCGACGCCGGGCCGGGCGGTCCGGTGGCCATCCTCGGGACGGGCGCGGTCCTCGGGCTGCGGTCGCGCCTGACCCGCGCCCGGATCTGAGCACGCGCCGGACGGGCCACTCGAAGCCCTCGGCACGCCAAGCAGATGCTCGTTCACCCCTTCAGGTGATGCCACGACCTCCCGAAGCAGGAGTGGAGGGACCCGCACGGGTCCCGACGGTCTGATCAGCGGACGCAGGAGCAGTCGTGGAGTTCAGCAAGCGCATCGCCGTGATCGCGGGCGTCGCGACCTGGGGGTGCGTCGCCATGGGGGTGGTCGCCGCCCTGCTCACGGCGCGGTTCGTCCCCGAGGCCCCGGTCGACATGGTCCAGGTCTATGCGTGGACGGCGTTCGGCGCCGCCCTGGCCGCGGTCACCACCGTCCTCGCCCTCCGCGCCCACCGTGCCCGGGTGGCGCTGACCCAGTCGCTCAAGGTCGGCCGCGTCATCCTCGTCGCCAACGTCGTGTACATCACCGGCCTGGCCTGCGCGAGCGGCGGGCTGCTCGGCTGCGCCTCGGTCCTGCTGGCGGTCAACATCCTCTTCGCGGCGCTCCTGTTCTCGCGCTGGACCCTTCTCGCCTTCGCGCTGACCCTGTCGGGCAGCGTCGTCGTCACCGGTGTCGTCACCTCGACCTGGACCGGGTCCGCCGTCCCGCTCGGGCTGCTCGCGCTCGTCGCACTTCCCGCCATGACGATCATCGACGGTGGTCTCTCGGAGTCGGTCCTGGCCTTCGAGAGCAAGTCCACGCGGGAACGCAAGGAGCTCACGGCCCGGGTCGACGCGCTCACCACGCAGCTCGAGCGGGCCGCTGCCGGTGACCTGTCCGCCCCGATGGACGTGTCGTCGGTGTCGTCGGGCCAGGACGACGAGAACGACACGGTCGTGGTGCTGTCGACATCGGTGAACCAGGCGCTGGACAGCCTGCGCTCCCTCGTCGAACAGGTGCGTTCGGGTGGGGAGCAGATCGCGGCGAGCGCCAGCGAGCTTCTCGCGACGGCCGAGGAGCACGCCGCCAGCGCGACCGAGCAGTCCTCGGCGGTCGCCGAGACGACCTCGACGATCGAGGAGCTCGCGGCGACCGCGGCGCAGATCGCCGACACGGCCGAGGCCGTCGCCCGCTACGCCGCCGAGACCCTGCGTCACGCCGAGGAGGGCCGCCAGGCCGTCTCGGCGTCGGTCCGCTCGATGGACCAGATCGCCGGCCGCGTCGACTCGATCGCCTCCCGGGCGCTCTCCCTCGGGGAGAAGAGCCAGGAGATCGGCCGCATCCTCGAGGTCATCGACGACCTCGCCGACCAGACGAACCTGCTCGCCCTCAACGCGGCCATCGAGGCGGCGCGCGCCGGGGAGCACGGTCGCGGCTTCGCCGTGGTGGCCTCGGAGGTGCGCAAGCTCGCCGAGCGCTCGCAGGAGTCGGCCGGCCAGATCCAGGCCATCGTCGCGCAGATCCAGACCGAGACCCACGCGACGATCCTCGCCACTGAGGACGGTGCGCGCGAGGTGCACGCCGGTGCCGATCTCGCCCGAGAGGTCGTCGACGCCCTCGAGCGGATCTCGGGCATGGTCGATGAGACGACGACTGCGGCGAAGGAGATCTCGATCGCCACCCAGCAGCAGCGTTCTGCGTCCGACCAGGTGGTCGCCGCGATGACCCAGGTGTCGGACGTGTCGCGCCAGTACGCCGTCGGCTCCAAGCAGTCGGCCGCCGCCGCGGCCCAGCTCAACGTCCTGTCCGCCGAGCTGCGTGAGTCGATCTCACGCTTCCGCGTGGCGTAGGGCTCATCGATATGGGCTGGTCAGATGACCCCGAGCTGGTGGCTACGTTCCGGGCGGAGGTCGAGGAGCGGCTCGCCTCGCTGCGCGACGGTCTCCTCGGACTCGAGGCGAACCAGTCCCCTCGCCAGCTCATCGAGTCGCTGTTCCGGGACGCGCACACGGTCAAGGGCTCTGCGCGCATGCTGGGGCTCGACTCGGTCGTGACTCTTGCGCACCGCGCCGAGGACCTGTTGGGCCTGCTGCGGGACGGCCGCCTGACGGTGCGCGCCGACCTCGTGGACCTGCTCCTCGTCACGGCCGAGGCGCTCGGACGCTCGCTTCCCGGGGCGGAGCGCCCCGTGCCGGCATCGGCGCTCGCCGACATCGTCGCCGCGCTGGACGCCGCCCTGGCCGGGACCACCCCCGTCCAGGTGCCTCGGCTGCCGACCGTCGCGACGGACGCTGCGGACGCCGACCTCGATGACCTCGTGTCCGCGGGTCCGCACGGATCCCAGCGTGCCGGCGACCACGTGCGGGTCCCGACCCGCCGCGTCCACGGACTCCTCGACGTCGTCGGCGAGGCCGAGCTCGACGTGCGCCGGCTGGAGCGTCAGACGCAGGACGCCGTCGGCCTCCTCGCCGAGCACCAGGTCCTGGTCCGCGGGCTGCGCGAGGCGCTCCAGCGGGGAGCCGGGTCCAGCGAGCTGGCCGACGCCGTCACGGCGATGGTCGGTGTCTCCGACCGGCTCCAGGCCAGTACCCGCGACCTCCGCTCGCGCAGTGAGGACGCCCTCCACCGGCTCGCCCGGGTCCGGGACGGGGCGATGGGGCTGGCGATGGTGCCGGTCAGACGGGTCGTCGCGGGGTTCCCCGCCCTCGTCCGGGAGATCGCGACCGCCACCGGCAAGGAGGTCGAGCTCGTCACGGTCGGCGCGGAGGTCGAGCTCGACGTGCGGGTGCTCGACGGCGTGGCCGACGCCCTGCGGCACCTGGTGACCAACGCGATCGACCACGGGTGCGAATCCTCCGACCTCCGCGCGGCCGCAGGCAAGCCCCGCCGTGGGACGGTCACCCTGACCGCGCGCCAGGCCGGGTCGACGGTGATCGTCGAGGTCGCCGATGACGGCTTCGGGATCGACGACGCCGAGCTGCGGGCCACCGCCGTCCGCCGTGGTCTCATCAGCGCGGACGCCGCGGTCTCGGGCGCCGAGCTCCACCGGCTGATCTTCGAGCCAGGCTTCTCGACCCGGGTCGACGTGACCGAGACGTCCGGGCGGGGCGTCGGCCTCGATGTCGTGCGCACCGCCGTCGAGGGGCTCGGCGGTGTGGTCGAGGTCGTGAGCCAGCCTGGCGTCGGCTCGCGATTCGTCCTCACTCTTCCGGTCACGCTCGGCGTCGTCCGGTGCCTCATCGTCCGCTGCGGTGCGGAGCGGTACGCCGTCCCGCTGCCCGGTGTCCTGGAGACGGTCAGCCTGGCCGACTCCGACGTCCACGAGGTGGCCGGCTCCCTCGTCGTCGTGCGTCACGACGGCACGGTGCCGCTGGCCGACCTCGGTGACATCCTCGGCGTCGCATCCGGGCGGTCGCCGCGCGTCGCGGTCGTCGCCCGGCTGACCGGAGAGGCCCTGGCCTGGGCCGTCGACGAGGTGGAGGGCGAGCGCGAGGTCGTCGTGAAGCCGCTCGGGGACTTCTTGGGGTTCGTTCCCGGCACGTCCGGCGCCACGATCGACGACGACGGGTCCCTCCTGCTGCTGGTCGACCTGCGCGAGCTGGCCGGCCGCTGGGCCCTGGCGCCGGTGGCGCCCCCCGTCGTCCTGGCCGAGGACCTCGGCCCGGAGCCGGCGCGCGACCCGCGCCGGGCTACCGGCGCCGGCCGGGCCAGGGTGCTCGTGGTCGAGGACTCCGTCGGGGTCCGCGAGCTGCAGCGCACGATCCTCGAGGGGGCCGGGTACGACGTCGTGACCGCGGTCGACGGGCTCGACGGGGCGACCCGGCTCCAGCAGTCGCCGGTCGACCTCGTACTGTCCGACGTCGAGATGCCCGGCATGGACGGGTTCACCCTCACGCGCACGATCCGCAAGACCCGCGGCTGGGAGAATGTCCCCGTCGTGATCATGACCTCGCGGGGCGACGACGCCGACAAGCGCGCCGGCATGGACGCTGGGGCCGACGCGTACCTGCTCAAGAGCGAGTTCGACCAGCACGCACTGGTGGACACCGTCCGGCGCCTCGTGGGTCGGTGACGGGGCTGCCGGAGGACAGCGGCACAGCACCACAGCACCAACCTGAGCCACGAACCCGGAGGAAGCCATGTCAGACAAGAGGGCGACCGTCGTCGTCGCAGACGACAGCCCCACGATGCGGCGCATCGTGGGCGGCGTGCTGTCGGGGGCGGGGTTCGATGTCATCGTGGCAGAAGACGGTGTCGAGGCCGTGCAGGCCGTGTTCCGTACGATGCCCGACGTCGTCGTCCTCGACGTCCAGATGCCGCGGGTGTCGGGGTACGTCGCCGCCCGTCTGCTCAAGGACGACTGGCAGACCGCCGACCTCCCGGTCCTGTTCCTGACCTCGCTCAACGCCGCGAGCGACCGCTACTGGGGCGCCCGCGCGGGCGCGGAGCGATTCCTCACCAAGGACTTCGAGGCACCGGAGCTCGTCGACGCCGTGACGTCCGCGATCAGGGCCGCGGAGCGGGCGCGGGGAGGTCGGCCGGCGATGAAGGCCGAACCCCTCGAGCTGTCCGACGACGACATCCTCGCCCGGGTGTGCGACCTGCTGGACCGGAACCTGTTCGAGGCGTCGGTGACCCAGGACGTCACGACCATCGCCGTCGACGTGCACGGCTTCGAGGAGACCGTCGCGGCCGTGCTGGAGTCGATGGAGAACATCGTCGACTGCGACCTTGTCGGCGTCATGCTCCTGGGGTCGGACGGCGTGGCCCCCGAGACCACCTACGTGTCCGTGGCGCGCGCCGTGACCCACCAGCACTACCGCGACTTCCTGACGGCAGTGGCCGAGGCCTCCGAGCAGGCGACCGGCGGTGCGACCTCGATGGGAGAGCTCTCGCCGATGCTGGCCGACTCCCACGAGCGGCTCGGCGCTGCTGATCCCGAGACCCTCGAGACCCCGGGCATGGCGACGTTCCTGTCGATGCCGCTTCGGGCCGGGGGCCGGCTCGTGGGGCTGCTCGCCCTCTCCAGCGGCACTGCCAACGCCTTCGGGGAGTCCGCCCTCACGACACTGCGCCTCGTCGCGCCACCTGCAGCGGTCGTCATCGACCATGCGCGCCTGTCCGGTGTCCGGGACTGAGGCCCTCTCTCGGCGTGCCGGGGAGGCGGCGGGAGGTGGGTCCCGCCGAGGTTCCATGTCCGCCGCGTGCGGACACACCGCCCGCGGCTAGGGTCACCTCATGACTGAGGTGGCGCCCGGGGCCGACGCGATCACCCGCGACGACTTCCGGAAGGTCATGTCCCGGTTCGCCACCGGTGTGGTCGTCGTGACCTGCGTGCAGGACGGGTTCGACCATGCGATGACGGCGAACTCCTTCACGTCGGTGTCCCTCGAGCCGCCCCTGGTCCTGGTCTGCGTCGAGAACGACTCGCGTTTCCACGAGGCGATCAGTCACACGCAGGGGTGGGCGGTGAGCGTGCTGGAGCAGAGCCAGCGCGGCCGGGCCCGGTGGTTCTCCACGCGCGGGCGGCCCCTCGTCGGCCAGTTCGACTCCACCCCGACACACCGCTCGCAGCTGTCGGGTTCGCTGCAGCTCGACGACGCGCTTGTCACCCTGGACTGCCGCACGGTGGCCGTCCACGCCGCCGGAGACCACGACATCGTCGTCGGCGAGGTGCTCCGGATGAGCCTCCCGGGGCCCGAGGGGGACCCGCTCGTGTACTTCCGGAGCCAGTTCCGCACCCTGGACGAGGCACCCCCCGGCCGCTCCTGAGCGCTCACCGCGCAGCGCCACGCCGCGACTTCGGTGGTTTTCCTCGTCCGAGGAGGAGGAACTACCCTGGAGGCTCCCCCCGTCGTTCCCGCAACGACCGGTCCGGTGCACGACGTGGTGCGCCCGCCGGCCAAGCGAGCACATGCACGCACCAGGACAATCTGTGACCAGCCCGACCCCGACCCCTCTGGCCGAGGATCTTCCCGTCTCCGAGCGGCCGACGCGACGCCGTGGCCTCGTCCTGGGCGGAGTCGGGCTCGCCGCCCTCGCCGCTGTGTACCTCGCCCTCGTGGCGTCCACCGGCGATGGCCTGCCCCGAGGCACCCACGTGCTCGGTGTCGACGTCGGCGGTCAGAGCGAGGCCGCCGCCGCGGCCACCCTGCAACGCACCCTCGGGCCGCGCGCGTCGGCCACGATCGACGCCGTCGTGGGCAGCGACCACGTCTCGGTCGTGCCGGCCGACGCCGGGCTCACCTTCGACCCCGCCGCCACGGTCCACGGTCTCGGCGGGCGGGTCTGGAACCCCGTCACCCTCATCACGCAGTACACCGGCGGGCCGACTCTCGAGCCGGTCGTCGTCGTCGACCAGGCCGCGCTGTCGCCGGTCGTGGCGGCCATCGCCGCCGACTCCGACGCCCCGGCGGTCGAACCCACCATCGACGTCCGCGGCACGGCGGTGTCGGTCAACCCGGGCAAGAACGGCCGGGTCCTCGACCAGGCCGCGTCCTCGGCGGCGCTGGCCGCCGCGTACCTCGTCTCGTCCGACCCGGTCACCCTGCCGCTGGTCGAGGCGTCCCCCACCGTCTCCGCCGACTCCGCGCAGAAGGCGCTCGACACGGCCCAGGCAGCGGTCGCCGCGCCGGTCAAGGTCCAGGTCGGTGCCGTCACCGCGACCATCCCCGCGGCGTCGATCGCCGAGGCGCTCAGCTTCTCGGCGAAGGGCGGCGAGCTCGTCCCGGCCCTCGACGGCAACGTCCTGCGCAAGGCCATCGGGTCCTCGATCGCGTCCGTGGAGACGCCCGGACGCAACGCCACGTGGAACGTCTCCAGCGGCAAGCCCGTCATCGTCCCCTCGCGGGTCGGTCACGGCGTGAACCCCCAGCTCCTCGCGAGAGACGTCCTCGTCGTCGTCGGCGAGACCGACCCGGTCAAGCGGAGCGTCAAAGCCGAGCTGGGGTCGATCCCGCCCACGCTCTCGACGGCACAGGCGAAGGCGCTCGGGGTCATCGAGCAGCTGTCGTCGTTCACGCAGCGCTTCCCCTACGCCGCCTACCGCGTGCAGAACATCGGCCAGGCGGCGAAGCGGGTCAACGGCACCCTTCTGCTGCCGGGCCAGACCTTCTCCCTCAACAACACGATCCTCGAGCGCACGCCCGCCAACGGGTACACCAAGGGCTACGTCATCGGCCCGGGCGGAGTCTTCAAGGAGGACCTCGGCGGCGGTGTCTCGACGTCGGCCACGACCGTCTGGACCGCTGCGTTCTACGCCGGCCTCGAGCGGGTCCACACCCAGGCGCACTCGATCTGGATCCCGCGCTACCGCGCCGGTCTCGAGGCGACGGTCGCGTGGGGCAGCTTCGACATGCAGTTCAAGAACGACACGCCTCACGCCGTCTTGATCACCACGGTCATGAAGGACACCTCGCTCACCGTCTCGATGTGGGGCACCAAGGTCTACAGCGACGTGACGGCCGTGTCCGGGCCGCGCACCAGCGTGACGCCCTTCCCGACCGTCTACGACGCCACCTCGACCTGCCACTCGCAAGGCGGCGAGCCTGGCTTCGCGATCGACGTGTATCGCGTCTTCCTCAAGGGCGGCAAGGAGGTCAGGCGCGAGAAGATCAGCACCCGCTACCGTCCCGGTCCCAACGTCATCTGCGGCGTCGATCCCGCGACGAAGCCCACGCCGTCGCCGTCGGTGAAGCCCTCGGTGACCCCGACGCCCGCGACGACCTGACGGCGGACACGCGAGCCCCTGACAGCCGGCTCCCAGCAAACTCACAGGGAACTCCGGTGCACTGAGCAGATGTCGCGACGTTCGGCGGGGCATCCCGCCACCGAGGCCCGGGTGCTCGTCGTCGACGACGAGCCCTATATCGCCGACCTGCTGGCCACGGGGCTCCGGTTCGTCGGCTTCGACGTCCGCACCGCCGGGAGCGGCCTCGAGGCGCTCAGCCTCGTCCGGCAGTGGAAGCCCGACCTGCTCGTGCTCGACGTCATGCTGCCCGACGTTGACGGCTTCGAGGTCACGCGACGGTTGCGCGGGGAGGGGCGCCAGACCCCCGTCCTGTTCCTCACGGCGCGCGATGCCGTTGAGGACAAGGTCACCGGGCTCACCATCGGCGGCGACGACTACGTGACGAAGCCGTTCAGCCTCGAGGAGGTCGTGGCCCGGGTGCGGGCCGTGCTGCGCCGACAGTCCTCCGTCGAGCCCGACGACGGCCTCCTGCGCTACGCCGACCTCGTCCTGGACGAGGACGCCCACGAGGTACGCCGCGCCGGCCAGACCATCGAGCTGACGCCCACCGAGTTCTCCCTCATGCGCTACCTGCTGCTCAACGCCGGTCGGGTCGTGTCGAAGGCACAGATCCTCGACCATGTCTGGCACTACGACTTCGGTGGCGACGGGGCCGTGGTGGAGTCCTACATCTCCTACCTCCGCCGCAAGATCGACACCCCCTTCGACATCCCCCTCATCCGGACGGTTCGCGGCGTCGGCTACTCGCTGCGGAGCCCGCGGGGCAGCTCGTGAAGGTCCGGGGTGCCTCGCTGCGCACCAGGCTCGCCGTCGGAGTCCTCGTCCTGACGGCGCTGGGGCTCGTTCTCGCAGCGACGGCCGGCACGCTCCTGCTGCGCAACTACCTGGTGTCCCAGGTCGACCGTCAGCTGGCTGGTGCCACCCGCTTCGCCGACGGGAACCTCCCGCCGTCCTCGGGCCAGGCGCCCACCCCGGGTCCGGTGCGGGCGCCCGGCCAGGGCCGGGCGCTGCCCAGTGCGTTCACCGTGACCAGGCTCGCCGTCGACGGCACGGTGCTCCAGGCGGTGCGCGGGTCCCAGGTGTCGACCGCGCCGTCGCCGGACCTCGCGGGCCTGACCCTGCGGGACGTCGTGGCGCTCGGCGGTGAGCCCTTCGACGTCCGGGGCGTCGGCGACGCCGGCTACCGCTACCGGGCCATCGCCGTCCCGCTCGCCGACGGCTCCGGGAGCGTCGTGCTGGCCATCTCGATCGAGTCGATCGATGCCACCGTCACCCAGGCGGCCCTGGCGGCCCTGGCCGTCGGCGCCCTGACCCTCGGGCTCGTGGGACTGCTCTCCGGGCTCGTGATCCGGGTCGGCCTGCGGCCGTTGGAGGAGGTCGAGCGGACGGCGGCGCGGATCGCCGCCGGCGACCTCGGCCAGCGGGTGCCGGACCTGCCCCCGGGAACCGAGATCGGCCGCCTCTCGACGGCGTTGAACGGGATGCTCTCCCAGATCGAGGGGGCGTTCGACGAGCGGACGGCGAGCGAGGACCGGCTGCGCCGGTTCGTCGCCGACGCGAGCCACGAGCTGCGTACGCCGCTCACCTCGATCCGCGGGTACGCCGAGCTCACCCGCACCGGTGCGATCGGCGACGATGCCGCCAGAGCGGCCGCCATCGGCCGGATCGAGGCCGAGGCCGTGCGGATGGGAGCCCTCGTCGACGACCTCCTGCTGCTGGCACGGCTCGACCAGCAGCGGCCGCTGGAGCGGACCCCGGTCGATGTCGTCGACCTCGCCGAGTCCGCGACGGCTGCACTCCGCGTCGCTGCGCCCGGTCGGACGGTCACGCTGCAGGCACCGGCGTCGGCGGTCGTGACCGGTGACTCGGCCCGTCTGCGCCAGGTGCTCGACAACCTGCTCACCAACGTGCGGATCCATACCCCGGAGGGCGCCCCGGTGGCGGTGACCGTAGCCGTCGAGGTCGCGACGGCGGTGGTCTCGGTGCGCGATGCCGGGCCGGGTATGGCGCCCGACGACCTCGCCCGGGCCACCGAGCGCTTCTACCGGGGCGACCCTTCCCGCACCCGGCGGACCGGTGGCGGCAGCGGACTGGGCCTCTCGATCGTCGCGGCCATCGTCGAGTCCCACGAGGGCACCCTGCGCATCACGTCCGCCAGCGACTCCGGGACGACCGTGACCCTGCGCCTTCCCCTCGCCCCCGTGCCTGCGCTGGTCTAGCTCTGCGCGCGGTGCCCGACGGTCAGCCGGTTCGGCGGACCGCCACGAAGCGCAGGCGCACGTAGTCGACCCACCATCCCGGCTCGCCGTCGGGTCGGGCACCGAGACCGTGGTCGCGGGCGTGCGAGTCGACCGAGTGGTCGAAGTGCAGGCGCGACACTGTGGGGACGTCGTCGACGAGGGCGGCGCCGAACATCCGGGCCCAGTCCGCGCCCGAGCTCCCGACGGCGAGCGGGGTCGGCCGGTCGAGGAGCTGCACGAGCCGCACGGTGAAGCCGTTGCGCTCGAGGCGGGACGTCTGCTCGCCGGGCGTCGGGAAGGTCCACGACGACGCGACGGCGGGATCGAGCCCGATGTCGGCCCGAGCGGACCGGATCGCGCGCGTGATCGCGTCGACGTTGCCGACGCCGCCCATCTCCACGACGAGGCGGCCGCCTGGCCGCAGGACGCCGGCGATGGCCCCGAGCACGGCGTCCTGGCTCGGCATCCAGTGCAGTGCGGCGTTGGACAGCACACCGTCGAACGGCGACCCCTCGGCGAGATTCGAGAGTGCTGTGGCGTCCTGGGCGTCGGCTCGCACGAACCTCACGTCGGGGTGGTCGCGCCGCGCGACGTCGAGCATGGCGGCGTCGCTGTCGACGCCGACGACGTCCGCGCCGACACCGGCGATCTGCGCGGCCTGGTGCCCGGTCCCGCAGCCGACGTCCAGCACCCGCTCGCCGGACCGAGGCTCGAGGAGCTCGAGCAGCGGGGCGCCGTAGGACGTCACGAACGAGAACGAGGAGTCGTAGTCGGCGGCGTCCCAGGGGCGGGGTCCCGACGACGGCGTGGAGGTCATGAGTCGATGATGACCCGCGTCCGAGGCGTGGGATGAATGAGTTCCGAATGACGAGACAACGTCGTGGGGCCACGGCCGCCGACGAGGTCAGTTCAGGCGGGACCTCGCCTGCCGCGCGAGCCGCCGGGCGTGCTCGGCCTCCAGCGGCATCGGCCCGGCCACCGTGTCGGCGTAGTCCTCGAGGACGCGGGCGGCCTCCGGATAGCGTCCGACGGCGATGAGCGCCTCGCCGTACTCCCGGCGCAGTGCGAGGTCGTGGCGTGGCAGCACGAGTCCGAGCTCCGTCGCCCAGACGCGGTGCCGGGCCCGTTCCGGAGTCGTGGCCCAGGCCCGGATGTTGCCCAGCACCCGGTCGATCGTGTCGATGGGGTCGTGGGGACGCAGGTGCTCGGGGCGCAGCGAGCGGCCGGTCTCCGCCGCGATGTCGCGCGCTCGGTCATAGGGCAGGAGGCGCCCGCCCTGCCATGGGTCGACGAGCACGCGGGTGCCGTCCGGATCGCCCACGCCGACGACGAAGTGCCCGGGGAGCCCCACGCCGTAGGCCGGGACGCCGGCCCGGCGTGCGACCTCGGTCCACACCGTCGAGAGCAGGATCGGGAGGCCGCGACGTCGACGCAGGACGTCGGGCAGGAGGCTCGACTCGAGCCGGGCGTAGTCCGTGGAGGCGCCCTGGAAACCGCTGAGCACGGCGCGGAGCCGGCTGTCGTCACGGCCCTCGGGAGGCACCTCGGCCGCCAGCGCGTCGAGGTCGGCCACCCCCTGCTCGAGCAGGGAGTCCAGGCCCGTGCCGCCGAGGTCGTCGTCAGGCATCGCCTCGGCCGAGAGCAGGAGGAGGGCGAGGTCCAGGCGCACGTCGGCAGGATCTCCGGCGGCGCCACCCTCGCGGACCACGGCCCCGAAGCGCTCGCGCGAGGCAGCACTCACGGAGACGATCCTGCGCCTCCGCGGCGGCTCGCGCGAGTCTCGTCGACCGGCGTGTCCCGTCCGGCTAGGCCGTCGTGCGGCGGGCCGGCGCCGGAGGCACGACCTTCGCGGCGACGACGTCGGCCACCGGGACCTCGGCGACCGAGCCGTCGCGTCGCTCGATCCGCAGGACGGCCGCGGCACCGGGGTCGGCGTCGGAACCGCTCGCCTCCCACGACAGCAGGAGCCCGACGACGTCGGTCAGCGTGGAGGCGTCGTAGCGGTGGCGGACGGACACGCGCCGACCGACGTCGGCCTCGGTGATCCGGACCGCGAGGAGAGCCCCGGCCCGGGCGCCGCGTCGCACGGGCGGATCGGCCACGGCGTCGGCGTCAGTGTCGGCTCCTGGCTCGGACGTCGTCACTGAGGGGACCCCTTGATCACGTGGTCGGGTGCTGTCGCGATACTAGGCGTGTCCGTGCGACGCTACGGTCGGACAACGCCCTCGCCGCCAGCGGGGACGACGGCGGCCCGCTCGCGCGAGACCGTGGCAAGGCCCACCAGCAGCTCGTGGATCGGGAGGATCCGTCTGTGACCTACACCATCGCCCAGCCCTGTGTGGACCTCAAGGACAAGGCGTGCGTCGAGGAGTGTCCCGTCGACTGCATCTATGAGGGCGAGCGGATGCTCTACATCCACCCCGACGAGTGCGTCGACTGCGGAGCCTGTGAGCCCGTCTGCCCCGTCGAGGCGATCTTCTACGAGGACGACGTCCCGGCCCAGTGGAAGGACTACACCGCGGCCAACGCGGAGTTCTTCGATGATCTCGGCTCGCCGGGTGGAGCCGCGAAGCTCGGCCTCGTCGCCAAGGATGCGGCCATCGTCATGGCGCTCGAGCCGCAGGAGCACGAGGGTCACTGATCCTCCTCCGCACCACCTCGACGCCGCGCCGTCGCCTTCGTGGCGGCGGCGCGTCGTCGTCACGGAGTCCGTGAAGGGACGCGCATGACCCGCCTCGCCGATCGGCTGCCCGAGGTCCCCTGGGACCGCCTCGTGCCCTACGCGGCCCGTGCGCGGGCGCACCCCGACGGCATCGTCGACCTGTCCATGGGCACTCCGGTGGACCCGGTGCCGCTGGCGGTCCGCGGCGCGCTGGCGGCAGCGGCGGACTCGCCCGGCTACCCCCTCACGGCCGGCAGCCCCGAGCTGCGCGAGGCGGTGAGCGCCTGGGCGCACCGCACCCTCGGCGTCACGGTCGAGCCGACCGCGGTGCTCCCCACCATCGGCTCCAAGGAGCTGGTGGCGCTGCTGCCGACCCTCCTCGGTCTCGGGGCCGGCGACACCGTCGTCATCCCCGAGCTCGCCTACCCGACCTACGGCGTGGGCGCCACGGTGGCCGGCTGCGAGGTCGTCGTCACCGACTCGACCGCCGCCCTCGGCCCGCAGCGGGTCTCGCTCGTCTGGGTCAACTCCCCGGCCAACCCCACCGGTCGAGTCCTCCCGGTGGAGCACCTCGCGAAGGTGGTCGCCTGGGCCCGAGAGCGTGGTGCGATCGTCGTGAGCGACGAGTGCTACCTCGAGTTCGGCTGGGACTCCCAGCCGGTGTCGGCGCTCGACCCGCGCGTGTGCGGCGGCTCCCACGACGCGATCCTGGTCGTGCACTCGCTGTCGAAGCGGTCCAACCTCGCCGGCTACCGGGCGGGCTTCGTCCTCGGCGACCAGGCGCTCGTGTCCTCCCTGCTCGAGGCGCGCAAGCACCTCGGGCTCATGGTGCCCTCGCCGGTGCAGGCCGCCGCGATCGCCGCCCTCGGCGACGACACGCACGTCGCCGAGCAGCGCGAGCGCTACCGCCGGCGCCGGGCCAGCCTGATGTCGGCCCTGCTCGATGCCGGATTCTCCATCGAGCACTCCGGGGCGGGACTGTTCGTCTGGGCGTCGCGGGGGGAGTCCTGCTGGGACACCCTGCAGTGGCTGGCGGAGCGGGGGATCCTCGCCGCGGCAGGGGAGCTGTATGGCGCAGCCGGGGCTCGCCACGTGCGGCTCGCCCTCACCGCGAAGGACGAGCGGGTCGCTGCCGCCGTCCACCGCCTCGGCCGGTGAGCGCCCCTGTCTGCTCCGACACGTCCGCGACGGCCACCGCTGTCCGGGTCCAGGACGCTGTCCGCCCACGCACTACGCTCGAGACATCCAGGTCCACCCACGCTGACAGGGGCCCCGTCATGATCGGCCGTTGCGACCACGAGTCGGCGGAGCACGCCGCTGCTGCGGCCAGGGCCGGCGGCTGGCACGCCGAGCCGCTGCCGCTGCTGAACCTCGGTTCGCTCGAGGCGACGCTGCACAGCGTGGGCTACCTCGAGGGCCTCGACGCCGTCATCCGGCTCGGTCAGCCGCACCAGCCCGACGTGCAGCTCGAGCAGGCGCTGCTCGCCTCGCCGCGGGGAGTCGGCATCACCGACGCACGCGCGGTCCTCACCGAGTGGACGTGGGTGTCGCGCTCGGGGCAGGTCTCGGCCCTCCTCGTCGACGACGTCGGCTACCGCGACTGCCGTGCCGCCCTCGAGGCGCTGGGCCTGCCCGTCCGCGTCGTCCCGGTGGGCACGTCGATGGCCGAGCGGATCAGCCTCTCCGGCAGCACCGGCAGCCTCCTCGTGGAGCGGTCGCTGGTTCCCGCGGGCTGGAGCGAGACGGGTTCGGGCATCGACTGGAATCGCACGATCTGGTTCGGGCTCTGCGGACGGACGGCTGACCCGGTGTCGCTCGAGCTGCCGAAGGTCCTCTGGCTCTCCTTCGCCCCGGTGCAGGACCACCGCGGCTCGCTCGGGGGCATCCTGGAGATCCTCGGGTCCCTGGGCTTCGACCTCGTCCACCTGCGGAGCTTCGAGCTGCGTCCGGGCTATCACATCTTCTTCTCGGCCTTCGTCTGCGAGCGCTCCGACGCCCTGGCCAACCTCGAGCGGGCCTTCACCGACGGTGGTATCCACTACCGGATCCTCGCGGCCATCGACCAGCCGGTCGCCCCCGATGCGTCGCAGGGCCTGGCGCCGGTCTGGGGTTCGTGATGGCGAGCATCGCCTTCCTCGGTCCCGAGGGCACCTTCACCCATGAGGCCGCCCAGCACTGGGCCGGTCCCGACACCGAGCTGACGGCCCTCGACGACATCCGCGCGGTGTACCTCGCCGCCGAGAGCGGGGCCGAGGACTTCGGCGTGGTCGCGATCGAGAACTCCGTCGAGGGCTACGTCGTGCCCTCGCTGGACCTCCTGCTCGGCACCAACGTCGTGGCCATCGACGAGTTCCAGGTCGACATCGCCTTCGACGCCTACGTCCTGCCCGACTCCACGCCCGACCACCTCGCCGTCGTCAGCCACCCGCACGCCCTCGCCCAGTGCACGTCGTTCATCGAGCGGCTCGGCGTCCCGACCCGGACGTCTCTGTCCACCGCGGCGGCGTGCCGGGACCTCCAGCGCTCCGAGGTGGCGATCGCGCCGGGGATCTGCGGGGAGATGTACGGCCTGACCCGCCTCGCCAGCCACGTGGAGGACTTCTCCGGTGCGCGCACGCGGTTCCTGCTCGTCACCGCGCGCCACGCGTCACGCGAGGCGGTGCGTCGCCTCGCCGACCGGGCGTCGGTGCACACGATGATCGCGGTGACCCCGCAGGTCACCGGCCCCGGCGTCCTCGCCCGCCTGACGAACGCGTTCGCCGACCGGTCGATCAACCTCACCAGCCTCATCTCCCGTCCCCTCAAGGGCCAGGAGAGCAAGTACTCCTTCGTCCTGACCCTCGCCGGCCACCCCTCCCACGACGACGTCCGCGGTGCCCTCGAGGAGGCGCTCCGGGCCGGCGACCTCGTCCGGACCCTCGGGGTCTTTCCCTCGCTGCCGACCATGGCCTCGACCGAGCTGCTCGACGTCGTCCCGCCCGGCAGCGTCCGGATGGCGTCGCACTCCTCCGCCCTCAGTGAGGCCCTGCTGTGGGACTAGGCGTCCTGCGCGACTGGCTCCGCGACCGATCCGGTGCCTCGGTGCGCAACGACACCCTGGCGGTCGGCGAGCTGCAGTACATCCGCCTGAGCCGGCTTCTCAGCAGGGACGCCGATGCAGCGGTGTGAGTCGGTCGGCGTCGTCGGGCTCGGCCTCATCGGGGGCTCGATCGCCCGTCGCCTCCGGGTGCGCGGTGTCCGCGTCGTGGGCTGGGACACCGACGAGGGCACGAGGCGTCGCGCCGCTGAGGCTGGAATCCTCTGTGCTGAGAGTCTCTCGGCGCTCTGTGCCACCGAGCCCGACCTCGTCTTCCTCGCCGTCCCGCTGATGCACATGCGGCCGACGATGGAGCACCTCGCTGCTGCGCTCCGCGGACGCACGGTCGTGTCCGACGTCGGGAGCGTGAAGGGCCCGATCTCCGACATCGTGGCCGAGTACGGCCTGACCGCCCGCTACGTCGGCGCGCACCCGATGGCGGGCACCGAGCTCGCCGGCTTCGAGGCGTC
The DNA here is from genome assembly GCA_038206635.1 of Candidatus Nanopelagicales bacterium. Taxonomy (GTDB): domain Bacteria; phylum Actinomycetota; class Actinomycetes; order S36-B12; family CAIYMF01; genus Longivirga. The sequence continues at coordinate 34,443 of JBBRAQ010000025.1, read as the reverse complement.
GAACGCCGAGATGCTCGTCGGCTGCTCCTGGGCCATGACCCTCGCGGACGAGACTCCTCGCCGAGGTGCCGAGCTGCTGCTGTCGCTGGTCACCGGCGACATGGAGGGGCGCGTCGTCCCGCTGCGCGACGACGTCCACGACGCGAGCGTCGCGCTGATCAGCCACCTGCCCCACGTCGTGGCCAACGAGCTGCTCAACGTCGTCGGTGCGTCCGACGTGAAGATGGTCGCTCTCGGACTTGCGGCGGGCAGCTTCCGCGACGGCACGCGCGTGGCCGGGACGAACCCCCGTCGCACCGAGGCGATGATCACCGAGAACCAGGAGTGGGTCGTCTCGGCGATCCGTGAGGCGGCAGCGGGTCTCGTGCGGATGGCCGACCTGCTCGAGGCGGGCGAGGACATCTCGCCGTTCTTCGACTCCGCCGCGCAGGTAAAGCGGCTGCTCCAGGCGCGGTCCCGGGAGTCGGGCAGCGTCGACTTCGACGCACTGACCGAGGAGGCCTGGCGGACCGTCCTGCTGGACATCGGGTCAGGCGGCGGCCAGATCATCGCCGTCGACCCCCAGCGCGGGCGCGTGCACCACTCCGGCTGACCTCGGCGGCCTGGTTCGTCGGCGACCCCGCGCGTTGGTGTGGCCGGCGTCACGCTTGGCACCCAGCGCGGACACCGGTGCGGCCGGTGGGTAGCGTTCGAGGATCGGGGTGCGCGTGCTGGGCACGTTCGCACCCACTGGCTGCTGCACGGGAGGCCGACGTGTCGGATGTGACCCTGACCTACCCGGGCGGGGAGATGCCGCTGCCCCGCATCTCGGCCACGGACGGCAATGACGGCTTCGACGTCTCGGCGCTGCTCAAGACGACGGGTGCGGTGACCCTCGACGGCGGTTTCACCAACACGGCGTCGTGCACGTCGGCCATCACGTTCATCGACGGCGACAAGGGCATCCTGCGCTACCGCGGCTACCCGATCGAGCAGCTCGCGGCGCAGTCGACGTTCCTCGAGACGTCCCACCTGCTCATCTACGGTTCGCTGCCGACCGCGAGCGAGCTCGGCGAGTTCGAGGAGCGGATCAAGCGGCACACCATGCTGCACGAGGACCTCCGCCGGTTCTTCGACGGCTTCCCGCGCGACGCCCACCCGATGCCTGTGCTCTCGAGCGCCGTCAGCGCACTGTCGACCTTCTACCAGGACTCGCTCGACCCGTTCGACAAGGAGCAGGTCGAGATCTCGACCGTCCGCCTGCTCGCGAAGGTGCCGACGATTGCGGCGTACGCCTACAAGAAGTCGGTCGGGCAACCGTTCCTCTACCCCGACAACTCGTTGTCGCTCAACGACAATTTCCTGCGCATGACGTTCGGTGTCCCAGCCGAGGACTACGTCGTCGACCCGGTCCTCGCCAAGGCGCTGGACCTCCTGCTCATCCTCCACGCCGACCACGAGCAGAACTGTTCGACGTCGACCGTGCGTCTCGTCGGGTCCTCGAACGCCAACCTTTTCGCGTCGGTGTCGGCCGGGATCAACGCGCTGTTCGGGCCGCTGCACGGCGGCGCCAACCAGGCGGTCCTCGAGATGCTCAAGGGCATCCACAACAGCGGCGGCGGGGTCAACACCTTCATCCGGCAGGTGAAGAACCGCGAGGACGGCGTCAAGCTCATGGGCTTCGGCCACCGCGTCTACAAGAACTACGATCCTCGGGCCACGCTCGTCAAGCAGGCGGCGCACGAGGTCTTCGAGGTCCTCGGCATCAACGACCCGCTGCTCGACATCGCGATGCGCCTCGAGGAGGTCGCACTCGCCGACGACTTCTTCATCTCGCGCAAGCTCTACCCCAACGTCGACTTCTACACCGGCCTCATCTACAAGGCGATGGGCTTCCCCTCGCGGATGTTCACGGTGATGTTCGCGCTGGGGCGCCTGCCCGGCTGGATCGCCCAGTGGCGCGAGATGATCGACGACCCCGCCACGAAGATCGGCCGCCCGCGCCAGGTCTACATCGGCGAGCCCGAGCGCAACTACCCAGCAATCGAAACCCGCTGACCAACCGCGCGTTCTTTCCCTTAGGGAAAGATCGCGCAGTTGAACTGCGCTTTCCCACCCGGATTCGCGATCAAGGTCGTGGTCCTCGTCGTCGGCCGACGATGCTCATCCTCGCGATCTCGGGAGCACGAACGCAGGTGAACGTCACCGGCTCTTCCCTCGAGGAAGAACCGGTGCAGTTCAGTGGTGGGTGTGGAGCTGGGCGTTGAGGCCGCCCCAGGAGCCTGAGCGTGGGCGGGCCTCGAGGGCGCCGGTCACCGAGTTGCGCCAGTACTGCAGGCCCGACATGCCGGAGAGGTCACGGCCCTTCGCGATCTCACCGTCGGGCAGGGTGATCTTCGATCCCGCGGTGATGTAGCAACCCGCCTCGACCACGCACTCGTCGCCGAGGGAGATGCCGACACCGGCGTTCGCGCCGATGAGGCAGTGCTCGCCGATCGTGACGACCTCCGTACCACCTCCGCTGAGGGTCCCCATGATGGAGGAGCCGCCGCCTACGTCGGTACCGTCCCCGACGACGACGCCGGCCGAGATCCGCCCCTCGACCATCGACGCCCCCAGGGTGCCGGCGTTGAAGTTGACGAAGCCCTCGTGCATCACCGTCGTCCCGGCGGCGAGGTGCGCCCCGAGGCGCACCCGGTCGGCGTCGGCGATCCGGACGCCGGCGGGCACGACGTAGTCGACCATCCGCGGGAACTTGTCCACGCCGAAGACCGTGAGGTGCCCGCCCTCGCGCCGTACGTCGACCTGCACCTGGGTGAGACGGCCGATCGACACCGGCCCCCGGGAGGTCCACGCGACGTTGGCGAGCAGCCCGAAGAGTCCGTCGAGCGCGATCGTGCGCGGTGCGACGAGCCGGTGGGAGAGCAGGTGCAGCCGCAGCCACGCGTCGGCGGCGTCCGCGGGCGGGACCGACAGGTCGGTGATGGTGGTCGTGATGGTCACGGTGCGTGTGCCGCGCACGTCGTCGGTGCGGTGTACGCCGTCGACGCCGTCGACGCCGTCGACGTCGACCGGCGTGAGTGCGAGCACCGGGGCCGGGTACCAGACGTCGAGCAGGGTGTCGCCGTCGTACGTCGCGAGCCCGACGGCGGAGGCGGGGAGGGTCAGCAGCGTCATGAGCCCCAACCTATCGAGGCTCCCCCGCTCGACCGCGCCTGCCCGCCGCGCGGTCCGGCCTGCGGGCTCCGCTCGGTACGCTCACCCCGTGACCGGCTCCCCGCACCTCGACCTGACCAGCGACGTCGTCGACCTCCTGACAGTGCTCGTCGACACCCCGAGCGAGTCCAAGCAGGAGGGTGTGATCGCTGACGCGGTCGAGGCTGCGCTGCTGGCCCTGGGCCACCTCGACGTCGTACGCGACGGCCACACGATCGTCGCGCGCACCCACCTCGGCCGCGCCGAGCGGGTCGTGATCGGCGGGCACCTCGACACGGTGCCGGAGAACCAGAACCTGCCCTCGCGCCGCATGGTCGTCGACGGCGAGGACCGGGTCTACGGGCTCGGCACCTGCGACATGAAGGGGGGCGTCGCGATCTCGCTGCGGCTCGCCGCGGAGCTGGCCGAGCCGACTCGCGACATCACCTGGGTCTACTACGAGGCCGAGGAGATCGACTCGGTGTTCAACGGCCTCCGCCGCCTGGCCGAGGAGCGACCCGACCTGCTCACGGCGGACTTCGCGGTGCTCATGGAGCCGTCGAACGCCGTCGTCGAGGCCGGCTGCCAGGGGACGATGCGCGCCGAGGTCCGCACCACCGGGGTCCGCGCGCACAGTGCTCGCGCGTGGATGGGCCACAACGCGATCCACGATGCGGGCGGGATCCTCGCAAGGCTGACGGCGTATGACCCGACGCATGTCGAGATCGACGGGCTGACCTACCGGGAGGGGCTCAACGCCGTGGGAGTCCGCGGCGGGGTCGCGGGCAACGTCATCCCGGACGAGTGCGTCGTCTCGGTCAACTACCGGTTCGCGCCCTCGCGCTCGGCAGCCGAGGCCGAGGCGTACGTGCGCGAGTTCTTCGAGGGCTTCGAGGTGACCGTCGTCGACGCCGTGGACGGCGCTCTGCCGGGCCTGGCGCACCCGGCAGCAGCGGCGTTCGTCGCGGCAGTGGGAGGCACGCCGAGCCCGAAGTTCGGCTGGACCGACGTCGCTCGGTTCACCTCCCTCGGGGTGCCCGCCGTGAACTTCGGCCCGGGCAACCCCTCGTGTGCGCACTCGCGCGAGGAGTTCGTCCCGGTCGCCGACCTGCACGCCGTCGAGGCCGGGCTGCGCGCCTGGCTCACCGCCTGACCCGACTGGTTCGGCGAGCCTCTGGCCCGGTCCTGCCCGACGAGGGCCGACGAGGGCCGAGACAGGCCGACCGGGTGTCAGGCGAAGGCGTAGACGACTGTCACCAGCACCGTGACGTCCTGGCTGCCGGCCTGGATCGGAACGGCGGCCTGCGCCATCGCGACGTCGAGTCCGCGGGCTGCGTACGGGTAGGTCGCGGGCTGCTGAACTGTCTCGCTGATGCTCACGACCGGCCCGAGCGAACGCCCCGCCGCCTCGGCGTACTGGGTCGCCTTGGTCTTGGCGTCGTCGATGGCGCGTGTGCGAGCACCGGACACGAGCCCGCTCGTGTTGTCCAGCGCGATGCTGAGGCCGTCCACGCGGACGGCGCTGCCGCCGGCGCCGACCGCCGCGCCGATGGTCACGCCGGCGGTCCTGAGGTCGCGCAGCGAGGCGGTGAGGTTCTCATACACGCGGTACCCGCTCGGGGCACCCTTCGAGGTGTAGCTGGGCTGGATCGACAGGCCCGAGGTCTGCAGGTCCTTGTCGGCGACGCCGTTCTTCTTCAGCGACGCCGCAACTGCCGCGGCCGCCTTGTTCGACGACGCGAGCGCGGCGTCGATGGTCGGGGCGGCGGTGGTCACGGACAGGCTGAGCCGCAACGTGTCCGGGGTGCCGGTGACGGTGCCGGAGCCCGCCACCGTGACGCCGGCCGTCGTGGTCGGGGACGCCGGGACGGCAGCCACCGCCTGGCTGGCGGACGCCGTGGCGACGCTGGGTCGGCTCGACCCGATGAGGTACGCCGCGAGGAGCGCGAGCGCGGCGACAGCGAGAAGCGCGAGCTTGCGGCCGTTCACTGTGATCGTCATGCCGATCCGACGCCGCCGCCCGGGGCTGCGTTCCACACGCGAGGTCACGATGTCGGTCGGGGTCCCGACACCCCGCGCCGGATAGCCTGACGGTCCGCGACAGCGCACACGGAGGCGGGGGGGCGATGCGGAACCGACCCGCCGGACTGCTCGCGGCGGTCGCCCTGATGGCGCTCGCGAGCTCGTGCAGCGCCGCGCCCTCCGCACCTGGCTCCGCAGCCTCCGCCTCGGCCTCCTCCGGCCCGCCCGGGTCCTGGTCAGCGGGCGGCTCGAGCGACGCCTCCCGGAACGCCGGGCTGCCCGACCTGCAGGAGATCGGCGCGGCCGGGGTTCAGCGACGCACCGTCACCGGTGGACCGGACCGGCTCGTCCTCGCCGGCGGCTCGGCGTGGGTCACGACGGCGGGCGGACTGACCCGTCTGGACGGAGTGACGGGGGTGCCCAGGGGAACGATCAGCCTCGGCAGCCCGGTGTGCGCGGCGATGGACGTCGGCTTCCGGTCGGTGTGGGTGCCGCTCTGCGGCACTCCCGCGGTGCTGCGGATCGAGGAGTTCACCGGTCAGGTTCAGGCACGCATCGGCCTGCCCGTCGCCGGTCTGCGCGACGGTTCGTCGCTGGCCGCGGGCGCAGGCCGGATCTGGGCACTGTCCTCGGGTCGGGCGCAGCTCGTCGCGATCGACCCGGAGAAGGACCTGGTGGCGCACGTGTTCGCGGCGCCCGCGAACGCCTCGGCCGTGCGGGCGGCGTACGGCTCGTTGTGGGTCACCGCCGCGGTCGACGGGCTCCTCTACCGCCTCGACCCGGCGACGGCGAAGGTGCGGGCGACCATCGCCGTGGGGCGAGGGGCGGGTCCGCTCGCGGTCGGCGAGGGCGGGGTCTGGGTGCTCGACGAGACCGACGGCACGGTGTCCCACGTCGACCCGGTCTCCGGGCTCGTCGACGCGGTGATCCCGGTGTCGGGCGGCACGATCACCGACGGCGACATCGCGGTCGGCGGAGGCTCCGTCTGGGTGCGCGTGGCCGACGCGCTGGTGAGCCGTGTCGACCCACGTGCCGGCGCGGTCACGACGCGCTACGGACCGGCGTCGGGTGCGGGTGGCGTCGCAGCCGATCCGAGTGCGGCCTGGGTGAGCGCTCCCGACGTCGACACCCTCTGGCGTCTGCCGCTCGGGTGAGGTGATCCCGGGACTCGCGCTCATCGCACCGGCGCGTCCGTCAGACAGCGGTGGCGGTGTCCCGGATCCAGGCTCCGGCCTCGTCGCGAAAGCCCATGCGCCGCAGGTAGGCCGCCTGGCTCGCGAGCTCGGGATCCGCGACGAGGCGGCGTACGCCGTGCTCCTGGAAGACACCGCTGCGCCGGTACACGAACTCGCCCGGCGTGAAGTCGCGGAACCTCGGCGTCACGTAGTCGAGCTCGACGACGGCGTTGCCCAGGCCCACGTCGCGCAGCACGATCGCGCCGACGGTTTCTGCCTCGCGCTGCACGAGGAAGGCCCAGCGCCGCGAGTCGCCGGTGGGGGCGGCGTAGGACGGCTGGAACTGCCGGATGTCGTCGAGGTGGACGTCGATGACGTGGGCGAGGTAGGCGTCGTCGGGGTCGACCTCGACGACGGAGTAGGCCGTCGGGTCGTGCCGCTCGCTGAGCAGGCGACGAAGCCAGTAGACGTCGATGGCGGCGATGACGAGGTTCATGACGGCGAAGGGCCAGATCGCCAAGGCCACGTTGTAGACGACGGCGAGCGCCGCGCCGGCGAGGTTGAGGATGCGGAAGCGGAGCACGCGCGACAGGGTCAAGGACACGATCACGAGGCCCGAGCCGACCCAGCCGATGATCTCCAGCGCGATTCTCGTCATGCGGCCATCATGTCCGCTCGTGGGATGCGCGGGACCGGGCGTGGGCCGGACGCGCCGCGGGATGCAGCGGCCAGGTCTCCGGGGCGCGTCGCACCGGCTGCTCAGCGTCTCGTCGCTCGTCCTGTCTCGTCCATGATCGCTGGCTGCGGAGCCAGAACGGAGTCGAACTGCAGGGTTCTTCCCGCAGGGAAGGGACCCAGCAGTCCGGGGTCAGGTTGTGTGCTGCGCTGCCACGTGTTCTTCCTTGGCCAGGGCGCGCGCTATCTGGTCGCCGCAGAACCTCTCGATCTTGCCCCCGACGAACGGCACGGAGGCCTTGATGGACATCTCGATGGCCACCGCGCTGCTGGCTCCGGCGGCTCCGCCGGCTCCGAGGGCTGCGGCGGTGTCGTCGGTGGCGAAGCGCAGGGTGCCGCTGATCGCGACCGGCGCGGTGCCGAAACCGACCGTGAGGGTGCCGTCGCGGCTGCCGTCCTCGGCGGCGGCACCGAACACGCGGGTCTCGGTCAGGCGGACCGACTCGCCGACGAGGGCCTTGGCGTAGGAGGGGAGGTCGGCGGGCAGGGAGCGGATGGACACGATGGTCGTGCCGCCCTGGTCGTCCGGGGTGACGCTGACCTCGATGTCGTGGCCGCCGGTCGCCCGGGCGACCTCCTCGACGTAGGCCGGGTTGCTGAGCAGCGCGAAGGCGGCTACGGGCTCACCAGGAATGTCGAGACGTGCCAAGAGGTGCGTGGCCACGAGTAGGTCCTCCGGTTCGGATGGTGCGAGTGCACCAGGATGCCGTATCGGAGTGTCGCCCACGCGCACACGGGCCTGCCTGCGGTCTAGGGTGAGCGCGGTCGCACAACGGAGTGCGGCCGACCTGAGTGCGAAGAGGCGACTTGTCGTGCCCGACGGCGTGGATCCCACGGTGACAGACACCTCCGACCGCCGGCCCGCTGATCCTGGGCTGATGGAGTCGGCAGGTGCGGCCGCGCGTCGACTCGACGACGCCAAGAGCGAGCTCCTCGACCGGGCGCTCGAGACAGCCAGGGGCCACCAGCACGGCCCGGACCTCGACTATCTCGTGCGTCGCTACTACCGCCACACCGCTCCCGAGGACCTTCTCGAACGCGACCCGGCCGACGTCCTCGGTGCCGTGCTGAGCCACCGCCGTGCTGCGGACATCCGGCCCCAGGGCACCGCCGTCGTCCACGCGTTCACCCCGACCGTCGACGGTCACGGCTGGTCGGCGGGTCACACCGTCATCGAGATCATCACCGACGACATGCCTTTCCTCGTCGACTCCATCACCTCCTCGCTCGGGCTCCACGGCCGGGTCATCCACCTCGTCATCCACCCGCAGTTCGTGGTCAGCCGCGACGTCGCCGGCACGATGCGCGACATCATCGCCATCGACGACGAGGACGAGGTCGTGCCCGCCGGCGCGACGATCGAGTCCTGGATGCACATCGAGATCGACCGCGAGACCGGAGAAGCCGAGCTCCGCGCGATCGAGCACGACGTCCAGACGATCCTGCGCGACGTGCGCGAGGCCGTCGAGGACTGGCCCAAGATGGTGCTGGGCGCCGCCTCCCTCGCCGACCGGATCGAGGCCTCGCCCCCGCCCACCGTCGACCCCGCCGAGGTGCGTGAGTCCGTCGACCTGCTGCGCTGGCTCGCCGACGAGCACTTCACGTTCCTCGGTTATCGCGAGTACGTCCTCGGCGAGGACGGCTTCACCCTCGACCCGGTCCCGGGCACCGGGCTGGGCATCATGCGATCTGACCGGCCGGCCAAGCGCAGGGTCGTCCCGCTCTCGCCCGAGGTCCAAGCCCTCGCCCGTCAGCCGCACATCATGGTGCTCACCAAGGCCAACAGCCGTTCTACGGTGCACCGTGCGGCGTACCTCGACTACGTCGGCATCAAGGTGTTCGACGACGAGGGCCGCGTCACCGGCGAGCGTCGCTATCTCGGCCTGTACACCTCCACGGCCTACGTGCAGTCGGTACTCACGATTCCCGTGCTACGCCATACCGCCACGCAGGTGCTCGAGCTCTCGGGGTTCCGCGTCGACGGCCACTCCTACAAGGACCTGCTGCAGATCCTCGAGACCTATCCGCGCGACGAGCTGTTCCAGGTCGACGCCGGGGAGCTCATCGAGACCGTTCTGGCCGTGCTGCACATGCAGGAACGGCGTCAGACCCGGCTGTTCATGCGACGTGACCGCTACGGCCGCTTCGTCTCCGCGACGGTCTACCTCCCGCGCGATCGCTACACCACCACGGTGCGGCTGAAGATGGCCGCCATCCTCACCGACGAGTTCGACACCGACCTCATCGACTACACCGCCCGGGTGTCGGAGTCGATGTTGGCACGGCTGCACTTCGTGGTCCGCGTGCATCAGGGGCAGGTGCTGCCGGTCGTCCCGCACGATCCCCTCGAGGCGCGGCTGGCCGAGGCCACCCGCTCGTGGGAGGACGAGTTCGCCGACGCCCTGGTCGACCAGTGCGGCGAGGAGGAGGCGAGCCGGCTCCTCAAGCGGTACGGCGATGCCTTCCCCGAGGCCTACAAGGAGGACTTCCCGGCACGCACCGGGGTCGCCGACGTCCGCCAGCTCGAGACGCTCACGACCGAAGGTGCCGTGGCGCTCAACCTCTACGAGCCGCAGTCGGCCATGAGCGGCGAACGACGCTTCAAGATCTATCGTCGGGGCGGCGCGATCTCGCTCTCGACCGTCCTCCCAGTTCTTCAGCGGATGGGCGTCGAGGTCGTCGACGAGCGGCCCTACGAGATCGAGGTCCGCGGCGCGTCCGTGTGGGTGTACGACTTCGGTTTGAGCCTCGAGGCCGGCCAGGCCTTCGAGCTCGTCAGCCTCAAGGCGCGATTCCAGGATGCCTTCCTCGCCGCCTGGAGCGAGCGTGCCGAGGCCGACGGCCTCAACGCCCTCGTGGTTGCGGCCGGGCTCACCTGGCGCCAGGCCGTCGTGCTCCGCGCGTACACGCGGTATCTGCGACAGGCGGGCACGGCCTTCAGCCAGCTCTACATCGAGCAGTGCATGATCGCCAACGTTCCCATCACGCGGATGCTGGTGCAACTGTTCGAGGCACGGTTCGACCCGCACTTCGTCGGAGATCGTGACGAGGCTGCGGCGTACCTTCGCCAGCAGGTCGATGCCGCCCTCGAGGCCGTCGCGAGCCTGGACCAGGACCGCATCCTGCGTTCCTTCCGCGCCCTCATCGGGGCGACGCTGCGCACCAACTTCTTCCAGACCGACGCCGACGGCCGGCCGAAGGCCTACGTCAGCTTCAAGCTCGACCCCGCGCAGGTGCCCGAGCTCCCGGCACCGCGGCCGAAGTTCGAGATCTGGGTCTACAGCCCGCGTGTCGAGGGAGTGCACCTCCGCTTCGGCATGGTCGCGCGCGGTGGGCTCCGCTGGTCGGACCGGCGCGAGGACTTCCGCACCGAGGTGCTTGGCCTGGTCAAGGCCCAGATGGTGAAGAACGCGGTGATCGTGCCGGTCGGCGCGAAGGGCGGCTTCTTCGTGAAGCAGTTGCCGGACCCGGGCATCGACCGCGACGCGTGGTTGGCCGAGGGCATCGCGTGCTACCGCATGTTCGTCTCCGCGCTGCTCGACATCACCGACAACCTGGTCGCCGGCGAGGTCGTGCCGCCGGCGTCGGTGGTGCGCCACGACGGGGACGACACCTACCTCGTCGTCGCGGCCGACAAGGGCACCGCGACGTTCAGCGACATCGCCAACGAGGTCGCGATCTCCTACGGGTTCTGGCTCGGCGACGCGTTCGCCTCCGGCGGGTCGGCGGGATACGACCACAAGACCATGGGCATCACGGCGCGCGGTGCCTGGGAGTCGGTGAAGCGCCACTTCCGCGACCTGCACCACGACACGCAGGAGCAGGACTTCACCGTCGTCGGCGTCGGCGACATGAGCGGTGACGTCTTCGGCAACGGCATGTTGCTCTCCGAGCACATCCGTCTCGTCGCTGCCTTCGACCACCGGCACGTCTTCCTCGACCCCGACCCGGATGCGGCGGTGTCGCTGGTCGAGCGTCGCAGGCTGTTCACCCAGCCGCGCTCGAGCTGGGCGGACTACAACCCCGACCTCATCAGCGAGGGCGGCGGCATCCACTCGCGGGGCGCGAAGTCGATCCCGGTGAGCCCTCAGGTCCGCGACGCACTCGGCCTCGATCCCAACGTCGACCGCATGCCTCCGGCCGAGCTCATGAGGGCGATCCTCGCCGCCCCCGTCGACCTTTTCTGGAACGGCGGGATCGGCACCTACGTCAAGTCCTCGGCGGAGACGCACGCCGAGGTCGGGGACAAGGGCAACGACTCGATCCGCATCGACGCCAACCAGCTCCGGTGCCGCGTCGTCGGCGAGGGCGGGAACCTCGGCTTCACCCAGCTCGGCCGCATCCAGGCCGCGCGCCTAGGGGTGCGGATCAACACCGACGCCATCGACAACTCCGCCGGCGTCGACACCTCCGACCACGAGGTCAACATCAAGATCCTGCTCGACCAGATCGTGCGCGACGGCGACATGACCCCCAAGCAGCGCAACGTCCTGCTCGCGCAGATGACCGATGAGGTGGGCGATCTCGTCCTGCGCGACAACTACGTGCAGAACGTCGCCCTCGGCAACGCCCGGATCCAGGCGTACCCGATGCTCACCGTGCACCAGCGGTTCATCCGGGCGCTCGAGGCTCGCGGCGAGCTGGACCGCTCTTTGGAGTTCCTCCCGACCGACGCCGACATCGATGCCCGTCACGCGGTGGGTGAAGGACTGTCCGCGCCGGAGATCTCGGTACTGCTGGCCTACGCCAAGATCACGCTCACCGACGACCTGCTCGACACCGCGCTGGCCGAGGAGCCATGGTTCGGCCGGGTGCTCCGTGGCTACTTCCCGACGCAGATCGTCGACCGGTACGAGCAGGTTCTCGACTCTCACCCGCTGCGACGTCAGATCATCACGACGGTCGTCGTCAACGACATGATCAACCGAGGCGGCACGTCCTTCGCCTACCGCGCGTCGGAGGAGACGGGCGCCGGGCCGGTCGAGGTGGCCCGTGCCTACACCGTCGCCCGTGAAGTGTTCGCGCTGCCCGAGTTCTGGGCGCGCGTCGAGGCTCTGGACAACCACGTGCCCACAGCGGCGCAGTGCGCGCTGTTCCTCGAGTCGCGGCGCCTGCTGGACCGGGCCACCCGATGGGTGCTCACCGCGCGCGGTGGACGCGTCGACATCGGGGCGGAGATCGAGCGATTCAGCGGCGAGATCGCGCGGCTCGCACCGCTCGTCCCGGACCTGCTCCTCGGCGTCGAGAGGGAACGGCTGTTCGACCGGGCCGACGAGTTCGTCACGCTGGGCGCACCTCGAGAGATGGCTCTCGAGAGCGCCGCTCTGCTCGATGCCTACGGCCTGCTCGACGTCGTCGAGGTGGCGTCCTTGACGGGTGCCGACTCGGAGGAGGTGGCGCGGATCTACTTCCTGCTCTCGGAGCGGTACGAGGTCGACCGCATGCTCACGCGCATCACCCAGCTTCCCCGCGAGGACCGCTGGAGCGCCCTGGCAAGGGCCGCCCTGCGATCGGACCTCTACGGCGCGCAGGTGGGCATGACGCGGCGCGTCATCGAGTCGACGCGCGGCATCAGCGACGCGCTCGAACGGGTCGAGGCCTGGGAGGCCCAGCAGGCCGAGGGCCTTGCCCGCGCCCGGGCGACCCTCGATGAGATCGCCGGCCTCGAGCAGTTCGACCTCGCGACGCTCTCCGTCGCTCTGCGGACGATCCGAACGCTGGTGCAGCAGGGGTCCTGACGACCTCGGTGCCCCGGTAGCCTGACGCGTGCGGCAGCGGGCAGCATCACGTGGCTCGGTCGTCGTCTCACCGTCGTCCGGCGGGACGTCCCGGGTCGCGGACGGCGGAGCGTCAGGGGGGCGAGCGTGGGTGCTCTGGCCTGCTGGGTGGACCGGCTCCTGACGCGTGACCGGATCCGGCTCGTCGCGCTGTGCGTCCTGGCGTCGAGCCTTGCCGCACTGGTCCTCAACGTCGTGCTCGGGGCCTGGCCGCGCACGTTCATCGGCACCACGTTCCTCCCCGACTACCTCGCCCACTGGACGGGTGGTCGGATGCTCCTCGACGGTGACGTCGCCCAGCTCTACGACCCGGCCGCACAGCACGCCAGGCAGACGCCGGTGACCGGTGGCGCCCCCGAGCTTGCGTGGTTCGTGGCGCCGCCGATGGCCGCGCTGGTGTTCGCGCCGTTCGCCGCCCTTCCCTTCGGCCTCAGCGGTGCGGTCTGGACCGTCGTCTCCATCGGACTGCTCCTCGCCTCGATGGTGCTGCTGCGACCCATGGTGCCGCGCCTCGGCGATCGGAGCTGGCGGCTCGTGACGGTGGCGCTCGCGGCCACCCAGCCCGTGCTCGAGCTCGTGGGCGCCGGTCAGGACAGCGCGCTGAGCCTGTTCGTCTGGGTCTCGGGGATGCGGCTGCTCTCGACCGGGCGCGACCGGTGGGCGGGGGCCGTCTTCGCGCTGGGACTGGTCAAGCCGCAGCTGTTCGTCCTCGTGCCGATCGTCCTGCTCGCGCAGCGGAGGTTATCGGCCCTGGCAGCCTGGCTGGCCACGGCCGCCGCGATCGGGCTGGTGTCGCTGACCGTCGTCGGGCCCACCGCCGTCAGGGACTGGCTCGCGGTGCCGTTCTCACCGCTGTACCAGGAGGTCGTGCAGGCCCGACAGGCGTGGAAGATGGAAGGAGTTCCGTCCTTCCTCGTGTCGCTCGCGCCGTCGTCGCTGTCGTCGGTCGCGCAGTTGGTCGGCATCGTTGCCGCGGGGGTGCTCGTCGCGCTCTTCGCCGTGACGGTGTGGCGGGCACCGCGCAGCAGCGTCGGCCCGGTGTGGGCGTTCGCCGCCCTCACGACCGTCGTCGCCTCTCCCCACCTGCTCAGCTACGACCTCGTGCTCGCGGTCCCGGCCCTGCTGCATCTGCTGGAGACGCACGAACGACGGTCCACCCGTCTCGCCCTCGTCCTGTTGTTCGTCCTGACCTGGACGAGCCAGCTGCGGCACGTGCTCGCCGACCCGCTCCCGTGGCCGCTGACGTGGGTGGGTGCGGCCTGGAGCACCGTTCCACTGCTCGTCCTGTGGTACCTGTGCTGGTGCGAGTGCCGCGAGCTCGAGGTGTCGAGGATCCCGCCCTGACGTCGGGCCTCCGGTGCTCGCGTGCGCCGCCGTGGGGAGCCCGGATCAGCTGCAGGTCTCGGACGTGCCGCTGAAGGCTCCGGCCGGTCCGGCGTTGGTGAACGCCTGACCCGCGACGGGGGTGAACGCCCAGTCGAAGCTGCCGTCGCGGAGGGTCAGGCTCAGGGCGCCGAACGTCACGGCGTCGCGGGCCTGCGTCAGGGCGCCCGTCGGCGTCGCGAGGGAGGAGAAGCCGTAGAGGCTGGAGCCCCCACTGCCGGCAACGAAGGACCGGATGCCGTTCGGGTCGGCCACGGGGTCACCGCTGCCCGATACGCCGATGCGCTGAAAGACCTCGCTGCCGTGGTTGTGCCCCGAGACCACGACATCGACGCCGTAGTTCGCCATGAGGTCCCACAACGGTGCGGCCGGGGCGTAGGACCCGTGAGCGGCGCCGGTGGAGAAGCGCGAGCGGTGCATCGCCACGACGGTGCACCGCTCCGTGCTGGTCGTGAGGACCGACTGCAGCCAGGTGTACTCCGGGCTCCCGATGTCGCAACCTCCCGCGAGGCCGTGGTTGCCGTTGTGCGTGTCGGGAGTGCACTCGTCGTTGAGGGCGATGAACCGCCACGAACCGATCAGGCGCGTGTAGTAGCCCGCGGGGTTCGCGCCGAAGGCACCGGATCCCGCCGGGTCGAAGTAGGTGAAGTACCCGGACGCCGGGCCGCGCGGGTCGACGTACTCGTGGTTGCCGATGACCGGGAGCGTCCGGGGCTTGAAGCGCCCGAACGTGGTGTCATAGCTACCGAGGAACTCGGCGTACGTCCCGCTGTCGTACTGCAGGTCGCCGTCGGCGATGAGGTAGTCGGGGTTGGCGCCGGCGATCGCCGTGGCGACGTCAACTGCACGGCACTTCGTGCTAGTGGTGAGACTCCCTGGTGCGCAAGCGATATCACCGACAGCCATGACGTGCACCGTCGTCGGATCGATCGTCGGTGCCACGACGACGTCAGCTGCGAACGTGAGCGAGAGTACCGGGCGGTAGGAGGTGGACGCAGCGTGGCGGGACCAGAACCACAGGCTGTCCGGGCCGCTGCTGGAGATCGCGATGCTGAACGTCGTGCCCAGGACCGGGGCGAGCGCAGCCGGGCTCAGGGTGGCGCTGGCGGGAGTGCTCAAGGTCGGGACCGGCGCGAGCGCACCGAGAAGGGTGCCAGTCGACGACGGCCGGTTGTTCCAGGTGAGCGTGGTCTCTGACCAGGCGTCGGAGGCCAGCCGAACCGTGTGCGCGTCCGTCGACGGCGCGCTCGGGTCGGTCGTGGTGCGGACGCTCAGCGTGGCTGCGGTGAGAACCGCGCCCGAGGGAGGCGCGGTCGTGGTGAACCGCAGGAACGAGATCGCCCCTGGTGTGCCGCGCGAGGAGAGCGAGCCGGAGGTGCCGAAGTTCGCGGCAGGGGCTCCCGCGTTCGCGTAGGTGTCGGCCACGGGCAGGAGTGTCTGAGGTGCGGCGGTGGAACCGATCAGGGACACGGTGAGCTCGACCGAGGGCGCGCTGCTGTTGCCGGCCGCATCGAGCGCGACCACGCGATAGTGCCAGGTGCCGGAGCTTGCTGTCGCGTCCAGCAACGACGTTCCCGGGGTGGTGCCGACCCGCGTTCCTGTGCCGGGGGTGAAGCCGGCCGTGGGCGAACGGTGTACCTCGTAGGACGTCACGGCGACGTCGTCTGTCGAGGGCGCCCACGTCAGCGTCGGACGCGTGCCGGGTGAGGAGACGGTGAGCCCTTGCGGCGTCGACGGGGGAGTCGTGTCGGTGCCCGAGCCCGGCGTGTAGGTGAGGGTGAGCGTGGGTCGCCACAAGGCGGTGGCCGCGTGACGCGACCAGAAGTAGAGGCTGTCGGTCCCGGAGCCGAGAACGGCGATGTCGAGCGACGTCGCGGACAGGCCGGCCAGAGGCGCGGGGTCGAGCACGGTCGTGATCGGGAGGCTCACGGCCGTGGCTCCCGTGATGCTGCCGAGCAGGGCGCCGGTGCCGGGTGGCCGGTTCGTCCAGGTCAGCGTGGACTCCTCCCAGCCCGCCCCGGCGATGCGGACCTCATGGGAGTCAGCCGACGGTGCGCTCGGGTCGGTCGTCGTCCGGATGCGCAGCGTCGCCGATGTGAGTGTCGACCCGGTCGGGACGGCGGGCACGGCGAAGCGCAGGAAGGACACCGCGCCCGGGGTCCCTCGGGAGGACAGCGAGGCCGAGGTGCCGAAGTTGGTCGTCGGTGCGCCGGCGTTGCCGTAGGCGTCGGCCACCGGGATGAGGGCGACGGTGGTCGGGGCTGCTGCCGCTGGGGCCGGCGCCGCGACGATCCCCGAGACGGCGAGCGCTCCTGCGATCAGGACCGACGTCACTCCTGCTCTGCGCATGACGTGCCCCGATCCGTGTGGGCAGTGCGGCGCCCGTGTCTGTGCTGCACCCGAGGCGGGCGTCAGCCCCACGGTGCCAGCGGGCACGATCCTCGTCAAGCAAGGGCAGCCGTGCCGCACGCACACCAGGTCTACTTCGGCCGGACTCGCAGGGCTGCCCGCAGGAACGGCACGACGGGAAGGGTCGCGATGAGCCTGAGGTCCTCGGCGACGGTCGTCTCGTCCTCCAGGAACGCGACGACCCGGTCTGCCGGATTCGCCCGGAACATCCGGTCCAGAGCCAGCACGACCGCAGCCGGGTCCGTGCCGACGAGCTCGAGGAACACGGCATCCATCGCCCGATGCCGCCATGGCGGCTGCCAGCGCGAAGGCGGACGTCCGGCGGCCATCGACTCGGCGATCCGGCGGGCGTCACGACGCATCCGCGAGTAACCGTACCCAGTGCTGGGCTTGACCAGACCGGCTCGTGCCCCGATGGGGACGACCCTGCTGTGCCTGCGTCGCGGCTGGGTCGACGTGAGCGGGAAGCGGCCGCTCTCCTGTCGCGTGATCGTCCAGTCGGTCCTGTTCGCCATCCGGTCGATGTAGTCGTGCAGGTCGTCGCTCCGGTCGACCGCCGTTCGTCGGGTCGTGAAGACCGTCAGCTCCACCAGCGCGCAGTCCTCGGACAAGGGGAGGACGTGGGCGAAGGCAACGTCACCGCGCTGGGGCACGCGGAAGTCCATCAGCATCAACGCATCTGGGTCGAAGGGTGCGTTAGGCAGGTGGACGTCCCAGCCCTCGAACTCCATCCAGGCGCGAGGTGGGCGGACCCCGCGGGCTTCCTGCAGGCCGACGGAGTCGAAGACCCAGCCCGCACGGATCGGGCCGATGTCGGTCTCCACGACCGCGTGATCCTCTGCGTCCCGGACGGAGACGGCCCGGGTCCGGAGCCGTGACCCGCTCATCGTGTCCAGTGCCTGACTCGTCAGCGACCACAGTCGATCTCCGTGAACGCTCGCGTACTCATACGACGTCGACGCGAGGTCGAGCAGCCCTGCGTCTCCGGCCACGACCAGTCGGCGGAGCGCACCACCGGTGTCGTCGCTGTCGGCAGTCACGCCGGACCACGACGACCACACGCGGTCGCGGAGCGGCGTCGAGCCGTCATCGACGACGAGGACGGTGCCCGTGTAGTGCGCCTCTGCGAGAGCACGCACGAGCCAGGAACCGCTCGCGCCGCTGCCGATCACTGCGACGCCGACCTCGATCGGCGCGCGCCAGGACTCTCGGCGGTCGCCTTCGAACGCTGTCACGTCGCGACGTGGTCGGTCCACCGTTGGCCGTCCCACCATCAGGTGCCTGGCCCACTCGGGTACGGGTACCAGCCAGCCGCCACCGACGGCGGAGCAGGTGGTGCAGGTGGCGCAGGTGGTGCGAGCAATGGCGGCGGTGCGGGTGCGAGCGGCGGTGGCGGTGGCGCCGTTTCCACCGGGTAGCCGAGCGCGGTCGCCACGCCGGTCGGCTCGTCGCCGCCGAGGTCGAGCCGGAAGGGCGGGTACTCGTCGGTCATCAGCCCGGTGGAGGCGCTGACGCGCAGCATCCACCGGTTCAGGCCGATCACGAGGTCGAAGATCGGACGCGGGTGGCGGCCGGTGAACAGCAAGACGACTGCGGCGACCAGGACGAGGAAGCCGATCAGTCCGGGCACCGTGTACTGGTAGGCCGTGCGAGTGGCCCGGTCCCAGGCGTAGTACGTCCCCCCCAGGAAGATCCCGACGATGACGTAGTGCGGGATCGCGAGCAGCCACTTCACCAGCCACAACCCGCGCGACAGCGGTTCATCGAGAGTCGCCCGCACCCGGACCGGAGAGACATCAGCAGCCATCACGGCACCCCTTCGTCTGCCCATCAGCCTAGGACTGTCACGGATCCGTCGCTGAGGTGGTCTCCCCGGCTGTGACTCAGTCAGGCCGCTGTCGGGCCCGAGTCATGCGCGGTTGCGGACGGTGGTCGGTTGGCGACGGAGTGCGCTCGTGTCACCCACACGGCGGGGCCGAGGTTCAAGGTTGGCTCTGGACTCGTCCACAACCGCGGGTCGGGCCTGTTGCGCACCGGGTGTGCCTGCTTACCCTCAACGCGATGCACCGACCCAGGCAGGGACGCCCCCGGGTCCACCGCACCATCGCCTGGTGCATCTCCGTCTGAGGCCTTCCGGGCCTCGAGAAGTTCCGGGGGTCCCCGTGTCCGCGTCCCAGAGTCCCGTCGAGGACACCGCCGTCGTCGATCGTGTCCGGGCCCTGGTCCGCGACCGCGGGACCGACCCCATGGCCGACCCGGGTGCCGTACGGGCCGCGATCCTCGATGTGCTCGACGAGGTGGCAGCAGGCGAGTGCGGAGACTCCTCTTACGTCGATGTCGAGTCCTGGGCTCAGGAGATTCACGACGCGGTCGCCGGCTACGGCCCGCTCCAGCGGCTCTTCGACACCGACGACGTCGAGGAGATCTGGTTCAACGAGCCGTCGCGGGTGTTCTGTGCACGTCGCGGTCGCAGCGAGCTCACCACGGTCGTGCTGACCGAGGAGCAGGTGCACGACCTCGTCGAACGGATGCTGCGCACGAGCGGCCGACGCGTCGACGTCAGCCAGCCGTTCGTCGATGCGTTGCTGCCCGATGGATCGCGTCTGCACGTCGTGATCCCCGACGTCACCCGGCGGCACTGGGCCGTCAACGTGCGCAGGCACGTCCTACCCGCGACCCGGCTCGACGACCTCGTCGAGCTCGGGACTCTCACGCCGGCCGCCGCGCGCTTCCTCACGGCCGCCGTCGTCGCTGGGCTCAACATCGTCGTCGCCGGTGGCACCCAGGCCGGGAAGACGACGCTGCTGTCGTGCCTTCTCAACGCCGTCCCGGCGCACGAGCGGGTCGTGACGTGCGAGGAGGTGTTCGAAGTGCGGCTCGACCGACCGGACTGGGTCGCGATGCAGACCCGGCAGGTCGGCCTCGAGGGGACCGGCGAGATCACGCTGCGCCGACTCGTCGTCGAGGCGTTGCGGATGCGGCCGCACCGGCTCGTCGTGGGGGAGGTGCGTCAGGCCGAGGCGCTCGACCTCCTCGTCGCCCTCAACAGCGGGATGCCCGGCATGACGAGCGTGCATGCCAACTCTGCCCGCGACGCCGTCACCAAGCTGTGCGTCCTCCCCATGCTCGCCGGGGAGAACGTGACGGCGGCGTACATCGTGCCCACGGTCGCCTCCGCGGTCGACCTCGTCGTCTATGCGGTCACCGGCATCGACGGTCGCCGCCGGATCCGGGAGATCGTCGCCGTGTCTGGTCGGATCGAGGAGGGGGTTATCGAGACGACCGACATCTTCACCACTCAAGGCGGCGAACTGGTTCGCGCACAGGGACTCCCGCCGCACGCCGACCGCTTCGAGGCTCACGGGATCGACCTGCGCCAGGTACTCGGCGCCGTCTGATGGGTGCCTTTCTCGGACTGATCCTCGGGCTCGGGCTGCTGCTCGTCGTCGAGTCGCGGTCGGCCTCACCGTCCTCGCCCACGAGCCTTCGCCCGGTCGGCGGCATCCGGCGCCGGCTCGACGACGCGGGCCTTGGCGACGTGTCGGTGCCGCAGGTCGTCCTGACCAGTGCGGGCTCGGGTCTCACCGGGGCCGTCGTCATGCTCGTGGTGTCGGGGACGCCGACCGTGGCGCTCGCCTTCGGCGTCCTTGCAGCCTGGGTCCCGATCGGTGCGCTCGGGCGCCGCGCGACGAGACGCCGCAGGGCGCTCATCGGCGGATGGCCCGACGCCGTCGACGACCTGGCATCGGCCGTGCGCGCCGGTATGTCGCTGCCCGATGCCGTGGCAGCCCTGGCGGACCGCGGCCCGGAGGCGCTGCGTCCCTCGTTCGCCCGCTTCGGTGCCGACCACCGGGTGACCGGTTCGTTCGGCACCTGCCTCGACCGGTTGAAGGCGGACCTCTCCGACCCCGTCGGTGATCGTGTCGTGGAGGCCTTGCGTCTTGCTCGGGACGTCGGAGGGACCGACCTGGGCCGGCTGCTGCGCACGTTGTCCGCGGTGCTACGCGAGGACGCACGGACCCGGTCGGAGCTCGAGGCGCGCCAGGGGTGGGCCGTCAACGCCGCACGCCTGGCCGTCGGCGCCCCCTGGGCGACCCTGGCCTTCTTGTCGATGCGTCCAGGGTCGCTCGCGGCCTACAACTCCTCGGGCGGCCTGGTGGTGCTCGCCATCGCTGCGGGCACGAGTGCACTCGCGTACGTCGTCATGCGCCGGATCGGTCAGCTTCCGATGGACGAACGGGTGCTGTCATGACCGGTATCGGCGCACTCGTCGGAGGTGCGGCCGCAGTCGGGATTCTTCTGGTGGCAGTGGGTATCGCGGCCCGACGACCCGTCTCGGCCGCCGACCGGATCGCGCCCTACCTCCTGGGGCCGTCGGTCGCGGCCCCGCGACGCGACGACCTGGGCACGCGCATGGACGCCCCCACGATCGAGCGGCTCATCGGCCCGTCGTTGCGCTCGACGGCTGTTGCGCTCCAGGGGCTGCTCGGTGGCAGCGATGCGCTGCAGCGCCGCCTGGTGGCAGCCGGCCGCGCGTCATCGACGCCCGTGTCGTTCCGCCTCGACCAGCTCATGTGGGGCGTCGTCGGCCTCGTCGGCGCGGGTGGCATCGTGCTGCTGCTGGGCGTCAGTGGACGCGCAGTGCGCCCACTCGCCGCAACGATCCTGGCCGTTGTGGCCGCTGTGGGCGGGGCGCTCCTGCGCGACCGCGGGCTGTCACGGGCGGGGGAGCGACGTCGTCAGGCGATCCGGGCCGGGCTGCCACCGGTGGCCGACCTGCTCGCCCTCGCGGTCGCGTCCGGCGAGTCACCGGTGGCGGCGCTCGACCGGGTCGCCCGGGTCGCCCGTGGCCCGCTCGCCGACGAGTGTCGTCGGGCCTGTCACGACACGGCATCCGGCGTCTCCTTCGTCGACGCGCTCGACGCGATGGCACAGCGCATCGACGTACCGGCCTTGCGCCGGTTCGTGGACGGCGTCGCCATCGCGGTGCAGCGCGGCACACCGCTCGCGGAGGTCCTGCGGGCTCAGGCCGGGGACGCGAGGGCAGACCTTCACCGCTCGCTGCTCGAGATCGCCGGTCGCAAGGAGCTCCTGATGCTCATGCCTGTCGTGTTCCTCGTGCTGCCGACGGTGGTGCTCGTGGCCCTCTACCCCGCCGTCACCTCGTTGTCGTCCCTTGCCCCCTGACCGCCCGAACTACCTCGCCCGAACAGCAACCCACCGCCCGACCGATCAAGGAGAACACCGCATGTCCGCTCGTCTCGCCGTCCTCGTCCACCGCCTCCGCTCCGACGATCGTGGCGACGTTCCCGGCTGGGTGCTCGTCGCCGTCATGACGGCCGGGCTCGTCACGGCGCTGTGGCTCGTCGCCGACGGCCAGCTCACGGCCGTGCTCCAGCGCGCCATCACGTCGGTCTCCAAGCCCTGACCCATGAGGACACGTACTGACGAAGGTTCGGCCGTCGTCGAGTTCGTCGTGGTGGTGCCGATGCTCGTCCTGGTCGTGCTCGCCGTCGTCCAGGTCGCCTTGGCGCTCTACGTGCGCTCGACGCTCGTCTCGGCCGCGGCCGAAGGTGCCCGCGTGAGCGCTGTTGCCGGAGGCGATCCGGGAGTCGGCGTACGCCGGACCCGCGCGGCGCTGGCATCGACGCTGGCCGACGGTGTCGTCGAGTCGGTCACGGTCCGCGGGTCCCGGGTGGCCGGCGTCCTGACCGTCGACGTCGCAGTCACGGCGCGGCTCCCGCTGATCGGGCTGCTGGGTCCGTCCGTGCTCGTCGTTCACGGTCACGCGATCGCGGAGGGCTGAGTGATGGGCGTTCGCGATGACGACGGGACGGCGGTGCTCGAGGTGCTGATCCTCGGTGTCGGCCTGCTCGTTCCCCTTCTGTACGGCGTCATCTCGGTGATGTCGGTGCAGTCGGCGTCCTACGCCGCGACGTCGGCTGCGCGTGAGGCGGCGCGCGCCTACGTGACCTCGACGTCGACTGCGCAGGGCGTCACTCGCGCCCGCGCCGCAACACGCCTCGTGCTGGCCGACGCCGGAGTCACCAGCGCCGGGCCGCGGCTGCGCTGTGTCGGGGGGTGCCTCCAGCCCGGGTCACGGGTGGACGTCACGGTCAGTGTCGACGTCGCGCTGCCGTTGATGCCCGGCGGGCCGAGCATCACAGTGACAGGCACGGAGTCGATGCCGGTCGACCGGTACCGGGCGGCGCCGTGAGCCGGCGCACGATGCGCGACGACGAGGGATCCGTTCTGCCGCTGGTGATCGGCGTCGTCGTGATCGTGCTCGGCCTCGTCACGGTGATCACCGACGTCAGCGTGCTGTACCTGCAACGACGCGCGCTGCAGGCGACCGTCGACGGTGCCGCCCTCGCCGGAGCGCAGGCCGTCGACCTCCCGACGGTCTACGCCGGGGGAGCGCACGGCGATCTCGTGCTCGACCCGCGAGCCGCACGTACCGCCGTGAGCTCCTACGTCGCGGCCGTGCCGTCGACGCGTCGGCTCTCCTCGTTCCGGGTCACGTCGGTCCGCGTCGCCACCGCGACCGTCACCGTCCGCGCGCAAGCAGTGGTGCGACCGCCGTTCCTGTCGTGGGTCACCGGCAGCGGTGTCACCGTCGTGGCCGAGGCCAGCGCCCGGACGACGACCGGCTGACCGGCCACGCACGTGGGAGGGCACCCACCCCGAGGGAGCCGGCGAGACTCAGACGACCTTCACCACGCGAGCGGCGGACACGACACCCGCCGGGTACCGACCGGACGGTGTGGCGCCTCCCGCACGAGTCCGATAGCCGACAGTCGGGCGGCTGCGCGGCGGAGGCCCGGGGGCGCACTACCCTCTAGGCGTGGCCATCCAGGAACCTTCCGACGCTCTCAAGGAGCACCAGGCGACCCTCGCGAGCATCGAGAAGGTCCTCGACATCCCGGCGATGCGCGAGGAGGTCGTGCGGCTCGAGGCCGACGCGAGCGTCCCCGATCTCTGGGACGACCAGGCCAAGGCGCAGGCGGTCACGAGCCGGCTCTCCTTCGTGCAGGGCGAGATCGCGAAGGTGACCGGCCTCCGTCGTCGCCTCGACGACGTCGCGGTGATGCTCGATCTCGCCGATGAGATGGACGACGAGGACACGCTCACCGAGGCTGTCAACGAGCTCGCCCTGCTCGCCAAGGCGATCGGCGAGCTCGAGGTGCGCACGCTGCTCTCCGGGGAGTACGACCAGCGTGAGGCCCTCGTCACGATCCGGGCCGAGGCCGGAGGTGTCGACGCCGCCGACTTCGCCGAGATGCTGCTGCGCATGTACACGCGCTACTGCGAGCGCCACAACTACCCCTTCGAGGTCCTCGACACGTCCTGGGCCGAAGAGGCCGGCATCAAGTCGGCGACGTTCTCGGTGAAGGTCCCCTACGCCTACGGCACGCTCTCTGTCGAGCAGGGCACGCACCGCCTCGTGCGCATCTCGCCGTTCGACAACCAAGGCCGTCGTCAGACCTCGTTCGCCGGCGTCGAGGTGCTGCCGGTCGTCGAGCAGACCGACCACATCGAGATCCCCGACGACGACCTGCGCGTCGACGTCTACCGTTCGAGCGGACCGGGCGGACAGGGCGTCAACACGACCGACTCCGCGGTGCGCCTGACCCACCTCCCCACTGGGATCGTGGTGTCGTGCCAGAACGAGCGCTCGCAGATCCAGAACAAGGCCAGCGCGATGATCGTCCTGCAGTCCAAGCTCCTCGAGCGCGCGCGCCAGGAGGAGCAGGCCCTCATGAACTCCCTCAAGGGCGACTCCTCGGGCTCGTGGGGCAACCAGATGCGCTCCTACGTCCTGCACCCGTATCAGATGGTCAAGGACCTCCGCACCGAGGTGGAGACCGGCAACACCGCGGCCGTGCTCGACGGCGAGATCGACGACTTCATCGAGGCCGGCATCCGCTGGCGTCGGACGTCGGGCTGACCGAGCACCGCTGTTCCCGGCCAGGCCGGGCGCTGATCGCCCGCTGGGCTGTTCGGGGACGACCGCTCCCTGCTCGCGGCGACAGTCGGTCACGGTGAGTCACAGCTCGCCCGGGAGAGGGGCCGACCGGGTGATCGTGCACTCCCCACAGTGACGAACTGCCGCTACCCTCGGCCTAGGCCGTCACGCAGGTGACGGATGTGACGGGTGTGACGAGAGAGGCCGCCTCATGAGCGCAGCAGTGAGCCGTCGTAGCGCCGCGCTCCGGAAGGCCTCGTTGGCCGGTGGCCTGCTGGCACTCGGGTCCGTGCTGCTCGTGTCGCCGGCGTACGCCGACAGCACCCCCACCCCGATCGCCTCCGAGCCTCCCGGTGGAGCCACCTGCGCTCCCGGACTGCCGACCGCGAACTGCGGCCAGGACACCGGATCCACCTCCACGCCGAGCCCGGCCGCCACCACGACCAGGTCCACGGCGGGCGGCACCACCCGCCCTTCGACCGGCTCCTCCTCGCTGCCGCGCACCGGTCCGACGTCGCTGGCGCACACCGGTGCCGGCGCTGCCGGCCCCTGGGGTCTCGCCGGCATCGGGGTCCTTGCCGGTGGTGCACTGGTCGTCGTCGTGGCGCGACGTCCGCGCTCCGAACCCGCCTGACGCCGGACCTGCTGGCCGCGTTCGGTCCGACCGACTGCCTGCTACCGGCCCCGCGTCCAGCTCCTCGCGCCACCGGACTTCGCCCGCGCCGAGCCCCGGATCCCTTTGTTGTCCATGACAAAGCCCCGGGACGGGGGGTTCCCGGGGCCTTGTCCACCTGGAGGGGTGGTGCGTCGTCTAGCGACGCGGAGGGATCCGAGGGGCGACGGTGTGGTCGCGGCTGCCGCAGGTGCGGCTGGGGGGTCGTGGCGGGCGCGTGCGACCCCCTTCCGAGACGTTGACGCCGTCCCTCGCGTCTTCCCTCGGCAGGCCGTCCCGGCCTGTGAGCGCCGGATCGGGTGGTGCTTCTGCCTCGGAAGGACACCTCCATCGTGACACCGCTGTTGCTGTGGGTGCGCGCTCAATCACTAATGGTTGAGTAAAGTTCCTCGCGCACCTTCCCGACATATCGGACGAATAAGGGCCAAGCCGGGGGTGGGCACCGGGATGACCACCTCCTCGGCTCGCGCCACGCACGGGCTCCGCAGGTGGACGAGGGCACCCGAAACCGCACGTAGACTCGTCGCCGACTCGCCCTCCGGACCACCGCGTCCCACCGCTTCCCCGAGGAGTCCGCCACCGTGATCCGGTTCGACAACGTCACCAAGCTGTATGTCAATCAGACGCGGCCTGCCCTGGACGATGTCTCGGTGGAGATCGAGAAGGGGGAGTTCGTCTTCCTCGTCGGTGCCTCGGGCTCGGGCAAGTCCACGTTCCTCAAGCTCTGCCTCAAGGAGGAGCGCCCCACGAGCGGCTCCATCCACGTCGCGGGCAAGGACCTCAACCACCTCTCCCGCTGGAAGGTCCCGGCGCTGCGCCGCCAGGTCGGCACCGTCTTCCAGGACTTCCGGCTGCTGCCGAACAAGACCGTCCAGCAGAATGTCGCCTTCGCCCTCGAGGTGATCGGCCGGCCCACCAGCCACATCAAGAAAGTCGTCCCCGAGGTGCTCGACCTTGTCGGGCTCGAGGGCAAGTACGACCGAATGCCCGACGAGCTCTCCGGCGGCGAGCAGCAGCGCGTCGCGGTGGCGCGCGCGTTCGTCAACCGGCCGATGATCCTCATCGCCGACGAGCCCACCGGGAACCTCGATCCGTCGACGAGCGTCGGAATCATGAAGCTCCTCGACCGGATCAACCGCACCGGCACCACCGTCGTGATGGCGACGCACGATGCCGCGATCGTCGACCAGATGCGCAAGCGGGTCATCGAGCTCGAGGGCGGGAAGCTCGTGCGCGACCAGAGCCGCGGCGTCTATGGCTACGCCCGCTGACCGACGTACGACCTGCTGATCGAACCGACGTAAGGACCACTACCCCTCATGCGTGCACGTCTCATCCTCAACGAGGTCGGCATCGGCCTGCGCCGCAACCTCACGATGACGATCGCCCTGGTGATCACGTTCGCGGTGTCCTTGGGCCTGCTCGGTGGTGCGTTGCTCGTACGTGACCAGGTCGACGTCATGAAGGACTACTGGTACGACAAGGTCCAGGTCTCGATCTTCCTGTGCACCAAGAACTCCGACGAGCCCAGCTGCTCGGGCGGTGCAGCCACGCAGGCGCAGAAGGACCAGATCAAGGCCGACCTCGACTCCCTCAAGCCACTGGTGCAGGAGGTCTACTACGAGTCCAGTGCCGAGGCCTACCTGAGGTTCAAGGAGCAGTTCAAGAACTCGCCAATCGCACAGAACGCCAGTCCCGACGCGATCCCGGAGTCCTTCCGGGTCAAGCTCGCGGACCCCACGAGGTACGACGTCATCGCGAGCGCGTTCTCCGGCCGTCCGGGCATCGGCAACGTCGTCGACCAGCGCACCCTGCTCGACAAGTTCTTCCAGGTGCTCGGCGGGCTGCAGAAGCTCGCGCTGCTCATCGCAGCGTCGATGATCCTCGTCACCGTGCTGCTGATCGCCAACGCCATGCGCGTCGCGGCGTTCAACCGACGGCGTGAGACCGGGATCATGCGCCTGGTCGGTGCGAGCGACTTCTACATCCAGATGCCGTTCCTCCTCGAGGCGTCCATCGGCGCCGCCGCCGGGGCCGCGATCGCCTCGCTGTCGCTCGTCGGTGTCAAGATCATCCTGGTCGACCGCGTGCTGACACCGCAGTTCACCATCACGCCGTTCTTCGGGTGGGACGCCGTCATCAGCGCCTCGATCGTGCTGTTCGCGCTCGGGATCGTGCTCGCCGTGATCACGGCGTTCTTCACCCTGCGGCGCTACCTGCGGGTCTGACCCGCCGAGGTCGGCAGAGACCGGGCTCCGGCTCCGGCGCGCGCTAGCCTTGGTGAACGCCTGCCACAGGCGTACCGTCCGTCACACCCGTCACAGGGCTTCGTGCCGGGCAGCACTGGTGGGGTGACCCGCCGGACCACGAGGGAGGTCAGGGTGGGCCAGACTCCGCGAGCCGTCAGCCGGCGCACGCGTGCCTCGGTCTGGCTCGTCGCCGGCGCCACCCTCGTGCTGAGCCTCGCCGGCGTAGCCCCGGCCGGGGCGGGCAACGACATCAAGCACAAAATCGCCGCGGCGTCCGACGACCTCGCCGCGGCGTCCGTGGCCGTCACACGCGCAGCCGCGGCCCTCGAGGCCGCGCGCACCGCGCTGCCCGCCGCGCAGGCGGCGCTCGCCGCGGCCACCGCCGGCCTCGCCTCGGCGCGGAAGGCAGCCACGAAGGCCGCCGTCGCCGAGTCGCAGGCGACCGCCGCCGCGCTGTCGGCGCAGCAGCGATTCGCCGCCGCGAAAGTCCGGATCGCCGACATGAACCTCCAGATCGGCGCGCTCGCCCGGGCCGCGTACACGCAGGGCCCGTACACCGAGCTCGCGGCGATCCTGTCGGCCACGACCCCCTCGGAGTTCGCCGACCAGCTCGAGGCGGTCCGCGCCGTGTCGCACGCGCAGAACCGCACCCTCGTCGACCTCGAGGCCGCCAAGGCCGACCTCGCGCTGGCCAGCCTGCGGGCCGATCAGGCCAGGGCCCGGGCCGCGTCCGCCCAGACCGCGGCGACGGCCAGCCTCACGACGGCCGCCAACGCCTCCGCTCGCGCCCGGGCGGCCCAGGCGCGCGTCGCCGCGATCATCGCCTCGCGCGCCGCAGCCCTCCGCGTCGCTAACCGCGAGAAGGCGAAGGTCAAGCGCCAGTACGCCGCCCTCAAGGCCGAGCAGGCACGCCTGCGCCGGATCGACCGCGGACCGGGCGGGTTCACCGGCCGCGCGACCGGCAGCCTGATCTGGCCGATCCCGGGGGCGTCGATCGTCGGCGGTGTCGGCTGGCGGGTGCATCCGGTCTACGGCTACAGGTCCTGCCACACCGGCCTGGACATCCGCGGCGCGAGCGGAACACCGATCCTGGCTCCCGCCGACGGCAGGGTGATGGCCGTCCTCAGCGGAGGGCCCTACGGCCTCCACACGGTGATCAGCCACGGCGGCGGCCTCTCGACGATGTATGCCCACCAGTCACGGACGTCCGTCCACGTCGGCCAGATCCTGGCCCAGGGTCAGGTCATCGGCTACGTCGGGTCCTCGGGCTGGGTCACCGGGCCGCACCTGCACTGGGAGGTGCACGTCAACGGCGTGCCCTACGACCCGATGGGCTGGTTCGGCGGCCCGCGCGTGCCCGTGTCCTGCTGGAACGGCTGACCTCGACCTCAGGTCTAGGGTGATATTTCACGCTCCGCGCCCGATGTCTCGGGTACGGGCAGGAACGGCGGAGCCTCCTGGGCCCAGCACGATCTAGACTCAACTCTCGTGTCCACCCCTACGCCCCCGATCCATCGGGCCCGACGAGCTGTGCTCGTCGTCGGCCTCGTGGCCGCGGCGTACGCCGGAGGCATCGCCACCGGTGTCGTGGGGTCGCGGGGCCCCGCACCGACCGCTGCCCCCGGCGTCCTCGACGAGGCGGCGGCGCGGATCATGGCCGACGCCGCCCGGCCCGTCTCGCGCCAGCAGCTCGACCAGGCCGCCGTGGAGGGGATGCTCAAGGCGCTCGGCGATCGCTGGAGCGCCTACTACAAGCAGTCGGACTTCTCCTCCTTCCAGGCCGGGCTCGACGGGCGCTACTCCGGCATCGGGGTGTGGCTGCGTGCCGGACAGGACGGCCAGGTCTACATCGCCAGCGTGCAGCCGTCCTCGCCTGCGGCGACGGCGGGCGTCCTGGCCGGTGACCGGCTCAGGAGCGTGGCTGGCGCCGACGTCGCGTCGGAGTCCCTGTCCACGGTCGCGGCCGGGCTGCGCGGCAGCCCTGGCACCGCCGTTGACCTCGTCCTCCTGCGTGACGGGCTTCCCGTGGGCGTCACCGTCACGCGCAGCAGCCTCGCGAGCGATGACGTCGTCGTGACCCGTCTCAAGGGTGGCGTCGAGGTCGTGCGGATCGCATCGTTCACCCGCGGGGTCGGCGCCGCGGTGCGCAAGGCGATCACGTCGTCGACCGACCAGACCACGACCGGCGTCGTCCTCGACCTGCGGGGCAACCCCGGTGGCCTGCTGGTCGAGGGGGTCGAGGTCGCGAGCACGTTCCTCGACGGTGGCGCTGTCGTGTCCTACGCCAAGCGCGGCGAGCCGGTTCACCACCTCGACGCCCTGGCCGGTGGCAACACGACCCTGCCCCTCGTCGTCCTTGTCGATGACGGAACCGCGAGCGCGGCCGAAGTCGTCGCCGGCGCCTTGCAGGACCGCAACCGGGCGGTGATCGTCGGCTCACGGACCTACGGCAAGGGCAGCGTCCAGGAGCCGCGCCAGCTCTCCGACGGGTCCGCCATCGAGATCACCGTCGGCCGCTACCTCACCCCGTCCGGCCGTGCGCTCGACGGCGTCGGGATCGAGCCCGACGTCCTCATCTCCGTGAAGGCAGGCTCGGCCACGGCGGAGCAGCGGGCCCTCGAGGTTCTTCGCGGGCTCGTTGCCGCGAGTGACACTGCGCAGCGGGGCTGAGGCGACATGGCACGAGAGCAGGGCACGAAGTACGTCGCGCAGAACAAGAAGGCGCGCCACGACTACATCATCGAGGACACCTACGAGGCCGGCCTCGTGCTGACGGGCACCGAGGTCAAGGCGCTGCGCGCCGGCCGGTGCTCCCTCGTCGACGGCTTCGCCCAGGAGAACGGCGGCGAGATCTGGCTCCACAACGTCCACATCCCGGAGTACAGCCAGGGAACGTGGACCAACCACGCACCCCGGCGGGTGCGCAAGCTGCTCTTGAACAAGGACGAGGTCGCCAAGCTCATCGGCAAGACCAAGGAGGGCGGCCGCACGATCGTGCCGCTGTCGCTGTACTTCAAGAACGGCTATGCCAAGGTCGAGATCGCCCTCGCCATCGGTAAGAAGAACTACGACAAGCGCCAGAGCATGGCCGAGCGGGACTCCAAGCGGGACATCCAGCGCGAGATGGGCCGCCGCCTCAAAGGCCGCACCACCTAGCACAGCACCCCCACCCCACCCCACGCACTGCCGGTGCCTTCCCTTAGGGAAGGAAAGTGCAGTTCAACTGCGTTCCAGCTCCCGAAATCGTGATCTTGAGCGGGTCTGGGTGGCACGTGGACGACGCCGGGCCGTGGACGACGCCGCGCCGCCTGGGCGACGCCGTGCCACGACGGCGCACCGCCGACGTGTGAACCCCTGCGCGACCGCCGCCCTACGATGAGCGCCGGACGCACGTAGGCGACGGAGGAGCAGCGGTGAGCGACGACGGCGGTTTCGAGCAGATCCTCGACGGGTTCTACCCCTACCGGAAGACGACCACGGCCTACCGGCAGGTGCCGGCGGAGCCCGTCGACCGTGCCGCGATCCTCGCGGAGATCACGGAGATGGCGCACTCCGAGGACGCCCAGGGCGACAAGGGCACGGTGTCGGGGAGCCTCTACTGCGGCGACCACGAGCACTACGACTTCCTCGGCGACGTCTTCTCGCTGTACTCCCACGCGAACGTCCTGCAGCGCGACATGTACCCCAGTGCCACGAAATTCGAGGGCGAGATCATCGCCATGACGTCGCACCTCCTCCACGGCACCGGTGTCGGCGTCGTCACGAGCGGTGGCTCGGAGAGCCTCATCACCGCGCTGTACTCCTACCGCGAGCACGCGCGCGAGACGCGCGGTGTCACCCGCCCCAATGTCGTGATGGCGACGACGGCGCACGTGGCACTCGACAAGGGCGCGCACTGGATGGGCATCGAGGTGCGGCACGCACCAATCACCGACGCCTACGTCGCAGACGTCGACGCCATGGCCGCACTGATCGACGACCAGACGATCTGCGTCGTCGGGAGCGCCGCCAACTACGCGCACGGTCTCATCGACCCGATCGAGCAGATCGCAGCACTGGCACTGGAACACGGGATCGGGATGCATGTCGACGGCTGCCTCGGCGGCTGGTTGCTGCCGTGGGTCGAGCGCCTCGGGTACGACGTCCCGCTGTGGGACTTCCGGGTTCCCGGCGTCACGAGCATCAGTGCCGACACGCACAAGTACGGCTACGCACTCAAGGGCTCGAGCGTCCTGCTCTACCGTTCCAAGGACCTGCGCAAGAACCAGTACTTCACCTACCCGGACTGGCCCGGAGGCCTCTACCTCTCGCCGGGTCTCGCGGGCTCACGCAGCGGCGGCATCATCGCCTCGACGTACGCCGCCATCCTCGCCACGGGGGAGTCCGGCTACCTGGCCGCGGCTGATGCCATCATGCGCACCGCCGTCACCATCCGCGAGGGCATCCGGGCCGACTTCCCCGAGCTCGAGGTGATCGGCGACCCGACGTTCCTGGTGGCCTACAAGTCCGCGGGTGACGTCGACGTCTACCTCGTCAACGACTCGCTCAAGGAGCAGGGCTGGCGGATGAACGCGTTGCAGCTGCCGCCGGCGCTGCACTTCTGCATCACCCGGCCCAACACCGCCGGCGGCGTCGCCGAGGCGTTCCTCGTCGCGCTGCGCAGCGCTGTCGACTACGCCGTGGAGCGCCAGGGCCAGCCAGCAGTGTCGGGAGCGATGTACGGGTTCGGCGGTACGCCGCAAGGGAACGCGACGCTCGAGGCCGTGATGTCCGGCGTCCTCGATGCGATGCACGAGGTCGCCCCCGACGTCCCCGCCTCCTGACATGGGGGAGCGCTGGATCCTCGCCGTCGACCTCGGTAACGGTGGCCCTAAGGTCGCGGTCGTCTCCCTACAGGGGGAGGTGCGGCGGACGGCACTGCGCTCAGTTTCGGTGTACGTCGGCCTCGACGGCACCGCGACCCAGGACGCGAGCGAGTGGTGGGTAGGCATCCTGGAGGCGGTCCGGGAGGTCATCGAGGGCGCGGAGTGTGATCGCGACGCGCTGCACGCCGTGGCGATCACGGGTCAGTGGGCGTCGACCGTCCCGGTGGGTCGCGACGGCCGGCCAGCCGGCCCGGTGCTGCTGTGGGCCGACACGAGGGCCCGCGACCTCGTGCGCGACGTCGTCGGCGGGCCGATCAACGTGTCGGGGTTCGCACCGCACAAGGTGCTGCCGTTCGTACGCATCACCGGTGGCGCCCCCACGCCGAGCGGCGCGGACCCCACCGGCCACTCGCTGCTCCTGCAGCGCCGAATGCGCGATGTGTACGACCGCACCACGGTCCTGCTCGAGCCGGTCGACTACGTCGGGATGCTGTTCACCGGTCGGGCTGCGGCGACGCCGGCGTCGATGACGGCGAGCTGGCTCACCGACAACCGGCCCGGCGCACCGCTCGGCTACGTCGACACCCTCGTGACCCGCACCCGCCGCGACCGCGATCGCCTGCCGGAGCTGCTGCCCACGGGCTCCGTGCTCGGTGCGTTGCTTCCCGAGGTCGCCGCCGAGATCGGCGTGGCGCCAGGGGCGCCGGTCGTGTGCGGCATCCCCGACGTCCACGCCGCCGTGATCGGCTCGGGGGCTGTCGCGCCGTACGACACGCACATCGCGATCTCCACGACTGCCTGGGTCAGCGCCCGCGTGCCGTTCAAGCGGACCGACGTCCTCCACTCGATCGCCACCATCCCGGGCCTGGACCCGGCCTTCCCGCTGGTGGCCAACAACCAGGAGACGGGGGCAGCGGCGCTGCAGTGGCTGCGCGAGCAGATCATCGCGCCGCACGACGGCCTGCACGGCGGCGGCAGCGGGATCGGCAACGAGGGGATGGCACCCGAGGGACTGTCGCCGTCCTTCGAGGACCTCCTCGCGCTCGCCGCGACGGCGCCGGCGGGCAG
Source organism: Candidatus Nanopelagicales bacterium (assembly GCA_038206635.1). GTDB lineage: Bacteria > Actinomycetota > Actinomycetes > S36-B12 > CAIYMF01 > Longivirga. The sequence continues at coordinate 947 of JBBRAQ010000025.1, read as the reverse complement.
CGAGGGCGTGCTGTTCATGCCGTGGCTCAACGGCGAGCGGAGCCCGGTCGAGGACAAGCGCCTGCGCGCGGGCTGGCTCAACCTGTCCCTGCGCACCGACCGGGCGATGCTGGTGCGCTCGGTGCTCGAGGGCGTGGCCTACAACGGGCGCTGGCTGTTCGACGCCTATGAGAAGTTCCTCAAGCGGCCGGTGCCGAAGGTGCGGATCCTCGGAGGTGGCGCGCAGAGCGACCTGTGGTGCCAGATCCACGCCGACGTCCTGCACCGCCCGGTCGAGCAGGTCGCCGACCCGCGTCACGCGCAGCTTCGCGGCATCGCACTCTGGGCCCGGATCTGCCTGGGCGAGCTGACGTTGGAGGAGGTGCCGGCGCTGGTGCCGGTGGCGCAGACGTTCCTGCCCTCCCCGGCCTCGCGAGGCACCTACGCCGACGGCTACGCGGAGTACCGCAAGCTCGCGGGCACGCTCAAGGGCCTCTACCACCGCCTCAACTCCGGACTGTCCTAGCCGCCTCCGTCCTGCGGACATCGACGACGACAGTTCGGTGGATCTGCCCTTACACTGAAGGAACAACTGCACAGGGGGTGATCGGTTTCGACTTCGTCTGTTGTGACGGGAGAAGCGGGCCGAGGATGCTGGTTATCTCGAAAACGATCCAGCAAATAAACACAAGTGCCAATACATCGCGCACTGACTTCGCTCTCGCTGCCTAAGCGAGCCTGAAGTCCGTCAGCCCGGGGGCGTTCCCGCTCCGGTTCCTGGCGTCATCTAGGGGACTTACTTCACTACCCGGTCACGGGATAGTGCGGGACACCACACAGTGACTGGGCCCGTCGGCGGCTTGTCCGCGTGACTGCCGGGGCCGAGAAAAGCACAGCGGACTGCGCCCGGAGAAGACCCTGATCACCAACGAAGGACGCGGGTTCGATTCCCGCCACCTCCACCCCTG
>JBBRAQ010000024.1:0-56112 GCA_038206635.1 Candidatus Nanopelagicales bacterium | reverse complement strand
CTCGACCATGTGCACCGGGATCCGGATGGTGCGGGCCTGGTCGGCCATCGCGCGGGTGATCGCCTGCCGGATCCACCAGGTGGCGTACGTCGAGAACTTGTAGCCCTTGGTGTAGTCGAACTTCTCCACGGCGCGGATCAGACCGAGGTTGCCCTCCTGGATCAGGTCCAGGAACAGCATGCCGCGGCCGGTGTAGCGCTTCGCGAGGGAGACGACGAGGCGCAGGTTGGCCTCGAGCAGGTGGTTCTTGGCCCGACGGCCGTCCTCGGCGATCCACTCCAGGTCGCCACGGTTGGTCGCGCTCATCCGAGCACCGGAGTTGAGCTTCTCCTCCGCGAACAGGCCGGCCTCGATGCGCTTGGCGAGCTCGACCTCCTGCTCGGCGTTGAGCAGGGGGACCTTGCCGATCTGCTTGAGGTAGTCCTTGACCGGGTCCGCCGTGGCTCCGGCGACGGTGACGGTCTGCACCGGCTCGTCGGTCTCGTCGACGTCGGAGATGACGAACGCCTCAGATTCCTCCTCGGCCTTCTCCACGACCTCGTCGCCATCCTTGGCCTGGCCGTTCTTCGCGCCATCACCTTCGCCCGCCTTGGCTGCTCCGGCCTCGCCCACGACCTCCGCGAGGTCCTCGGCGAGCTCGGCCTCGAGCTCGACTTCGAGCACCGCGGCCTCGGTGAGGTCGACCTCGACCACGAGCTCGTCGACGTCGATCTCGACCGTCTCCTCACCGTCGATGATCGCGCCGTCGACATCGGTGGCGCCGGTCTTGGACGCTGCCGCCTTGGCCGTCTTCGGGGCGGGGCTCTTCGCGGCGGTCTTGGCCACGGGCTTCTCGGCGGCCTTGGCCGGGGTCGTCTTGGCAGGAGCGGTCGTCACCGGAGCGGTCTTCGCCGGAGTGCTCTTCGCGGCTGCTGCCTTCGCGGGTGCTGCCTTGGCGGGTGCCGCCTTCGCGGGTGCCGCCTTCGCGGCTGCCGACGTGGATTCCGACGCGGTGGTCGCGGGTGCCTGGTCGGCAGTCTTCGTGGTGGCCTTGGTCGGCTTCGACGGCACGAACGAACCTCTCGTCGGTCGGGCAGGCGCGCACAGGGTCACCTGGGCGTGCGTGGTGAGGCGGTGCGCAAGGGGCGCTCCGGTCAACATTGTCACACGCCCCGGGCATTCCCCCGAACACCGGGACGCTCACGCACCGGACACGAGACGTCGCCGCATCTCCGGGCCCGGATACCCGCCGACCGGCCGACGATCCTTGCCCGATCGCCTGCGAGCGAGGGCGCGACCCGACGGCTGGTTCCCGCGGCTGGCGAGCGCGTCAGGGGCGCCCGGCGGCCGCTGCGGCCTTGCTCTCCTGCTTGAACCGCCGAACCGCGACGAGGCTCTCGGCGTCGACGACATCGGCGACCGAGCGGTGGGACCCGGCGTCGCCATAGGCACCAGCGGCCTCCCGCCAACCTCGAGGCCGGACGCCGCACTGCTTGCCGAGAAGGGCGAGGAGGATCCGGGCCTTCTGGTCGCCGTAGCCGGGCAGCTCGAGGAGCCGGTGGTGCAGCGCGGCCCCGCTGGGGACGGCGCGCCAGATCGCGGCGGTGTCACCGGCGTACTCCGTGGCGATGTGGCGGGCGAGAGCCTGGATGCGCCCGGACATCGACGCCGGGAATCGATGCACGGCGGGGGGCGCGGACGCCAGGACCGTGAACGCGGCAGGCTCATAGGCAGCGATCGCGCCGACGTCGAGCCGTTGGGGCGTGCCCATCCGCAAGGCCAGCTTCCACGGGCCGAGGAACGCGCGCTCCATGGGCACCTGCTGATCGAGCAGCATGCCGACGACAAGGGCGAACGCATCACGGCTCAGGAGTGCGTCACCGTCGGGGTCCTGGCACAGGCACAGACCGGGTGCGGTCGATCCAGACGTCGCGCTGCTCGGGGTGACCACGCCCTCACGCTAGTACTGCTGTGCGCCGCCAGCCCACCGACGCCGTGCCGACGGGCGGCGGCGGTCAGGCCTTGACCGCGAGCACCGGGCAGGACGCGTCGAGCAGGATCTGCTGGGCGTTGCTCCCGAGGATGAGCTTGCCGACGGGGCTGCGACGACGGAGCCCGATGACGATGAGGTCGGCGTCGACCTCCTCCGCGACGGCGATGAGGTCATCGGCGGGGTCGACCCCGCGCACGAGCTGGCGCACCTCGTGCTCGACGCCCGACTCGTGCAGGCGAGAGTGGACGTCGCCGAGGGACTCGTCCAGCTCGAGCACGGTGTCGCGGTCGAGGGTGGCGCCGCCCTTGTGGGAGTTGATGACAATCAGCCGCGACCCACGCTGCTGGGCCTCGGCCACGGCACGGTCGAGTGCGGCGTGGCCCTCCGGCGTGTCGACGTAACCCACGACGATCGGGCTCCCGATAGCACCCATCGATCCTCCTCGAGTTGCCGCTTGCCGGTCTGGCGACCGTCAGCAGCGCGAACCTAGCGCCTCGGGGCGCCGGATGGCTCAAGACACCCTCGATGGTGTCGACACCCCTGGTGTGAGCATCGCCCCGATCGGCCCCCCCGTCCTGAGCAACGACCTCGAACGGACCCGCCGGACTCGGGGGATGGTTGAGCAGCTCATCGCCCAGCCCTCCCTGCTCGGGCCGGACTTCACGCCGATCCGTGCGCTCGACGCGACCGCCCCTGGCCTGGCCCCCGTGCTGGGCTGGAAGGCCAGGGGCCGCGGGACACCCGGCACCGAGATCGCCGACACGCTGGGCCTCCTCGCCCAGGCGGCCGAGCTCGGGCTCGTCGAGCGCCTGGACTGGGCCTTCCGGGCCCACACCTTCGACGTCGCTCTCGACTCCGGTCTCGTGGGCGAGCTCCACCTCACGCCGGAGCCCGAGACCTTCGGCAGCGCCTGCCCTCCGCGCCTCGCCGTCCCGATCCTGCGCGGGCGTCGCAGCCTGAGCGTCTGCGCCGAGCTGCACCCGGACTCCTTCCACGACGAGTCGCGCCTCGTGGACGCGGCGCAGGAGATGCACTCGTGGGGATGGCAGCTCGTGTACGCCGACCTCCTCGGATCGACGTCCGAGGCGCCCGCGCTCCGGCTGCTGGACCGGCTGCGACCGGCGTACGTGCACGTCGACCTGGCCGCGGCGGAACGGGCGGGCGAGGCCGATACGACGCAGTGGGGAGAGGCGGCCCGTGCTGCGGGCGCCCAGGTGATGGCGCTCGGTGTGGACACGAGCTCGCAGCTCGAAGCGGCTCTCGCCCTCGGCGCGACGTACGGGCGCGGCAGGTTGCTCGGTCGCGCGGCGGCCCTGCCCCACTGACCTGATGACCGCCCGGGTCAGCCCACGAGATGGGCGTGCGCGGCCCGCACGACCACCGCGACCTGTTGCTGCTGGGTGAGCAGGGGCGCAGGCACTGCGAACGGCCCGAGACCCTCGACGACGTACTGGCCGCGCCACACCGACACCACCGTGGCGGTCGTGTGGACCGCCGTGCGGTAGGTGTGGCTGACCGAGAGGTCCGGCCAGCGGCCGCCCGGTGTGCTCGTCCAGGTCTGGGAGCCGTCGCCGTACGTCCAGTGCCACCGGACGCGGGCGTCGAGTCGGACGGCGAGACCGAGCACGGAGAGGTCAGCCCCGCGGATGCCGGTGGCCGGCTGCCCGGTCCGGAACAGGACGGGGACCCCGACGAGCCCGCCGTCGGCCGGCTCTGCCCCGGCGAGCAGCGGCGGGAGAGCCGCCTCGGCTCGGTCACGGATGGCCCGCCCCACGTCGGCGAGCGTGCTCGGCGGGGTCGGACCCTGACATGTCTCGCCGACGACGGCCCAGTCCTGGCCGGGGTGCCGGAGCCAGATGCGCACCGGGGTGGTGCCGACGGGGCAGCCGACGTGCACGGTGCGGCACTGGCCCGCTGCGGCTTCGGTCTTCGTGCACAGGACGGTGACCCGCCACTCGCAGTCCGTGCACGCTGCTGCCTCGCTCCTGCCCGCGTCGGGACCGCGCCAGTTGCTCGCCGGCACGACCAGGCCCCCGGTGCCGACATAGAGGTCGCGCTGCGGGTCTGGGCTGATCACGACGGTCGGAGCGACGATCGTCGTGGACGACGCTCGGGACCCGCCCGAGCGGGGCTCGGCGGCGGAGGCGGACGTGGTGCCGATGAGCACGGCGAGGGAGCCGAGCACGACCAGGGTCGCCAGGCGGGAAAGGCGCATCCAGCGACGGTAAGCACTGCTGCGGCACCAGCACCAGCGGTCGTGAGCGGCTGTGGAGGAAGTGTCACCCACGTGCGTCTCGGTGGTGGGCAGACGACCCGGCAACCACATCCGCCCCGCCCGCACCAGCCCTCGGAACGTCCTCAGGGCGCCGCGCGGGACGCGGTCAGGCACCGGGCCGGTGTTCGTCGGCGAACTCCCCGCCCAGGATGTCGGCAACACTGAGGTCGGTCATGATCTGCGTCCACGTGCACGGCGGAGCGCCCGCGTCGAGGGCCGCGGTGACCAGTGTCGCCAGGGAGTAGGCCGGGTCGGACCCGAGCGCCCGGTCGAGGGCCACACGGGCCGCCGCTCCGTCGCCGTCGACCCAGCAGCACACGGCCAAGGCGGCTGCCACCGGCGCGATGTCGGCACCCTCGGCGCACCGAACCGCCTCGCCGAGCACCGAGCGCGCGGCACCGAGAACCCGACGGTCGGCATCGAGGGTCAGGGCGTGCAGCAGGAGGTCGCGGGAGCGGATCGACGCGCAGAGCCAGCCCGCCACCACGACGAGGCGGGTCAGCGTCACGATGCTCCGCGGCTCGGCCCCCCACGCGGTGACGTCGTGGAGGAAGCGCGCGACCTGGGCCTGGGTCCCGGCCGGCATCCGGACCACGACACCGTCGCGTGCCTGATCGACGCGGACGCGCATCGGATCGTCGACCTCCCTCGCGGCAAGCCCGGCGACGAGCGCGCTGCGGGACTCGAGCGGGGCGCTGCCGTGCTCCACGAAGGTGGCCCGGACACGGAGGGACTCGACCGGCTCGACCTGCCGCCCCTCAGCAGGGCAGCACGAGATGTCCTTGCACCAGTATGACCTGACCCGGTCCCGGACGACGCACACGGCGTCGAGCGCGGTGATCCCGGTGTCCTCGAGCTCGTCGGCGACTGCCCACACCAGCGGTCTCATCGGCAGCTCGCCCGCGTGCGCCGTTCGCCACGGGTCGTCCGCCGCGGTCGGGTAGACGGCGAGGATCACCTCCCGTACGTGCGATCGCTGCAACGGACCGATCAAGGAGCAGACGAAGGCATCGGAGCCCTCGTCGGAGATGCCCGCCGGTGGCAGGTCGATCCGCAGCGTGAGCAGGACCGTGCGCGCGCCCGGGGCCAGCCCGAGGACGACGAGGGAGTCGTGCGGATGGAAGCCCACCAGGTGCGGCACCAGCGCCGGGAGGGAGTCGGGACCGCGGACGACGAGGGCGGGGGGTCGGGGTGCGTGCGTCATGACGCTCACGGTTCGCGTCCGTGCCGACGATGCAACGGGGCAGCCCCGTGCGCCTGGGGACGACGCGCGAACCCGCCGCGTCTGGGGAGACCGGTCTCAGCCGCGCCCGGCGACCGTCACGACGCCGACCGGTCAGGGGCTGTCGTCGTAGACCGCGGTGGCGATGGCTTCGACAGTCTGCTCGATCGTCCAGGATTCCGAGCCCGGGATCTTCGGCACGAAGCCCACGAGCATCCCGTCGCGCATCACCTGGGCCTCGAGCCCAGCGGCTCCGTCGACGTCCCACAACGCCTCCCGGCCGTCGGAGAGCACGACGCGGACGCCGTGACGGGCGACGGCGCCCCGGTAGACGTGCGCGAACACATGGCGCTGCTGGAGCGCTGCGACGACGAGCTCTGCCTCGGCCTGCTGCATGGTGATGATTATGACGGGCGGGACCGGTCGTCGGATGTCAGAACATGCCGATGACAGCGCGGCGGGCCTGCAGGACGTGCGCAGCGAGGTGCTCGTCGGCGATCCGCACCCATCCGGCCACGTCGACGACGCCCTGCTCCGGGTGGACGGCGGTGCGCGACCAGAGAACGGGCGACATCGACGCGAGGAGCCGCACGTTGACGTTGCGGATCGACAGGATCAGCGCAAGCGCGTCGGCGGCGGGACGTACGTCGTAGCCGAGAGTGGCGGCGTAGGCCCGCTCGTCCCAGTCCAGCCACGTGGGGCTGTCCTCGGTGAGCATCCGCCGGAGCCGGATCGACTGGTGCAGCTCGGCGTCGGCGAGGTGGTGCAGTACCTCGGCCACCGACCAGGCGTCCTCGGCCGGGCGACGGTCGAGGAGCTCGCCGTCCCCTGCACTCGCGTCGGAGAACACAGCGGCGAGCTCGTCGAGGTGGTCGGTGTAGGCCGCTAGCGCCTCGATCCGGCCGTCGTCGGCGAACAGGGTCACGTGCATGTCGTCGGTCATGTGGCGAGGCTAACGCGGCCTCGTGGGGCACGTGGTGGCACGTCCGCGTCGCGCGCCGTAGCGTCTGCGCCATGGCCGAGCTCGTCTACGCACCCGCGATCGTCGCCGCACTGGGTCTGTTCAAGGCTCTCTCCCTCGACATCGAGCTGCGCGGCGGCGAGAACGTTCCGCGCACCGGCGGCGGCGTGCTCGCCAGCAACCACGTGAGCTACCTCGACTTCATCTTCGCCGGGCTCGGAGCCCACCCCGCCGACCGCTACGTCCGGTTCATGGCGAAGGACTCCATCTGGAGGAACCCGATCGCCGGGCCGCTCATGCGGGGCATGAAGCACATCCCGGTCGATCGCGAGGCTGGCGCGGAGTCCTTCCGCGTCGCGCTGGACGCGGTCCGACGCGGCGAGATCGTGGGGATCTTCCCCGAGGCGACGATCTCGAGGTCCTTCGAGCTCAAGGAGTTCAAGAGCGGAGCCCCACGACTCGCGATGGAGGCCCAGGCGCCCCTCCTGCCCACGATCGTGTGGGGCACGCAGCGCCTCATGACCAAGGACCACCCGCGCGACTTCTCCCGCGGGAAGGCGGTCTCGGTCACGGTCGGCCCTCCGATCCAGGTCCCTCCCGGATCTGACCTGGACGCGGTCAACGCGAGGCTGCAGGAGGTGATGGCGGAGATGCTCGAGGACTCCATCGGCCGCTATCCGCAGCGGCCGTCCGGGCCCGATGACTCCTGGTGGCTGCCTGCCGGTCATGGCGGCACGGCCCCGACCCCGACCGAGGCCACCCGGATGGACCGCCTCGAGGCAGTGGAACGGGCCAAGCGCAGAAGTTCGTGACGCTCACGGGGTCTCGGCCTGTACGTCTGATCTGAGAAGGCCCACCTACCCTCGAACCGGACCCCCCGTACGCCCCCCCGCAAGCCGTGAGCCACGATACGGCTATGCGCCTGGACCACGTCTCGTACGCCGTGAGCAGCAATGAGCTCGTCGACACGGTGCAGCGGCTCGGCCAGCAACTCGGGGGATCGTTCATCGACGGTGGTCGGCACCCGCGTTTCGGCACCCGCAACTTCGTGCTGCCCCTCGAGGGGGGCACCTACGTCGAGGTCGTCGCCGCGCTCGACCACCCCGCCTCGGACAAGGCCGCGTTCGGGCAGGCGGTCAAGGCACGTGCCGAGGCCGGCGGCGGCTGGCTGGGATGGGCCGTCTCGGTCGAGGACATCACCCCACTCGAGGAGCGCATCGGCCGCGCCTCGGTCGAGGGCCACCGGGTGCGCCCCGACGGTTTCGACCTCACCTGGAAGCAGATCGGCGTGGTCGACCTCCTGGCCGACCCCTCCCTCCCGTTCTTCCTGCAGTGGACCAGCGACCCCGCCCAGCACCCGTCCCTCGCAGGTCCCGCTCACGTCTCTGCCGTCGCGTGCGAGCTCTCCGGTGACAAGGAGCGCATCCGTGAGTGGCTCGGCGGCGAGATCGAGTCGCCGGTCGAGGGTTCGGACATCGAGTGGGTCGAGGCCGACGAGCCCAGGCTCATCTCCGTGGTCTTCCGTACGGCCAACGGCGACCTCGTCCGGATCGACTGACCGGGCAAAAGAGCGCCTCCAGAGACGCATCACCCGTTAGGTTCGAGGGACCGGACCGGCCGATGGCCGGGCCATGCACGCACTCCCCCGGAGGCGAACGTGACGGTCGTACGCGCTGCACTGGTCCAGACGAGCTGGACGGGCGACAAGGAGTCGATGATCGAGGCCCACGAGGCGTACGCCCGAGAGGCGAAGGCCCAGGGCGCACAGGTCATCTGCTTCCAGGAGCTCTTCTACGGCCCCTACTTCTGCCAGGTGCAGGACCCGAAGTTCTACGAGTACGCCGAGGCGGTCCCCGGTCCCATCGTCGAACGCTTCCAATCGCTGGCCGCGGAGCTGGCGATGGTGATGGTGCTACCGATGTATGAGCAGGAGCAGCCCGGCTTCCTCTACAACACCGCCGCGGTGATCGACGCCGACGGCAGCTATCTGGGCAAGTACCGCAAGCACCACATCCCGCACGTCACCGGCTTCTGGGAGAAGTTCTACTTCCGCCCGGGCAACCTGGGGTTCCCCGTGTTCGACACGGCGGTGGGCAAGATCGGCGTCTACATCTGCTACGACCGGCACTTCCCCGAGGGCTGGCGCGCCCTCGGCCTCAACGGCGCGCAGATCGTGTTCAACCCCTCCGCCACCTCGCGCGGGCTGTCGTCCTACCTCTGGAAGCTCGAGCAGCCGGCGTCGGCCGTCGCCAACGAGTACTTCATCGGCGCGATCAACCGGGTGGGCATCGAGGACCTCGGCGACGACGATTTCTACGGGACGTCGTACTTCGTCGACCCGAAGGGCGAGTTCGTCGGTGAGGTCGCCGACTCCCACAGCCCCGAGCTGGTGATCCGCGACCTCGACCTCGCCGTGCTGACCGAGGTGCGCAACCGCTGGGCCTTCTACCGCGACCGCCGACCCGACGCCTACGGGGACCTGGTGCGGCCATGACCGTCCTGGTCCGCGGCGGCACGGTCGTCAGCCCCGTCAGCGCAGTGCCGATGGACGTGCTCGTCGACGGCGAGCGCATCGTGGCGCTCCTGTCGCCGGGTGACCTCTCCCTCGGTGCCGACCTCGCCGCGAGTGCCGAGCGTGTCATCGACGCCACAGGCAAGTACGTCGTCCCCGGAGGCGTCGACGTGCACACCCACATGGAGCTGCCCTTCGGCGGCACGTTCGCATCCGACACGTTCGAGACCGGCACGAGGGCGGCGGCGTACGGCGGCACCACGACGATCGTGGACTTCGCGGTCCAGCGTGCCGGCGAACGCGTGCAGGACGGGCTCGCGACCTGGCACGAACGGGCCGCCGGCAGGTGCGCGATCGACTACGGCTTCCACCAGATCATCGGCGGGGTCGACGACGAGTCGCTCAAGGCCATGGATGAGCTGGTCGCCGAGGGCATCACGAGCTTCAAGCTGTTCATGGCCTATCCCGGGGTGTTCTTCTCCGACGACGGCCAGATCGTCCGCGCCATGCAGACCGCCGCGACCAACGGTGCGATGATCATGATGCATGCGGAGAACGGCACCGCCATCGACGTCCTCGTCAGCCAGGCGCTCGCCCGCGGCGAGACCGCTCCTCGCTACCACTCCCTGACCCGACCCTGGGAGACCGAGGAGGAGGCGACGCACCGGGCGATCATGCTCGCCCACCTCACCGGCGCACCGCTCTACATCGTGCACATGTCGGCGAAGCAGGCCGTCCACACCCTTGCCCGCGCCCGCGGCGAGGGCTGGAACGTCTTTGGCGAGACCTGCCCGCAGTACCTCTACCTCTCCCTCGAGGAACATCTGTCGGCCCCCGGCTTCGAGGGAGCGAAGTACGTGTGCTCCACTCCCCTGCGCTCGCGCGCGGAGGGTCACCAGGACGAGCTGTGGCGTCACCTGCGCACCCGCGACCTCTCGGTCGTCAGCACCGACCACTGCCCGTTCTGCTTCAAGGAGCAGAAGGAGCTCGGGCTCGGCGACTTCGCCAAGATCCCCAACGGGATCGGCAGCGTCGAGCACCGCCTCGACCTGATCTACCAGGGCGTCGTCGACGGGCACATCTCGCTGTCGCGCTGGGTCGAGATCTGCGCGACGACGCCGGCCCGGATGTTCGGCCTGCACCCGCGCAAGGGAGAGATCATCCCGGGAGCGGACGCCGACATCGTGGTCTATGACCCCGCAGCCCGCACGCGCATCTCGGTGGAGTCCGCCCACATGAACCTGGACTACTCGGCGTATGAGGGCATCGAGGTCTCGGGCGGTGTTGACACCGTGCTCTCGCGCGGCAGCGTCGTGGTCGAGAAGGGCTCGTACGTCGGCACCAGGGGCCACGGGCAGTTCCAGCGCCGCGGTCTCTCGCAGTACCTCGGCTGAGGAGGCCCGCATGGAGTTCGGCGTCGTGCTGCAGTGCAACCCGCCCGCGTGGCGCGTGGTCGACCTGGCGAAGAAGGCTGAGCTGGCCGGCTTCCGACACGTGTGGACGTTCGACTCCCACCTGCTCTGGCAGGAGCCGTACGTCATCTACAGCCAGATCCTCGCGCAGACCCATCGCGTGACCGTCGGCCCCATGGTGACGAACCCCGCTACCCGTGACTGGACGGTCACGGCGTCGACGTTCGCCACGCTGAACGAGATGTTCGGCAACCGCACGGTGTGCGGCATCGGTCGCGGCGACTCGGCCGTGCGCGTCCTGAACGGCAAACCGGTGAGCCTGGCCGAGCTACGCGAGTCGATCGGTGTCATCCGCGAGCTCGCGAACGGCCGCAGCGCGGACTACAAGGGCAGCACGCTGACCTTCCCCTGGGTCACCGACAGCCGGCTCGACGTGTTCGTAGCGGCATACGGCCCCAAGGCGTTGGCGCTGACCGGCGAGATCGGCGACGGCTTCATCCTCCAGCTCGCCGACCTCTCGATCGTCGAGTGGAGCATCAGGGCGGTGCGCGCCGCGGCAGAGGCGGCGGGGCGCGACCCGGCGTCGATCAAGATCTGCGTCGCCGCACCGGCCTACGTCGGCGACGACCTCGCCCACCAGCGCGACCAGTGCCGGTGGTTCGGTGGGATGGTGGGCAACCACGTCGCCGACATCGTGGAGCGCTACGGAGCGGACGGCGCTGCCGTGCCGCAGGACCTCACCGACTACATCGCCGGGCGCAAGGGCTATGACTACAACGAGCACGGTCAGGCCGGGAACACCCACGCCGACTTCGTCCCCGACGAGATCGTCGACCGGTTCTGCGTGCTCGGATCGGCCCAGGACAACATCGACAAGCTCATAGCGCTCAAGGAGCTCGGCGTCGACCAGTTCGCGGTCTACCTCCAGCACGACGCGCAGGAGGCGACGCTCGATGCCTATGCGAAGACCGTCATACCAGCGCTCGTGGAGCACACGCTCGCCAAGCGCTGACCGCCCGACAGAGGAAGGCACCGCCGCAGCCCGCGGTTGCAGCGCCCGTCAGGTACCGGTGCTGTGCGGAACCGGCGGAGCGAGGTGAGTGACGAGGGCGAGGCCCACCGCGACGAACTGGCCGATGAGGAGGGCGAAGAGCGCCGTACCGACGCCGACGGTGCCGCCGAGGAGCCAACCCGCAACCAGCACGGTGACCTCGATGAGCAGCCGGATGCGTCCCACCGGCCAGTGGAAGCGATGGTGCAGACCGGTCATCCACCCGTCGCGCGGGCCCGGGCCGTGTCCCGCAGTGAGGTAGAACCCGCTGCCGAGCCCGATCGTCGCGATACCCACCAGGACCAGCGCGAGGCGCACCCAGAGCTCCGTAGGAGCCGGGACGACGTCGTACATCACCTGGATCGCGACCGAGATGACGATGATGTTGAGGACCGTGCCGAGCCCTGGCCCCTGCCGCAGCGGGATCCAGAGCAGCAGCACCGCCAGGCTGACGATGAACGTCGTCACGCCGATCGGCAGGCCGGTGCGCACGCTCACACCCTGGGAGAGCACCGTCCACGGCGTCGCGCCGAGGTCCGCCGTCAGCAGGAGCGCGTCCCCCGTGCCGAAGAGCCAGAGGCCGACGAGGAGCGAGCCGATCGAGCCCGGGGTCGGGCGCCACACGCTGCGCGCCGTCCAGCGGGTACGCGGGATCGTGCGCGACCCGCGCAGCAGCCGGCGAGCACGAGCAAGCCCGGTCGGCTCGGGGGTGGCGTCCACGCGTGCACTCTGTCAGGACGCCGGCCGCGCCTGCTCGAGGTTCCGGCCAGTGGACACTACGCGGACACTCCTCCCTGGCGATCTGGGCGCCGGGGCTGCTTCGGCGGCAGGGACCGTGCGAAGGCGAGGCCACGGCCCACCCAGGTGCTCAGCTGCTCCACTGTGCTGAGGTCCTGGGTCGCCACGCGGAGCCAACCGACCATCGGGCGTCCACGCATCACGACGATCTCGGCACCGCCTGCGTCGACGAGCCCGTCGGACTCCTCAGGATCGACCCGCACCATCGCGCCGCCCTCGCCGCTCGCGGAGATCGCGAGATGACCTCCCACCAGGAACGCCAGACCGCCGAACATCGTCATCTCACTCACCCCGGGCTCGTCGTCGAGCAGCTCGCGCATCCGTTCGGCCAGCTCCTGGTCGTATGCCATGCGCCCATGCTAGGGATCAGGAGGCGAGGAGGGCGGCGAGCGCCTTATGGATGCGCTGCACGCTGATCGGGTGCTTCGTGCCGAGCTGTTGGGCGAAGAGATTCACCCTCAGCTCCTCGATCATCCACCGGACGTCGAGGGCCGCGTCGGTCTCGCGCTCCGCGGGGTGCAGGGCGGCCAGGGTCTGACGCCAGTCGGCGCCGACCGCCTCGATCTGGGACTGGCGTACCGCGTCGCGACCGGTGTCCTCCGGCGCGGTGTCGAGGCGTCGCAGGACCGCGCGCAGGTAGCGAAGGAGGTCCGGGAGGCGCTCGACGCCGGTCGCCGTCAGGAAGTCCGGGGGCAGCAGTGCATCGAGCTGTGCCTCGACGTCGCGGCGCATCGAGGCGAGCTTCGGCGAGCTCACGGCACCCAGTCGCATCCGCGCCTCGGTCGCGAGGTCGAGGATGGCCGCCGACTGGCGCACAGTGCGGAGCAGGTCGTCGCCGAGCCGGTCCTTCACCTCGAGCAGGATCGCGTCGAATGCGGCGCGATCCCACGGCACTCCACCGTGCCGCGCGACGGCAGCGTCGAGGCAGGCACCGAGGGCGTCCTCGATCAGCAGCGGGACCGAGCCGTGCGGCGTGTGGCCCAGCGCGAGCTTCTCGCGCATGTCCAGGACGCCGACGACGTAGCGCACCGGAGCGGTGACGCCGAGGCGGAGGAGTCGGCGAACGCCGGCCCGCATGGCGACCGCCTGCTCGGGCCGTGTCACGAGAACGCGCAGGTCGACCGACGTCCCGCTGTCGACGAGCGCGGGCCACCCCTGCACGACGTGCTCGCCGTGGGTCTCCTCCACCACGCGCGGCACGCCGTCGAGGGGGAACGCCGTGAGGCCGTGCAGCTCGAGGGATCGCGAGGCGTGCGAGATCGTCTCCTGCACCGCGGGTGCGAGGTCGCGCTGGAGCGTCTCGAGGTCCTTGCCCGACGCGAGCACCTTGCCGGCGTCGTCGAGGACGCGGACGGTCACGCGCAGGTGGTCCGGGATGGCGTCGGGAGCCCACGAGTCGTAAGGGACGACGACGCCGGTGTGACGCGTCAGGGCGTGGCCGAGCGCACCAAGGAGACCGTGTTCGCCCGGCTCGAGGTGGGGCAGCACGGCGCGTGCAGTGTCGGGCACCGGGACGAACGACGTCCGCAATGCCTTGGGGAGACCACGGATCAGCGCGGTCACGACTTCCTCGCGACGGCCGGGGACCTGCCAGAGGAAGTCGTCTGCGCGCGCCTGCGGAAGCAGTGCGACGGGCAGGTCGACAGTGACGCCGTCGCGCACGGATCCAGGCTCGAAGGCGTAGGTGAGCGGGAGCTCGGCCTCGAAGGTGCCGAAGGACCACCGGCGTGGGAACTCGTCGTCGACGTCGTCGGTCTGGCCCACCAGCAGCTCACGAGGATAGGTGAGCAGGTCGGGCGCGCCACGGCGCGTGGCCTTCCACCACCTGTCGAACGAGCGACCGTCGGCGATGTCGTGCGGCAGTCGCTGGTCGAAGAACTCGATGAGCGCCTCGTCGTCGACGAGCAGGTCGCGCCGACGCATCCGGTCCTCGAGCTCGGAGACCTCGGCGACGAGCTTCGCGTTGTCGGCGACGAACCTGTGGTGGCTGTCCCACTCGCCGCCGACCAGCGCATGACGGATGAACAGATCACGGGACACCACCGGCTCGATCCGGCCGTACTGGACGCGGCGGCCCACGACCAGCGGGACGCCGTAGAGCGTGACCCGCTCGTCGGCGACGACTGCCACCTGCTTCTTCGACCAGCGTGGCTCCGAGTAGCTACGGTGCACGAGATCCCCGGCGATCTTCTCGGCGGCCTCGGGGTCGATCCGCGCGACGACACGGCCGAAGAGCCTCGAGGTCTCGACCAGCTCGGCAGCCATGGCGAACTGCGGGGGCTTGCGCGAGAGCGCTGACCCGGGGTGGATCGCCCAGCGCGCGCCGCGGGCACCGAGATAGTCGCGTCGCACCGGGTCGAAGGAGCCGACGTGCGAGAGGAGTCCGGCCAGCAAGGCACGGTGCACGGACGCGGGATCCGCTGTGCCTGCCCCGGGTGTGGCGTCGATGCGCAGATCCTTGCAGGCCTGGCGCAGCTGGGAGTGGACGTCCTGCCACTCCCGGACGCGCAGGTAGTGGAGGTACTCGTCGCGACACATGCGGCGGAACGCGTTGCCCGTGCGTTCCTTCTGCTGCTCGCGCAGATAGGTCCACAGGGCGACGTAGGCGAGGAAGTCGCTCGTCGGGTCGCGGAACCGCGCGTGCTGCTGGTCGGCCTGTGCCTGCTTGTCGACCGGGCGCTCGCGCGGGTCCTGGATCGAGAGCGCGGAGGCGATCACGAGGAGCTCCGGGACGCATCCCTGCTTCTCGGCCTCGAGGACCATCCGCCCCAGGCGTGGGTCGAGCGGGAGCCGGGCCAGCCGTCGTCCGACCTCGGTGAGCCGCAAGGATGCGCCTGGGTCCAGGGCGTTCAGCTCGCGCAGGAGCTCCACGCCGTCCTTGATCTGGCGGGAGTCCGGCGGCTCGACGAAGGGGAACCGGTCGACGTCGCCGAGGCCCAGCGCCGTCATCTGCAGGATCACCGAGGCAAGGTTGGTGCGCAGGATCTCCGGCTCGGTGAACTCGGCGCGGGCGAGGAAGTCCTCCTCGGAGTACAACCGGATCGCGATGCCGTCGGCCACCCGCCCGCACCGGCCCGACCGCTGGTTGGCCGATGCCTGTGAGATCGCCTCGATCGGCAGGCGCTGCACCTTCAGCCGCGCCGAGTAGCGCGAGATCCGCGCGGTGCCCGGGTCGACGACGTACCGGATGCCCGGCACCGTGAGCGACGTCTCCGCCACGTTGGTCGCGAGCACGACTCGCCGTCCCGTGTGCGCCTCGAACACCCGGTGCTGCTCGGCGGCCGAGAGCCTCGCATAGAGCGGCAGGATCTCGGTACCTCGAAGTCCCATGCCGCGCAGGGAGTCCGCGGTGTCGCGGATCTCCCGCTCGCCGGACAGGAACACAAGGATGTCGCCGGGGCCCTCGCTCTGGAGCCCGACGACGGCGTCACAGATCGCCTGCACCTGGTCGCGGTCGTCACCGTCCTCGACGCCGTAGGGCTCGTAGCGGACCTCGACCGGATAGGTGCGCCCTGACACCTCGACGACAGGAGCGTCGCCGAAGTGCTCGCTGAAGCGCGCGGTGTCGATCGTCGCCGAGGTGATGACGACCTTGAGGTCGGCCCGCTGCGGCAGGATCTCCCGGAGGTACCCGAGGAGGAAGTCGATCGTGAGGCTCCGCTCGTGCGCCTCGTCGATGACGATGGTGTCGTAGCGCTCGAGCAGGCGGTCGTTCTGGATCTCGGCCAGCAGGATGCCGTCGGTCATCACCTTGACGAGCGTCTGCTCGCTCGAGTGGTCGGTGAACCGCACCTGGTAGCCGACCGCACCGCCGAGATCGACGCCGAGCTCTTCGGCAACCCGGTCGGCAACCGCCCTCGCCGCGATCCGCCGCGGCTGGGTGTGGCCGATCTGGCCGGTGATCCCACGTCCGAGCTCGAGCAGGATCTTCGGGATCTGGGTGGTCTTGCCACTGCCGGTCTCACCGGCGACGACGACGACCTGGTGGTCGCGGATCGCCGCGGAGATGTCGTCGCGCCGGGCGCTGACCGGGAGGTCAGGGTAGGTGATGGTCGGCACCGAGGCTCGACGGGTCGCGATGCGCCCCTCCGCTGTCACCACCTCGGCCACGATGCGTTCGATCGACTGCGCCCGCCGCGCCTCGTCGCGGGTCTTGCGCAGGCCGTCGAGACGACGGCCGATCCGGCGACGGTCCCGCAGCGTCACGTCGTCGAGCCGACGGCGCAGGGCCTCGACCTCGGCGCGCGAGGCGCTCGCGGGGGGCTCGGCGGACATGACCTGCCCAGGATAGGCGCTCCCCGCCGACCCCCTCCTCCGTCGCACGGTCGGCGCGTGACGACTCGGGAGGACGTGGTCTCCGTGACGCGCGACATGATGCCCTGGTGGACATCGACTGGCTCGGCACCGTGCGACTGTCTCTTCACGTCCTCTCGGCCTCGGTCTGGGTGGGTGGGCAGCTCGTCCTCGCGGCACTCGTCCCGGTGCTCCGCGCTCAGGATCCGTCGCTCCCGAAGGTGGCGGCACGGGCCTTCAACCGGGTCGCCTGGCCGGCGTACTGGGTCCTGGTCGTCACCGGCAGCTGGAACGTGGCCGCGGAGGCGGCTGATGCGCAGCCGGGCTGGAATGCCTGGCTCGGCCTCAAGATCCTCGTCGTGGCCCTCTCCGGGGTCGCCGCGTGGATGCACACCCGGGCCAGGACGACGGCGGGCCTGGCGGTGTGGGGGGCGCTCTCCGGCCTCAGCGCCCTCTCCGCGGTCTTCATCGGGATCGTGCTCGCAGGCTGACCTATCGCCCCGGGCCGTCGTCCCACGCCGTCGCCGGCTCGAGCTCAGATGCTGGGCCGCTCGCGGATCCACATGAGCGGGAAGGACGGATCGGCGCTCTCGAGCTCGCGCGCGAGCCGGTGACCGTCGAAGACGGCCTCCGAGGGCATGCGGGGGGCGACGGCGTCACCGACCCGGTGCACGGCCGAGATGCCGGCCGCCGCGAGCGCCTCCGGGTCAGACGTGAGCTCGAGGTAGAGCGTGTCCTCGGACTGCTGCTGGGTGACCAGGACGACGCCGTCGGCCGGGAGCGACCAGGCGTCGCCGAACTCGGTCTCGCCGCGGACCTCGCCGTCGACGATCGAGGCGAGGATGCGGCCGGTGTGGAAAACGACTCCGAGCGAGTGCAGATGACGCCGGAGCATCGGGCCCTCGAGCGAGTCGTCCGAGATCGGAGACACGCGCGACTCCGACGTCACCAGATGGGTCTCATAGCCTTCGAGGACGAGCAGCTCGGCGATGCCGGGTGCCACGTAGTAGCCGTCCGTGTCGTAGACGACCACGCGTCCCGCTGGCGGCCGTTCACCGGCCATCACCTGCTCGGGGGTCAGCGCCGACTCGTGCCCGGCGATCGGCTCGCGCAGGTGGGGCTGACTGCCGTCGGTGACCCACGCGGACCCGGTGGCCACGATGACCGTGTCCGCCCCGTAGTCCAGGACGTCCGCGGCTGTCAGGCGGCGCCCCAGCACGACCTCCACGTTGTCCAGCTTGTCCAGGCCGATGACCCGGTGGTCGACGACGCGCCCCCAGTCGCCCAGTGTGGGGAGCCGCCTCGTCCAGCGCATCTTGCCGCCGAGCTCGATGCCGGCCTCGACGAGGTGCACGGCGTCATAGCCCCGCTTCCCCAGGACCATCGCGCACTCCATGCCGGCGGGCCCGCCACCGACGACGAGGATTGCCCTCGCCGGGTCGACCGGAGGCGCATAGACCTCCGGGTGCCAGCCGCGGCGGTACTCCTCGCCGGCTGTCGCGTTCTGCATGCACCCGACGTGGTTGAACGTCTCCTCGCGCAGGATACAGAGATTGGACCCGGTGCACTCGCGGATCTCGTCGAGGCGGCCCTCGCGGATCTTCATGGGCAGGAAGGGATCGGCGATCGCAGGACGCGCGGCGCCGATGAGGTCGAATGCGCCGCTGCGAATCACGGCGGCCATCATGTCGGGGTTCGTGTAGCGGCCTACGCCGACGATCGGCTTCGACGTGGCCTCACGGACGCGCGCAGTCCACGGCCGCTGCCCGCCCTCCTGGTAGTAGCGCGACGTGCCGGAGTCCTCCGGCCAGCTCCCGACGTTGACGTCGACGAGGTCGACCAGGGGGTCGACCATGCGGACGAACTCGAGCATCTCCTCGATCTCGATACCGGGCAGCTCCTCGCCGCCGTGCACCGCCATCCGGATCGCTACGGCGCAGTCCTCGCCGATCGCCGCGCGGACCAGGTCCAGCGTCTCGAGCTGGAACCGCGCGCGGTTGGCGAGGGATCCGCCGTAGCCGTCGGTCCGGCGGTTCGTGTGGGGGGAGAGCCACTGCGTCATGAGATAGCCGTGGGCGCCGTACACATAGACGATGTCGAAGCCGACGTCGCGCGCGCGCTTGGCCGCCGTGACGAAGTCGTTCTGGACCCGCCGGATGTCCTCGAGCGTCATCTCCTTGGCGAGGCTCGAGTACCGCCACTCCGACCCAATCTGGCTGGGGGCCACCCGGTTGTTGCGCGACTCGCCGTTGAGCGACTCCGACCCGCCGTGGTAGAGCTCGATCCCGGCGAGTGACCCGTGCGCGTGGATGGCCGCGACGACCAGGCCGAGCGCGTCGGCGTCGGACTGCTCGAAGACCTCGGAGGCAACGGCGGGCGACTCTTCGGAGTCCGTGGACACCGGGGCGTAGTCGACGTTGACGCCACCCCATCCGCCTTCGGCCTTGATAGCGCGGAACGCGGCATGCGTGCGGGGCTTGCGGCTGCCGAACCCGCTCGCGTGGGGCACCTGGTAGAACCGATTGGGCAGGGTCTTCGGACCGATGCGGACCGGCTCGAAGAGGATCGCGTGCCTCGGGTCCATGCGGCTGCCTCGTCTTCGTCACGACGTGCTCGGGGCTGGTCCTGCCTGACTATTCAGTCAGTAGCGCGTTTCTAGCACAGGGACGTCGTGCCGTGCACGGAACGGCTCGAGCCGGCCCGGCCCGACGCCGCGATGGCCTCCGCGTGAGGGGACGGAGAGGTTGCCGCGGTCCAGCAGGTCCAGGAGATTCTCCCGTCTCGCCTCCCTCCCCATGGGCTCCACGCTCGTCGTGGCCCGCTCCCGTTCGCCGCCGGCGTCGAGCCCGGCATGGTTCGGATCAGCGACGGCCTCAAGGACACCAACTACATCGTCCCCGCCGACCGGACCTCCTTCACCCACCACGGCGCAGGGGCGTGCACGCGCTACAGCGTCTTCATCTCCGCCGTGGCCGTGGACGGCTCGATGTCGGACACCGCCGCGAGCACCGTGCCCACGCTGGCACCCGGCGTCACGCCGGGGATCACCGGCCTGCGTGACGAGCTCGGCGACGCCGTCAAGGTCACGTGGGACGCAGCGACCCTCCCCGGGTACCGCACCAAGCTCGCCTACAAGGCCGACATCGTGCAGATGGCCACCGGCAACACGGTCCTCACCCGAATGTCCCAGACGCCGTCCGAAGCCCTCAGCGGCCTCGACCCCAAGAACATGTACGCCGCTCGCGTCACCGCGACGAACGAGTACGGGTCGTGCGTCACCGGCCGGTTCGCCATCGGCAGCAACCGCCCTTCGAGCCCCCAGCACACGATCCGCCGTAGCCCCTCCGAGATCACCACGCCCGAGCTGACGTGGTCCGCGAGCCAGTGGCCGGGCTACGGTCCCGTCACCGCGTACCTCGTCGGCTACGAGACGGTGCTGCAGAAGGACTGCACCTGGCTGAAGGTGGCCCCGGACAGCCGTTCGGTCCTGGCCCGCAAGCTCGACCCGACGGTGAACTCGACCTCCGACGCGCGCCTGAAGCAGCAACGACATCGGGCTGCTCAGCACGCCGGTCGTTCAGTACCGGAGCGGCTACCAGCCCAAGGCCCCGTCCGTGCAGATCGCGGGCGGCGCCGACACGATCTCGGTCGAGTTCTCCACGCCCGTCGGCGCCTCGACGAGCTTCCCAGGGCGACGGGCTCCGTGGCGCTCGAACGGCGTCGTCGGCTGGACCGACAAGCACACGGTCACCAACGGTGCCGGCCTCGTGACGTTGCTTCCCGTCCCCCGCGGCACCTACGCCGTGACGGTGACGGGCGTCGCGAAGACCGGTACCCGGGAGCTCGTCCGCTCCACGGCCCGAGTGTGCGAACTTCCGAAGGAGTGCTTCATGTCCACGCTGGCCAACGGTGGCTTCGAGGCGCACGTCCCTGCTGCCAAGTCCTACAAGCTCGTGGCGTCCGACGCCGCCGGGCTCGCCTGGCAGAACTCGGCCGAGAAGGTCGTCGAGCTGTGGTCGACCGACTTCGACGGCGTCCCGACCGCGGAGGGCACCCAGTTCGCCGAGATCAACGCCACCAAGGCAGGCATCCTCTACCAGGTGCTGCCGACCGTCCCGGGAACAACGATGCGCTGGCACCTCGAGCACCGGGGCCGCGCGGCCGCCGACGTCATGCGTGTCAGATCGGGCCGAGAACGGGACCCTGCGCCAGAGCGGCACCACCATCATCACCGACCAGAAGGCGTGGATGCAGTACACGGGCACCTGCACCGTCCCTGCGGGCCAGACCTCGACCCGATTCGCCGTCCAGGCCGTGAGCGCCGGCTCCGACGGCAACTTCCTCGACGACGTGGTCGTCACGCGGGAGGCGTGCCAGTAGCGACCACGCAGCCGGGGCGTCACGCCCCGGCTGCGGCACGGCCCCTGGGCCACGACGGAGCGAGGGCCCCGCACCGATGGTGTGGGGCCCTCGCTCGTGGCTTGGGTGCCTGGTCCGCTGGGGCGGACCGGGCGGCGTCACCGTCTGTGCGGTGACGACAGTGGGATCAGTCGTCCCACGGACCGAAGTCGTCCATGGCCTTACCTCTATCTCCTAGAACCGGTCCGAGCACATCCCATGTGGGACCATCTCGAGGACCGTGAGTTCCCGTGGGGAAGTTCACCGTCACGGGGTTCGGTGACTCTTCATCTGACCTCGCGCTGTCTTATCGACTGCGCTGTCTGAGAACTTGACACCGACGCTGGACCTAACGCTACCGCACGGGCGTCGTATTCCCGAATCCGTGATGAACAATGAGTGACGCCCAGCGACGAATCCAGCCACGGAAAGTGCTGGCGAGCCACTGGCGCGACCGCGCCGTGGCTCAGTCGGCGTCGGCGAGATCCGCGGTGTACCTGGTGCGCAGGCCGACGAGAAGGGCCTCGAGCCCGAGTTCGAAGCTCTCGTCCGCGGCCTCGCGCTGGGTGCCCAGCGACAGGTGGCTCGCGGCGATCGTCTCGGCGCCGAGGGCCGCGGCGTCGCCGAACATCGTCCCCTGCGCGGTCAGGTCCAGAACGCTGCCGGCGATGAGGTACTCGAGCGCGGCCAGGAGGGGAATGATCCGCCGAGACGCCCAGCCGGCCCGGGCCAGGCCCGCGGCCACGGCCTCATACATCTGATAGGTGCCGGGTGCGTTCACCGGCGTCGTGTAGAGCAGAGCGACGGTGTTGGGGTGGCGGGCGAAGGCGTCGCGGTAGGACCGCGCGAACCCCTCGAGCGCCGTGTCCCACGGCTGGGACCCGAACATGGAGTAGTCCATCTCGTCGACGACGAGGTCGCGCACCAGCTCCACGATCGCCGTCTTCGACGCCACGTGGTTGTAGAGCGAAGGTGCCTTCACGCCCAGCCGGGCAGCGAGGCGTTCGAGCGTGAACGCCGGGACGCCCTCCTCGTCGATGACCGCCAGTGCCTCCCCCCCGATTCTTCCGGGACTCAACGGCAGTCTGGGGCGGGCGGACGCGAGCGCGGCGGTCCCACCGGCGGGGGTGGGCGGCGCGCCGCGGGGAGGGATGGCACCGCTGCTCCCCGGGCTCGGCCTGCGTTCCATCCTCGCCCTCCTGCGCTGGCGTGTTACGACCATGTCAACTCTCGGCGTGGCTCTTCCCCTCCGAGACTAACGTCATTAGTCTCCCGACTGCCAGACATTCCACCGGGAGGTCACGTTGTCCGATCCCGCCGCGCCGAGCGGTCCCGCCGGCCTGCGAGTCGTCGATCTGCGCAAGAGCTTCGCCACCCCGGAGGGGACGTCCGTCGCGGCGCTGGACGGCGTCTCCCTGCACATCCACCCCGGGGAGTTCTTCGTCCTGCTCGGCCCGTCGGGATGCGGGAAGACGACGCTGCTGCGCAGCATCGCGGGCCTGGAGTCGGCCGACTCCGGGGAGATCCTGCTCGACGGCCAGCGGATCGACCAGCTGGCGCCCTACGAGCGCCCGGTCAACACCGTCTTCCAGAGCTACGCGCTCTTCCCCCACCTCACCGTGGGCAAGAACATCGCCTTCGGCCTGGAGATGGACGGCCTCGCCCACGACGAGATCGACGCCAAGGTCACCGAGATGCTGGCGCTGGTGCACCTCCCGGGCCTGGCCGGACGCCGCCCCTCCCAGCTCTCCGGCGGCCAGCAGCAGCGCGTCGCACTCGCCCGGGCGCTCGCCAAGCGGCCCAAGGTCCTGCTCCTCGACGAGCCCCTCGCAGCGCTCGACCTCAAGCTGCGCCGTGGCATGCAGGCCGAGCTCAAGGAGCTGCAGCGCACCACCGGCATCACGTTCGTGTTCGTCACGCACGACCAGGAGGAGGCGCTGTCGATGGGCGACCGCATCGCGGTCTTCGAGAGCGGGCGCATCGCGCAGATCGGGACGCCGGAGGACATCTACGAACGCCCGGTGGATCGCTTCGTGGCCGACTTCATCGGCGAGACCAACTTCGTCGACGTGACTGTGCAGGACCGCGACGGTGCGCCGGTCTTCCGCCTCCCCGATGGCCCGGACGTCGCACTCCCCGCCGACTCGGGACCCTTGTCCACCACGGTCACCGTGGCGATCCGGCCCGAGCGGGTCGTGTTCGCGCCGGCCGACCAGGGCGGCGGAGCCCCCGCGGTCGTGTCGTCGGTGATCTACATGGGCACAGACGTGAGGGCCAGCGCACTGTTGCGTGACGGCCACCTGGTCAGCGCCCGCACGCCGGCGTCCTCCCCGTCGGACCACATCCGCGTCGGGGCCGAGGTGTCCGTCGTCATCACCCCCGGCCACGCCCGTGCCGTCGCTGGCACGCCCACCGCCGGTGAGCTCGACGACGGCGCTATGGCGGACGCCTCATGAGCAGCACGCGCAAGGCGGCCCCCGGCCAACTGCCCCAGTGGGCTGCCCTCCCGGGGCTCGCCACCGCCCTCATCCTCACCGGCGGCCCACTGGTGGTCGTCGTGCTGTTCTCGGTGATGACCCAGCCGGAGTACGGCGGCGGCGTCGTGTGGAAGCTGTCCGCCGAGGCGTACAGGAGGTTCTTCGTCGACACCGACTTCCTCGGGAACACCTCGTTCAACACCGCCTACCTGTCGGTGTTCGGGCTCTCGTTCCTGCTGGCCGGGATCACGACCGTGGCGTGCGTGGCCATGGGATTCCCCCTCGCCCTCTGGATGTCCAACCAGAGTCCGCGCGCGCAGACGATCCTCGTCCTCCTGGTCACCATCCCGTTCTGGACGAACCTGCTGGTGCGCACCTACGCCTGGATCCTGCTCCTGAACGACAACGGCGCGATCAACTCCGCCACCAACGCCGTCGGCCTCGGCAAGCACGAGCTGCTCAACACCCCGTTCGCCTCGGGCATCGGCCTCGTCTACACCTTCCTCCCCTTCATGGTGCTGCCGATCTACGCCCTGCTCGAGCGGTTCGACTTCCGGCTCGCCGAGGCGGCGTACGACCTCGGCGCCCGGCGCACGACCGTGGTCCGACGGGTCATCTACCCGGCGGCGAGGCCGGGCATCATCGCCGGGCTGTTCCTCGTGTTCGTGCCTGCGCTCGGCTCCTACGTGCAGCCGGCGCTCCTGGGCGGAGGCAAGAGCCTGCTCGTCGGCAACCTCATCGCCGCCCAGTACGGCGAGGCGCGCAACTGGCCCTTCGGCTCGGCGCTGTCGATCCTGCTGCTGGTCGTCGTGCTCATCGCGCTGCTCGTCCTGGTCGCGTGGTCACGGCGCACCGGCACGAAGGTGGAGCTCACATGAGCAACCGGTCGGGGTCCGCGGCACTGCGCCGGTTCCCCGGGATGGCACCGATCGCTTGGTTCTCCCTGGCGTTCCTCTACATCCCGATGGTCGCGATCGTCGCCTACGCCTTCAACTCCGGCGACCGAGCCCTGGTCTGGGAGGGCTTCAGCACCATCTGGTTCACCCGGATCTTCGCCAACCCGGAGATCATCGACTCCACGATCGTGTCCTTCAAGCTCGCGGGCATCGCGATGGTCGTCTCGACCGCGATGGCGCTCGGGATCGCGCTCGTCCTGGAGCGGTGGTCGACGCGCGGTCGAGTGCTGGCCCTGTCACTCATCACCGCGCCGTTGATCATCCCCGAGATCGTGGCGGGTGTGGCCACTCTCGGGTTCATCCGGATCGTGGGCATCCACACCGGGTTCCTCGCCCTCGTGCTGGCGCACGTGGCGTTCTGCATCCCGTTCGCCCTGCTGCCGATCCGGGCCCGGCTCCAGCACATCGACCGCGCCGTCTTCGAGGCCGGTGCCGACCTCGGGGCCACCGACTGGAAACTCTTCCGTCGCGTGACCCTGCCGGTGCTCATGCCGGGGATCATCTCCGGAGCGCTGCTCGCGTTCATCATCTCGCTCGACGACTTCATCATCTCGAGCTTCCTGTCCTCGGCCGACTCGACGACGTTGCCGATCTACCTCTTCGGCCTCATCCGCAAGGGCGTGAGCCCGGCCGTCAACGCCGTGTCCACGGTCCTGCTCGTCCTGTCTGCCGTGATCGTCACCTCGACCTACCTGCTCACCCAACGAAGGGATCGCACATGAAGACGCTGGCCAGACTCCGAGGTGGCGCACTCGTCGCCACACTCGCCGCTTCCGCACTGGCCCTGTCGGCCTGTGGCGGCTCAACCACGGACGGCGCGAGCAGCCCCACCGCCTCGGCCTCGAGCGCCAGCTCGTCGGCATCGACGTTCACGCCGTCGACCAGCGGTGAGCTCACGATGTACACCTGGAGCGACTACTTCCCGCCGGCGATGGCCAAGCGGTTCTCCCAGGAGACCGGCATCAAGCTGACGGTGTCCTACTACGACTCCAACGAGACACTCGAGGCGAAGCTCAAGGCGAGCAACGGCTCTGGCTACGACCTCGTCGTGCCCTCGGACTACATGGTGCAGAACCTGATCCGGGAGAACCTCCTCTCGCCGATCGACCTCGCGTCGCTCCCCAACGGCAAGAACATCAAGCCCGAGTTCCTCCCTGTCTACTTCGACAGCGGTCGCAAGTACTCGGTGCCCTACCTCTACGGCACCACCGGCTACGCCTACGACAGCAAGGTCATCACCACCGCGATGACTACGTGGAAGGACTACTTCGGCGCTCCCGCCCAGGCCGCCGGCAAGATCAACATCTTCAACGATCAGGTCGAGGCGATCAACGCCGCACTGCGTGCCGTGGGTGGAGAGCCCTGCTCGACCGACGCCGCAAAGCTCCAGGCCGCGCAGGACTTGCTCGTGTCGTTCAAGAGCAAGATCTCGACGATCAGCAGCGAAGGCAACATCGACCGCATGATGACCGGGGAGAACCCCCTGGCCATGATGTGGAACGGCGCCACCCACCGGGTGAAGGAGAAGAAGCCGTCGGTCGTGTACGTCTACCCGACCGAGGGTGCCTCGCTCTGGCAGGACAACTGGTCCATCCCCTCGGGTGCGGCCAACGTCAACCAGGCACTCACGTTCCTGAACTGGTGGATGGACCCGAAGAACGCCGCCGAGGCCGCCAACGTCCAGGGATACAACTCCGGTGTCGCCGGTGTCGACGCGCTGCTCAGCGACTCGATGAAGAACGACCCGGCCGTCGTCATCCCGGCCGCCGACCTGTCCCACGTGGCGCCCGCACCCCCGTGCGACGCCACGGCGACGAACAACTACTCCAAGATCTGGGAGAAGTTCAAGGCCTCCTGAGGCTCCGGCCCGGGCCGGGGGACGAGCATCGCTCCCCCGGCCCGGAACCCTCACCGCCACACCGCCACACCGCGCGACACCAGCGCTGCCCCCTCCATCTGCCCGCGTGCGCGCCTGCGCCTCCGCACGCCCCCATGACCCTGGAGCGACATGACCACGCCCGCAGACCTCGTCATCCACGGAGCCGTCTACCGCGGCGACGCCGTGCGCGGGTGGTCGCGCTCGATCGCACTGCGCGGGGACCGCATCCTCGCCCTGGGGACGCCGGAGGAGACCGGTGCACTGGTCGGCCCGGACACGCGCGTCGTCGACGCGAGCGGGAAGGTCGTGCTGCCGGGCTTCCAGGACTCCCACATCCACGCACCGTTCGCCGGTCGCAACCGGCTGCACCTGTTCCTCAACGACGTCACCGGACGTGAGGGCTACCTCGCCGCCATCAAGGCCTACGCCGATGCGAACCCGGACGTGCCCTGGATCATCGGCGGCGGATGGGCGATGGAGTACTTCCCCGGCGGGACCCCGGACAAGGCCGATCTCGACGCCATCGTGCCCGACCGGCCCGTCTTCTTGTTCAATCGTGACGTCCATGGCGCGTGGGCGAACAGCAAGGCTCTGGAGATCGGCGGGATCGACTCGGCCACGCCGGATCCCCTCGATGGCCGCTACGAGCGGGACGCGAGTGGCGAACCGACCGGGATGCTCCACGAGGGGACCGCGTACTCCTTCAACGACCGGCACGTGCCGCTCCCCGACCAGGCGGAGTGGGAGGCCGCGATCCTCAACGCGCAGACCTATCTGCACTCCCTGGGCATCACCGGCTGGCAGGACGCCTGGGTGACGCCGGGAACCCTCGACGCGTACGCCGCACTTGCCGCCGCCGACCGGCTCACGGCCCGTGTCGTCGGGGCCCTGTGGTGGGACCGTCACCGCGGCCTCGAGCAGATCGCGGACTTCGTCGAGCAGCGCGAGCGCGCCACCGGCGGCCGCTTCTTCCCCACGACCGTCAAGATCATGACTGATGGCGTTCTGGAGAACTACACGGGTGCCCTGCTGCAGCCCTACTGCGACGGCTGCGGGGGCCACACCGACAACAAGGGCTTGTCCTTCATCGACCGCGCGGACCTCGTCGCGGCGGTCACGGACCTCGATGCGCTCGGCTTCCAGGTGCACATGCATGCGATCGGCGACCGCGCAGTGCGCAATGCGCTCGACGCCGTCGAGGCCGCGCGTGACGCCCACGGCCCCAACGACCTGCGCCACCACATCGCGCACCTCCAGATCGTCCAGCCGCAGGACGTGCAGCGCTTCCGCGCCCTCGACGTCGTCGCGAACTGCCAGACGTACTGGGCGCAGCTCGAGCCGCAGATGACCAAGCTGACCGTCCCGTTCCTCGGCCAGGACCGGGTCGACCTGATGTACCCGTTCGCCGATCTGGCACGGGCGGGCACTGTGCTGGCGATGGGCAGCGACTGGGCTGTGACCACCGCGAACCCGTTGCTGCAGATGGAGGTGGCGGTCACCCGGGTCGGGCCCGAGCACCGCGACGCCGAGCCGTTCCTCCCCGACCAGCGACTGTCGCTCGCGGACGCCGTCGCCGGCTTCACCAGCGGCTCCGCCTACGTCAACCACGACGAGCACGACGCTGGCAGCCTCGAACCCGGGAAGCGGGCGGATCTCGTCGTGCTCGACCGCAACATCTTCGACCTCGACGCCGGTCCCGTCGGCGACGCGCGGGTGCAGCTCACGGTCTCCCACGGTCGGGTGGTGCACGACCTGCTCGGCTAAGGCTTTCCTCCGGGGCGCCCAGGAACACCGAGGTAGGGCCTGGTCGATGTCCGGCCGGCGTACTACCGTGCTCGGGTCGACGTCCGGGCCACGGAGGGATCCACCATGTCCGTCGTAATCGCCATCGGCACGCGCAAGGGGCTGTGGCTCGCCCGCAGCGACGACCGCGCCACCTGGACGCTCGACGGGCCGCACTTCCTCGCCCAGGAGATCGCCTCGGTCGCGATCGACACCCGCCGCTCCCCCGCCCGGCTGATCGTCGGGGTCCTCAGCATGCACTGGGGTCCGACGCTGGCGTGGTCCGACGACCTCGGCGCGACGTGGAACGAGACCGGGAACGGTGCGATCTGTTTTCCGACGGACACGGGTGCGGCTCTCGCACGCGTGTGGCAGATCCAGCCGGACTCCGCCGACCGTCCCGACGTCGTCTGGGCCGGCTGCGAACCGACGTCGCTGTGGCGCAGCGGCGACGGCGGACTCACCTTCGACCTCGTGCGCGGCCTCTGGGACCACCCGCACCGGCCGGAGTGGGCGCCGGGCTTCGGCGGTGCGGCGGTGCACACCGTCCTGCCGCACCCCACGTCGAGCCAGGTGCTCGTCGCGATGAGCACCGGCGGCGTCTACGTCAGCGACGACGGTGCCAGCGGGTGGACGCCGCGCAACCGGGGTATCGCGGCGTACTTCATGCCCGGCCCGGAGCCGGAGTTCGGCCAGTGCGTCCACAAGGTCGCGGTGGACGCCGCCGGGCCCGAGACGCTCTACGCGCAGAACCACCACGGGGTGTACCGAAGCGACGACGGCGGTCTGCAGTGGAACTCGATCGCCGAGGGGCTCCCGAGCGACTTCGGGTTCATCGCGCTCTCCTCGCCGCACCGCCCCGGGACGGCCTGGGTGATGCCCCTCGTCGCCGACTCCGCCCGCGTGCCGCCGGAAGGCCGGATGCGCCTGCACCGCACGCGCGACGGCGGCCGGACCTGGGCCGAGCACGGTCCCGGACTGCCCGACGACACCTGGACGGTCGTGCTTCGCGACGCGGCTTGCGTCGACCGTCTCGATCCGACCGGTGTCTACCTCGGTACGCGCGACGGCTGCGTCTACGCGAGCGCGGACGAGGGCGAGACGTTCTCCGTCCTCGCCACCCACCTCCCCGACATCCTCTCGGTGCGAGCGGCCGTCCTCGCATGACCGCGGCGCAGCCGGGCGGGGTGACGGTGCGGCTGCCCTCAGTGCTGGCCGATCTCGCGTCCGGACGGCGCAGGCTCGACGTCGTGCCCTCCCCGACCACCGTCGGCGGCCTGCTCGATGTCCTCTCCCTCGACTACCCCGTGCTGGTCCGACGCGTGCGGGACGAGAGCGATGCCGTGCGCCGCTTCGTCAACGTCTACGTCGATGGCGAAGACATCCGCCACCTCGACGGCCTCGCTACGCCGGTCCGCGCCGGGTCGGACGTTCAGATCCTGCCGTCGGTCGCCGGCGGCTGACACGAGCGGACGTGACGGTGGGGCGGTCCCTGGGGCCGCCCCACCGTGATCCGCGCCGTGGCTGCCACTGACCCCGGCAGCCCACCACGTCAGCCGATGCGCACGACCTCGCCGCCGTTCGGGCAGGGGCCGAAGCCGGCACTCGGGGCGATGCTGCAGTTCGAGACGTAGATCGCGCCGTCGCGTCCCGCAGCGAAGCCGGAGGGCCAGAACAGCGAGCCGAGGCCGAGCGTCGTGCGGTGACCGTTGCGCGCGATCTTCACGACCGCACCGAGCGGGCTGGCGCTGGGGCCCTCGTCGAGGCCGCCGACCTGGAACTCGGTCGCGTAGAAGTTGCCCCAGCGGTCGAAGCCGCAGCCCTGAACCGCCGTGAGGCCGCGCGCCCAGACCCGCTTGTGCACCCGGCCGTGCTCGAACTCGACCTTCCACACCCGGGCGTTGCCGGGCGCGTAGTAGCCACCGAGGAGCTCACCGACGTAGATCGAGCCGTCGGGACCGGTGGCGGCACACGTCGGCACCGCGTCGGTGTCGCTCCCGTGCTTCGTTCCGAAGAACGCGACGACGTGCGAGGTGCCGCGGGCCCCGAGACGCACGAGCGTGTTGGCACCGGCGTCCACCGTGAAGACGCCGTGGCGGCTCACGAGCAGGCCGTTGGGGTTGGAGTCGGGGAACTGGTCCGGCACGAGGTTCTTGTGCGCGAGCGTCCAGGCGAAGTCACTGTCACCGACCGGGTTCAGCTCGTGGAACGTGCCCCTCTCCACGACGCCGAACTGGCCGAAGTCGTCGAGGATCCGCGCCTTGATGTCGGCCGGCAACGGGATCCCGGAGACGCCCTCGGTGTTGCCGCCGAACTGGGCATAGATCCTGCTCCCCCGGGTCGCCACCGCGACGACGCCTGTCGCACCGATGCCACCTGGCCCGGCCACGGAGGCAAGACCGGACGCCACGGGAACGGCGCCACCTGGTCCGATCCGAGCGATCGCGCCGGTGAGTCCCGCGCACTGGGTGCCGAACACGGGGCTGGTGAAGCAGCTCGTCCCGCCGCTGCCCGCCTCGGCGACGTAGAGGGCACCGTGAGCCCCGATGGCGAGACCACGCGGGTTGCCCAGGTGCGACGCGACGACGGTGAGGGTCGGGCCCGGCGTCGGTGTGGCGGGTGTGGCTTGGGCGGTCGGGCTCGCCAGCGCGACGGCGATCGCCACTCCTGAGAGCGAGGCAACGGCCCCGCCGATCCTTGACATGCGCATGCTGGAGCTCCTTCCGGTGCGGCCGGCCAGGAAGCGCCTGTAGTCGGCGCCCGACAGGCCCGGTATACCGGGCCGACCGTGGGGCCGGACCAGAATCAGGTGAGGTAACCCTGATTTCCCCCGTAGTGACCACCGTGAGCAGCACGGAATGACCAGGCCGAACCGGCTGAACCGTCACGATCCGGCCCTTGTAGACGAATCCGGGATGAGCCGCGCGTGCCCCGTGCGCCACGTCGGCTCCGGGCCGACCCACGGGACGCGGCCCGGTCCAGCGAGGGCAGGGGGAAACCCCGGTCACGACTCACTGTGAGGAGTCGTCGACGCGCACCTGGTTGCGCCCCGCATTCTTGGCCTGGAACAGCGCGCGGTCGGCGCGTCCGAGGACGTCGTCGGCATCCTCGTCCAGGGCGGCGAGCACCCCGCCGATGCTGACGGACACCTCGATCGGACGATCGCTGCGCTCGACGACGTGGCCGACTGCGGCGCGGCACTTCTCGGCGACGGCCTCGAGCTGCGCGACGTCGTCCACCTGCTCGAGCACCACCACGAACTCGTCGCCGCCGATCCGGGCCACGACGTCGTGGTGGCGCACCGCTCCCACGAGGCGGGTCGCGACCGCGGCCAGGACGGAGTCGCCGGCCCGGTGGCCGTGCACGTCGTTGATGGACTTGAGATTGTCCACGTCGCAGAACAGAACCCCGACCTTGCGCCCCGGGTCGGAGGGGATCTCCAGCCTGGTGCGCAGCCGGCTCAGGAGGTCGTCGCGGTTGGCCACGCCGGTGAGGATGTCGTGGCTCGCCCGGTAAGCCAGCTCTCGCCGGACCTTCGCCTCGTCGGTGACGTCACGGAGCCCCACAGCCATCCCGGTGACAGCATCGTCCCCGTCCACGCGCAGGACGTGTACCACGGCCGACATCTCGCGGGCCGCGCCCCAGGCGGTGCGATAGCGCACGGTCATCTCCAGGCCGTCGCGCCCGCTCGCGACGAGGTCGGACCGTTGCCGCAGGACCTCATCACGATCGGCCTCATCGATGATCGCGGACGACGGCGTACCCACCAGCGCGTCCGGGTCCCAACCCAGCACCGTGGAGACCGACGGCGATACCCAGTCGATGACACCCGCCGGGTCGATCCGTAGGACGACGTCGGAGGCGTTCTCGGCGAGCAGTCGGAACTCCCGCGCGGATCGCACCAGCGACTCGAGGTTCGCGACCTCGGTGCTGACGTCGACGAGCTGCACGATCTGGTGGCGCAGCGAGCCGTCGACCTCGCGCACCGCCGCGACCGAGATGTCGCCCCAGACGACCCCACCGGACTTCGTCAGGTAGCGCTTGCGCTCGGTGAAGGAGTCGAGGCTGCCGGCACGCAGACTGGTCATCCGGTCCCATCCGGAGGAGACGTCATCGGCGTGGGTGATATCGGCCCAACGCATCTGCTCGAGCTCCTCCCGCGGGAATCCCACGATCCGACCGAAGGCGGCATTGACCCAGAGGAACCTCCCGTCGGGCGCGCAGATGGCAGATCCGATGATGGCCGAGCTCAGCGCCGCTCGGAACTGCTCCTCCGACGCAGCGAGCGCCTGCTCGGCCTCGACCTCCGCGTGCACGTCGTGCCAGCCGCTGACCCGGGCGACCAGCTCACCGTCCTCGCCGAGGAGCGGGCGCACCGTCCGTGCCATCCAGCGGCTGGTCCCGTCCTTGCACGTCACCTGGATCCGGCCGGTGATGGTCGCCCCCGCGTTGACCTGATCGGCGATCTCACGGGCGGTGGACCTGTGGTCGGGGTGGGTGAACTCGAGCGACCGCGTGCCCAGGAGCTCCTCCGGGGTCCATCCGAGGACGTCGATGACGGACGGGGAGATCCACTCGATGACCCCGTCCGGCGTGTTCCGCAGGACGAAGTCCGAGGAGTTCTCGGCCAGCAGGCGGTAGCGGGCCTCGCTGTCGGCCAGCGCCCGCAGTGTCGCGTTCTTCTCGGTGACATCGTGGGCACTCGAGACTCCCCCGACCACCTCGCCACCGTCCAGGACGGGCGCGACCCGGACCAGGTACTGGCGCTGCCCGTCCGGAGACGTCGACTCGACGGTCGATGTCTCCCCACGTAGTGCCGCGTCGTACAGCGGCGCGTAGAGCTGCCACCGCTCCGGTGCGAGGACGTCCTGGGCCAGCTGCCCCTCCAGGTCCTCGGGAGTGATGTGGGCCTCGAGCAGGGCACCGCCACGGACGACCAGATAGCGACAGTCGATGTCGAAGATCATGATCGATGAGTCGGGGAGCGCGTCGATCGCGATGACGAACGTGCGCAGGATCTCGCCGGCCGACGCCTGATGACCGCCCGTCGATCCCGGCACGCCACCGGATGGGTCGCCGCCGGCCGACGCCTCCATCGGACCTCCCACCAGAACCGCTCGCCAGACCTCTGCCACGGTAGGTCGTAGACGACCATGGATGCACACCCAGCCTGCAGCCAGCCTCGGCAGGCGCGGACCTCGTCCGCGAGCTGTCCTCGACGTGCCGCCGATCCCTCAGCGCATGATCCCCGTGTGGCCCAAGGAGTATCGGCCCGGCTGCGGCCAGACGGTGAGTCCGTGCGGCGAGACGCCGACCTTGATCCGGGCGCGGAGGGCTCCGGTCGTCGTGTCGATGGCGTAGACCTCGCCGTCGTAGCGCCCCGAGAGCCACAGGGTGCGGCCGTCGGGAGAGAGGTTGCCCATGTCGGGACTGGCGTGGCCAGGAATCCTCCAGGTCGCGACGATCGCGTTGTCGGAGAACCGGAGCACGGAGATCGTGCCTTCGCCCCGGTTGGAGACGTAGAGACGCGTGGCGTCGCGCGACACGTAGAGCCCGTGGGCACCGAGGCCGGTCCGCAGCAGGCGTTGCAGGCGCGGAGCAGAGGTGGTCGTCCGGTAGATCCACACCCCGTTGCTCATCATGTCGGCGACGTAGAAGGTGCGGCCGTCCGGGCTGAGCTTGACGTCCTGCGGCATCGCCCCGGACGGGAGGCGAAGGACCGTCACGACCTTCTCGGCGGTCGTGTCGACCCAGAGCAGCTGGGCGGAGAACTCGCACGACACCAGGAAGAAGCGACCGTCGGTGGTCCAGTCGGCGTGGTTCACCCCGGAGCAGGGCACGGGGACGCTGTGCTGCATCGCCATCGTTCGGGGGTCACGGAAGTCGAGGCGGTGCAGCTTGCTCGCCATGACGACTGCGTGCCGGCCGTCCGGGGTGAAGTACAGGTTATAGGGATCGGCGACCGGGACCGCCGAGCCGGGTCGGCCCGTGACCGGGTCGATCGGAGTGAGACTGTCGCCGAGGTCGTTGTTGACCCAGAGCGTTCGCAGGTCGTGCGAGGGGACGACATGCTGGGGCTGGTGGCCGACGCGGAACGTGCCCACCACGCGATAGGTCACCGGGTCGATCACGGTTACGGAGTCCGACCCGGTGTTAGGGACATACACCCGGTAGAGGTCGTGCGCGACGGCCGGGGACAGCATGTTCGGGCCGTCTGCGGCGTACACGTTCGCCGGATCGGTGTTGGGCGGCATGCCGACCAGCACCCGGGCCGGCACGGCAGTCGGCGTCGCGCTCGCGGTTCCCTGGTCGGCGTTCGACGTCGGCGCCCCCGTGCTCGGAGAGTTCCTGGACGGCGACGCGCTCGGGGAGGTGCCGGACTCGGCCGGAGCCCGCTGGGCGCACGCGCTGATCGAGAGGACGCACGCCGCGACGACGGCCGCGGCCGCGATACGGCCGTCTGACGTCGACCTCACGGGCTCACACCGGTGAGCAGGGCCGAGATCGTGACCGCGCCCAGCCCTCTCGAGGCGAGTCCCGCGAGGATCTTCGGCAGGGCCTCGACGGTGCCCGCATGCCCGAGATGCAGGCTGATGATCGAGCCCGCCCTCACGTCGGCAAGGACGCGCGACACCACGAGCGCCGGGCCCGGATCGGCGTAGTCGCGCGGGTCGACGTCGAACGCGAGGCTGGTCGCGTAGCCCGCCCGACCCGCAGCCGCAAGGATGTGCGGGGTCGCGTGCGGGGTGCCCGAGGGCCGGAACCACGTCGGGGACGTCGTGAACCTCGCGATCTCCTGCTGGCCCCCGACGATCTCGGCGTAGGCCGACGCCTCGTCCATCTGTCGCATCGGACGGTGGTGCCACGTGTGGTTGCCGAGCTCGTGACCCGCGGCGAGGATTTGCCGACCCATCTGCGGATAGGACTGGAGCCAGGTGCCGACGGCGAGCACCGTGATGGCAGCACCGCCGAGGTGCGCGGCGTCGAGGATCTTCTGCGCGAGCCTGGGCTCTCCGGCACCGTGGAAGGTGAGTGCCACCGACGACGACGCGCGAGGGCCGTGGGCGACCTCGACGGCCGGGCCACCGGTCGAGGCATGGGGCTGGACGGACGGGACCGGGGTGGCAGCGTCGGACGTCGTCGGCGAGCCGGACGCGCCCGCTCCACCCGACGGCGTGCCACCAGTCGGCGCGGCCGGGGTCGGCGAGACGGACAAGTCCGAGCCGGGGGCGCAGGCGGCGAGCGCCGCTACAGCACCGAGCGCCAGGATCGAGCGACGGGCCAGGACGCGGTCCGGGCCGATCACGAGCCGCTCCTGCCGGTCGACGGTACGTCACGGCTGCCGGGACGGATCGAGACGGTGGGACGGCACGGCACGGCGGCTCCTCAGGACGGTGGACCGCTCGGTCCGGACTGGTCGCGCACCAGCCTCGCCTATCGGCCTGCCGACGATCGAGGCACCCCCGACACCCGGCGCGCACCCAGCCACAGATGGGCCCTGACCGGGGCGGCACTCGACGAGGACGAGCCGCCAGGCGCCACGGGCGTCCGCGGTCGTTGGACGAATCTTGGACGAGTGGTCACCCAGGTGGCCCAATAGGTGCCCCTGCGCCAACTCCGAAGCCAAGGAGGTGACACGCCCACTTCGCACCGATCCGCGTCGACGAGCACTGCGGCACCCGGCCGTCGTGGCCGCTGTGGGCACGGCCGCCGCCCTCGCCTCGCTGTCGTCGTCGCTGCCGGCCTACGCTGCCGCGGCACCCGGCCAGAGCGTGGTCAACGACTACGGGCAGACCCCGGCAGAGGTCACGGCCGAGGTGACCGCCGCGGTCGCGGCCAACGCCAACGTCGTCAAGGCCAAGGCCCTCTACGTCGCTCGCCACGCCACGGTGCTCGCCCGCGCCAAGACGGAGGCGACGCTGCGAACGGCGTACGTCGCCGCCCTGCGCACCCGGAACGCGGCGCGCATCGCCCGCGCACGCAGGGCCTATGTCACGGCCCATGCGGTGACGGTCGCGGCCAAGGCCGTCGAGACGAAGGCCCGGCTCGCCTACCTCAGCACCGTGGCCAGGACGACCGCCGCCGTACGTGCCCTCCACTACCTTCCCGTGGACGGGACGTACCCCGGCACCGCGATCAGCTACCTCGTGCCCACCGTCCCCTTCTCCTTCGAGCCCATGCAGGTCCAGATCACGGTCTACGCCGGCCACGTGAGCAACGTCGTCGTCATGAAGCAGGCGGCACCGACCAGCGACTCCGCGTCGTACAACAACAAGTCGCTGAGCACGCTGACGCTCGAGGCCATGACCGCTGGCGACACCGCGAACGTCGCGAACGTCTCGGGTGCGTCGCTGTCGTCGGAGGCGTTCCAGCAGTCGCTCCAGTCCGCGCTGATCAAAGCCGGATTCAAGGCCTGAGCGCGGATTGTCGAGGAGAACTGATGAACCGGGAGGGACGTCGGCACCCGGCGCGACGCGTCGTGGCGGCCGTGGCCGGCGTGGGCGCTGTCACGAGCTCCTTCAGCGGCACACTCGTGGCCCTCGCGCCCAGCGCCGAGGCCGCGCCCGCCGTGGGCCAGGACGTCAACAACGACTGGGGCCAGACGGTCGCCGAGGTGACCGAGGAGGTCAACCTCGTCGTCGACGCCGACCCTCGAGTCATCACCGCGCGGACCCGCTACCTCCACGCCCTGTCGTCGTACGCCTCCATCAAGCAGGTGCAGAAGGTCGCCACGACGGCGCACCGGTCCGCACTGCGCACCGCCACCAAGGTCGACGACGTCCGCACGGCCAGATCCCTGAGCCTCGTCACGCAGAAGGTGATGACGGCAGCCCGTGAGGTCGTCGTCTCGCAGCTGGCCATGGCAACCCTCGTGACCAGCGTGACAGCGGCCGTACGCTCGCTGCACTACGTGCAGGCACCGTTCGTCGCGATCCCCGGGCAGCCGACGGGCCTCGCCACGGTCGGGGCCTCCGGTCAGGTGTCGGTGTCCTGGCCGGCCGTCGGCGGTGCCGCCGGGTACATCGTCTACCGCGACGGCCTCCAGGTGGCGTCCACGATCATCCCGTCCTACCTC
The DNA here is from genome assembly GCA_038206635.1 of Candidatus Nanopelagicales bacterium. Taxonomy (GTDB): domain Bacteria; phylum Actinomycetota; class Actinomycetes; order S36-B12; family CAIYMF01; genus Longivirga. Next base: position 19,048 of record JBBRAQ010000024.1, on the reverse strand, counting down.
GACACCGGGCTCGACAACGGCATCGCCCACGCCTACTCCGTGGTCGCCACGAACATCGCCGGCTGGTCACCGAGGTCCGCGCCCGTCAACGGCACGCCCAACGTGGTGGCACCAGGCGCACCCACCAGCCTGGTGTCGGCACCGGGCGACGGGCAGGTGACTCTCGCGTGGGCAGCGACACCCTCGGCGACCAGCTACCAGGTCTTCCGCGGGGGCGTCCTCGTCGGCTCTCCGGCGACGACCTCCTACATCGACACCGGGCTGACCAACGGCACTGCCTACTCCTACACGGTGAAGGCGCTCAACGGGGCGGCCGCCTCGGTCGCGTCCTCCGCCGTCGCGAGCACGCCCGTCGCGACCGCGCCGGCAGCTCCGACCAACCTCGTGGCAACGCCGGGCAACGCGACGGTCGGCCTCACGTGGACCGCGCCGATGGGCGCCACGTCGTACCGCCTCTACCGCGACGGCGTTCAGATCGCGACACCGAGCACCCCGTCCTACTCCGACGCCGGCGTCAGCAACGGCTCGACGTACTCCTACTACGTCGTGGCGGTCCGGCAGAACTCCCCCGGGTCCCCCGCATCGGCGACCGTCTCGGCGAAGCCCGTCGCACCGCCACTCTCGACCCCGGGCGGTCTGTCGGCCACGCCGGGCAACGCGAAGATCACCCTCACCTGGGGCGCTGTCACGGGTGCCACGTCCTACGAGGTGTATCGCGGTGGCGCTCTCCTGACCACGACCGCGACGCCTACGTGGGTCGACTCGACGGTGTCCAACGGCACGACGTACACGTACTACGTCAAGGCGATCGGGCCGAGCTCGACATCGGGGAACTCCGCGGGAGTGACAGCCACACCGGCAGCGCCTGCCGCAGGTGCGCCCACCGGACTCAGCGGCGTGGCTGGCGACAAGTCAGCCGGCCTGACGTGGACCCCGGTGCCGGGTGCGACGTCGTACAAGGTCTACCGCAACGGCACGCTGGTCGGGACGCCGATCTCTCCCTCCTTCGCCGACACCGGCCTCGTCAACGGGACGGCCTACTCCTACTACGTCACCGCGGTCGTCTCCGGCGTCGACTCTCTGCCGTCCTCGACGGTCCAGGTCACTCCGTTCGTGCTCACACCCGCTGCCCCGACCGGGCTCGTCGCGACTCCTGGCAACGCGCAGGTGTCACTGAGCTGGACGGCCGCGGCGAACACCACGGGATATCTGGTCTACCGCGGCGCCGTCCTCGTCTCGACGCAGGCGGGAACCACGTTCACCGACCTCTCGCTCACCAACGGGACGGCGTACACCTACACGGTGGTCGCCACCAACGGGTCGGTGTCCTCGCCGGCATCCGCGGCGGTCAGTGCGACGCCGGTGGCACCGCCCCCGGCGGCACCGACGGGGCTCGTCGCGACCGCCGGCAACGCGCAGGTGTCGCTGAGCTGGGCGGCTTCGCCCTCCGCTACCTCCTACAAGGTCTACCGCAACGGCGTGCTCGTCGGCTCGCCCACTCTGACGACGTTCCTCAACACCGGGCTCACCAACGGGACCCCCTACACCTACTACGTCACCGCGGTGACGGCGACGACGGAAGGTGCCGCGTCGCTCTCCGTCGTCGCGACGCCGGCAAAGCCTCCGGTGAACGGCACGTTCACCGGGGCGATCACGCAGATCGCCAGTGGCCACGGCACGATCCGGGTCGTCATCGTGATCACCAACAGCGTCATCACGTCCGCCACGGGAACCCTTCTCACGAATGACGGTACCGAGACTGTGAGCATCAACAAGACGGCGCTGCCGCAGTACAACACCAAGGCGGTGGCCGCGAACTCCTCGGCCATCACGAAGGTCTCGGGTGCGACGCTGACGTGGCCCGCCTACAAGACCTCGCTCCAGTCCGCTCTGACGTTGGCGGGGCTGTGAGCACCGGCGCGGGCCGCGACCCGTTCAACGTCGGCTCGGGCAACGCGGGCTCGGGCAACCTCGAGCGGCACGGCTTCATCGACGCCGGCACCCTCACCGGTGCACCGTCGGACCTCCGTCCGCTGTACCTCCCCTCACCCGAGGCGCTTCCCCCGCTGGCTGCCCCGCCGTCGACCTCGCCGGTGGAGCTCCAGCCCGACCACTCTGCGGGTCGCACCGACGGCATCCCGCGGGAGTTCCTCCCGCCCGTCGTCCAGGCGCACGCGCCCGCACCGACTCCCCCGCCCGTTCGCCGCGGGGTGGCCGCACGCGGTGTCAGTCGTCGCCGTGGTGACATCGCCGTGACCATCGCCGGCATCGGGCTGGGCATCTCGCTCGGCATCGGTGTCGCGGCGGTCAAGGACGGTCTCGATCTTCCCGGCGGGAAGCTCCTCGCCGTCGGGACGCTCTCGGCGCTCGGCGGCACCTACCTCTGCCTGATGCTGCTGCTGCTCGTCTCGCGGGTACCGTGGCTCGAGCGCGAGGTCGGGCACGACCGGATGGTGGCGCTGCACCGCAAGGTCGCGCCCTACTCGATCTTCCTCGTCCTCGGGCACTTCGTCTTCACGACCCTGAGCTACGCCCAGGCCGAGGAGCACACCGTCCTCGGACAGCTGTGGGACCTCGTCACGAAGTCGGCCTGGATGATGCCCGCGGCGGTGGCGTTCGCCCTCATGATGGCGATCAGCATGCTGTCCTACCGCAAGATCCGCGAGCGCATGAAGTACGAGACCTGGTGGGTCACGCACCTGTACTTCTACATCGCCGTCGCGCTGTCGTTCGGTCACCAGGTGGCGCTCGGCCCGATGTTCGTCGCCCACGCCTACCAGCGGTACTTCTGGACCGCGCTCTACCTCGCCGTCGCTGCGACGATCATCGTGGCGCGGTTCGTCATCCCGATCACGACCTCGCGCAAGCACGAGCTCAAGGTCGCGGCCGTCGTCCCCGAGGCCGACGGGATCGTGTCGATCTACATCTCCGGCGTCGACCTCGACCTGCTCAAGGCGCGCGGCGGCCAGTTCTTCCAGTGGCGCTTCATGACCCGCGACTGGTGGTGGCAGGCGCACCCGTACTCGCTCTCCGCGTCGCCGAACTCGTCATGGCTGCGCATCACCGTGAAGGACCTCGGCGACCAGTCGGCCCACCTGCGCAAGCTGCGTCCCGGCACCGCCGTCCTGGCGGAGGGTCCGTACGGCGTCTTTACCGCAGGAGCCCGCCACGGCGAGTCCATCGCGGCGTTCGCAGCCGGCGTCGGCGTCACTCCGATCCGGGCGGTGCTCGACGACCTTCCCGACGGCACGGCGGTGACTCTGGTCTACCGCGTGTCGGAGGCGACGACCGCACCGTTGCGCGCTGAGCTCGAGGAACTCATCACGAGCCGCGGCTGGCGCATGCACTACCTGCAGGGGCCGCGGCACCTGCACCCGATGACAGCCGACTACCTCAGCCAGCTCGTACCCGGGCTGGCCGGGACCGACGTCTACGTCTGCGGCCCTGACACCTTCACGACCAGCGTCATGGGCGCCGTCCGCGACGCCGGGGTCCCCCCCACCCGGATCCACCATGAAGCCTTCTCGTTCTAGTCATCACGGCGCCGACTGCGGCGCCGTGACGGGCTGCGGCACGACCGACCTGTTCACCACCGATCACGACCCGACCGGAGACGGCCGACCCGCGAGGAGCTCCTCATGAAGCGCGCAGTCCTGGTGTCCACAGGGACGCTGGCCGGCCTGGTGGCCGTCCTCACCTACTCGGGCGCCGACACGCCCGCCGCGATCGCCGCCGGCCCCGCCGACTCCGCCGGACTCGGCGGACCACCGCCCCTGTCCTCGACCGACCCGGGGACGGCGGCGCCGAGTGCCGACCCGTCCGGCGCGGCCTCGGGCGCATCATCGCCGGGTGCCACGCCGAGCACGTCGACACCCGCTGCGGCGACGAAGCCCGCGACGAAGCCCACCACCAAGGCTGCGGTTCCGGCGACGACGAAGGCAGCCACCCCGACGAAGGCAGCAGCACCGACGCCCACCAAGGCCGCGGTTCCCACGCCCAAGCCGACCCCGAAGCCCACGCCGCCGGCGGGCCCGAAGGACTACACGGGCAGCATGATCACGCACAAGTACGGCCGCGTACAGGTCGGCATCCGGGTGCAGAACGGCAAGATCATCGCCGTGTGGCCGGTCGTGTACCCGAACGGACCGTCGCAGCCCTACTCCGACTTCTCGATCCCGATCCTCAAGTCCGAGACGCTCAAGGCCCAAGGCCCCGCCATCAACAACGTCAGCGGTGCCACGCTCACCTGGCAGGCCTGGAAGACCTCGCTGCAGTCGGCGATGCACAAGGCCGGCCTGTGAGCAGCGCGGCGCCCGCCGTCGAGGATCACGCCGTCGAGGATCACGATCCCGTCAGCCCGACCGTGACGTACGCCGGTCCGGGTGACTGGCAGCAGCGCGTCCACGTCGAGCATGTGTGGGGCACCGCCGTCACGTTCGACCTTCGCGGTGAGGCGCTCCCGTCGGGCATCGACGCGATCCTCGACGATGCCGTCGCCTACCTGCACCAGGTCGATGCCTGGTTCTCGACCTACCGTGTCGACACGCCCATCACCATGTACCGCAACGGCCTGATGCCGTTGTACCGCACACCGACGGTCGTCCAGGAGGTGCTGGCCGCCTGCCAGTTCGCCCGTGAGCTCACGCGCGGCGCGTTCGACCCCTGGGCCGTCAAGGGTGGCGTCGATCCCTCGGGGTACGTCAAGGGCTGGGCCGCCGGACAGGTCGCCGACCAGCTCGTCCGCGCCGGTGTCCCCAACGTCTGCGTCAACGCCGCCGGCGACATCGCCTGCCGTGGCCTGCAGGCCCCCGGCGCGGAGTGGGCCATCGGCATCCTCAACCCCTACAACACCCAGGAGATCGTCGAGGTCGTCCATGTCGGCGACGGCGCCATCGCCACGAGTGGTCTCTACGAACGCGGCCACCACATCAAGAACCCGCGGACCGGCACGACCGAGGTCTACTACGACTCCGCCACGATCGTGGGCCCGGATGCCGGGCTCGCCGACGCGCTGGCGACAGCCGCCCTCCTCGAGGGCCCGGGCGCGGCCGCCTGGTTCGCCCAGCTGCCGGGATGGTCGGTCTACTTCATCAAGGACGGCCAGGCCTCGTTCTTCGGACCGGCGTTCGGCCGCGACTGACGCGACTGACGCGACGGACGCGACGGACGCGAGCTTCCCGGCCGCGAACAACCGCTCGGCACGGTGCACGCCTGCTCAGCGCCACTCCCACGAGGCAAGCTGCTCAGGGTCGCGCCGCGCGGCGACCGAACCGGTCAGCATGATCGACAAGGTCGCGCTCGCCACGGACGTCACCACGGTCACGGCATGCATCAGACGACGAACCATGGCGACGTCTCCCCCGAGACCCCGGTCCGTGACGGACCGACGACCCCCCGCGGATCGTGGCCCGAGGGTATCCGCCCGGTGGTCTGTTCTCACCTCGCAGCCTCGAGAAGCCCCCAGGTGGAGCAACCGGCCTGCTGGTCCGCCCCGCGGGTCCGTTAGCCCGTGAGGATGCCGATGCCCACCATGATCATCCCGATCGTGCTGAGAATCCCCACGACGATGGCGAAGATCGCACGCCCGCGGCCATGGGACCCCTTGCGATCGGCGGCGCGCATCCCCATGATCCCCAGGCCTAGGGCGAACGGCCCGAGGACCCAGATGAAGATCGCCAGGATGCCGAGGTAGCCGGCCACGATCGTCTCCCACGACCGACCGGTGGGAAGCAGCCAGTGCACCGCGTCGGTGGGCGACTCCCCCGCACCGGGTCGCGCCGCGCCGAGCTGCGGGGCGTAGTAGGTCTCGGTCACCGCCCGGGTGAAGGACTGACCTCCCAGCGGCAGCGCCGCCTGGAAGTGCTGCGCCGCCTGGAAGGGCTGCGCCGCCTGGAAGGGCTGTGCCACCTGGAGGGACTGTGCCGCTGGGTAACCGGGGGGCGGCGGAGCCTGGATCGGCCGGGGTGCCGTCTGGTGGGTCCAGTCGTTCCCGTCCCAGTAGCGCACCAGCGCAGCCTGCTCCGGATCGTCGTACCAACCCGCCTGGATCCCCGTCGACGTGGTCATGCCCACGCATCGACATCGGAGCCGGGGATCTTGAGGACCCCCTCGACGCCCGAGGGCGACCGGCGTCGCGGTGATGAGTCGAACCCGAGCACCTCCGCCGTCACGCGATCCAGTGCTCGACCGGAGCCGGCCGCCCGAACAGATAGCCCTGACCGAAGGTCCAGCCCTGCGCCAGGACGAGCCTGGCCTGCTCGTCGGTCTCGATTCCCTCCGCGATGGACTCGAGGCCGAGCCCGGATGCGAGACCTGCCAGCCCGGTCGCGAGCGCGTTGGCGCTGCTGTCGTGCTCGGTCAGCTCGGTGACGAAGCGCCGATCGAGCTTGATCCCGGTGACGGGCAGGTCGCGCAGCAGCGAGATCGAGGAGTAGCCGGTCCCGAAGTCGTCCATGTGGACGCCGATGCCGAGGCCCCGCAGCTCGGCGAGTGCGGCCTGCGCGAGATCGAGCTGACGCACCACCGTGGTCTCGGTCACCTCGACGGCGAGCCGCCGCGGGTCGACGCCGTGCTTCGCGAGGTGGCCGACGATCGTGGACACCACGCCAGGGTCACCGAGCTGCATGGCGGAGATGTTGACGCCGACCCGACCCGGGAGCCCCGGCTCCCGCGCCAGGGCTGCGCACACCTGGTCGAGCACCTGCTCGCCGAGGGGGACGACGAGGCCGGTCTGCTCGGCCACCGGGAGGAAGGCGTCGGGGGTCACGATTCCCCGGTGCGGGTGGTTCCATCGCACCAGGGCCTCGAAACCGACGACCGTCTCATCCGAGAGCCGGACGACCGGCTGGAAGTAGGCCAGGAACTCCTGGCGCTCGATGGCGTCGCGCAGCTCCTCCTCCATGGTGAGGCGCCGGGCGGCCTCCGCGGCCAGCGGAGCGTCGAAGACCCGCCGCCGCGACCGGCCGTCGGACTTGGACTGGTGATGGGCCAGGGCCGCGGCGCGCAGCAGCCCCTCGGCCGTCGACCCGGGCTGCGACTCGGCGATCCCCACCGAGGCCGACGGGATCACCCGACGCGCCCCCAGACGGACCTCCTGCCCGATGGCCCGCTGGATCCCGGCGGCGACCTCGTCCATCGCCTCGAGGTCCATCCCGGCAGCCTCGGACGGCGCGAGCACCACGATGAACTCGTCGCCGCTCGTGCGGGCGATGATGGCGTCGGCGGGGACGGCGCCACGGATGCGCTCGGCCACGACCCGGAGCAGGTCGTCGCCGGCGGACGTCCCGAGGGAGTCGTTGACCAGGCGGAACCGGTCGAGGTCGACGTGCAGGACGCCGAGGGTGGATGTTGCGGCCCGCGCGACCCGCAACCTCATCGAGAGGGCGTGGAGGATCCACTCGCGGTTGTGCAGGCCGGTGAGACCGTCGTGCTCGGAGAGGAACGCCAGCCGCTCCCGAGCCTCGTGCTCGGGCGTCAGGTCCTGGTACTGCCCTACGAGGTAGTCCGGCTCGCCGTCCGCGTCACGGATCAACGAGAGGCCCCAGCGGGTCCAGATCACCACGCCGTCGGCGCGCACCATGCGGGTTGCGCCGACCTCGCTCTCGACCTCGCCGGTCGACACCTGCACGAAGGTGCGGTGCGCCTCGGCGAGATCCTCCTCGGCGGCCAGGTCGGAGACTCTCGCGGCCAGCATCGTCGCCTCGTCGGCCTGCAGCAGGGTGCAGAAGGCGGGGTTGGCCGCGATGACCGAGCCGTCCCGTCGGAAGAGCACGAGCCCGTTGGGGTTCTGCATCATCGACGTCCGGAAGAGCTGCTCGGACGCCGCGAGCGCGCGTCGCGAGACGACCTGGTCGTGGACGTCGCGGAGACCCACGACGATGCCGTTCGGCTGGCCGTCGTCGCCACGGACGGCCCGCCCGCGAGCCGCCATCCAGCGCGGTGAACCCGATGAGGTCAGCACCAGCATCTCGGCCTCGGCGACACCCTCGATGTCCCCGACGTCCCCGACGCCTTCGTACAGGCGGCGACGCTGCTCGTCGATGGCGTCGAGGTCCTGCTGGGGTGCGAGCAGGTCACCGGCACGTCGGCCGATCAGGTCGGCAGGCGCCCAGCCCAGTGTCTGGCGTACCGACGGCGACACGTAGCGCACGATCCCGGCGGCGTCGGCCTGGTAGACGACGTCGGAGGCATGCTCGGACAGGAGCCCGTACAGCCGCTCGGTGTCGACGAGGTGCTTCTCCACGGCCTTCGTCGCCGTGACGTCGCGCAGGACCCCGTAGGCGAGGAGGACCCCATCGGCCCGCCAGCGGCTGCGCACCCGGTGCTGCAGGAACAGGAGCCGCCCCCGGCTCGTGCGCCACCGGAGCGTGACCTGGAAGGGAACACCCGCTGGCGAGGAGAGGAACTGGGCGAGCTGGTCGGCGTCGCGCGGGTCGAGCCCGCGGCGCACGAGGCCGGGATCGGCGTAGAACTCCGAAGGGGTCCAGCCGAGCAGCTCGGTGATCCCGTCGCTGACGTACTCGATGCGGAAGCGCGGCTCGACCTCGGCGACGTAGACGACGTCGGGAAGCTGATCGAGCAGATCGCGCGGAGGGGTCGCGGGAGCGGGGCCGGGACCGCTGTGCGCGTCCACGATCGGCCACCTCCCCGTTCCGGTGGGAGTGCTGTGCGCGTACCTTCAGAAGTCGGATCCTGGCACGCCCCGGGCCAGGTCTGTCGAGGAGATGGTCCCACGGGCGGGCGGCCCGTGGGTGGGCGCGCGGGAGCCGTCAGACCGAGGGCACCTCCAGGACGTCGGACCACCAGCGCTGCGCCACCGAGGGATGGGGCCGCAACCATCCCTCGAGGGTGTTGGCGTCGTACTCACTCAGCAGCGGGTTGTCGAGGTCGGGTCGACCCCGTGAACCACGACGGCGAGCTCGGGTGGCAAGGGGATCTCGCTGATGACCGAGTCGCGCCTCGGGCCGAGGAAGAACGGGACGGGGAGCCGCTCGACGTAGCCGGGTGGACTCGTGACCCGGTGAACGGTGGCGCGCAGGCAGCCGCGTGTGGACATCTCCAGCGCCTCTCCGAGGCTGACCACGAACTCACCCGGCACCGGCGTGGCGTCGAGCCAGCCACCCTCGGGACCTTCCACCTGCAGGCCGCCGAGCTCGTCGTGCAGAACCAGGGCGAGGAAGCCGTAGTCCGTGTGGGCGCACACGCCCTGGTCGTCGACGGCGTGACCCCGTCCGGGGTAGCGGATCACCGTGAGGTGGGAGTGCGCCTCGTCGTCGAACCACTCGTCGACGTAGGTCGCTGGCTGTCCGAGCGATGCAGCCAGCACGCGCAGCACGTCCCGGCTCACGCGGTCGGCCTCGGCTTGCCGGGCCAGGACGGTGTCACGAAGTCCGGGCAGCCCCGCGGGCCACTGGTTGGGTCCGATCAGCCGCAGGTACGCCGGGTCCTCGGGACCGAGGCCGAGTACCGGGCGCTCGACTCCCACGTCGAGCTGGTCACGACGGTCGGGCCGTCCTCGGGTGTGCTCGTACCCGACACGGGTGTCGCCGCGGAACTGCGGAGAGCGGACGTTGTCGATCGCGAGCCGCTGATCGAGCGGCAGGTCGAAGAACTCCCGGGGCGCCTCGAGGACTCGCCCGGTGACGGACTCGGGAACGCCGTGTCCGGTCACGTAGAAGAACCCGACCTCGTGCGCGGCGTGCCGGAGCTCGAGCAGGAGACGCGCACGCTCGTCCGGGCTCCCCCGGAACAGCGTGATGTCCCGGAGCGGGCGCCCGATCGTGGTCACGATGGCGCCCTGCAGTCGTCGGGGTCACTGATGCCAGCACGCAGGTCCGCTGCCGAACGCCGCCCGGACGCTCGCGCGCCGGCGGGACGGACCGGGGCCAGCCAGCGGACATCGTCCTGCACGCCACGTGCGGGTACGCGGCGGGACTGCCTGGTCACGCCGATACCGTCACCGGCATGACGACACCGACCACCGCCCCGGGCGTTCGCCGCGCGACTGTCGAGGACCGCGACGGAGTCATCGCCACCGTGATCGCGGCGTTCGCGCGGGATCCGGCCTGGGCCTACATCACGGGCACGGACTTCGATCGGGTGTCCCCGCACTTCGCGGCCGCACTGTTCGACGGCAGGGTCGGGACAGGCAACGTCTGGGTCGCCGGCGACTGCGACGCGGTCGCCATGTGGGACGAGCGGACCGCCGTCGCCCCCGTCGACGCCGACCGCCTCTGGCCTGCCTACCGCACCGCCGTCGGCGAGAGCGCCTGGGAGAGCCTGCAGGCCTACGAGCGGGCCCTGGATTCCGCGAGGCCCGAGCCGCCGTACTGGTACCTGGGGGTGCTCGCCGCCCGCCCCGACCGCCAGGGCGAGGGCCTCGCCACCGCAGTCCTCGCCCCGGTGCTCGCCCGCGCCGACGCCGACGGGCTCGACTGCTGGCTCGAGACCTCGACCTCGGGCAACCGGGGATTCTACGAGCGTCGTGGCTTCACCGAGAGCGTCGACGTCACCGTCCCAGGCGGCCCGGCCACCTGGTGGATGCGGCGCCCCTGCCACGCCCTCGACTAGCCTCCTCACCAGAGGGCGACGGCGCGGTCGACCTCGTCCTCGCCGGCCCGTCCACCGGTGCTGTCCGACAGCGATCGCACCGCGTCGCACGACCCAGAAGACCCCGTCCAAGCCCGGAGGATCCCGTGCCAGCGTTCGACCTGCCGCTCGAGGAGCTGCGCACGTACACCGGCACGAACCCGCGGCCGGAGGACTTCGAGGCGTACTGGAGCACGGCCCTCGCCGAGCTCGACGACGTCAGCGCCGACGTCCAGCTCGACCGGGTGGATCACCCGGCGGGGTACGCCGAGTGCTTCGACCTGTGGTTCACCTGAGTCCGCGGGGCGCGCGTGTACGCCAAGTACCTGCGACCCGCAGGGGTCGTCGAGCCGCACCCTGCCGTCGTCGTGTTCCACGGCTACTCCGGTGACAGCCCGGACTGGTTCGACCTGCTTCCCTATGTGGCGCAAGGCTTTACCGTCGCTGCCCTCGACTGCCGCGGCCAAGGAGGGCGTTCCCAGGACGTCGGCGGGGCTCTCGGCACGACCCTCAACGGCCACATCGTGCGGGGGCTCGACGACAACCCGCAGAACCTCGCCTTCCGCCACATCTTCCTCGACGCCGTGCAGCTGACGCGGATCGTGATGGACCTGCCGGAGGTCGACGGCGGCAGCGTCGGCCTCACCGGGGCCTCGCAAGGCGGCGCGATCACCCTCGCGTGCGCGTCGCTCGAGCCGCGGGTGCGCGCACTGGCACCGGTCTACCCGTTCCTGTCGGACTACCTGCGGGTATGGCAGATGGACCTCGCGACCGATGCCTACGACGAGCTCCGGCAGTACCTCCGACGCTTCGACCCGACCCACTCCCGGGTGATGGAGATGTTCCGCACCCTCGGCTACATAGACATCGCGAACCTCACGCCGCGCATCGAGGGCACGGTCCTGATGGCTACCGGCCTCATGGACACCGTGTGCCCGCCCTCGACCCAGTTCGCGGCGTACAACAAGATCACCTCACCCAAGGACATCGTGCTGTACCCGGACTTCGAGCACGAGCGGCTCCCCGGGCACGACGACCGGATCCTCCGCTTCCTCGTCCGAGAGCTCACCTGACATGCCCGAGCAGGAGCTACCCGGGCCGGAGCCGTCGTCACCGTCTCCCGAGCTCTCGCCGTCCGAGGCCACGGCTCGTCCCGGACCGCGTCCCGCGGCGGGCTACGGCCCACCGCGCCGGGTCGGGTTCGGCGAGGCCCTGTCCCGCGGCTTCCGCGGCTCGTTCTCGACCTCGGGTCGCGCGACGCGGTCGGAGTACTGGTGGTTCCAGCTCTTGTTCACCGTCGTCTACGTCGCGGCGGCCGCGGTGGACGCGGCGGTCGGTGCGCACTACTGGATCCTGGCGTTCACGGTGATCGCCTTCTTCGCGCCCGTCACGAGTGTCGGGATCCGGCGCCTGCACGACCAGAGCAAGTCGGGCTGGGCCTACCTGCTCGTCCTCGTCCCGTTCGTCGGTCCGTTCATCGTTCTCGGGATCCTCTGCGTCGCGTCGACGCCGCGACCCAACCACTGGGGCCCGGCCCTCACAGCCTGACCACCACGGCCAGCGGACCTACGCAGCGACGGTGGACGACGCACGTGCGGTGCGCGCGCGCCGCTGTACCGGTCCCCCGGGAAGAATGCCCGCACCCGGTAGACGAGCGCGGTCGACCCGGCGCCGTCGTGGTGGACCGCGCGGCCGTCGACCCCACTGGTCCGCACCGACGACGTCCGGACGGTCACCCGGGTGCGGGTGCCGGACAGGTAGCGCTGCGGCTCGATGCCCAGGGGCCGCGGTGCCGCGGACCTGGCGAGTGGCTCGACGTCAACCGTCACGGAGAAGTCGCCCCACCTCGCGCAGCGGGCCATCGAGCCGCGCACCGGAACCGGCGTGAGAGTGACGACGAGCGTCGTCGGTGCGGTGGCGAGAACCGTGGCGGAGTGCGATCCGGTGCGCGTGGGCGACGGGAGGGTCTCGGCCGTCGCACGCGTGTTCCGGGTGATCACCGTCGTATACGTCGTCTAAGTTCCGAGGGCTACCAACGAGATCCGCCCGTCGATCCCGGTCGGATCGACGAGGTGCAGAGTGACATGCGCCCCGACCCGGACGCCGATGATGAAGCGGGTCGCGGATCCGGCCGACGTAGGGGGAAGTACCCGGAGGCTCGTGAGGGTCGACGTCGAGCTGCTGGGCACGATGTCGACCCGGTGCCACCGGCGGCGGTGAGGCGGGCCGAGTACCGGGAGCCGACAAGGGCGAGCGGCAGCGAGGCAACGTCGGTGGTCACGATGAGAGCCGGGAGCGACCTGAGTGTGACCAGCCGAGACCCGAAGATGCCGGTGACCGCCTCGGTGGCCGTCACGGTGAAGGAGTGGGTGCCGACCGTGGTTCCCTATCCACTCGAGAGCACACCCGCCGAGGACAGCGACATGGACGGCGGGAGGCCACCGCGGGCCACCGACCACCGCAGGGCACGACCCGAGCCACCCGACGCCGCCAGGGTCGCCGAGTACGGCCGGTAGCCCATGGCTGCCGGGAGCACCGATGACGTCACGGTCACGGGCGGGAGCGTGGACGTGCTCTCCGAGATCGTGTCCCTCCCGAGGCTGCCGTAGCCGGTGTAGCCGTCGACGAGCGGATCCCCCTGCCCCGTACCGGTGACCCTGACGAAGAACGCCCCGGCCGGAAGTCGTCCGGAGTAGCTCGCGTCGAGACCGGTCGTGGCTCCGGAAGCCGTTGGCACGACCGGCACCGCGGGGTTCACGGCCACCACCTGGGTGCCCGCGGAGTCGTAGATGTCCAGGCGCACGTCGAGGTTCGCCCCGACCGACTCGGGCGCCACCACGACCGACGTAGCCCCGCCGAGGGAGGCCCGCGCGAACCAGTCGGCGTCGGTCGGCGTGCCGATCAGCCCGGTGCCGACGCTGTTCGCCCCCAGCAACGTCGCAGTCGCCGCCGAGTCGCCGTGGTCATCGGTCACCCACGGTGCGTTCACCGCGATCGTCGCGGCGTCGTCCTCCTGTTGTTCGCGCCGTCGTACTGCCCCTTGCTCGACTGCGAGACAGGCTTAGTCCCGGCACCCATGATCGGGAACCAGGAGCCCTGGCCCCAGTAGTAGGCCCTGCAGGGCTCCCATCGTGGTGGAGGCCGAAGCTGTGGCCCACCTCGTGCGACACGACCGAGGCGACCCACACGTGGCTCGCCGCGTCGAGGTTGGAGGTGAAGACGAGCGCAGGCTGGAAGTAGGTGTGCCCGAGACCCGTCATCCCGAAGGCGTTGTACTAGGCCACGCCGCTGCAGGCGCAAAGTGGCGGGATCGTCGCGTCGCCGGTGATGGCGACTCGCGTGCCATAGACGGGATCCGCGTAGGTTGTCCGGTCCAGCGCCGCGGCGCCCGGGTCCTGGGTCGTCACGTTGACGTCGAACGGGGCGTAGTCCTCGGACACTCGGAGCCATACCCGGCGCACCGTGTCGAGCTCGATCGCGGTGAGCGACCCGGACACCCGGTTGGCGTTGGGGGGCACCAGCCGGTAGCCGTCCGGCTTGCCGTAGTAGCCGTTCCAGGCCACGCCGGTCAGGGTGAAGCCGAGGAAGTCCAGGTAGATCGTGCGACGCGACCCAGGACGGGAGTTGAGGGCAAAGGCTCCTCCTGTGGCGCCCAGGGCGCCGGTCGCGGTGAACCGTTCCGGCACGGCAGCCGACATCGCAGCCGACGCCGTGGCGGGAACCGCCGGCCCCGTGGTGGACGCGGGTGTGGACGGAGGCGGTGAGGCCGACCACGGGTCGACGTAGAAGAGCTGCCCGCAGGGGTCCACGCGCGCCGTCGTGTCGGTCCGCAGGAGGTCGCGCAGCGCGATTGCGGTCATGCCGTTGCGCCGGGCTGCGGTGGCGAGGCCGGAGCCGAGCGAGGCCACGGCCGACTCGCCCCGAAGAGACGGTCCGATCGGGATCGAGGAACCAGTGGCGATCGGGTCGCACACGACGTTGCCGGGAACCGGCCCGATCTGGGCGGCCGCGGCGGCCGGCGGGGCGAGTGCGAGGGACAACGTCGCCGTCATGACGAACGCAGCTGCACCGACGACCCGCACGACGCGCCTCCCGCGGAGCTCCTGCCGCAGCCGACGTGTCGCCAGCGACCTCCGACCCGAGCGTCGTCCCCTGTGGCCGCACTGCTGAGGCAGGACACCCGATCGGCTCACGTCCGAGGACGTATCAGAGCGGCACAAGAAGCTCACGAGAGCAGACCGACACGTTCACCGCCGTCACGGACCTCGTGCGTCTGACGCGCGTCAGGCCCAGATGGCGGCGTCGAGGCCGTCACCGAAACGCTGGGGCGGCTCGGGCAGGCATCGTGCCCGGCCCTGTGCCACACGCATCGCCGACCACGCGGCGACCGCCGCGTCGACGACGTCGTCGGAGTCCGCCATCCGCCCGCGGTCGCCGAGATCTGCCAGGTCGATGTCCAAGCCCGCCTGGCGGAGGAGTCGACGACGTTCCGAGGCACCCGCCCAGGTGCGCTTCGAGTCCGGGAGAGGGCGACCCCCCAGCGTCGCGAACGACAGCTCCGGGTGCACCTCGATGAGCCGAGGCGACGCCGTCGCGATGCGCGCGTAGTCGTCGACCTCGAGGATCTTCGGGCGCAGGGACCAGGCCTGCACCGTGATCCCCGGACCGCCCAGCGCGACATTGAGCTCGCTGGCCCTCGCGCGGTCCGCCTCCGCCAGCGCGGGGCGCGCCGGTGTCACGAAGATCGACGAGGACCGCCGGCCGAGCTCCCGCTGCACCAGGCGATCGGCGTCGCGGGCGCCCGAGTCGGCGAGGCCGATCGGCGTGTCCACGCCGACGACATCGAGTGGGCCGGCGGCCAGCACTCCGCGGACGAGATCGGCGAGGGTAGCGGAGAAGGCACCGGACACGGTGACGCCGTCCCACACCGCGCCGGCCCACCCCTTGCGGCAGCCGTCGACACCGAGAACGCGCAGGCTCACCGCGCCCCCGCCGTCATCCCTTGAGCCGCTTGGCGAATACCTTGCCGCCGACTCTGCGCAGCTCGTCCTGGTCCCCGCACACCACGAGCAGGTCCCGCGCTCGGGACATCCCCACGAGCAGGGTCTCCCGTGCGGTGTCGACGTCGCGGAAGCCGTCGACCGCGAGCACGACCGCGGGCCGTTCGAGGCCCTTGAACCCCGCGACGGTCGAGTAGAAGAACTGCGAGTCGTCCCAGAAGGCGTCCCAGTAGCCGTCGCGCTGGTGGGTGCCCACGAGCTCGACCTGCACCGGGTGGCGGTGGTGCGTCGTGAGCAGGGCGACGTCCGCGTGCGGCCACCCCCGCTCGATCAGCCGGTCGGCCTCGGCGTCGGCCGTGGCGACAGCATCGCCCGGCTCGCACTGCACGAAGCGGACGGCCGGACCGTAGCCTCCTCTGATCGCCATGGATGTCGCCAGCAGCGCGTTCACGGCCTCGCCGATGGGG
This sequence comes from Candidatus Nanopelagicales bacterium, assembly GCA_038206635.1. Taxonomy (GTDB): domain Bacteria; phylum Actinomycetota; class Actinomycetes; order S36-B12; family CAIYMF01; genus Longivirga. Next base: position 2,994 of record JBBRAQ010000024.1, on the reverse strand, counting down.
CCGGAGCTGCGCAGGTTCTCATCCAGCGGGAGCACAGGGATGCCGAGGTCGACGACGCCGTCTCGACCGAAGACCCGCTGCGCAGCATCGCTGAACACCGCGAGCCGACCCGAGCCGGCGTCGCGGAACGCCGCAAGCAGGGCGGGCCACCAGGACGCACCGAAGTCCTGGCCCTCGTCGACGACGACGGCGTCGAACCTGTCGGCGTCGGCGAGGTCGGCAGCCAGCTCTGCCATGCGTCGCGGGATCGTCTCGTCCCACTCGCTCTGGGTCGCCCCGTCGGACGCGACCGCGCCCCAGCTGTGGCCGAGGCCGTGGAACGTCACGACACTGACGCGGTCGCGCACCTCGGGCGGCCACGTGCGCACGACCCGGTCGACCCACGTCGTGAGGCCCTTGCTGTAGGCGACGAACGCCACGGCCAGACCCTGGGACGCCCAGCGTCGTGCCTGCTCGATCGCGAGGTAGGTCTTGCCGCTGCCCGGCCCCCCGACGACCTGGTAGCGCGGCATCATCCGGGTGAGGTCCAGGACGCGGCACTGGCCGTCGGTCAGACGCCGGACGACGTCGTCGCGCAGGGCTCTGAGCGCCGCGACGTCGGCCTGGGAATCCCCACGACCGCCCAGGATCTCGGCTGCGCGCTCGACGCCATCCTCGCCCGGCGCGGCCTTGGGCTGGTTGGTCAGCGGGCCGCGGAGGGCCTCCAGGATCCGGGCGACCGCCTCGCGCTCCTCACCCCTGGCCAGGACGAGCCGACGAGGGAGACCCGGGCCGAAGTCGGCGTCGGCGGACAGCGCCGTGTCGGGGAGCGCGACCACATGGACCATCCGGGGCGAGGGCAGGTTCCAGCTCGGGTGGCCGGCGAGATGACGGCGGACGAGGTACTTCTCGCTCACGGCCTGGTCCGCGAGGTCGATCCGATGGGGGCCCGTCGGGAGCAGCTGGACGTACTCGCCGCCGTCGAACCGGACCTGCCCGCCCTTTACCTCGATCGTGGCGAAGCCCTCGGGCGTGAGCAGGACCAGATCGGCCTCCCAGTCACCGTCGCGTCCGGTGAACCGGACGCCGGAGAGCAGGACGTCGGTGGGGCGCATCCTCGAGCGCACCGCCTGCCAGACCCGCTCCTCGGACCCGGCTCGGAAGTGCGGCCGCTCCGGAAGGCAACGACCCGCCATGCGCTCCCCCTGGTCCGACGACCACGACATCCTCTCGCACGATGTGGCCCCGCACGAGGGAGCCCCGAACCTGGCGCCGCCGCCGTCCGGGTCCCGATGTCCTGCCGCCTCCCCACGGCGACCACCACGGCGTCGCCGGCGGACTGGTGTCGGACCCCCTCCCTACTCTGGAAACATCGGAGGGGGACGCCATGATCGGCACCACAAGGATCGGCACCACAAGGATCGGCACCACGAGGATCGGCACCACAAGGATCGGCACCACGAGGATGGTCCGCCCGAGCGCAGAGCCGCCGAGGGGAACGCCGGCGACAGCGACCGGGGCAGGTCGGGATCCGCAGGCCTCGGGAAGCTCGACCGGCACCCAGTGGTGCGGCTCACCCTCCCCCGGCCACGACCTGTTCGTCCTCCCGGCCGACCGCGTCGCGGGTCTGATCGGCTCCGGGGCACGCGTAGGCGGGGTCGCGGCCGAGGTCGTCCTGGCCGGCGATCTGCGGTGGTCCCGAGGTGCTGGGCGAGGTGCGGACCCCGACTCCGTGGTCACGCGGTTGCGTCTGCGCCTGGCTGACGGCGGCCGCCTTACCGTCCTGCACCACGGCACACGCGCCCTCGACGTCATCGAGTGCTGCGACCTCGGGGAGATGGTGTGGGTCCCTGGGGCGTCGATACTGCTCGTGCCTGTCGTGGTCGGAGGCGGCGCGACAGGTCACAGCTCCGGACCCTCCGTCGACCCCCCGGGATGGCACGCGCTCGACGTCGTCGATGCGGCGCTCCCGTGGCATCCCTGCCCGACCCGGCACCGATCCCCCGCCTGAGACCGCTGCCTGGGCCACCCAGGCGTCCCGGACGCCACCTCGACCCGTTCCGCATCACGCCAGAAGGAGTCGCATGCCCGACACGACCGACCGCGCCTACAGCGATGCCTATGACGAGGCACTGAGCTACGCAGCTCGGGTGCACGCCCACCAGTGGCGCAAGGTCGACGAACGTGAGGCGCCGAGCCTGCCCTACATCGCCCACCTGCTCGAGGTGTCCGCACTGGTGTGGCAGGGCGGCGGCACCGAGGCCCAGGCGATCGCGGGCCTGCTCCACGACGCCCTCGAGGACCAGCTCGACCGCACCAGCCCGGAGGAGATCGCCCACAAGTTCGGTCACGACGTGCGCAGGATCGTCGAGTCGTGCTCGGACGGAGTCGCCGGCCTGCGACGCGACGAGCACGACTGGCTCGGTCGAAAGGTCGCCTACCTCACTCACCTCTATGACCCCGACGTCCAGGACGCCCTGCTCGTCACGGTCGCCGACAAGGTCTCCAACGCCCGTGCCATCCTCGACGACCTCACCACGGCCGGGGCCTCCCCCGAGCGGCAGGCCGCGCTGTGGAACCGCTTCAACGCCCCGCCCCAGGCGATCGCCTGGTACTACGTCGAGGTACTCACGGCCGTGTCCGCATCGCTGCCGGACAACACCCTCGTCGTGCGCCTCGGCGATCTCGTCCCGCGCCTCGTCGGCGCGGCCGGCGGCGCCGACCTGCGCGCGGCCTACCCCGAGAGGTCCGACACCGACCTCGACGACGCGCTGGCCTCGCTCGTCGCGGCCACGACCGCTCGCCACTGACTGCGGCACGGTCGGGCCGGCGGAGGGCCCGCCCGCCGGCTCGCGCGACGGCTCGGCGGAGTACGGCGTTCGTCCGCCTCGAGACCTCGTGGTGGCTAGATTCGTGCGGCGGCGGGGGCGCCGCCGCACCTCCGCCAACCGAAGGCGCGCGAGCAACGGCCGGCGGGTGAGGAGCGCCAAGAGGCCCCCACCCCCCGCCCCGCGG
>JBBRAQ010000023.1:0-60697 GCA_038206635.1 Candidatus Nanopelagicales bacterium | reverse complement strand
GACGCCGCTGACCTGGCCGCGGGCTTGGGTGGGCAGCTCCACCTGCAGGGGGTCGAGGAGTCGGTGCTGCTGTCGAGTGCGTCGGTCCACCGCATCCTGTGCGACTCGACCATCACCCCCATCGACCCCACCCTGCCGCTGACCCTCGCAGGCGGTGTGGCCACGGCCGGAGGGTGCATCGGCGAGCCGCAGTGGTGGCGCGACCGGGCCCGGACGGTCCTCCACGTCGGGCGTGACCTCGGACTGTTCCTCCGAGGCTGCGCCGCGCCCTCGAAGCCCGCGACGAGCACCACGGCTACCCCGGATCCGGATCCGGGTCCAGGTCGACCGGACCCACGCCCACCACGTCCGCGAACGAGAACACGGCCGCGACACCTCCCTGGCCGACCCGGTCCCGCTCTGCCTCCGCCACCACCACGTCGTCCACGAGGGCGGGTGGGTCATCACCCCACCGGCCGACACCAGCCCAGGAACGACCGGGTACTGGGAGCTCACCCCACCCGACCGACAAACCCAGCCCTGACAAACCCAGCCCTGACCAGCACGGCCTAACGCGTGCACCACCCCAGACCGACCCGCTCACCGAGCGCGGTCCTTCCAGCGCGCCACACCGAGCAGCGGCATACGAATCTGAGCCGACGCCCCGCTTCCCGCCCCTCGCTGAGCCCTGGCTCCAGCTCCGTCGGTCGCGCTCGTCCTAGGCTCGAGCCGGGGCCCGGATCACGTACTGATCGCCACTCGACATCGCGACGAAGTGGTCGACGTCCTCGAAGCCGAAGGAACGCCCCACCGTCAGCGCTCGCTCGTTCCGTGCCTGCACCGTGACCCGCACAGTGGTGGCGTCGAGCGCTTCCCGGCCGTGGCGCAGACCGATCTGGATTGCCGAGCGACCGAGGCCTCGTCCCGTGAGATCGGGACGCAAGCCACCTCCGGTGTCCGGCGCCGCGCCGTCATAGCTCGCACCGGGGACTCTGCGAGCAGGGAACGACCCTCGCTGCGCTCGGGCTCGTCCCTACTCGGAGCGACCCTTGTCGTCGTCCATCTCGCGCAGGAACGCCTCGAGCTGCGCGGCGATCTCATCACCGCTGGGCATCGGTTCGTCGGCCATCGGCAGGGCCGAGTCCGCGCCGCGCACCAGCGCGTCGTACTGCGCCTCGAGGGCCTGCACGGCCTCGACGTTGTCGGAGCTGCCCGACACCTGCTCGTCGATCTCGCGGTCGCTGGTGACGGCGCGCGCCGCGAGGTCGGTGAGGTCGAGCTCGAGGTCGCCTGCCGTCGCGACCTCCTCGAGCAGGGTCAGCGCCGCCCTGGGGTACTCGACCTGGGTGAGGTAGTGCGGCACGTGCACGGCGAAGCCCATGGCCTCGTGCCCGGCGTGGCCGAGGGCAAGCTCGACGCCGCCGGCGAGGTGCCCGGGGACCTCGATCGCCCCGACGAAGGAGGGGCGGCCGGAGACCAGGGTCGGGTCGGTCGCGTGGGCTGTGACCCCGACCGGACGGGTGTGTGGCGACGGCCAGGGGATCGCGTTCATGCCGATGGAGCGGCGGACGCCGAAGTGCTCGACGATCTGCACGACTGCGGCGGTGAACGCGCGCCAGGCAAAGTCCGGCTCGGGGCCGTGCAGCACGAGGAACCCGCTGCCGCGGACGTCCTTGACCTCGGACAGCTCGAGCTCGGGGTACTGCATCGAGGAGTAGTGGTGGGTGTCGAAGACCATCCGCGGGCGGCGCGCGCGGTAGTCGTAGAGCGAGTCGATGTCGAACGTCGCGATCGTTCGGTGCTCGTGCGTCGAGAGCAGGTGCGCGATCGCGAGCTGCCGGGCGGCACCGGCGTCGAGGAACCCCGACAAGGCATGCACGAGGACCGGCGCGTCGAGGTCGACGTCGTCGCTCAGGATCTCGTACAGGCTCTCGGGCTGCATGGCCACCATTCTCGCGTGCGGGGAACCCCGACGGACATCCGCTCGTCGGTATGACAGACAACACCACGGGCGCACGCCGTGATTCCCCGTCAGCAAGGATGGCCCCGTGGACCCCCAGAACGACAGTGCCGGTGAACCTCCTCCCGCGGGCCCGGCCGAGGACGAGGCAGCCCCCGCGGCCGGCGACCCACCCGGTGCGGCGGCCACGGACTGGGCGCCGTCCTTGCCCGACGTCCGGACGCTGCGCGCCGAGATGTGGATCGTCCTGTGGATCTCGATCGCGGCTTCGGCGCTGAGGTCGATCCTGTCCCTGCTCGACACCCTGACGAGCGGCGTCTCGCTGGCCGGCCACTCGACGACCCTGGTGACGACGTACATCCCCGACCGCCCCTGGCTCGACGTTCTCTACCAGATCTCTCACATCTCCCTGGCTCTCGTGCCGGTGGTCCTGGTGCTGCACCTGCTGCGACGCAGCGGCGAGGGGCGCCAGGCCATCGGCCTCGACCTGCGCGACTGGAAGTCAGACACCCTCAAGGGCATGGCCCTGGCCGCGGTGCTGGGGGGGATCGGGCTGGGGTTCTACCTGCTGGCGTTCCACCTCGGGATGAACGTCCGCATCGCTGCAGTGACGGCGCAGAACACCTGGTGGACGCCGATCCTGCTGCTGGCGTCGGCGTCGTACAACGCGATCCTCGAAGAGGTCATCGTGCTGGCGTACTTCATCCACCGCTCGGCGCAGATCGGCTGGAAGCCCTGGCAGCAGGTCGGCGGCAGCGCCCTGATGCGCGGTGCGTACCACCTCTACCAGGGGTTCGGCGGATTCATCGGCAACGTCGCCATGGGCACGGTCTTCGCACTGCTCTACCGGCGCTGGGGACGCGTGATGCCCTTCCTCATCGCCCACTTCCTCATCGACTCCTTCGCCTTCCTGGGCTACTACTTCCTCGGCGGCAAGCTCTCCTGGCTCCCCTGACCGCGCCACGACGGCTCCCGACGTCGGTGCGCGCGAGGCCCTGCATCGCCCTGGGCAAAAGGGCTTTCCGTCCCGCCGCAAACGTCGTACCTTCATCCCACACGGGAAGGAGGTGATCCGATTCATGAGTGACCATCGGATGCGTGAGGTGGCTGCCCGCTAGCCAGGACAGCCTGCTGACCTCTGGGTCGCGCCCTCCCGGCGGCGACTTCCAGGCAGCCACCCGACCCCCGGGCGTCGGCCCGTCCAGCCGATCTCCGCTCGAGCTGTGAGCGGTGTCCAGCCCGGGGGTCGCCCCCTGCCCGGACGCCATACCTGAGCGGCCCCGGGACAGGTCCCGAGGCCGCTCGTGTCGGTGCCGCTCGCGCCGGTGCAGGCTCAGGGAGTCGTGCCCGTGCTCCGGTCGGAGATGACCTCGATGATCGTCTCGAGGGCGTGGTCGAGGTCGGACTCCTCCACCACGAGCGGCGGCGCGAAGCGGATCGTCCAGGTGTGGGTGTCCTTCGCGAGGATCCCGCGGCCCAGCAGCTCGAGGCTGATCTCGCGGCCGGTGCGGCCGGTGCCGTCGAGCTCGATGGCCCACCAGAGCCCGCTCCCACGGATCTCCTTGACGCCGGGCATCCTGGCCCCACGCAGCATCGCGAGCACGTGCTCGCCGAGGCGTGCGGAGCGCTCCTGCAGCACACCCGTCGAGAGCAGCTCGACGACCGCGATGCCGACGGCTGCCGCCAGCGGGTTGCCGCCGAACGTGCTGCCGTGCTCACCCGGGTGGATGACACCGAGGATGTCCCAGTCCGCTGTCACGGCCGACACGGGGATGATCCCGCCGCCGAGCGCCTTTCCGAGGATCCGGACGTCGGGCTGCACGTCGACGAGGTCGCAGGCGAACGTCGCCCCGGCCCGGCCGAGTCCGGACTGGATCTCGTCGGCGACGAAGAGCACGTTGCGCTCGGCGCACAGAGCGCGGGCCGCCTGCAGGAAGCCCTTCGGCGGCAGGACGACGCCGGCCTCGCCCTGGATCGGCTCGACGAGGAACGCCACGGTGTTCTCGGTGATCGCCGCCGCGAGCGCGTCGATATCGCCGTAGGGGACCTGGACGAAGCCGGGCGTGTAGGGGCCGTAGTGGTCGCGGGCGACCGGGTCGTCGGAGAAGGAGATGATGGTCGTCGTGCGACCGTGGAAGTTGCTGGCGCAGACGATGGTCTCGGCCAGACCGTCCGGCACGCCCTTCACCTGGTAGCCCCACTTGCGCGCGAGCTTGAGCGCGGTCTCGACGGCCTCGGCGCCGGAGTTCATCGGCAGCACGGCGTCGTGGCGGGCCAGTCGGGCGAGGTCGGCGCAGAACTTGCCGAGCTGGTCGTTGTGGAACGCGCGGCTCGTCAGCGTGACGCGGTGCAGCTGCGCCTCGACCGCGGCGATGAGATCCGGGTGACCGTGGCCGAAGTTGATCGCGGAGTAGGCGGAGAGCATGTCGAGGTAGCGACGCCCCTCGACGTCGGTGACCCAGGCGCCGCTTGCCTCGTGGATCACCACGGGGAGGGGGTGGTAGTTGTGCGCGCAGTGCTCGTTCTCGAAGGCGATCGCCTGGTCGGTGGTCACGGTTCCTCCTGCTCGGAGGCCCGCCGTTGGGCCGCCCGGTGCTCACGTTGCCACGTCCGGCCCGACGTGGGGAAGCCGGGTCGCGACGACGCGCCGGACGCCCGCTCTCCGGCGGTGCCCGAACCACCGTGACGCGTTGTGCGGGCACTGCTCCCAACGGGTCGGACGACGTGGCGGACGTCACGGGAAACAGGTCAGAGGAGCCTCCAGAGCTGACGTAGGATCATCTCGTTACTGATTCACGAGTCAGTAACGATGCGAGCCGCCCAGCACCGAGGGGGCGGCTCTTCGTGCGCTCAGCGCCCTGTCGATCCCACCACCCGCCGGAGGAGGCGCCATGACCACCGACCTGCTCGTCATCCTGTCCGGTGCCGCCACGACGGCGCTGGCGTTCTCCTTCGGGCTGCCGCAGTGGCTCCGCGTACGGCGCACCGGCTCGGTGTCCGGCGTCTCCCTGCCGAGCATCACCAACACGCTGGTCTCCACGGTCGCGTGGCTCGTCTACGGCCTGCACATCCACGACGTCTGGGTGACCGCAACGTCGGTGGCCGGGCTGCCCGCGCTGGTCGCGACGTTCGTCGCCGTGCTCCGCCGCAGCCCGGACCGCACCGGCATGTGGCTGCCGGTCACGTGGGCCGCGCTGCTGACCGCGTGCGCCGTCGCCACGCCGTGGGCGCCGGCTCTGTTCGCCGCCGTCCTCGGCGGATCGATCCTCTGGTACGTCGTCCCGGCCGCGCTGACCGCGTGGCGAAGCGCCGACGTCTCCGGCGTCGCCGCGGGCACCTGGTGGCTGCTGGCGCTCGACGGCCTCGTCGCTGGGTCCTACGGCGTTCTCGCCGGCGTCACGGCGTACCTCACCTACGCGGCGATCGCGCTCGTCGGCGCGGTGATCATCCTGGCCCGCCTGTCGTGGCGCTGGGTGCCCGAGTGCGGCGAGTGCCCGCCGCTCACCCGCTGCGCCTGCCCGGCCTGACCGCGCGGGAGAGCATCCGGGGCCGAGCCACGATGCGCTCCGGCACGACCTCGATGCTCGTGTCCCTATGATGACGCGCCACCTTCGCACGGGTATCGCCGCCGAGACCAGAGGTCCTGATGACCATCCGACCGCTGACCATCCTGTTCATGCCCGAGTCGGCGTTCGGTCCGACCAACCAGTGCATCGGCGTCGGCGACATCCTGCGCCGTCGAGGGCATCGCGTCGTCTTCGCGGCCGAGGCGTCGTGGAAGGGCAAGCTCACCGCGCTCGGCTTCGAGGAGGACCTCGTCGACCTGGCACCGGCACCGGAGCCGGCCGAGGGTGACGGTGACGGCGTCGACGAGCAGGATCCGGGGCAGTTCTGGAAGGACTTCATCCGCGACACCGCGCCGGAGTTCCGCAAGCCGACCATCGAGCAGCTCGAGACCTTCATGCATCCGACCTGGCAGGCCCTCATCGACGGGTCGATGTACTGCGAGCCGCAGCTGCGGGAGATCCTTGCGCGCGTGCGGCCTGACGTCATCGTCGAGGACAACGTCGTCGCCTTCCCCGCTCTGCTCACCGCGGGTGCGCCGTTCGTCCGGATGATGTCGTGCAACCCGCTCGAGGTGCCTGGCGCTGCCATCCCGCCGGCGTACTCCGGTCTCCCGGCCGCCGACAGCGGCGAGTGGGCGTCCTTCCGGGCCGAGTACGAGCGCACCCACCGCGAGATCTGGGCGACGTTCAACAGCTGGGTGATCGAGCAGGGCGCTCCCCCGCTGCCCGATCTCGAGTTCGTGCACACCTCCGACGCCGCGAACCTCTACGTCTTCCCCGAGGTGGCCGACTACACCGACGCGCGCCCGCTCGGTGCGACGTGGCACCGGATGGACTCCAGCGTCCGCGAGACCGACCAGGAGTACGTCGTCCCCGCCGAGGTCGCCGAGCGCCCCGAGGGCAGCGCCCTGATCTACGTCTCGCTCGGGTCTCTCGGGAGTGCCGACGTCGACCTCATGCGCCGCCTCGTGGACGTCCTGGGCCGCACGCCGCACCGCTACATCCTCAGCAAAGGACCGCAGGCCGCGGAGTACGAGCTCGCCGACAACATGGTCGGTGCGGAGTTCCTGCCGCAGACCACGCTCATCCCGCAGGTCGACGCCGTGATCACCCACGGCGGCAACAACACCACGACCGAGTCGCTGCACTTCGGCAAGCCGATGATCCTGCTGCCCTTGTTCTGGGACCAGTACGACAACGCCCAGCGCATGCACGAGCTCGGCTTCGGCGTCCGGCTCTCGACGTACGCATTCACCGACGCGGAGATGGGGCACGCACTGGCCACCGTCCTCGCTCCGGCGAAGCGGGCCGAGCTCGCGGCGATCGGCGAGCGGGTGCGGCCACGTCACGGGCTCCGGCACGGCGCCGACGTCATCGAGTCGATCGCGCGCGCCCATGCCGACCGCACCGGGGGCGCGTCCGCGTGACCCGGCTCGACCTGCTGGCCACGCTGGTCGCGGCTGCGGCCGGCGACCTCGTCGCACCGCAGCGCCCGGGGTCGGCGCCCGTCGTCGTCGCGACGCCGCTGCGCCTGCTGGACGCGACCGATCTCGGCGACGGCCGCTGGGTGGGCGTCGTCGGCGATGCCGACGGCGACCGCTGGACAGTGCCGATGGTCGTCCGCGCTGGGGGCGTCCGCCGCGCCGTCCCCGGCGACGGCGTCGCCGAGGCCCTCGTGCTCTCCCTCGGCGCGCACAGCGACACCCGCTTCCTCACCGACGACTGGTACGTCGAGGATGTGCGCGGCGAGCGCGGCATCACCGTCGACCAGACGAACGAGTCGGTCGTGGTGGGCGAACGCGCGGTCGTGAAGTGGGCGATCCGCCTCCCCCGTCCCGGCGTACGCGGCACGCAGCCCGCGGGCGACCGGCTCGCCGTCTTGATGGCCGAGGACTTCACCGGGACGCCGCGACCCTGGGGGCTGTTGCACCACGCCGGAGACGACGGGAAGCTTCTCCTCGCCAGCGTCGCGGAGTTCCTCCCGCACGCGCAGGACGGATGGGCCTGGGCGGTGGACGATGTCCGACGCCTGGCCCGCGGCGAGATCAGCCGGGACGCCGCCCTCGCACCCCCACGGCTGCTGGGGGAGCTCATCGCACAGCTCCACGTCGCTCTCGCCTCGGTCGGGTCCTCGCGTGCCAACGGCCTCCTCGTCGCCCGGTGGGAGTCGCGCGCCTACGACGACCTCGACGAGGCGGTGCGGGTCGTCGACGGGCCGGAAGGACAGCGACTGCGGTCCCGCTCGGGTCGCATCGCCTACGCGTTCACGGCGTTCGCCCGCTGCGCGGGCACACCGCTCATCCACGTCCACGGTGATCTGCACGTCGGCCAGGTGCTGCGCCACGGCGACCCCCCGCAGTACGCCGTCACCGACTTCGACGGCAACCCCGTCATCCCTCCGCAGGAGCGTTCGGACCAGCAGCCCGCAGCCCTCGACATCGCCGGGATGCTGGCGTCGCTCGACCATGTCGGACGCGTTGTGATCCACCGCACGGAGGACGTCGACGCGGAGGTGGTGCGACGGTGGATCTCTGACGCGCAGGCCGAGTTCCTCGACTCCTACCGCGGTGCGCTGGCTGCCAGAGGCTCCACCGACCTGCTCGACGAACGGCTGCTCGACCCCCTGCGCCTGCAGCAGGAGTGTCGCGAGTTCCTCTACGCCGCAAGGCATCTGCCGCACTGGCGCTATGTGCCGGACGCCGCCCTGCACGATCTGCTGCCCGACGAGGAGTGAACGACGTGGATCCCGTCCTGTTCGCGGCCGATCTGGAGGCGAAGCCCCAGGCCCTCGCCGACCTCGCCGACTGGCTCGACGCCGCCGACCCCTGGGGCGTCGTCCCGGCGGAGACCTCACGGATCGTGTTCCTCGGCATGGGGTCCTCGCACTACGCCTCCTCGGTCGCCGCTGCGCGGATGCGCGCGCTCGGCGTCCACGCCGTTGCGGAGTACGCGAGCAGCGATCTGCTGCCCGCGGTCGACCCGCACACGACGGTCATCGCCGTCTCGGCCGGCGGCGGCTCGCGCGAGACGGCTGCGGCCGTATCGGCGTACGCCGGTCGCTGCCCGGTCGTGCTGCTCACCAACACCCCCGACTCGACGCTGGCCGGGCTGGTCGACGCCGTCGTCCCGATGCACGCTGGAGTGGAGGCAGGCGGCGTCGCGTGCCGCTCCTTCCAGCACACGCTGGCACTGCTGATGGCGCTGGAGGCTCGGCTCGCACACCCGTCCTTCGACGTCGCGTCCCTCGTGCGCAGGTCCGCGGCCGCGTCGGCCGACCTGCTCGCGCGCCGCGACGACTGGCTGCCCGAGGTGCGCCATCTCCTTGTCGGGTCGCACGGCACCCACGTCGTCGCACCGGCGCGACGCCTCGCCTCGGCGCAGCAGTCGGCGCTCATGCTGCGCGAGGGACCACGGCTCCCTGCCGTCGCGTGCGAGACGGGCGACTGGAGCCACGTCGACGTGTACCTCACGACGTCGACGGACTATCGGCTCCTGCTGCTCGCCGGATCGCGCTGGCAGGACGAGCTGATGCGGTGGACGGCGGAACGCGGCTCGACCGTCGTGGCCGTCGGCGCGGACGTCGAGGGTGCCGCGGTATCGCTGCGCTACGCCGGGGACGCCGACGACGACGTCCGCCTGCTCACCGAGGTGCTCGTCACCGAGCTCCTCGCCGCCGACCGCTGGCAGGCCTCGACCTGAGGCACGCCGCGGGAGCACCACCCCGTGGACTCCGGTGGACGCCCCCCGGCCCTCGCGCCGACACCATCGGGACATCTCTCGGCGTTCCGCGCGCCGATGGGACCAGTTCGGTCCAGACTGCCGTGACGTCACTGCCGCCTCAGCCCCAGGAGCCACCGATGGTGTTCGCGAGCCCTCTTCCCCACGTCGACATCCCCGACATCCCCCTCACCGAGTACGTGCTGGCCGACGCCGCTCGCCTCGGTGACAAGCCAGCGCTGATCGACGGCGGCAGCGGACGCACCCTCACCTACGCCGGGCTCGCCGGTGCCGTGCGCTCGCTGGCGGGCGGCCTCGTCGCGAAGGGGTTCGCGACAGGCGACTGCCTGGCCCTGATGTCGCCGAACATCCCGGAGTTCGCCATCGTCTTCCACGGCGTCGCGATGGCGGGCGGGATGATCACGACGATCAACCCGACCTACACCGAGCCCGAGGTGCACAAGCAGCTCGTCGACTCCGGCGCCACGATCCTCATCACCATCCCGCTGTTCCTGGACGTCGCGACAGCGGCCGCCCGGGAGACCTCCGTACGGGACATCTACGTGCTCGGGGAGGCCGAGGGCGCGACGCCGGTGACGGCGCTGTTCGGTGCCCCGCTGGCGGAGCAGGTGCCGGTGACCTCGGACACCGTCGTCGCGCTGCCCTACTCCAGCGGCACGACCGGGATCAACAAGGGCGTCATGCTCACCCACGGCAACCTCGTCGCCAACGTGGCGCAGGTCCTGTCCGGCGCTGACATCCGGGAGGACGAGACGTTCATCGCGGTGCTCCCGTTCTTCCACATCTACGGCATGCAGGTCCTCATGAACACCGGGCTACGGGCCGGGGTCACCATCATCACGATGCCCCGGTTCGACCTCGAGGAGTTCCTGCGCCTCCACCAGGACTACGGCATCACTCGGTCGTTCGTCGCCCCACCGATCGTCGTGGCCCTCGCCAAGCACCCCATGGTGGACAACTACGACATGTCCAAGCTCGAGCAGGTGTTCTCGGGTGCCGCACCGCTGTCGGCCGAGCTCTCGCTGGAGTGCGGTGCACGTCTCGGCTGCGACGTCGTCCAGGGCTACGGCATGACCGAGCTCTCGCCGGTCTCCCACCTGACGCCGCCCGGGATGTTCAAGCCGGGCTCCTGCGGTGTCACCGCGCCCAACACCGAGTCGCGCATCGTGGATCCCCTGACCCAGAAGGACGTCGGGGTCGACGAGGACGGCGAGCTGTGCGTGCGCGGCCCGCAGGTGATGCCCGGGTACCTCCACAACCAGTCCGCCACCGAGAACACGATCGACCGTGACGGTTGGCTCCACACCGGCGACATCGGTCACATCGACGCCGACGGGCACCTCTGGATCGTCGACCGCCTCAAGGAGCTCATCAAGTACAAGGGCTTCCAGGTCGCGCCCGCCGAGCTCGAGGCGATCCTGCTGACCCACCCCGCCGTCGCGGACGCCGCGGTGGTCGGGGAGGACGACGAGGAGGCCGGCGAGATCCCGGTCGCGCACGTCGTGCTGCGACCCGGAGCCGAGGCCACGACCGAGGAGATCCAGGCGTACGTCGCCGGGCAGGTGGCGCACTTCAAGCAGATCCGCAAGGTCGTGATCACCGACACGATCCCGAAGTCGGCGTCGGGCAAGATCCTGCGGCGCCTGCTCAAGATCCAGAGCTGATCGCACCTGTTCCGCTGCCTGCGGGGGGTCAGGACAGGGCCGGCGCCCCCGCAGGGCCGTCGACGACCACGTGACCTTCGGCGTCGGCATGCCCGAGACCGTCGACGCGCGACGGCCACCAGAACTGCTCGCCGAGGATGAAGGCGAGGGCGGGGACGAGCACGGTGCGGACGAGGAGCGTGTCGAGCAGGACACCGATGCCGACGATGAGGCCGATCTGGGCGAGGGCGATGAGCGGAAGCACCCCGAGCACCGCGAACACGGCGGCGAGAAGGATCCCCGCGCTCGTGATGACGCCGCCGGTCGCCCGGAGCGCCGTCAGCATGCCGACGCGGGTGGTCGTCACAAGGGCTTCCTCGCGTGCGCGCGTTGCGAGGAAGATGTTGTAGTCGACGCCGAGTGCGACGAGGAACAGGAAGGACAGCAGAAGCACACCGGTATCGAGGGCCGGGTAGCCGAGCACGTGGTCGAAGATCCACCACGAGGCACCGAGCGCTGCGAAGAACGTACCGAGCACGGTGGCGACGAGGAGCACCGGAGCGATGAACGAACGCAGGAGCAGGACCAGGACACCGAACACGAGCAGCAGCACGAGCGGGATGATCACCTTCGCGTCGCGCACGGCGGCATCCTTCTCGTCGAGCCGGGTCGCCACGTCGCCGCCGACGACGGCGTCGGCGCCCGGTACTGCCGCGACCGCTTCCCGCAGCGCGCGGATCTGGTCGTAGGACTGCTCGCTCCCGGGCTGCCCGGTGAGGACGACGTCGACCTGCGCGACGTCCGCCGACGCGTTCGCCGGAACGGCGGTCACCACACCGTCGACAGCCTTGGCCGCCGTGAGGACCACGGCGACCGACGCGGGGTTGGTCATGATGGACGCCGGTGCGCTCGCCCCGGCGGGGAAGGCGCTCGCGAGGGTCTGCTGACCGAGCACCGCCTCGGGCTTCACCCGGAACTGCTCGGTCTGGCTCAGGCCGATCGACAGACCGCTCGCGCCGAGGGCGAGCAGGAGAAGGACCGCCGTAGCGCCGATTCCGATGCTGTGCGGACGACGCTGCACGACCTCGCCGATGCGGCCCCAGAACCGTCCCTCACGAGGGGCGTCGCCGAGGCGGGGGACGAACGGCCAGAACAGGCCGCGGCCGAAGACCACCATCGCGGCGGGCAGCACGAACAGCCCGGAGAGCATCGCGACGAAGACGCCGATGGCCGCAGAGAACCCCAGGCCACGCAGCGACTCCTGCTGGGCGAGCAGCAGGGTGAGCAGGCTGAGCACGACCGTGGACGCCGAGGCGACGATCGGCTCGGACGTACGCCGCAACGCCACCTGCATGGCGAGGAAACGACTGTCCTCCAAGCGAAGACGGTCGCGGTAGCGGGCGATGAGAAGCAAGGCGTAGTCCGTCGCGGCGCCGAAGACCAGGACACTGGTGATTCCGGCGGACGACGGGTCGACGACGATGCCGAAGTGCGGCGCGATCACCTCGACGAGCTTGGTCGTGACCTGCTCGGCGACGCCGACGACGAAGAGCGGCACCAGCCACAGCCACGGGCTGCGGTAGGTGATGAGCAGCAGCAGCGCCACCACAGACGCCGTGGCGATCAGCAGCGTGGTGTTGGCACCCTCGAACACCTTCGTCAGGTCGGCGGTGAATGCCGGGCCACCGGTGACCTGCGCGGTGAGCCCCGTGGGGAGCTCGGCCGCCGCGGCCGTGCGGATCGCGCCGATCGTCTCCCCTACCTTGGTGGAGTCGGTGGTGTCGACCGGAACGGAGATCACGGCCACGGTGCCGTCGGGTGAGTAGACCGCGGGCGAGGCCTGCCCGCCGACGCCGAGCGGCGCGAGCGCAGCAGCGCGGGCGGTGATGGCCGCCTTGTCCGCGGCACTGAGCGGGGCGCCGTCGGTGCTGCTGTAGACCACGATCGCCGGGGCGACACCGGTGCTCGGCAGCGACTGCTGTCGCAGCTCGGCGGCGGCCGACTGGTAGCTCGCCGGGAGCCCCGAGGACACCAGCGGCGCGACGGGGGTGGACTTGGGCACCGCGAAGATCGCCCCGACGAGCAGGACGACGAGTCCGAGGACGAGGAGGGCGTTGCGTCGACTGGCGACGTGCCGTGTCGGCATCTTCACTGGGGCTCCCCTGACTGAACCACGAGCGAACAGGCACATCTCCGGCCAGGTCGCTAGACTGTCTAGTGACATGGACGCTACCCCGCCTCCGGCCTACGCGCCACCCGGCCTCCCGGACGACTGGCGCGCCTCGGACCTCGCCGAGGAGTTCCGCCGCGTTCTGGTCGCGGTGAGCGATGTCCGCGTCGCCATGGCCCGGCGGATGGGGCTCAACCCCAGCGACGTCGACGCCATGGAGCACCTCATGGGCGAGCAGATGGGCCCGGTCGAGCTCTCCCGACGGCTGCACATGACGTCGGCGTCGGCCACGGTGCTCGTGGACCGCCTCGAGGATGCCGGGCACGTCGTGCGGGAGCCTGACCCGGCCGACGGCCGGCGCCGGGTGGTACGACCGACCGCCCAGGGTGCGGTTGCGGTCTTCGCGCAGGTCGGGCCCCTGGTGGCGGACCTCGTCGACGCCGAGGACGGCCTCACCGGCGAGGCGCGGGCCGTGGTCCTGGGTTACCTCGGACGGGTGCTCGAGGTGCTCGAAGCCCACACGGTCGTCGACACCGAGACCGACGCACCGGCCTGACTGCCACGACCGGCGTCCACGGACTGCGCGGTCCCTGCTACGAATGTGGGATGAGGACACAGCTGACCGTGCGGGACATCGAGCAGTCCGAGTGGCCCACGGCTGCCGGCGTCGCGGCTCGCGCGTTCTTCGACGAGGCCTTCATCGTCGGCATGCTGGGAACCGAGCAGCTCACTCGGTTCGAGGGCGTCCACCACTTCTACCGCGCCGAGCCGTGGGACCCGACAGCCGCGCACCTCGGTGCCTTCGCGGGTTCGACCATGGTCGGGCTGATCCGTGCCTCGCCGTTCGGCCGCTGCTTCGTCTGCTCCCACGTCGATCCCCTCATCCCCCCGTCGGACCCGATCGTCGCGAAGGACTGGGCATTCGAGGTGGAGGTGCTCGCGGCCCACGCCGCCCACGCCGACCACGCGTGGATCAGCCGCGTCGCGGTCGAGCCCCAGATACAGGGCACCGGCGTCGGGAAGGCGCTCGTCGACGCAGCCGTCGCACGGCTCGCGACGTACGGCGGCGGCACGGTGCTGCTCGAGTGCCTGGCCAGCCGCGAGTCCTTCTACGTGGCACGGGGGTTCATCCAGGCCGCCGAGGTGCCCGATCCCCACGCCAGTCTGTCGTTCCTCATGCGGCTGGACCTGCCGCACGCCGCCTCGCACCGAGGCGGCGGGGGCAGCCCTCGAGCTGCAGGTGCAGCGGCTCCCCGCAAGCGAGGGTGAGCGGACCCCAAGGTGCTGACCGGGAATACCCGGCCCACGGTGATAGTTGAAGATTGAATCCTGCCTCCTCTGCTGTCACGGAGGCGGGACGTCCTTCTCGCCGGTCATCTGCCCTTGGAGTCACCGCATGCTGTTCGACCCGTTCAAGCTCGGAACCATCGCCCTCAGCAACCGCATCGTCATGGCGCCGATGACCCGTAACCGGGCCGACGCCGACCACACGCCCAACGCCTTGATGGCGGAGTACTACACGCAGCGCGCCACCGTCGGCCTCATCATCACCGAGGGCACCTCACCCTCGCCCGACGGCCTCGGCTACGCGCGCATCCCCGGCCTCTACAGCGCCGAGCAGATCTCCGCGTGGCGCGTCGTCACCGACGCCGTGCACGCGGCCGACGGCACGATCGTCGTCCAGCTGATGCACACCGGCCGCGCCTCGCACGTGGCGAGCCTGCCCGCCGGCGCCCGCGTCGTCGGCCCGACCACGGTCGCCATGCCCGAGGACGTCGTCACCGACACCGACGGCCCGCAGCCGGCATCAGCCCCGCATGCCCTCACCGAGGCCGAGATCGCCGTCACCGTCGCCGAGTACGCGACGTCGGCCCGTGCCGCGATCGAGGCTGGCTTCGACGGCGTCGAGCTGCACGCCGCCAACGGATACCTCATCGAGCAGTTCCTCAACGCCAACGTCAACACCCGCACCGACGGCTACGGCGGCAGCGCCGACGCACGCAACCGCTTCGCCCTCGAGGTCACCCGCGCCGTCGTCGACGAGATCGGAGCCGAACGCGTCGGCATCCGCCTCTCGCCCCTCGGCGCGTTCAACTCGACCGGTGCATTCGACGGGGTCGAGGCGCAGTACGTCGAGCTCGTCACCGCTCTGGGCAAGCTCGACCTTGCCTACCTGCACCTCGTCGACCACTCGTCCATGGGCGCCCCCGCGGTGCCCGTGGAGTTCAAGCAGGAGATGCGCACGGCCTTCGGCGGTGTCTACATCGCCTCAGGCGGCTTCACCGGCGAGACCGCGGAGCAGGCGCTCGTCGACGGCAGTGCCGACCTCATCGCCTTCGGCCGTCCGGCGCTCACCAACCCCGACCTGGTGAACCGTCTCGCGAACCACCTCCCGCTCAACGACGCGGACTACACGACGTTCTACACGCCGGGCGCGAAGGGGTACACCGACTACCCGGTCGCCTAGTCCGGTCGACGGCCTCCAGAACGCACCTCCAGAACGCGACGAGCCCGGCACGCAGTGCGTGCCGGGCTCGTCGCTCTTCTCAGTGCGTCGCTCGATGTGCCTCAGGCCCAGGGATTCCCGGCCGTCGCACCTCGAGCCTGCGCCGTCGTCAGGCCTTTGGCTGAGGAGTCCAGCGCAGGTAGGGCTTGACCTCCTCGACGTCGCCGAAGCGCGTCTTGGCGTCGTCGGTCGACATCGCCGGGGAGACGATGACGCGCTCGCCGGGCGTCCAGTCCGCCGGTGTCGAGACGGGGAACGCGTCCGTCAACTGCAGGGCGTCGATCACGCGCACGATCTCGTCGAAGTTGCGACCGACCGACTTGGGGTAGGTCAGCGTGAGACGGACCTTGTTGGCCGGGTCGATGATGAACACTGAACGCACCGTGGAGGAGTCGCCCTCGCCGGGGTGGATCATGTCGTACAGCTCCGCGACGGCGCGGTCGGAGTCGGCGATGATCGGGAAGTTGAGGTCGGTGCCGCCGACCTCGCCGATGTCCTTGGCCCACTTGAGGTGATCCTCGATCGGGTCGACCGACACGGCGATCGCCTTGACGCCGCGCTCGTCGAACGCGCCCTTGAGCGCGGACGTACGGCCGAGCTCGGTGGTGCAGACCGGGGTGAAGTCAGCGGGGTGGCTGAACAAGACGGCCCACTTGCCGGCCTTCCAGTCATAGAAGTTGATCGAGCCCTCGGTGGTCTCCGCGGTGAAGTCGGGAGCCAGATCGCCCAGTCGGATGCCCATTCGTGTTCTCCTTCGAGTTCAGTGATCGAGATGAGTGGGCTCCCACGTGCTGCGTCCTCAGGGAGCCATCGCCTAAGCGTAGGCCCGTTGCCTCCGCGCCCGACGGCCGCCTGCGAACGGCGTCCTTCTCCAGCCGGACGAGGGCGGTGTCGCGGCCACTCGGCTCGGGCGAGATCGAGCCGGCGCACCGAGTCGGAGTGCGGCGTAGGGTCGATGTCGTCCGGTCCGGGGGGCACCGGCCCGGTGGGTCCTCGCGACCGAGGAGCTCCGGAGGGCGTCGTGCTCGTGGCCCGGGACCTCGCTCGCGGCGCGATCGACAGTCGGCGTGGTGAGAGGATGACGAGGTCGATGACATGGCAGAGCGCCTGACGGCGACGTCGGCGGAACCGCACACGCGTGGCCGGACGGGCCGGATGAACTGGCTGCGAGCCGGTGTCCTCGGTGCCGACGACGGCATCGTCTCGGTCGCCGGGATCGTCGTGGGTGTCGCTGGAGCGACGTCGTCCCGGGGAGCGATCATCACCGCCGGGATGGCTGGGCTCGTCGCGGGTGCGGTGTCGATGGCGCTGGGCGAGTACGTGTCGGTCAGCAGCCAGAAGGACAGCGAGCACGCCATGATCGACCTTGAGAGGCAGGAGCTCGCGGCGTCGCCTGTCGGCGAGGAGGCCGAGCTTGCGAGCATCTACCAGGCCAAGGGCCTGACCTCGGCAACGGCGGCAATCGTGGCCTCCGAGCTGATGGAGCACGACGCTCTGGCCGCGCACCTCGACGCCGAGCTCAACCTCGACCCGGACGACATCGCCAGCCCGCTCCAGGCAGCGTCCGCATCGGCCTTCGCGTTCACGCTCGGCGCTCTGCTCCCGTTGCTCGCCATGATGCTGTCGCCGGAGTCCCTGCGGGTGCCGGTGACTGTGGTCGCCGTCCTGCTCGCTCTCGGGACCGCAGGTGCCGCGAGCGCGCGCATCGGAGGGAGCCGGCCCCGCATCGCCGTGCTGCGCATCGTCCTCGGCGGGGCAGCGGGCCTCGCCTTCACCTACGCCGTGGGGCACCTCTTCGGCACGGTGCTCGGCTGAGGAACGACGTCGGCCGCCAACTCCCGGTAAACAACCCGCCAACTCCCTGGCACTGGTCTCCGGGCCTCGGGGTGGGGCGTAGGGTGCGAGCCGTTGAGACCGTCAACCAGTTCGTAATGAGCTCGGCCGTCCGCCGCCGTGCTCCCTGAGCTCTCGCTCACGCGAACGTCCGGTGACCACCCGTCCAGGGGATCGCCATGACCATCACACCGCCACTCAGCTGGGCGCCGCGCGCCCAGCTCTCCCCGGACATCTCGCTGGGCGAGGTGCTCGCCGGATTCGGGCACGACTGCCTGGGTTCGTGCGCCTCCGCCGGCGAGGAGCTCCGCGCCCCCGTCTGGTTCGTACACCGACGGGCCCCGCGCGACAACCGCGCCGACCACACCCTGGTCGTCCTCGACGCGAGCGAGTACGACGGCCCGCCCGCTCGCTCCCGCCAGCTGCTGCGCGCCGTCAACGACTGCGTGCGGCCGGACGGGATCCGGGTCACTGAGCGCCGTATCGACGACTCCGGACACGCCCTGGCCGCGGTCAGCCGGCTGGATCGCCTCCAGGCAGAGGATCCGTCCCCGTCCCCCGGCTCCGCCATCTCGGCGGCGTCATCATGAGTAGCGGCGTCGGAGGTCCGGTCCGGGTCCGGGTCGGATCGCTCGTGCCGGTCCGGGTCGGAGTGGCACGTGCACCGGCTCCCGCCACGCTACGACGACGCGCTCCGAAGCCCGCCGTCTCGGTCGGCGAACCCGTCGAACCTTCCGTGGGCTGCATCTTCTGCGGCGAAGCGATCGAGATCGCGTGGTTCGTGGCCGGAGCGACCGAGCCGATCGTGCGGTCGGCCGCGTGCCGTAACTGCGGCCTGAGGGTCTCGGCCACGCCGAGGGCCTGGGCGGCCTGGAGCCGCCGCTCCGAGGTGTCCGACGACGGGCTCGCGGACCGGTTGCGGGCGCGTCGCGTCGCAACCGCCTCCCGCGCCATCCTCCAGCGAGTGGGGGCCGAGCGGGCGTAGCGACGCTCGCGGCTGGGTGCCACCGTTACGGCGTCCCGCCCGACGCCCCACAAGATCACGATTGTGGGAGCCAGAACGCAGTTCAACTGCCCCGTTCTTCCCTAAGGGAAGGAGAACGTAGTTCGACTGCGCGGTTCTGCCCGAGGAGAGGCAGAACGTTGCGAACTGCTAGGGGATGAGGAGGGTTCTGAGGGCTTCGCCGGTGGCGAGGGCTTCGAGGGCCTGGGCGGCCTCGGCCAGGGGGCGGCGACCGGACACCATCGGTTCCACCAGGACATCGCCGCTGACGACGAGGTCGACGATCTCGGGGATGTCGATCGCCGGGCGGATGCCGCCGTAGTTGGAGCCGAGGATCCGCTGGTCGAGCTCGGCGAGCCGGAGCGGGTCGAACGACGCCGACGAGTCCTTCGGCGGGAGCCCCACGACCACGGCCGAGCCACCGATCCCGAGGATGCGAATCGCTGCCTCGGTCGTGCTCGGGTGGCCGATCGCGTCGAAGGCGTAGTCGACGCCGTCGGGGAGCAGGTCGCGCATCCGCGCGCCGATGTCATCGCGGGTCACCGTCACGGCGTCGGTTGCTCCGAGGGTCAGGGCAAGCTCGGTCTTCTCCCCGCGCAGGTCGACGGCGACGATCCGTGCGGCGCCGGCGAGACGAGCGCCCTGCACGACGCTGAGGCCGACGCCGCCGCACCCGATGACCACGACGGTCGAGCCAGGCTCGACGCCGGCGGTGTTGCGCACCGCGCCGATGCCCGTGGCGACGGCGCAGCCGACGAGTGCGACGAGGTCGAGGGGTGCGTCCGTGCGGACCTTGATCGCACCGCTCGCCGGGACGACGGCGTACTCAGCGAACGAGGAGACCCCGAGGTAGTGGTGCACCGGCTCCCCGTCGATCGACATCCGCGAGGTGCCGTCGGGCAGCACCCCGAGCGGACCGACGATGCTCGCCGCCTCCTCGCACCGCGCCTCGCGACCGGCGAGGCACTGACGGCACACCCCGCACGGGGCGATCCACGACAGCACCACGTGGTCGCCGATCGCGAGCCCGACGACGTCGGTGCCGATGTCGACGATCGTCCCCGAGCCCTCGTGCCCGAGGACGACCGGGACGAGGCGGTCCCACTCGCCACGGATGACGTGGAGGTCGCTGTGGCACACGCCGGCCGCGGCGATGCGCACGAGGACCTCGCGCGGACCGGGCGGGTCGAGGTGGACCTCGGTGACGTCGAGCGGGATGCCCGGTCCTCGGAAGACGACGGCCCTCACGTCATACGCCCATCTGCCGGTGGTGCGCACCGGCAGGTCAGCCGATGCGGAACTCGCTGTACCCCGGTGCAGTCCGCGGCCAGGGCGCATGTTCCTCTCCGGCGTGCTCCACGTCGAGGCGGGTGCGCGGCGCCACCGGCGCCGTGCACCCCGGCCGCTCGACGGCAGAGTCCACACCACCGGCTACGCCGAGTCACATCGGCAGGCGAATCTCTCGACTTGGTCAAGAGCAGCCCCAGACGCTGCAGTCCGCACGCCGACTGTGCCGAGACTGAGGTGGGGCGTCACGACCGTGCTGCCTCATGGTCGACGGCGCCGCGTTCTGCCTCGACCGCTCGTGTGCTCGAGAAGTCGCGTCGGGAGGAGGTGCTGGGATGCCCGTATCCGCTGCCGTCGTCGCTCCGCCCACCGACAGCGACGGAGACACCGAGTCGTGGCGCCGCTTCCGCCTCATCGCAGACAACGCCTCCGACGTCGTCTGCCAGACCGACGTGGACGGTGTGATCGAGTGGATCTCCCCGACCGTCACGGAACTGCTCGGCTGGTACCCCGACGACGTGCAGGGAGTCCTTGCCCGGTCGCTCGTGCACCCCGACGACCTCGAGGAGGTCAACCGGATCCTGGCGAGCGTGTACGACGGCGCCGCCGTCGAGGACATCCCGTGCCGGTTCCGCACCCGGGCCGGCGACTTCCGGGTGTGCGCGGTTCGCGCCCGCCTCCTGCTCGACGCCGGCGGCGCCATCACCGGATCCGTCGTGGCCCTGCGCGACACGCACGAGAAGGCGGCTGCGCTGCGCGCACTCACCACGCTCTCCCGTGGCAACGCAGTCCTCGTCCGGGCCGACGACGAGCTGGGGCTCCTGCAGCAGATGTGCGACACCGTCGTCGAGGCCGGCGAGTACGTCTTCGCCTGGTACGGCAGGGCGGTGGACGACGAAACGAAGTCGGTGGCCGTCGCGGCGATCTCCGGAACGCACGGTGGGTACCTCGAGGAGTTCGCCATCTCGTGGGAGGACAACCTGTCCGGCCAGGGCACCACGGGCCGCGCCATCCGGACCCGGACCACCCAGGTGGTGGACGACTTCGAGACCAACACCGACCATCTGCCCTGGCGCGAGATGGCCCTGCGTCACGGGTTCCGGTCCACGATCGCGCTGCCGGTGCTCATCGACGGGAGGATCGACGGCGCCCTCATGGTCTACGCCGCGGAGGCCCGGGCCTTCGACCTGGTCGCCCACTCGCTGCTCGACGACCTCGCGGCCGACCTCGGGTACGGCCTGGCCCGCCTCCGCGACTCGGTTCGCCTCGCCGAGGCACTGAGCAGCAGCGTGTTCGCGCTGGCCGCGGCCGTCGAGTCGAGGGACCCCTACACGGCCGGGCACCAGTCGCAGGTCGGCACGCTGTCCGAGGCCATCGGCCGAGAGCTCGGGCTCGACGACCACCGGCTGAAGGGGCTTGTCCTCGGGGCGTCCATCCACGACCTCGGCAAGATCGCCATCGACCACGAGATCCTCGCGACGGACGAGCGGCTGACACCGGCCCAGTGGGAGGTGCTGCGGCGCCATCCCGACACCGGCTACCAGATCGTCGGTCGCTTCCCCTGGCCGTGGCCGATCGCGGAGATGATCCGTCAGCACCACGAACGGATCGACGGCTCGGGCTACCCGAGGGGTCTCGTCGGCGACGACGTGCTGCTCGAGGCGCGCATCATCGCGGTCGCGGACACGTTCGACGCCATGGCCCATGAGCGTCCCTACCGCCGCGCACCTGGCGTCGAACGGGCCCGAGCCGTGCTGGCCGAGGGCCGCGGGGTGCGTTTCGACGCCGATGTCGTCGACGCGCTCGAACGTGTGCTCGCGGCAGGTTTCGAGCTCGTCCCCGTCGGCAGCGAGAGCCCCTGACCGGCCCGATGTTCTGGCGCCGGCTCAGCGGTGGAGCAGGGCGGCGAACGGCGTCGCGACGTGACCGGTGATGTCCTCGACCGCACGGCTGACCTCGGCCATCTCGCCGGCCGCGATGGCGGTGTAGCTCGACACCCAGGCATCGACCTCCCAGCGGGGCGCCCCGTAGGACTCCCGCGAGGCGTAGGCCTGATCGAGCGTCTCGTCCTCGAACCTGACCTGGCGCCCTGTCGTGGCGCTGATGATCGCGGCCATCTCGGTCATCGTGAGAGCCTCGGGCCCGGTCAGGTCATAGGCCACGTCGCGGTGCGACGACGGGTCGCGCAGGACCTCGGCCGCGACGTCGGCGATGTCGTCGATCGCGACGATGCCGGCGCGGCCGTCGCCCGCGGGACCGCGGATCACACCGTCCGCACCGACCATGAGCGGCACGAAGTCGGCGTAGAGGGAGTCCCGCAGGAAGGTGAACTCCAGGCCGCTCGCGCTGATCAGCTGCTCGGTCGCCCAGTGCTCGCGTGCGTGGGTGAAGGTCGCATCCTGGCCGGCACCGAGGAACGAGACGTACACGAGGTGCGCGACGCCGGCACGGACCGCGGCGTCGATGAACGAGGCGTGCTCCTCGACGCGACGGCTGGACTCAGCAGCAGACACCATGAGTGCGACGTCGACCCCCTCGAGCGCCCGGCGTACGGCCTCACCGTCGCCATAGGTGGCCTGCGCGACCTCGGCGCCGTCCAGGCGCGGCGCCCGCGACGGGTCGCGGACGATGAGCCGCTGGCGCACGCCGGTGTCCGCCAACCGCTGGGCAACCTTGCCGCCGAGACGGCCGGTCGCGCCGGTGGTTCCGAGGAGGGTCATACCGGGCCAACACGCCGCGCCGACGGCGATGTTCCCGCATCCGCATCCGCATCCGGCCTCACCTGTGCAGGGCCCGGACTCGGAGGGCTCGGCGATAGTCGTCGACCTGGTCGGCGAGGTCGCGTCTCAGCGCAGCGGTCAGGTCCGGGCGGGCGAGGGAGGCCACGGCGTGCCCGAGCGTCGCGGCGTCGACCGTGTGGAACGGGAACCCGTGGGTGGTGATCGCCGAGCCCACCGCGGCTCCGCGGCGGGCGGCCACCTCCACGACGGCGGGGAACCAGCGCCCGACGAAGGGAGCGAGCAGGTCGCGCTGCTCCGGCTGCCAGAACCCCTGCGCGGTGGCGACCACCGAGTACGTCGACGGCGCCCGCGACTCGGGCCCGTCGTCGAACATCAGTGCCCACGCCTCGGCCTTCGCGGCGGCGTCGGGACGGGACGCACGACAGCGAAGGGCACCCAGCTGCGCCGAGCCGCCGCCGTCGCGCCCGAGCTCGTCGCCGATCTCGGATGTACTCAGAGCACCGAGGACGGCGAACCTGGCGAGCATGCGCCAGCGGAGGTCCACGTCCAGCTCGGGGCCGCCCGGGACACGCCCTGCCGCGAGCCAGGCACGCACCGTGCCCACGTCGTCGGCCCCGGCGGAGTCGACCGCCCAGCGGACGGCCGCCAACCGGATCCCCGACGCCGGCCCCTGGTCCTCGCGCGCCAGGATCGCGCGGCAGGACTCCCCCAGGGACCGCAGCGCCGACGCCCGGACGTCGTCGGCGAGGTAGCGGTCGGCGACCGTACGGCGGGCGAACGCCAGCACCGCCTCGACGATGGAGACGTCGTCCTCCCGGTGAAGGTGGCGGGTGATGTGCTCGAGATGGTCGAGGGGCGCGAGGCCGCCGTCGCGCACCCGGTCGCGCAGGGAGTTCCACACCACGGCGCGGCTGAGCGGGTCCTCGAGCGAGGACAGGCCTTGCAGGACCGCGACCGACGACGCCGGGTCGAGCCGGACCTTGGCGTAGGTCAGGTCCCCGTCGTTGAGCAGGACGAGGTCGGCCGGGTCCTCGCCCGGCCGGTCGGCGACGTGGGTGGCGGAGCTGCCGTCGGGCAGGACGACGAGCTCGCGACGCCGCAGCACCAACGTCGTCGGGTCGTCGGACGCCCGGTCGTACAGGCCGAGGGCCACGTGGTGCGGACGGTCGCCGGACTGCCCGATCATCAGCCCGCCCGGCTCGCGGGTGACGCGGAGGGTGTCGACGCCGGAGGTGCGCAGCCACCGACGCGACCACTCGCCGACGTCGGTGCCGGACTGCCGGCCCAGGGCGTCCAGCACGTCGGACAGGGTGCCCACACCGAAGCGGTGCTTGGTCAGGAAGTCGTTGATGCCGGAGAGGAACGCGTCCTCGCCCAGCCAGGCGACGAGCTGGCGGAGCACCGACGCGCCCTTGGCGTAGGAGATGCCGTCGAAGTTGGCCAGCGCGCTCTCGGTGTCGGCGACGTCGACGGCCTCAGGCGCGACGGGGTGCGTCGAGGGTCGCTGGTCGGCGTCGTACCCCCAGGCCTTGGACACCATGGCGAACGACGTCCAGGTGGTGGTGAAGCGGGTCGACTCGGCGAGCACGCGGAAGCCCATGTAGTCGGCGAAGGACTCGCTGAGCCAGATGTCGTCCCACCACTGCATGGTGACGAGGTCGCCGAACCACATGTGCGCCATCTCGTGGGCGATCGCGACTCCACGGGTGAGCCGGTCGTCCTCGGTGACGGCGGAGCGGAAGACGAGGTCGTCGCGGTAGAGGACGCACCCCGGCGCCTCCATCGCGCCCCAGTTCAGCTCGGGCACGAACGCCTGGTCGTAGGAGTCGAAGGGGTACGGCTCGTCGAAGATCTCGCCGTAGCGGTCGAAGCAGGCCGTCGTGATCGCGAGGATCTCGGGCGCCTCCGCGTCGAGGTGGACGGCGAGCGACGCGCGACAGTGGACCGCGAACGGGATACCGCAGTGCTCGATCGCCACGCTGTGCAACGGCCCCGCGACGACGGTGACCAGGTACGTCGAGATCACCTGGGTCGGCGCGAAGTCCCACCGACCCTGTGGTGCAGCGTCACCTCCGGCGCCCGCGCTGCCGACGTCACGGATGCCGTTGGCCACCACGGTCCAGCCCCCGGGCGCCGTGACGTGCACGGTGATGGCCGCCTTCAGGTCGGGCTGGTCGAAGTTCGCGAACACCCGCTGCGCGTAGTCCACGCCGAGGTGGGCCGCGACGTAGACCTCGCCGTCGAGCGGGTCGACGTAGCGCTGCATGCCGTCGCCGGTGCTGGCGTAGGCGACTTCTGCGTCGACGACGAGCTCGTTGTCGGGAGCGAGGTCCGGGAGGGTGAGGCGGTTCGCCGTGAGGAGGCCGTCGTCGAGCCGGACGCCGTTGAGCGTGGCGCCGACGAGGCGCACGGCGCGCAGCTCCACGAACGTCGAGGCGCCGGGCTGGTGGCAGCGGAAGCGCACGACCGTGCGCGACCCGAAGACCTCGTCCCCGCGCGTGAGATCGAGGTCGATGTCGTACGCCGACACATGGAGCAGCGCCGCACGGTCGCGGGCCTCCTCGAGGGTCAGCGGTCGGGGCGCCTCCGTCACCGGGTCACCATGCCAGAGTCGGCGGGGGACGGGCCGGGCTCAGGCTCGCCGACACCCGCCAGGGACTGTCGTCCCGCTGACACAGGGCCGCTCGGCGAGGGCGTCTAGGGTCAGACCGACGACGCAGCAGGGACCGACGACGCACCACCCGAGATTCAGGAGCACGGATGAGCCGGCAGATCGCATCGGTCGTGGGCGGGTCGCCGGTCCTCGGCGACGGCACGCACCCCGACCTCAACCCCTCCGACACCTCAGACGTCGTCCGCGAGTTCGGACAGGTGGACGCCGAGGTGGCCCGAGCGGCCCTCGCCGCAGCGGCCGAGGCGTTCCCCTCCTGGTCCCGCACGACCCCCTGGCAGCGGTCCGAGGTGCTCGACAAGGCAGGCACCGAGGTTCTCGCGCGCGCCGGCGAGCTCGGCGACCTCCTCGCCCAGGAGGAGGGCAAGACGCTTCCCGAGGCTCGCGGCGAGGTGGTGCGCGCCGGGCAGATCCTCAAGTACTTCGCCGGCGCCGTCCTCGCCCCGCACGGCCACGTGCTCGACTCCGTGCGCCCCGGCGTCGAGGTGTCGGTGACCCGTGAGCCGCTCGGCGTCATCAGCGTGATCACGCCGTGGAACTTCCCGATCGCGATCCCGGCCTGGAAGATCGCGCCGGCCCTCGCGTTCGGCAACACCGTCGTGTTCAAGCCCGCCGAGCTCGTGCCGGGCAGCGCCTGGGAGCTCGTCGACATCCTCAACCGCGCCGGCCTCCCGGCAGGGGCGCTGAACCTGGTGCTCGGACGCGGCTCCGTCGTCGGACCGGTGCTCACGACCGACGCACTCGTCAACGGCGTCACGTTCACCGGCTCGGTCTCCGTCGGGCGCGGGATCCTCGACGCACCCGCGCCGCTCGGGCGCAAGGTGCAGCTCGAGCTCGGCGGCAAGAACCCTCTCGTCGTCGTCGACGACGCCGACATCGACATCGCGGCTGACTGCGTCGTGCAGGGCGGGTTCGGGTCGACCGGACAGAGGTGCACGGCGTCCTCCGTCGTCGTGGTCACCGACGCCATCCACGACCGGCTCGTCGACGCGGTGCGCGCGCGCCTCGACCGGTGGTCCACCGGAGACGCCCGGGGTGCGGGCATCGACATGGGTCCGGTCGTCGATCCCTCGCAGCTCGCCCAGAACCTGCGCTACCTCGAGATCGCGCGCGCCGAGGGCGGCGACGTCGTCGGGGGCGAGGTCGTCGAGCGTGACGCCACCGGTCACTACATGACACCGGCCCTCGTCCTGGGGACGTCGGCGGCGGACACCATCAACCGCGAGGAGGTGTTCGGTCCTGTCGTCTCCGTCATCCGCGTGGCGGACTACGCCGAGGCGCTGGCCGCGGCCAACGCCAGCACGATGAACCTCAGCGCCGGCATCTGCACGACCGACCTGGCCACCGCCTCGCACTTCCGCCGCAGTTCCAAGGCGGGCATGGTGATGGTCAACCTCCCGACCGCCGGCGTCGACTTCCACGTCCCCTTCGGTGGTCGCGGCGACTCCAGCCACGGCCCGCGCGAGCAGGGCTTCGCGGCGATCGACTTCTTCACGACGTCCAAGACCGCCTACACCGCGGCGGGAGCCCCCAGGAACTGACCCAGCCCCGCAGCCCCCGCCTCATCCTGACGCCGGGACGCTCGTCCGGCGAGCGCACCCGAGCGGGGCGACGGGCCGCGAGGCGCGCAGGATAGGACGGTGGAGCGGACCCCGGCACGTGCCTGGCTCGTGTGGGGCGTCGCCGTCGCCGCCTACACCGTCGGCGTCCTGCAGCGGACCTCTCTCGGCGTCACGGGGCTCGAGGCCGCCACCAGGTTCGACATCTCCGCCGGCCTCCTCGGGACCTTCGCCGTCGTCCAGCTCCTGGTGTACGCCGCCATGCAGGTGCCGGTCGGGCTGCTCCTCGACCGGGTCGGGCCGCGCACCATGGTGGCGGCCGGCGCGGCGCTGATGGCACTCGGTCAGCTGTCCCTGGCACTCGCGCACTCGTTCCCCGCCGCGATCCTCGCGCGCATCCTTGTCGGTGCCGGCGACGCGATGACGTTCATCAGCGTGCTGCGCCTCGTCGCCTCGTGGTTCGCACCGCGCCAGGTGCCGGTGCTCACCCAGGTCACCGGACTCGTGGGTCAGACCGGGCAGATCCTCAGTGTCATCCCGCTCGTCGCACTGCTGCACGCGTCAGGGTGGACGCCCGCCTTCCTCGCCGCTGCGTCGATGTCGGTGCTCGCGCTGATGCTCACCCTGGCCGTGGTCCGCGACTCGCCCGACGGCTCGACCTCAGGCGAGACGTCGCCGTCCTGGGCGCAGGTGCGGCACGACCTCATCGAGGTCTGGCGCCATCCCGGCACCCGCCTCGGCCTCTGGACCCACTTCACGACGCAGTTCTCCAGCACCGTGTTCCTCCTCCTGTGGGGGTACCCGTTCCTCGTCGCCGGCGAGGGTCTCACCCGCCAGAGCGCAGGAGTCCTGTTCACGATCCTGACGATCTCGGGCATGATCGCCGGCCCCGTCATCGGCGTCCTGGTGTCGCGCCATCCACTGCGGCGCTCCTGGCTCGTCCTCGGGATCGTCTTCTCCACCATGGGAATCTGGGCGATCGTGCTGCTCCAGCCCGGCCCGGCGCCGTGGTGGCTGCTCGTGGTCCTCGTGCTGGTCCTCAGTGTGTGCGGCCCGGGGTCGCTGATCGGCTTCGACTACGCGCGGACGTTCATCCCGCCGCACCGCTTCGGCACCGCCACCGGCATCGTCAACATCGGCGGGTTCGTCTCGGCGCTGCTCACGATCCTGCTCGTCGGCCTCGTCCTCGACCTCGTCGGCGACGGGACGGCGTACACCCTGGGCGGGTTCCGCGTCGCACTCTCGGTGCAGTACCTGTTCTGGACGATCGGGCTCGTCGGGTTCCTCCGCACTCGCCACCGGCTGCGGACCCGGCTCGCAGCAGAGGGCACGCACGTGCCCCCGATCCGCGAGGCGCTCCGTCGCCGCCGGCAGAGCCGGCACTAGACGGGATGGCCCTGTCCTCGCCGGCCCGACCCTTGACAGCGCGCCCGGCCACTCCTACGTTGCCGGCCCGGATCCACTGACTACGGGAGACGCCGTGCACATCCTCGACGCCTGGTATGTCGCGGCCTGGTCGTCGGAGGTCTCCCGGGAGCCGGTCCGCCGCACGATCTGCGAGATTCCCGTCGTTCTCTTCCGCAAGCAGGGCGGCGGCGCGGTCGCCCTCGAGGACCGCTGCGCGCACCGCGGCTACCCGCTCTCGCCGGGTCGCGTCGTCGGCGACTCGATCGAGTGCGGGTACCACGGCTTCACGTTCGACTGCGACGGCGTCTGCGTCCGCGTGCCGGCGCAGGAGATCATCCCGAAGCGCGCGTTCGTGCGGCCGTTCCCCGTGGTGGAGAAGGACGGCTGGATCTGGGTCTGGACCGGAGTCCGGGAGGCGGCCGACGTCTCCCTCGTGCCCGACACGCACTGGATGGCCGACCCGGGGTGGGCGACGGTCACCCACTCGTTCCGGTTCGAGTGCCGCGCGGACCTCATCCACGACAACCTCCTCGACCTCACCCACGAGTCGTTCATCCACACCACGACCGTCGGCGATGACTACATCTACGAACACGGCCTCACGGTCGAGGTCGAGGGCCACGTGGTGACGGCCGACCGCCTCATGCCCGGCGTCGCCGCTCCCCCGCTCTACGCCAGCACCATGGCGACCGAGGGCCTCTACGACCGCTTCCACCGCACGGAGTTCCACGCCCCGGGCTTTCATGCCCTGCACTCCGGGATCACCGGGCAAGGGCGCCCGCGCGAGGAGGGCTTCCTCATCACGGTGATGAACGGCATCACCCCGATCGACGCCCGCACCTCGCACTACTTCTACGCGTTCTCACGCAACTTCGGCATCGACCAGCAGTGGGCCACCGACGAGCTCGTCGCGGGGCTGCGGACCGTGCTGCAGGAGGACGCGGACGCCTTGGCGTGGCAGGAGATCGGGCTGCAGTCGCGACCCGTCGGGGAGTCCGACGTCCTCATCGGCCAGGACGCCGGCGTGGCCAAGGCGCGCAAGGTGATGGCGCGGCTCCTGGCGGCGGAGCAGGCCTCCGCCGGCGCTGCAGCTGCCGCTGGGGCCACCGCTGCCGCGGCCGGTCCGCCCGACGCCGGGACGACCACGACCTGACGCCCGGCCGGCGGGGTGGCCGCCCGGTCACCGGGCCACGCCTTCCGACGGTGGCCTACCTGGAGTCTCCGAGCTACCACGACGGAGAGCTGATGGCGGCCGGTCGCGGCAGGACCGACGAGGGCGACGCGGCACCCGATCGTGTCCTCGACCCGACGCCGACACCCGGGCCGGCCCTGCATCCCGGAGGGGAGGAGCGGCCGACGAGGTCCACGTCCACCCTGGCCCGTGACATCGACCGGTTCCAGCTCGCCGCCCAGAGCTCGCCGTGGCGATGTGCCTGGTGGATCCCGACGGGCGAGTCCTCGAGGTCAACCGGGCCGCCTGCACCCTGTTCGGACGCGAGGCCACCGAGCTGATCGGCTGCGCTTCCACGTCATCACCCACCCGACGACCTCGACACCGGTGCCTCGCTCCTCGAACGCGTCGTGTCCGGTGAGCTCGCCTCCTACCGGCTCGGCAAGCGCTACGTCCACACCGACGGGCACGTCGTGCACGGCGACATGACCGTCGGCGGGATCCACGACGAGGGTGGAGCGGTGATCACGCTCCTGGCCTTCATCGTCGATATCACCGAGGTGGTGGTGGCGCGGGAGACGGCGCTGATCGCCCAGCTACGGTTGCGCGGCGTCATCGACGCGCTGCTCGATCCGTGGGTGCTGATGGGCGCGCTCCGCGACGACGACGGGGCGATCGTCGACTTCGGGCATATCGACGCGAACGAGGCGGCGTGCGTGGCCACCCGGCTCAGCCGGGACGAGCTGCTCGCGACGACGCTGCTCACTCTGCTTCCCGGCACGCCTCGTCGGGCCTCCTCGACGCCTACATCGGCGTCGTGGAGAACGGCGAGCCTCTGGTCCTCGACGACTTCCCGTACCCCAGCGAGATCACCGGCCAGGGGATCCGCTGGTCCGACAACAGGGCGGTCAAGGTCGAGGACGGGCTGTCCTTCACCTGGCGCGACGTCAGCGACCGGGTCGAGACCAGGCACCGGCTGGCCCGCCAGGCACTGCAGGACCCGCTCACCGGCCTGCCCAACCGGCAGCGTCTCGACGACGCCCTCGTCGAGACGCTCGGCCGCACGCCCCGGACCGGGGACCACGTCGCCGTCCTGTACTGCGCACTCGACGGGCTCAAGACCTACAACGACCTGCTCGGTCACGAGGCCGGGGACCACGTGCTCCGCGCCGTCGCCGACCGGCCGAGCGGAGCCATCCGGGCCGGGGACCTCGTCGCCCGGATCGGCGGGGACGAGTTCGCCGTCGTCGCGTCCGCGATCCACGACGCGGCGGCGGCGGACCTCGCCGCCAAGATCGTCCACGCCGTGACGCGGCCGCTCGTCGTGGCGGGCGAGCAGATCCTTCCGACCCTGAGCATCGGCGTCGCCATGGCCGACCACGGGCATGACCCCACGGACGCCCTGAGACGGGCCGACCTCGCCCTCTACCGTGAGAAGAAGCCCGGGCGCGAGGCAGGTGAGCGCCGAAAGACGCCGCCCACGTAGCGGTGTACGCCGTCCGACGGGCAGGTGCAGAGCCGGTGACGTTCGCCGGAACATGGGCCGAGCGGAGCCCCACTGGACCACGAGGATAGGTTTGAGCGTATGGAAACCCCTGCGTCCGGCGGCACCTGCGGGATCTGCGACATGAACCCGAAGTTCACCCACACGGTCAACGAGCACGAGGTGGCCGAGCGCTGGATGGCTCCGCTCCTCGAATACGTCAAGACCGACGCCTTCTCCCGGGGTGATCGTCCGCTCACCTACGCCGCGGCGATCCCCCGATTCGGCCTCGACACCTCGGTCCGCCGCGTCGGCCGCGTCCTCGACGCCGTCGAGCGCATCCTGGTCACCCAGGACTGGCCGCCCGCCACCGCGGCCGGCGTCACCGCCTACGTGGTCAACAGTGGCTCGAAGAAACCCGGCAACGGCTGGGCCGAGACCTGGAACATGGACCCCAAGGACGCCCGGGAGCTGGCTCGTGCCCGCGTCCGCGCCCTCACCCTCGACGACTGACCGCGCCGTGACGGCTGTGCCCGGTACCCCCAGGGGAAGATCTCGCGACCGGTGCGACGGAGCCGCATCCGGAGAACTCCCGCCACAGCCGCCATGTCTGGTTGTGCGAGCGCGATGCAGCAGGGCGAACGGATGCGATCTACGGACAGCCCAGCGTGATGCCCCCCCCGGCAGCACGCCTTCGTGACAGTCACGTCGCACTCTGAAGGGCCGACCAC
This sequence comes from Candidatus Nanopelagicales bacterium, assembly GCA_038206635.1. Classification (GTDB taxonomy): domain Bacteria; phylum Actinomycetota; class Actinomycetes; order S36-B12; family CAIYMF01; genus Longivirga. Next base: position 29,249 of record JBBRAQ010000023.1, on the reverse strand, counting down.
CGACATCCTGGATGCCATCTGGTCAGACATCGTGCCGTCGCTCGCCTGAGACCGGTCACCCCTCTCAGCCTCCCACCGGCGGACGTGCTCGACACGGTCGCTGTTCGTGAGCACTGAGGGCTGTTGCTCGCGGATCGGCGTCAGAGGACCTTGGACAGGAACGCCTTGGTGCGCTCGTGCTTCGGGTCGCTCAGCACCTCGCGCGGGACCCCCGACTCGACGACGACGCCCCGGTCCATGAAGACCAGAGAGTCCCCGACCTCACGGGCGAAGCCCATCTCGTGCGTGACCACGATCATGGTCATGCCGCTCTGGGCGAGGTCACGCATGACGTCGAGCACCTCCCCCACCAGCTCGGGGTCGAGGGCGCTGGTCGGCTCGTCGAACAGCATGAGCTTGGGGTCCATCGCCAGGGCTCGCGCGATGGCCACCCGCTGCTGCTGGCCGCCGGAGAGCTGCGCGGGGTACATCGCGGAGCGGTCGGCGAGACCCACGCGCTCCAGCAACGACAGTGCGCGGTCGCGCGCCTCCTTCTTCCCCACCTTGTTGACGTGGACCGGCGCCTCCATCACGTTGCCGAGCGCCGTCATGTGCGGGAAGAGGTTGAATCGCTGGAACACCATGCCGATGGACCTGCGCTGCAGCGACACCTCGTTCTCGCGCATCTCGTGGAGCTTGTTGCCGCGCTCCTTGTAGCCGACGAGCTGGCCGTCGACGGAGAGCCGCCCGCCGTCGATGCGCTCGAGGTGGTTGATGCACCTCAGGAACGTCGACTTGCCCGAGCCCGAGGGACCGACGAGGCACATCACCTCGCGCGGCTGGACCTGCAGGTCGATGCCCATGAGGACCTCGACGCGTCCGAAGGACTTGTGGACGTTGTCGGCCAGCACCATAGGGGCGTTCATGTCGCCCCCCCGGCCCCTCGGAAGCGCCGCATCAGCTTCTGTCTCGGTGTGAGCGGCAGGCTGCGCACCGCACCCTTGGCGTAGTGCCGTTCGATGTAGTACTGGCCCAGCATCAGGACGCTGGTGAGGGCCAGGTACCAGATGCTCGCCATGACGAGCATGGGGAACGGGTTGAACGTGCGCTGGCCGATCACGGTGGCCTGGAACACGAGCTCGTAGTACGGGATGATCGAGACCAGCGACGTCGTCTTGAGCATCGAGATCGTCTCGTTGCCGGTCGGCGGCACGATCACCCGCATCGCCTGCGGGAGGACGATGCGGCGCAGCGTGAGACCCCGCGACATCCCCAGCGCCTCGGCTGCCTCGCGCTGACCCTCGTCGACGCTCAGGATCCCGCTGCGCACGATCTCGGCCATGTACGCGCCCTCGTTGAGCGAGAGGCCGAGGACGGCGGCGGCGGCGTTGGGCACCAGCGTGCGCATGTCGAAGGTGAAGAACGCCTGGCCGAAGGGGATGCCCAGCGACACCGACTTGTAGAGCGCGGCGATGTTCGCCCAGATGAAGAGCTGGACGAGCACCGGGGTGCCCCGGAAGACCCACAGGTAGAACCAGGCGACCCCCGACAGCACGGGGTTCGGCGAGAGCCGCATCACGGCCAGGACGATGCCCAGGACGACACCGATGAGCATCGACACCACGGTGAGCCACAGCGTCGTGACGACGCCCTTGAGGACCGGGTCGCTGAAGGCCCACTTCGCCTGGAAGGACCAGTCCCAGTTGGGATTGGTGACGATGGAGTTGATGAACATCGCCAGCAGGACGGCGATGACGACGACGGCCACCCATCGACCGGGGTGGCGCACCGGGACGGCCTTGATCGGCTCGGTCCGCCCCGGTGTCTCCGTGACGGGGGCTGTCACTTCACCGGGTTCGTCTCGGACTTGGTGATGGCGCCGGCTGCGACGCCCCACTTGTCGAGGATGGACTTGTAGACGCCGGTGTCGATGAGCTTCTGGTAGGCGCCCTGCACTGCCTGGGCCATCTTCGGGTCGGCCTTCGGCACGGCGACGCCGTAGGGGGCCGAGTCATAGACCTGGCCGAGCGCCTCGATCTTGCCGCCGGTCTGCTGGACGGCGTACGCCACGACCGGGGAGTCGGCGAGCATGGCGTCGACCCGACCGCTCACCAGCGCGGTCGTCGCGTCGCTCTGGGCCTGGAACTGCTGGATGTCGATGGCCGCCTTGCCGCCCTTGGTGCAGGCCTCGCTCTTGGCGGTGATGTCGTCGACCTGCACGGTCGCCTTCTGCACGGCGATCTTCTTGCCGCAGGCGTTGTCCTGGCTGATGCCCGAGGGGTTCCCCGCTGCCACGGCCCAGCCGGTGCCAGCCTGGTAGTAGGACACCATGTCGACGACCTTCTCGCGGTCGGCGTTCACCGTGAACGAGGAGATGCCGAGCTGGAACTTGCCCGAGGACAGGCCCGGGATGATCGAGTCGAACGGCGCGTTCTGGAAGTCGGCCTGCAGGCCGAGGACGGTCGACATGGCCTTGCCGAGGTCGACGTCGAACCCGATGATCGTGTTGCCGTCGGTGTCGATGAACTCGCTCGGGGCGTAGGACGCGTCGGTGCCGATGACCAGCTTGCCGGTCGAGGCGATCGCGGAGGGCACGAGCGCGGCGAGCGTGTCGTCCTTCGTCGCGCTGGCTACGGCGGAGCCCGAGGCGCTGGTCGCATCGCCGGTCGCGGAGCTTCCGCAGGCGGTGAGGGCCAGGACCGAGAGGGCGAGGCCGCCGGCGAGGGTCAGGCGGTGGCGGGTAGCCGTGATCATGAAGTGCCTCCAGTGGCGGTGGGGCACCCGTCGGGCGCCACCCGGGCATGATGGCACCGTCGTCCTCCTGAAGCCCGCTCAGAACGGGACGAATGGACCACAGATTCTGAGACCGTCGCTGGCCTCCTGTCCGGGACGACCCCACGATCGGCGACGTCTCCCGGATCTTGGGCACCGACGCAACCTTTCAGGTCGCGAATCCCGTGTCACCAGCAGGGACGGTGCGGCCGGCACGTGGGAGGAGGATGCCGAGGTGAGGCAGTCGGCAGAGGCGGACTTCCGCGGCTGGGTCAGCGACCAGCGACCCCGGCTCCGCCGGACGGCGTTCCTCCTGTGCGGCGACTGGTACCTCGCCGACGACCTCGTCCAGGACGCCTGCACCCGGATGTTCTCGGTGTGGGACCGGGTGACGGGCACAGGATCACCGGACGCCTACGCCCGACGTGTCGTCGTGAACCTCTACCTCGACCATCGTCGACGGCCGGCCCGGCGCGAAGAGCTGGTCGAGGCCGTTCCCGAGACCGCTGAGGCCGCGAGCGCCGAGCCGCTCGAGCAGAGCGACGTCGTCGTGGACGCACTTCGGGACCTCGCCCCGGGGCAGCGGGCGGTCCTCGTCCTGCGGTACTGGGAGGACCTCACCGTGGAGGAGACGGCGCACGTGCTCGGCACGAGCCCCGGCAACGTGAAGGCCCAGTCGAGCCGGGCGATCGCCTCCCTCAGGGCCGCACTGACCGCCCGCGGCCTGCACGCAGTGGCTGATGCGATGAAGGAGCCGTCATGAGCGACCAGCACGTCAAGGACCTCCTCCAGGCGGCCGTGTCGAGCGTCGCGCCAGACCGGCTCGACGTCGACGCCATGGTGCGCGGCGGACGTCGTCGACGCCGCGCCCGCACCGTGGCCACGCTCGGGGTCGCCGCGACGGTCGTCGCGGTCGTGGCGGTGGCAGTCATGACCTTGCGACCCCACGGGCAGGACGTCGTCACGCCCACCGGCCCGACCGGGTCGACCGGCGTCGCGGTGACGCTGCCGACGTCGCAGTGGAGGGACGGCGACCCGGGCATGTCGGCACTGCTGATCGTGACGCTGTCGCTGACGGCCGAGGGCTGCATCGTCGGGGGCACCGACGCCGGCGCCACGGCACTGATCTGGCCCGCCGGGTACACAGCGGAGCGGTTCGACGGCGTCGCCGTCGTCCGGGACCCGAGCCATCGGATCGTGGCGCAGACCGGCCAGGAGGTGCGTCTCGGCGGGGGCTATGGAAGTGCGGCGTCCGGCCGGTGCATCGACGGATACGCCGCAGCCTGGACCATCGAGCAGGACCCGCCGTTCGTCACCGGCAGCACCGCGACGCCGGGCATCGTGACCGTCCCCGACCTTGCTGGGCTCTCCGAGGCCGCGGCCAGAGCGGCGCTCGCGGGGGTTGGCCTGACGGTCGGCGCCGTCACGACCGAGTCGTCCGCGGGTGCCCCCGCCAGGACCGTGATCGCCTTCGACCCGGCCGCGGGATCGGCGGTGGCCGCCGGCAGCTCGGTCCGACTGGCGGTGTCGGCGGCGGCGGGACCGAGCGGCTCTGCCGCTGCGGGCCTGCGCGGGAGGGCGGTGCAGAACACGGACTGTGCGTGGTCGGCGCGGCTCCGGTTGGACTTCGTCCCGGGGCAGGTCATCCGCTACCTCGTCTGCCCGATCCCGGTGGATGCGGCCGCGTCGCCCGCGGGTCCACCCGTCGAGGTCTCCCCCGCCCAGGCGGCAAGGTTCGCCGCGATCGACGCCGCGCTCCGGCTGCCCGACGACACCAGTCCCATCGACGTCTGCCCGACCAAGCCCGAACCGGTACGCGCGGTGCTGGCCGTCACGACCACGGGCATCTGGTCCGTCCACCTCCCGCTCGACACCTGCGCGGTCGTGCTGCCGGCGGTGTCACGGGTCCTCGACGCGGGCTGACCCCGCACCGTTCGTGTGACCAGGCGAGCCAGGCCTGCCGTGGCCGTGGTCGATAGGTCAGTGGAAAGGCTGGCGGTGGTCCAGACGCTGGGAAGCCTTCCCCGCTGTGCGCCAGATCCGGGCGACGACGTCGCGGTCCTCGGGAGTGACGAGGTTCCCCATGACACGGAACGCGACGGCCATGACCGGCGGGACGCGCATCCCGATCGGGCCCGAGAACGCCATCAGACGCTCGTGGGTGATCAGGGCGGCGAGGCGACGGGCGATGGAGAACGCCTCGCCGTACTCGTCGTGGAGCAGGGCCGGCCACGACGCCGTCAGGTCAGCGCCCGCGGGCCGGTCGGCGAGGTGCTCGGAGACCAGACGCCCCGTCTCCAGTGCGTAGTCGATACCTTCGCCGTTGAGCGGGTTGATGCACCCGGCGGCGTCGCCGATGAGCACCCAGTTGGGGCCGGCGACCCCGCTCACCGCTCCCGCCATCGGCAGCGGTGCGGACCCGTACCCGGTGAGCTCACCGAGCTCCCACTCCTCGCGGCGCTGGCTCGCGTAGGTCTGCAGGAGGGAGCGGAGGCTGACGTTCGCGGGGCGCTTGCGGGTCGCCAGGGTGCCGGCCCCGACGTTGACTAGGCCGCCACCGAGGGGGAACACCCACCCGTAGCCGCCCATCATCCGACCGGCGTCGTCACGCAGCTCGAGGTGGGAGGTGATCCACGGGTCGTCGGACATCGGGCTGGTGGCGTAGGCACGCGAGGCGACGCCGAAGACGGTGTTCTTGTGCCACTCGCGACCCAGCAGGCGGCCGAGCTGGGACTTGGCGCCGTCGGCGACGACGACGTGCTCGGCCTCGACGCGCACGGTGCGAGTGCCGTTGCGGAGGACGACGGCGGTGAGGCGGTCACCGGTGCGCTCGGCGTCGACGGCCCGGTAGCCGTCGAGCCCGGTGGCGCCGGCGTCGAGCGCAGCGTCTCGCAGGGCGTTGTCGAGAACGGTGCGCGCGATCGCGGAGCCGTGGTCGGGCAGGTGCGGGCCGTTCCAGGGCAGCAGCAGCGTGCGTCCGAACCCGTGGCCGCGAAGCCCGTGGTTGACGGGGGCGCCGTCGAGCAGGTGTCCGAGCTTGAGCTGCTCGAGCTCGGCGACCGCGCGCGGCGTCAGTCCGTCGCCGCACACCTTGTCGCGCGGGAAGTCCGCGGCGTCGGCGAGCAGCACCTGACGGCCCGAGCGGGACAGGTGGATCGCGGCGGAGGCCCCGGCGGGGCCGGCTCCTACGACCAGCACATCTGTACGGATCAGCTCGGGCGCAGGCGCAGGTGAGGCGAGGGTGGCCACGGTGCTCCCATCGGTTCGGCGGCCCGGAGGACCCCCACCCTGCTCCGGGGTCATCAGGTGCTCACCACCTCGCGGGAGAAGGACCGCAGCGCTCGGGTGAACCCGGCACGGCCGAGAGCCTCGATGATCGAGGTGAACGGGCGGGTGAGCCGGGCCGGCGCGATGTCGACGTCCTCGAACCAGTGCAGGCTGGTGCGACCGTCGTGGGTCGGGGTGAGGGTGAAGCCGGCGGTCCCGGTGACGAGCCGACCGAGCTTGGTGATCTCGCAGCGCCCGACGTGGTCGGTGCTCGTCGGCGGCTGCCAGGCGGTGACCTCCATCGGGTCGTGGAAGCCGACCGGCCCCAACCCGGTCCGTCCGGTGAACTGCGTCCCCAGCCCGGTCGTGGGGTAGTTCGGTCCGCGGGTGATCGTCACGACGGTGAGTGGCACCCACCGGGTGTGCGACTCCCAGTCGACGAGGCTCGCCCACACGTCGGCCACGGGGGCCGCGACGGTGAGGGTGATGTCGATTCGGGCCACGGGACAAGTATCGGTCGTGACGCGCTCCACTGCGATTCCGGGCGTCTGGCCTACCGCGAGGGGTCGCCGGCGTCGGATCAGGCGCGGTAGGGGTAGGGCGCTCCGACGATCCAGCCGCCGAGATGGTCTGGCTCGACGTCGAGGGCCACGACCTCGACCGCGTCACCCACGCGCACCTGACCGCCGGTGATCACCCAGGAGTTGAGGGCCAGCGCCCCGCCGAAGTCCGAACGGATCCGGCGGAAGACATCGAGGTCCTGCGCCCCGGTATCGGGATCGATGCTGGTGACGATGCAGCGGTCCCGGACGCTGTGCAGGCCGATCCGGACGTCGCCGATGGCCAGTGCACGGCCCTCGAGGTGACGTTCGTCCCAGTCGGTGAGGCCGGCGAGCACCACGTTGGGGCGCAGACGGCGCACGTCGTGCCCCCAGGCGGCGACCGCCGCGTCGGTGGCGACCAGCAGGTTGAGGACGTCGAAACGTTCGGCGCTGCGATCGGCCACCAGCCGCGCACCGGGGCCGCCACGCTCCGCGACGAGGGCAGCGGCGTCCGCTGAGGCCCAGGGCTGGCCTTCGACGAGGGGTTCGCCGTCCGGACCGGTCGACGCGGTCAGGCTGAGCAGACCGTTGCGGGTGCGGCCGGTGAGCGGGCCGCGCGGGCCGGAGACGTGGACGACGCGATCCCCGGCCACTCCGTCCGGGGTGAGCGTGGCGCTCGTGAGCTGCTCGCCGCGCAGGGACTTGACCGGGTAGCGCCAGAGCTGCTCGACCGTGATGGCGGTCATGGGTTCCCTCCTGCGCCTCGACCTTCGGGCGTGGATCCTCAACCACCGCCGGCGCCCGTGGATTCCCGCAGGCGCACGAGGGCCCGGAGGGGTGATCCGCGACGGACCACCCCTCCGGCCACCGGTGCCCGAGCTCAGCTCGCGACGATCCCCTCCGGACCGCCGGTGGCGTCGATCGTCGGCAGTCCGGTTGTCACGCCCGCCGGCACGAGGCTGCCATCGCGACGCGTCTCGAAGCCGTCGATCTTCCCGTCGAGGGCGCTGAGCACGTACACGTAGCGACCCCCCTCGGATGCGGCGAGGTCGATCGGGCCGCGTGACGTGGTCGCCGCCACGGGCGCCAGGACGGTCGTGGTGCCGTCCTTCGCAACCGTCCAGGACGTCACGGTGCCGCTGCCGGCGTTGGCGCCGTAGAGGTGCGATCCCACGCGGACGTTCCAGCACAGGGCTTTGCCACCCGAGGGGGCGGAGACGCCGAGGGGCACAAGGGTCGAGTCGGCAGCGACGGCGTAGGACGCGTTGCGCCCGTCACCGGCCTGGGTGACCTCGAGGTGTCCACGCGCGTCGAACACGAACGAGAACGGGACCGGGCCCTGCGAGGCGTTGACGATCGCGTCGCCGAGGCTGCCGTCACGGCGCACCGGGAACGTCACGAGCGTGTTGTTGGCCTTGGTCGCGACCACGAGCGTGCGTCCGTCCGGGCTGAGCCCGACCTGGCTCGGCGAGGTGAGGAAGAACGGCACCGGAGTGTTGGACAGGCCCAGGTCGCGCTTTGATCCGGGAATCGGCACGAGCTGGTCGTCGCGGAGACGGAAGCCCGAGACACCGCCGCTGCCACCGGCGTTCAGGACATACACCGACGAACCGCGCGTCGTCACGCTCGACGGGAACGAACCGCCGGAGGACACTACCGACTCGAGGGTCAGACCACGCCGATCGACGCGCAGCGCGGAGACCGTGCCACTGCCTGCGTTGACCGCCACCAGGGCGTCATCGGCCAGCGCGAGGGCGCCCTGCGATGCCAGGGCATCGACCGGCGCACCCGCCTGCTTGCCGCCCAGGCCTCCCGTCGCGAACGTACCGACCGGGGTCAAGGCACCGTCGCGGCCACGAGCGAATGCCTCGACGCTGTTGCCCGCACCACCGTTGAGCTGGACGAACACCGCGCCCTCGCGAAGGTCGATGGACGTGGCCCCGTGCGCCGATGCCGACGTCGCGGGCACCAGCACGAGCGTGGCGGCCACCGCGGCGGCCGCCAACAGTCGTTGGTTCCTCATGTCGTTCCTCTCATCAGTGCCGGTCGCTCGACCGGCCTGACACCCACCCTCCGTGCGGCGGACGGCGCTGTCGCTTACGCCCGTCTTACGTGCCCGATGCGAGCCCGCCCGTAAGACGCGCGTAACCACGCACGGGGCACGCGCGCCCGGTCGCGGAAACAACCAGAATCGTCTGGGCCCACCTGGTCGAGGACCTCGACGTCCACGAGCAGATCGGCGTCCATGATGTTCGCCTCACTGGCTGGCCCGACAGCCTCCGAACCGACTCTCAGGGCGGCGACGGAAGCGCGCCTTCGCCCCCACTCGAACTGCTCGTCAGAGCCGACCCCACAGGCGCGAAGGATGGAGGCGACGACCAGATCCGTGGGACGGCGCCGCAACGCAAGGCCGTCGCAACCGTCTCGTGCGACAGGTGCGCACCCTGCGCCAGAGCACGACCCGAACCGGCTCCGCGTTCGGCGGCGAACGAGTTCAGGCTCGCTGCTCACGCGCTCACCCGCGTACTTCGCTCGCTCCCTGGAGGAGACGTCGACCACGAGCCCCGCTACTGCCACTGACACTGACACCAGCGCCTTGCGCACTCGCCTGACCCGCGATGAGACTGAACCTGCGAGGAGGCGGGGCCTTACGACCTCGCCCCATCGCAGTGATCATTCTGAAGGCGGACGTGCGAGTGGGTCGCCGGCCCTCGGTGACGGGACACAACCTCCTTCTCCTTGTCACGTGACGATCTTCGCGTGCCCGGGGCTTCCCGGTTGTGCGTCGAGCAGGCCCGCAGTGGTGATCTGGTCGATGCAAGGGCGTCTGTCCCGGCGTCGCCCGCCTGATGCCGCGGGCACCAGACTGCGCAGAGGAGCAGGCGACGGTTGCGCCGGCACGGTTGCTGGCATGATTCGACTGCCTCGGGACTGTCCCATCTCCGGAAGAGTCGTGTGGAGCCACTCCACGAGGCGCCGGGCCGTTAGCTCAACCGGCAGAGCAGCGGACTTTTAATCCGCGGGTTCTGGGTTCGATCCCCAGGCGGCCCACCCGTTTGACCTGCAGCGATGAACGATCCGACCGAGTCGACCAAGATCAATGGTGCCATCGTGGTTGCATTTGACCCCCACGCGCACCGCGAGCACTCGCCAATCGGTCTCGCAGCCGATCTGTCATGGGCACCTGGCTCTCTCCAGGCTCCGACTCATCGCCCCATCACCTGAGTGAGTGCGTCGAACGGAGACCGGTCCAAGACGAACGCATCACTCATCGTGACGCGCAGACCGCGGCCAGCCAACGACGCCACGATCCGGCTCTGTTCGCCTGCGTACCGAGCCGGGTCACGACTCCACAGAGGATGACCGACGACGACTGCCACGTTCTCTCTCGGCATGATCAGCGCCGGCCAACCGCCTACCAGCTCGACTGAGGTGCTCCAGTAGGGAGCAAACCCCTTCGCGATCGACTCGGCGACCTCACCGGAGCGCGTCGTCCAGCGAGCAGTCGCCATGGGAAGTCCGAGGGCTAGGTCGACGACATCCAGCGCCAAGCGCCAGTCCAGGGCCCAGTGGACGAAGCGGTTGTCATAGCTGCGCAGGCAGGTCGGGCAGGAGCCGGTGCAGGCAGCCCTGTGGATGTCGGCCTCAAGAGTGGCGCCGATCCCTTCGCGCAGATCCTCCAGCATCCGCACGAGCGTCTTGTGCTCGCCTAGCTCGACAGCGAAACCAGCGCCGTTGTCCAGTGCATCCGCGACATAGACGCGGTGGGTCATGGCGCCGGCGATCTGCGTCGGTTGCAGCCCCACGACGAGCTCGCTCTCGTCGATGTCGAGGAATGCGTGCGCTGCTCGACGGAGAATCTGGGCGAAAGACGTCACGGCCGGGAATCCGGCCGGGCAGAGGCTCGCGCTCGTGAGGACGGCACCGCCAACGATGTCCGCCTTGTCGATCAGCAGCGTGAGCACGTCCGTCCTGCGGACGTCGCCGATCGCAACCTTGCCCGCGGGTGCACCTTGACGGAAGAACTCGGCAAGCGGATCCGAGTACAGCGCTGGATCGGCGCAGACCAACGATCCGTCGTTCTGCCGGTTGAGCTCGAACATCCGGCCGTTGTTGTCGTTGACCGTGAAGAGCTCGACCTGCTCGAGGACCGCCACGGCCATGGAGCGAACAGCTTGCGCTTCGCTCTCGTCCACGTCTCTTGCGAGCTCCGTGGAGAGCATGACGCCCGACAGGTCCTCGGTGTCCTCGAAGTCCTTGCCTCGGTACTTCGTCCGGAAGCCTGCTGGCTGCACGAGGTCGATCTCGGTTATCTCCCCCTCGCAGATGCGGCACTGGGACGACTCGACGACACCGGCAACATCCACGCGCTGACAGCTACGGCATCGGCGGATAGCCAGTCGCGCTTTGTCCAGCGGATCTGCAGGAATTGCTTTGGGACCCTCGAACCGATATGAGGCAAAGCCCACGCAGACGTGCTCCTTCCCGTCTTTCACGACCAGCGAGCCGGGTGAGAAGGACGCGACCGCCATGTTCATGGGTCGGTCCGACAAGACCGACCGGTCGAGCTCGGAACGCTTGAGGACCCGCTGGTGGAACAGATCGCGCACACGAGTGGGGAAGCCGAACATCGGGAGCACGCCCGCGTTCGCGAGCAGCTCGCTCAATTCGTGGTGAGAGAAGAACGGGTTGGCGACGGCTTCGTCGACGTCGGCGACAAGTTCGTTTCGAGCCCAGTGCGCGACCGGCTCGGGCACCACCGATGTGTGCCGACAGAATCGAGCGGCGATCTCGTCCACGTCAGATGCTGACGCGAGCCACTTCGTGATCGCGTGACGACGTGCGGGCCACTCTACCGTCGGTCCGAAGATCCCATGGATGCTCTCCCCGGTGCGCGCCGGCGGTTGTGACATCGACTTGAATCCCCGTCGCAGCAATTCAGCGGCGACGACGCGCTTGACGATCCTGTCTCTGCCGAGGTCGATGAAGGGGGGCGGCGGGTCGTCTGCGGTCATGCGATCGGCATGGCTGAAGTAGAAGTCGTCGTGCGAGTGGTCTCGGCAGACCGTCACGACGAAGGAGAAGGGCTGTCCGGATCGACCCGCTCGTCCGACGCGTTGCTGATAGTTGAACCGTTGCGGTGGCATGTTCGCGAGGGCGACCGAGCGAAGAGACCCGATGTCGACACCCACCTCCATGGTCGTCGTGACCGACAGGACGTCGAGCTGGTCTGTGAGCGCGTTCTCATGCGGCTGAGGCAGCAGTGCGCCACGAAACCTCCGCTGACGGTCGCGCTGATCGCTCAACGTCGTCTGACCTGTCAGTTCCGCGACGGCCATCCGACGGAGCGGCTGAGTGGCGAGCCACGAGTAGTAATCCGCCGTATCAACTGCGGGTCGTTCCTCGAGGGCTGCACGATGGCAGCCGCTCGTGGAGCAGATCCCCGCCGAGGGGTGCATGTGGACCGTGGCGCAGTTCCCGCAGACCCAGAGTTTCGGTCCCGGCAGTCGAATGACGAGCGGAGCGGTAGGTGACTGCGTTCGTAGCGTCCATGTGTCGCCGGCGAGCACCTGGGCGTTCACAAGATCGGCCATGAGCGCCTCGAGCAGCGACTCCTTGTCCATCACGAGCCGCGAGGCCACAGCAGCGATGTAGTCCTTCAGGGCCTTCGGCACCGCCGAGGTTGATATGTCGCTGCCGCCTTCGTACCGCCTGGCGAGCCCGAGCAGTCGAAGAGCGGTTGCGCGGATCTGAGTGGCCGTATCGTCCGGGACTGGCCATCGGGGGTCCAGCGTTGCTGCGACGTCCACGTACCCGACCTGGGTCGACTCGGCGTCTCTCCCGGCGCGGTCGAAGACCGCCGCCGCAACCTGGACCGCGCTCGCTCGCCGGCTCTCGGCCAAGTAGTCCGCAACGACGCTTCGCTCTGCCGTCGACCAGAGCCCGTCTTGTGGCGCGGGGAAAGCTCGATACCAGGGTGTGCCATCCCCCACGTCGGCCATGCTGGGGCCAGGACCTGCGGGGTTGATCCCGTGCGCAACGAGCGTCGAAGTGATCGTCCCTATGAGAGCTGGCCACGAGAAGGAGCCGTCGGCGTTGTCGTGGGAGGCGATCAGTCTTAGGTCCTCGTCATCGGCTGACCCGACGGCCTCGAGCTTGATCGCAGCCCAGAGCAGCTTGTCCTGGTCGCGCAGTTCCACTGCGCGATCGTGTTCTGCCCCGGACAGCTCACCTGCCATCAGGCGCCGAAACAGAGGGACGACCGGTACGTGTCCGTGAACGAGCTGTCGCACCGCCTGACGAACCTGGTCGCGGAAGTTGTTGAGGTTGATGCCCGCGGAAGTTCGAGCTGCCTGGTCGCGGCTGTCCGTGAAGACGATCGTCCGGGAGGCTTCAGCGTCGTCACCGGTGCTGCGAAAGAGCTGCGAGACGAGAATCTGCGACAGCTGGCTCTGGCCGGATGTGTGGGCTCGGATGGGGCTACGAACCGTGCCCGAGAAGAAGGCCTCGCGGGCCTGCTTACCCGTCCTCATGGAGCATCGAGGGCACACCTCTGGCAGCGCGGGCACCTTGACCTTGGAGCTGTCCGAAGAGACGAGCACAAGTCCCGTGGGCGTGCCGTCTTGCTGCAGTAGGCCCAGGTGCGGGTCGAGCGACGCGGGGGCGAAGGACAAGGTCACCTCGACCGGCCCAGCGTCGTCACCGGGTGCCAGCTCCTTCTTGGGGACGCTGCGCTTCCAGGTCTCGAGCGAACCTTCCCACCCTTCGGGGAAGGGCCAGTACCACGCGTACTCGTTCAAGGTGCGCTTGAACACCGGCGCCGCTCGTCGCTCACCGGGCGTGACAGCCGTGGTCCCGAGGAGCCGAACACCGGCGTCAACATCCTTGACCACGTAACCACCGAGGCTGACGTCTCCGCACTCGAAGCAGTACAGCAGCTCGAGGACCCGTGATCCGCACGTGCAGGCAGCCCGAGGCGTCGAATACAAGCGCCCGATGCGACGCTTGCGCAGACCCGGCTCCACGGCAGTGCAGCTCGGGTCGGAACAGGCCCACATCCCCCGGAGCCCACGCACCATGAGATGACCACGGAACGGGATCTCAGCAGGCGACTGCATCGCGAGCCCGCGAAGCACCGTATGGAGAGTCTCACCGGCGTTTGGGCCGCCAAACAGGCGGGCCGCGAGCGCCGCGGCCTCGACGGGCTTGACCTGTCCTTTGTCGTCGACGCAGGAGTTCGCGACCGTGGCTGCCCAGCGTTCGGACCTTGCGCGTACGGCCAGCGCATCGTCGGCAAGGCCCGCGATGGCTTGCACGTCGATGCGACCCACCGGTGGGAGCTTCACCTGCTCGCCAGGCTCGATGCAGAACTCGTCCCGGGGGACACCGAAGAACCCCTCGAGGAAGGCGGCGCTCGACGAGTCCCCCGGCAACGACGCGCTCGTGGCCATGATCCTGAGCTGAGGTGACGACGGCTCGAGGCCGAGCCGGTTCAGCAGGTTGCGAATCACCATGGAGACTTCGGCGCCCGACGTGCCGCGGTAGAGGTGCAGCTCGTCCACTACCAGCGTGAAAGTGTTGGACTGGTCGGCGCCGAGCCACTGCCGCGTTGTGTCGAACATGGGCTCCTCGATGTCACGCATCAGGATCGCGTTGAGCATCGAATAGTTGGTCACGAGGATGTCCGGCGGCGTAGCGACCATGTCCCACCTCGCGACGAGCTCTCCGTCTCGAGGGTCGGAGAACTGCGCGAGAAGTTCCTCGACGGAGTCGTTCTTGCGCACGACCTCCAGATCACGGACGAGATCTCGGAGCCCAGACGCCGCCTCGCTGACGCGTTGCCGGTCTCTGCTCGAGACGGGCCGGTCCCCGGCTCCGGGGCTGGCCCCGGTGTAACGACCGAACCAGAGGTCCACCCCGTCGCCTTGGCGCAGTCGGCGCACGGCAGTCCGCAGCCGCGACATCTGGTCTTCGACCAGCGCGTTCGTCGGATAGAGAATGACGGACCGCAGGGCCGGACTTCTCGTCGTCGCTGCGCGAGCCGGTCGCCACCCGGGCTGAGTTGTCGCGGCCCACCACTGGTCCACTCGCGCAAGCCCAGGAGTGGCCGCGGCCTCGCGGACCAAGCGGGTCAGGAGCGGAAGCATGAACGCCTCGGTCTTGCCCGACCCGGTGCCTGACGTCACCACGACGTGCCGCTCCCGGCCCTGACCGAGGTGCACGTCCATCGAGCGGGCCTGGTGTCGGCGAAGACGGATTCCGTCCGACGTCCCGAACAGCGCCCTTCCGGCCGCGAGCGCCGCTTGACCGTGCCTGCTAGCCACCTCGTCGAGCGACTCGTGCCCCGGATAGGGCAGCACGGGCTCGATGAGCAGTGGGGAGAAGATCGCGCCTTGGTCGCCGAGCAGCAGCGCGGCACGTTCGGCCACAAGATCCGGGTCGCGCAGCGCAAAGGCGGTGTCGACGTAACGGAGCACGACATCCTGGATGTCGGCATAGACGCCGACCGGGTCCGGATAGGTCACCGGGGCTCCTCAGTTGGTAAGTCGGTCGTGGACGAGGTCCGCGAGATCCCGCGCGATATCGGGGTACTGGAGCAGGCCGGCGTCCCGCCGCGCGACCGCGAGACGCCCCGACGCGAGGCAGAGAGAGCGTGCGTAGAGCCCGGGCAAGTCCGCGCCCAGCGGAACCACGACGGAGCCGCTCGCAGCGTCGTAGCGCGCCAAAGGGTCACCTGCCCAGAGGTTGGCGAGGTGCTTGCACACCTGTGCGTTCGCCAGAGTGACCGTGCCCGAGGCGAGGTCCTCGTCGTCCCTCAGGACGTACGCCCTTCCGTGGTGGGTCAGTCGGTAGGCACCGACTGCCTCGATCGACCGGCCGGGGATCCACTCGGCAGAGTCGGTGTCCCATGCCTCGATGCTGGTGATGGCTGGCACCTGGGTCTTGGCCAGACCCGCGACGATGCTGCTCAGCGGCGGGAGAACAGACGCCAGCCTGCGGGCGGAGTCCTGAACGATGACAAGATCGGGCCAGTCATCTCTCAGGACATCGACGATCTCGCTCAGGGTCGAGAAGTCGAGCGTCAACTGAATACGTGGCACCTGGTGGTCTAGCTCGGCGACGACGACCGCCTTTGCGTAGGCGGCGAGGTCGAGCAGCTGGCGGCACTGACTCGTCGTGCGCCTGCCTACGAGAGTCCACTGGTCATCGCCGGTGCCGACCAGCGTCGGCGGCGTCATCTCCCACTCGACGACATCCAGCGTACGAGGGTCCCGGACGAGGTCGACGTGGCCGAGGCTCTCGAGGCTTCGGACCAGGACGTCAACGCCGAGCGGGCTGCCGTCCATCTGGCTCAAGATGCGCGACAGCGAGCCAGGGGTTCCGTTCCCCAGGTGGCTGAGGGCGTCGAAGGCTGGCCCCCAACCACCGTCGTCCCGCACGCTGATCCGAGGGACAGCGCTGAGGTCCGGTGGCTGCCAAGTCTTGCGTGCCTTCGCGCGCTTCTTCGCAGCGGCTCCGGCCGCAGTGGTGGGATACCTCTTCACCAACCCGCACGTGCCGCACACGCCCTCGACCGAACATGTCTCAGGGACGCCTGGCATGGCTGGCGGGACATCGATCCGGTGCATCCCGGTCCTCATGCACGAGTCAGCACCAAGGCCCAGTCCGATGCGGACGGCCGGCCTCCGAACCTCGCTCTTCGGTCGCCGTGCGCGCTCCTTCGGCGGAGGCATCGCCACCTCGACGGACATCCCCCCGACCAGCGCCACCCTTGCACCGTCAACTCCCGGCTCGTCCGAACCGGCGACGGACGTCAGCGGCCAGAGCGGTCCCGAGGAAGGGCCGTGGACGAGCCGCGAGCTGACACGGCGGATCTCCGGGGTCTCGGCTGAGCGCAGACGGAGAAGTGCCGTCGCTGACGGCTTCGTTGAGCCGTCCGTCGTGACAGTCACGAGGTACTCGCCGTCAGGCAGCGCTCGACGCGCGAGGTCGACGACCAGCACGCCACCCTCAGTCGCCTCGTCGACGACGACATCGGCGGGCTGGCTGACCCGCGTGCCTCGGTGAACCTGGATCCCGATCGACGTAGCACCACTCGAGGTCGCGTGAATTTCGGGCGGCAGGAGCGAGGACCACTTGCGCAGCAGTCCGGGGAGCACGAGGCCTCCCGACAGCACCAGCGAGACTGCCGAGCGTGGCAGCAGGGGATGGAGGTCGACGTGGATGGAAGATCCGACCCGGTCGAGGATCTCGACGTCCCGGAAGGCGGACCAGCCCTCAGGGAGGCCGTCGGTGTCGTCCGGCAACTGCTGCCAGCCTGGACGTGCCACCTTGCCGAGGAGATCGACGACTCGCTTGTCCAGCTCGCGGGCCGCAAGGACAAGGGTTGTCTCTCCGAGCTGGGCAGACTCTTCCTCGACGAAGGCCTGCTGAAGTTCGTCGAAGCGGAGGGGGACGACGCGGCGAGGACGCCGCCTGTAGGTCGTTCCGAACTCGTCACTCGCCTCGAGCTCGTCCGTGAGCAGGCTGTCCATGTCGACGGCGGCGACGTCGTCGAGGCGGGCAGTGCCGCCGGCTGCGCCGCGCAGCCCCACTACCTCAGGTCCTGAGACTCCATTGAACGTGAGCTTCGACGATCCGCCGGCCTGCAGAGGAAACGTCAGGTCGAGACCAAGGGACGTGCGGGGAAAGCGCTTCAGCTGGACGAGGAGGCGTGCGGCTCGGCCGTGAACAGACGTGGCGTGGTCGCCGTCCCTGAGCCCGCTCCCGTCCCAGTTCTCCAGCTCGAGACAGGCGACCGAAGTGATGCGTTCCCGCGCCATCGGGTTCGTCCACAGCGATCGGAAGGTGTGCGAGAACAGCGGAGGCACCCTAGGAACCCACGAATCGAGGGTCGCCTCCATGTCAGAAGGCGAGATCCTGTAGCCAGGTGGAAGCCCCTCTGCCGAGAACATGGCCGCGAGCTTCTGACGGTCCGCGCGGCGGACCAGGGCCTGCGACAAGGGAAGTCCCACGAAGCGCCACTGGCCCACCACGTACGCGGTGGGGATGCCGCGCTCTCCCTCCCACGCCTCGAGCCAGGAGTTGAGCGCATCCCACAGGTCCTCGGCATGATCGCGGTAGCAGTGTTCCACCGCGGACTTCCGGCCATCCGGTGTCTCAAGCAGCTCGTGAAGTCGGCCGTAGTAGTTGTTCGCTGCCATGTCGCCCTCGGCGTGCATCCGGTCGGCGGCAAGGCTCAGCATCGACAGCGTCGTCAAGCCGGGAGGGGTGTCGAGTCCCCGGGCGGCACGGGCGCGGCGGGCCAGCTTCGCGAACGGTTGCTCGCCGGTACCGATCCCCACTTGGATGGCGGCGGTTCGCTGGAGCAGCTTCAGCGCGTCCTTGGCGGGCACGTTGAGCCTCGACGCGACCTCATCCATGACTTCAGCGTCCGGGACTGCGTAAACCGGTCGACCAGACAAACTCGTCGAGAACATGACGTCCGCGAGCGCCTCATCGACAGCGTCGATCGTCAGCCGTACCGGCTCGCCCATGTGCAGCCCCCTCAAACCAAACCTACCGGTGGGCACCGACGGCAATGGCACGTGAACGACCATTCAGCGCAATGTGGCTCGGATGATGGCGCTCACCTTCGACGGATCCTCGTGCTCCCAGAATCGGAGGCTCAGCCAACCAAGCTCGTTCAGAAGTCGATCCGTGTCAGCGTCACGGGCTCGGTTGGCATCGATCTTCGCGACCCACCAGTCTGCGTTTGCCGCCGGCGCTGTGCCGTGCTCCGGGCAACCGTGCCAGAAGCAACCGTCGATGAAGACTGCCAGCTTCTTCCCGGTGAATGCGATGTCGATAGTGCGCCGGCGCTGCCCTGGGACAGGGAACGCCACCCGGTATCTGAGACCGGCGGCGTGGAGTCTTCGTCTCACCGCAAGCTCGGGCGCGGTGTCTCGTCGCTTGAGGGAGCTCATGCGTCGCGACACCGAATCCGTCGAGGCCCCCGGGTGCGGCGGGACATGCTGCGCTATCGGCTTCGGTGGGATCATCGGAGATAGAACCTCACCGCCTCGAGCACTGCGACCAGACCGGGTTTCGTGATGGTGGCCCCACGGGACTCGTAGTCGGGGTGCCAAGATGCACCGCTCGCCTCGACGATCCCCCGCGCGAGCTCTGGTTTGTCGAGGTCCGGCGCGAGGCCGAGGCCGAGGCGTTGGTTGACGAGCTCGAAGATGGCTCGCGGTTCCTTCGATCCGGTCGACATCGGCGGTGCCACGACACCGAGATGACGAGCGATCTCGACGACGATCTCTTCCTTGCGCGCATCAGCCCAGATGATGTCCGGCTTCGGATCGTTCACGGCCGCTCCGCGAGCTCATCGATCGTCTTGATCGTCCAATCTCGGACGGTAGCCAGGCGCGGTCGCGACTCTTCGGTACCGCTGAGAAGAGACGCCAGCCGGACACGGTCGAGCACGGTGGTCCGAGCAGCGAGAGCCGTCCAGTCCTGCCCGGCGGCCACGACGTCGGGAACGGCCAGCGCCGTCGCGGGGTCTACATCCAGCGCAAGCCAGCCGGCCCAGACTCGAAGATCCACATCGGCAGCCTTGTTCACGTAGTCGCGCTCCAGGGTGCACTGAGCCAGCAGGACCGGGAAGCCCGAACGCCCGTCGGGGAACGGGCGCCACGCGACGACGTCGACCCCCCCGTCCTTCGCGTACGGCGGGCGGTAAGCCGCACCGACCGGCACGTTCATGCGCTCCGCCAGCCAACGGACCGCATCTGGGAACTGCTGGGGGCGGCCCTCCTCGGAGGGCCAACCAAAGCGGACGCTCGATGTGCCGGGTCCGAACAGCGCTGTCAGCGCCTCCGCCGTGATCCGCTCGAGGTGCGCCGCTCCCAGCGGGACATCGATGCCGCGCCGGGCGGGCGACTCAGGGCTCATGAGCAGCAACGACGTCCACGCTCTCCTGGGAGCATCTGGGGTCGCAGCGGCTCCGGATGCGACCCTGAACGGATACGCCGTTCCGAGCAACGCACCGCGGCGTGCCATGGTCGTGAGACCCAGCGCCACATCGGCCTGTTTGTAGCCCACGGCCGCTCCGAGCTCGTGCAACGCATCGCTCCCGACGGCGACGCCGCGGACGAGGCAGGTGACCTCGATCCAGTCAGCCACCTTGTTCGCTCGGAGCGTCGGCGCATAGGCCTCACTCATGATCGAGCGCCGCCAGAAGCGCGTCCGCCGCCGCGCGCGCCTCGTCCACGCTGTCTCGTACCTCAGCGTCGTCGGCGAAATCCGGCAGGTCTTCGAGCGCCGCGGCCAACGTGTTCTTGCCCGCCCGCAGTCGCTGCAGCAGCCTCAGCCTCGGGTTCGCGTCGGCGTCCTTTGCCTTCTGCACCGACTCCTCGAGCGTGTGACCCTGGCGCAGCGACTGCAGTCCGATCGGCGTCGCCACGACGTTGCCCAGCTTGCTGATCTCCCGAGACTCCCCGATGACGGGCGGGGTGTCCCCGTCGCCGTACACCCATGTCACGAGCTCCTTGAGAGCGCCGGCCTTGTCTGCCGGGACAGGCGGAACACCAGGCTCTGTCTTCGATCCCAACGTCGCGCCGATGTGCTCTCGCAGCTTCGGGGTGCTCATGGCGACAGTCAGCAAGGAGAACGACTCCTCTAGCGGTCCGGTCTCGATGCCGAACTCGCGGGCTTGCTTGGCGATGGCCTGGTCTCTGTAGAGGTTGCCGACCTTCGTCCGGTCGATCCCGATCATGTCCGCCACGTCGGAGAACGACATGCCTTCCTCGTCGACGAGGCGCGCGACGTAGCGTGCCTGGGCGTACGGCTGCCACTGGAGGATCCCCGAGATGTGGCGGAAACCGATGATGGGGGTCGCGGCCGCGCGGTCCGGAAGGACCACCACAGGGACCAGATCCTCCTGCCCGAATGCGCAGTGCTCGGCAAGCGCTTCCCATGGCTGTGGGTTGGCGAACTGTGCTCGCACGTTCTCGTCGACCAGCCCGAGGAGGGCCGTGAGCCGGCGGTTTCCCTCGACCACCACCCATCGGCCGCTGCCGGTCTCGTCCGCGATGACGATGAGGGGTTCACTGCCGAAGAAGCCGTGCGAAGCGATCGACTCTGCGACGGTCAGCGCATCGAATCCCAGCTCGAGGTGAACCGCTAGATCCTCTTGGCCTTGTCCCTGGAGCTCTGCTGGCAACCGCGGGTTCATCGGATCCAGCAGGAGCGACCCAAGCGGTACGCGCTTCTGCTCCCCCATCGATCGGATCTCTCGAGCCTCGCTCATGTCACGCCTTCCTCAGGATCTGTCGGCTGCCAGCATGGACGGCCAGGGTGAACAGGTCTGGGACCAGCCCCGGCTGCGTGGACGTCACGCGGTGAACCTGGATCACGACCTGGTCTGGGTTCTCTAGCGCGCCGCCGACGGCGCGGTCGCCTGGATACCAGGGCTCACCGGGGCGCCGACGCGGGTCAGCTCCTTGGAGGAGGTTCACGAAACCCAGCTCGGCGTCCCACTCGCGCGCGCGAGGACCGCCATCGGGGTGCTGCATGAGGATCGTTGGGATCCTCTCGTCGTCGCCCACCGTCCGCGTGAGCAGGTCGACGAGCTCTTCGTGACGCCAACCTGGGCTGGTTCCCCCACCGGCGCCGCGCCACGGCCGCAGAAGGCCATCCACTGCTTCCAAGCGCGTCAGGAGGAGAGTGGGATGAGCGAGTCGGCCGTAGTCCCGCTCGCCGGCCTCGATCAGCCCCAAGCTCTGCACGAGGTGAGCGTTCCCTGCAAGGTCGACTGGTGCCAAAGCGGGGCGCCTGAGCTGATACCAGGTCGGCCGCTCGTTGAACCGGCTGAGCGCCGTGATGACTGCCTGCCGAGTCGGTCGAGTACCCGCAGGGAGGATCAACCCGACCTCGTTCGCCCAAGCCGTGACCGGCCGACCCTCCGCGAGCCAGTCGCGCAGCCTCGCTCGCAGGTCGTACTCGGTGTCCACGATCTCGCGAAGGACTTTGAGCGTCCGTGGCGTAGCGAAGAACTGGCAATACGGGAGCAGGTCACCTCGATAGCCGAACGCTCGGGCCCTCTGCTCGAGCGTGTCGAGCTGCTCGCTCGGCGGCCGGTTCATGTACGTCACTGTCAGGCCCTCGACGGTGAACCCTCTGTCCAGCTTGTTGCCTCCGACGAGCACGTGAACCGGCGCTACTCGCCAGTCGACCTTCGTGACGTCGCTCGCGGAGTTGACCAACCAGAGTGTGGTCTCCCTGAGGGTAAAGCGGACCCGCTCGAGGAACACGGCGTCGGAGACGTCCTTGGCACCGAGGCCGACGATCCTTGATCTCTCCGCCGATATCTCGGCAGGCAGCTCCGCAGCTGTCGGAGCCCCGAGGGCCGCGTCCCCCCAGCGACGGACGAGTCGCTGCAGGAGGAAATGGTAACGGGCTTGCACGTCGTTGCGTTGGGTGCTGTGCACCAGCATGGAGACCGGCGCCGCGCCGACGTCTTCCGCCAGCAGCAGAGCGGTACCTGCGACGAAGCTTCCGAACGCTTCGACGAGCGACTTGGGGAGCTGCGTAGGAGGCGACTTGGCCGGCTGCTCGTCCAGGGTGGGTATGGGTCGGACCACGATGTCCGCGTGGTCCACGAAGAACTCCCGGCCACCGGTGTAACCCGGGCCCGGTTGCAGGAGCTCGACGAAGTCAGGACTGAGGTGGTCGTCCGGTTCCAGCAACAAGGGCGCGTACGGCGTCGCGGTGAACTGGACATAGACGTGGTTGGGCGCTGCCGCCCTGAGTCGTCCTACCGCCTCATATGTGCGGCTCTGAGCACCGGCGTTGACCTCAGTGTTGAGGCTCGCCTGGTCAGCCTCGTCGTCGACGAGGAGCACAGGCAGGGAGGAGCTGACCAACGACTCGAGGATCTTCGCGAGCGCGTCGATGCGCCCTGCGTGCTTGAGGACCGGAATGAGCAGCACACGATCGCGATCGAGCCAGTCCTTCATCTCACGCGCCCTGGCCACGCCCGAAGGGTTGGTCATGTGGATCCAGCGGTAGTCCTCACGCTCGCCGACGCCCAGGGCGCCGAGAAGCCGCTCCTGGTTCTGCTGGAGCAGCAAGTTGGTGGATCCCAGCAGCGCAACCACGATCCGATACCCAGCGTCGACGGCAGCCCCGACCAAGGCAGTGATGGCGGTCGTCTTTCCTGACTGCACGTACCCGAGAGCCAGCCCGGTACGACCAGGCCCCCCAGACTCTGACAGCGGGCCTTCGGACAGGATTGAATCCACGGCGTGCCAGAGCTCGGTTCGGGTCGCCGCGGAGAGGCCGCGTCCAGCAAAAGACGCGTCGAGCAGCTCGCGTTCCGTCGTGCTGTTCATGGACCTCGTGATCTCCGTCGGTTGGGGACACCGTAGCTTCCGCCCACGACGTCGGCGGGGCCGACTACCCGCCATATTCGCACAGTTGTCCACAAGCCCGGCGTGGCGACTTGGCCGCTGGCCCCACATGGTGTTAGCTGCTCCCATGGCGCACCAGCAGGTCCGGGCCGCCCAGGCTCCCTTCACGTTTATTGACCTGTTCGCGGGCATCGGCGGATTCCACGCAGCCTTGTCAGGGCTCGGCGGCCGTTGCGTCTATGCGTCGGAGATCGATCCGGCGGCCGCGGCCGTCTACCGGCTCAACTGGGGTGTGGATTCCCTCGGTGATCTGACGCACGATGCCAACGAGACGTCCGTCGCCGTGCCTGCACACGACGTCCTGGCCGCAGGCTTCCCGTGCCAGCCGTTCAGCAAGTCGGGTGCGCAGCGAGGGATGGACGAGACGCGGGGGACGCTGTTCTGGAACATCCTGCGGATCATCGAGGAGCGACGTCCGGCAGTCGTGCTCCTTGAGAACGTGCGCAACCTTGCTGGCCCACGTCATCGCCACGAGTGGGAAGTCATCGTGGAGACACTGCGAGACCAGGGCTATCGAGTATCCGACACTCCGGCAGTGTTCTCACCCCACCTGTTGTCACCCGAGCTCGGTGGCCGGCCGCAGGTGCGCGAACGTGTCTTCGTCACTGCCTCACGCATCGACACACCCGGCGCCCACCTGACCGCCGATCCGGTGGCGACAGCGAGGCCGGTGGCTGGCTGGGATCCCGGCACTTGGGACCTCGAGCTCGACCTGCTCGACCCCGATGATCGGGCGGCGGGTACGGAGCTGACCGAATCCGAGCGGCTGTGGATCGACGCCTGGGACGAGTTCGTCCGGCTCATGTGGAAGGAGCGTCAAGGCCGACGGCTTCCGGGCTTTCCCCTGTGGGCGGATGCCTGGGTCACGGAGAGGCAGCTTCAGATCCCCCCTGGGACACCATCCTGGAAGGCGGACTTCCTCAGGAAGAACGCCGCGTTCTACACGGCGCACAAGAGGGCGATCGACTCATGGGCGAAGCGCTGGGGTGTCTACACCGACGCCTTCCCTGCCTCGAGGCGAAAGCTTGAGTGGCAGGCACAAGACACGGCCCGCCTCTGGGACGCCGTGATCCACCTGCGCCCTTCGGGCATCCGCGCCAAGCGGCCGACCTATGTGCCAGCGCTCGTCGCCATCACGCAGACTTCGATCATCGGTCCACGTCGGCGACGGTTGACCGCGCGCGAGGCGGCGCGGCTCCAAGGGCTACCTGAGTGGTTCAACTTCGGAGACCAGAGCAAGGCGATGACATTCAGGCAGCTCGGCAACGGCGTCAATGTCGGCGTCGTGTGGCACGTTCTCCGAAAGCACGTTGAGCGCGACGAGGAGGTCCTCAAGCGGACGGCTCCCAAGCTCGTTCGGGCGGTCCTGGGCGCTCACGAGTCGCCAGACGGGGTACTCGCAGGTTCTGGCGCAGACATCATCGATGTCCGGGTACCGCAGTCGGTGGCCGCTCGCAGCTGATCGGCTATGCGAAGGACCGGTGGAAGCCAGCCCAGTCAACGAAGCCCTCGCGGCAAGGACCGCCGAGTGCAGCACTAGGACCAATAGGCCTGCGCCATCTTGCTAGCCGCGTCGGTGGCGAGTTCGGGGACGACGTGGCTGTAGGTGCCGAGCGTTAGGCCGATCTGGGAGTGGCCGAGGATCTGCATGACGACGCGGGCGGGTACCCCCATGAGCAGCAGGGTGGTCGCCGCGGTGTGCCTTGCGTCGTGGAGTCGCGCTGGCCGGACGCCGGCGTCGTTGAGGAGCTGGTCCCAGTCGCGTCGGTCGGCGCGGGAGTCGATGGGTAGTCCGGTGCGTTGGGCGAAGACGAAGTCGAGGGGCCGCCATTCGGATCCGGCGTGGAGCCGTTCGGCGTGCTGTGCGACCCGGTGTGCTCGTAGCAGTTCGACGACGGGTTCGGGGAGCGTGATGGTTCGTCGTCCGGCGCGTGACTTGGGTTCGACGAGGACGAGGCCCTTCCCTTTCTGGCGTTGGAGGGCTCGTCGCACGGTGAGGGTGGGGGCGTCGAGGTCGATGTCGGACCACTGGAGTCCGAGTGCTTCGCCTTGGCGCAGGCCGAGGGCGAGCGCGACGGCCCAGCGTGCGCCGTTGCGTCGCTTGGCGGCGGTCTCGAGGATCTGCCGGGCCTCGGCCACGGTCAGGGGTTCGATCTCATAGTGGGTGAGGCTGGGTGCGTCGACCAGGGTGCAGACGTTGCGTCCGATGCGGCCGCGTTGCATCGCGATCTTCAACGCCCGGGACAGCAGTCGGTGGGCTTGGAGCACCGACGCCGGTGCGAGGCCTTCGGCGGCCATGGCGGTGTACATCTTCTCGACGTGTTCGGGTTGGAGCCGGTCGAGTCGGTGGTGCCCGATCCTGGGGATGATGTGGACCCGGGCGAGGGACCGGTAGCGGTCCAGGGTCGAGGGTCGGACCCGGCGGGCGGCGACGTTGTCGAGGTACTCGGTCATCCAGACCGTGAGCGTCGGCGGGGTGCCGGCGCCGAGCGCGACCCCGGCGTCGCGTTTGCGCTCGAGGGCGCGGACCTTGGTCACGACTTCACGGCGGGTGGCGCCGCTGACGTGGCGGCGGTCGCGTCGCCCCCCTTCGCGCAGCCCCATGGACACGTAGCCGTGCCAGCGGCCGGTGTCGTCCTGGTGGATCGAGGACTCGTTGTTCGACGCCCGTGTTCCCATCGCGTGCTCCTCCGTCGTGGGTCAGTGGGTGGTGGCCGTGCGGCGGTCGGTGACGAACGCGGTGAGTGCGTCGACGGGGATCCGGCGCAGGTGCCCGATCTGGATGCTGGCGAGCTGGCCTTCGGCGACGAGGCGGTAGGCGGTGGTGCGTCCGATCCGCAGGCGGCGGGCGGCTTCCTCGACGGTGAGCAGGACACGCTCGGGGCTGGCCTGCTGCTCGATGGTGGTCATGGGGTTCTCCCTATAGGTCGTGGGGTTGTCCGCGGATCGGGAGGATCCACGGTTAGCGGGTGAGCCCGCCTCGATCAAGGCACACCACCCGGCCCGCAACGCCAGGGCGTGGTCCTGGCGGTGGAGGACACGCCGGTTGCGTGGCTCCTGTGGATGACGGTGCTGGACACCGTCGCGATGGCCATCGCTGTCGCCACTGCTGCCCGGCTGCATCGCCGCGAACGGCGCGCAAGGTTCGTCGTCGTCGAGTCGGTTCAGCGTCGGCCTCCGTGTGGTGTCGCGGGTCGGGAACGTGTGCCCCTATAAGGAGGAGTGCGCGGCGACCCCCCGAGACAGCGGTAAACCGGCACGAACCCGGTCACGATCCGGACACGATTCGGGGCCGTGTCCGC
This sequence comes from Candidatus Nanopelagicales bacterium, assembly GCA_038206635.1. Taxonomy (GTDB): domain Bacteria; phylum Actinomycetota; class Actinomycetes; order S36-B12; family CAIYMF01; genus Longivirga. The sequence continues at coordinate 2,933 of JBBRAQ010000023.1, read as the reverse complement.
GACCGTCCGGCTGCGTCCGTCACCTCGCGTTAGGTCCACGCGGTGGTTCGCTCACCACGACCGGGAAGGCCCTCTACAGAGATCTAGCGACCGATGCCCAGGTCGTAGCCGTAGTAGTGCTCGAGGCTCGGAGTGTCGAGCTCGATCGCATAGGGATGCCCGTGGTCGATCGGTTCGGGCGGTTGGAGGCGGGGGTCGTCGGGACCGGTGTGAGCGTTCGGATCCGCGATGGCCCAGCTTCCTCGTTCCCGCCAGGTGTTGAGACGGCCTTGCCGGTCCTGGTCCTCGCCGAGGGTCCGCTCGTGGGTGTCGGCGTCGACGACACCGGTCAAGTGGGTGACCTTCGTCTCGGCGCGTGCCAGCGACTCGACGGCATCGCCAACGACTTGTTGTGTGACGGTCACCTTCGCGGTGAGCTCGGCACGGCGTTTGTGGGCGAAGAACCCGACGTTACCCAGGTCCGTTTCGGCGGTGCGGAGCTCGCCGGCCAGTCGGTCGAGGTGTCGACGGGCGTGGTCGAGGTCGTCGCGGGCGCGGTCGAGGTCGCCCTGGTGGCGGCGGTGTTCGACGGGGACCTGCCGGCCCGGGTGTGCGGCGTCGGCCTTCGCCCAGGCCGCTTCCCGTGCGGCTTGCACGGGCGGGTCGAGAAGGGAATGCGCGGCGCGTTCCCGCCCGCTGGTCGCGACGGCTCGGGCGAGCAGGGCGAGGGCACCGTCCATGTCCGGCAGGGGAAGCTGAACCCCGGCCGGAGGCCTGGCCGCACCCTTGCCGCCGGTCTGGCCATCGGCCAGGTGGGGTTGCCGCCGGTCTGGCCATGCCCTCTCTTTCGTGCTGGCAGGTGTCGGGAGGTGGTGGTGCGGGCCGGCATCTCCTGTGGCCAGTTCCGGGGTGGTGTGGACGTGGTTCTCGAGGCGTCCGCGGGTCATCGCGACGTAGAGGTGCTCGCGATCCAGCCCGCTTCGCGCCAGGACGATGCCGATGTCGGTGGTGGCGCCTTGGGCGCCGTCGATGGTGGCGGCCCACCCATACTCCGCATGAGCCGCGAGGTAGCTCGGCGGCAGGATGGTGGTGCCCCTCCCGTTGAGGTCCGTCACGACGAGGCCACCAGTGTCGTCGGCGGCGAGGACGCGGAAGCGGTCCCCGTTGCGCAGGGTGTCGTCGCCGATGGGGATGCGGGTGGTGTTGCGTTTCGCGATCAGCACGTCCCCGGCTCGCCAGGTGCGGTCCTCGACCTGGCCGCGGGTCGACGCCGACCGTGTCGCCACCCGCACCAGGTCAGGTCCGGTGACCTGACCGGTCACGACCGCCACGGCGCGGGCCCGGGCATTCAGCGCGTTCACGTCCGTCCATGCGCGAGCGAGCATGAGCGCGTCGTGACCGTGGCCGGTGGCGGTCCGCCACCGGTCGAACACCGCGTCCGCGGCGTCCTCGCTGGAGGCCTCGGGGTGGACCCGCCCTCGTTCGGCGTAGGTGTCGAGAACGGTGGGGTCGCCGGCGCGCAGGCGCAGCGTCGCGGCGCCCTCCCATGCGTGGGTGAAGCGGTGGAGCTCGGTCAGCTCGATCACCTGAGCACCCATCGTGTGGGTGAGGTGTTCGAACATGCCCCCGGGGGCGTTCACCGCACCGATCTGGGACGGGTCACCGACCAGGACCAGTGGGATCCCGGTGTTCACGGCCCTCGCAATGAGTCTGTCGAGGTCCGCGGTGGACAGCATCGACGCCTCATCCACGATGACGACCTCACTGGGTGGGAGGAACCGCAACCGGTGACGGGCCCGCTCGGGGTCGTCGAGGTGGTCTTGGGTGAGCAACCACCTCGCCACGGTCTGACCCGCCGCCCCGGTCGCGTCCGCCAGCTCCGAAGCCGCCCGCGCCGACGGCGCCAGCCCAGTGACCTGCATCCCCATCGCGTGCCACGCGGCGACCGCGACGCCCAAGGTCGTGGTCTTCCCGGCGCCGGCGGGTGCGGTCATCACGGTGACGAGGTCGCGGGACGCGACCAGGCGCACGACCGCGGTCCGCTGATCCACGCTCAACGCGGCGCACGGCCCTTGGTAGAGGGCGGCGAGGAACTCCCGGGGCAGCCGGTCGGGTCGGCGGAACCCGTCGGCGACGGCGCGCTCCACGATCCGCGCCTCGGTCTCCACCAGCTCCCGGGATGCGAACCTCGCGTCCGACGCCCGCGCGGTCACCCCCGACCGGTCGGTGCCGAGCTCGACGGCGCCGGAGATCTCGACCCGGGTCAGGGCGGTGTCGGTGAGGACCTCAACCAACGCGACCGTCCCCACCGCAGTGGTGGGAGCGGTGACCCCCGCAGTTGAGATCCTGGCGGCGACCGCGGTGGTCAGGTCAGCGCGGGACCACATGGCTTTGCGTCGCCCGATGTCCGTCACTGCGTCCGCCACCACCGTCTTCTCCCACCCCGGCATCGGCCGGACCCGGGGCGCCGCGCGGTGCGCGGCGGCGACGGAGTCCGTCACCGCGTCCGCCCCGAACCCCAACCCTGCCGCCTGCGCCGCCCACCGCGCCCGACGGTCCCCCTCGGGAATGGGCGCGGCCTTCGCCGGCCGTGTTGTGAGGACGGCGGTCTTGATGATCCTGGCCCGCTCCCTTGCGGAGACGGGGCGGCCGAGGGCGGTCTCGGCGTCGGCGATGGTCGGGACTGCGTCGGTCATCACCGCCGACGTCCTACTCGACCACGCCGCCATGAGTGCTTCGGGGACTCCCTGGATCTCTGCCTGGCCATGCTCGGTCACCGCCCCGAACACCACCGGCAACCGTCCCGTCAGCTCCATGCGCAGCGCGGCCTGGTACACCACGCCGGCGGCCTTCTTGTGGTGGTAGATCTCGTGCCCGTCCAACGTCCGCCAGGCCCCGTCGTCGCAGCGGACCTTGTTCACCACCAGGGCGTGGGTGTGCAACTGCGGGTCCCC
>JBBRAQ010000022.1:0-63170 GCA_038206635.1 Candidatus Nanopelagicales bacterium | reverse complement strand
TTGGCTACCTGACGGACGATGGCCTCCGCGCGCACGGACTCCACGACCCGGTCCCCGGACGGCACCGCCGCCAACGCCAACGTGATCCCGCGGGTGATCTCCTGCGCCTGCCCCGAACTGATCACCCCCGGCCAGCAAGGCCTCCGCCGTCGCAGCGAACGTCCCGGCCAGATCCCTGGCCCGGCCCAGGGCGGCACCGGAGGTCGCGCCGGACTTCCTGCACTCGGCCTTCAGCCACGTCGTCGTCGACACATCCCCGGCGACCGCCAACACACCCTGCGCGAGCTCGGCCGCCGCGGCGGCGTCGGACCGGGCGGTCAGGTGCGCGAGGCGGGGGCCTCGGCTCCTGGGACCCGAGGGCAGTGGCGAACACAGATGGCACTACCAGCTGACCCCACAGACAGTCGACCACCCTCGAAGATCAAGGGAGAGTCAGGCTTTCAGGGGATCGGAGAACCGACCGACCCCAGGTCGCGACCGATCAGCTCGTCGCACGGAGCAGCCGATCGTGCGGTCTAGGCGTAGGTGAGCACGAGGGTCGGACGGTAGCTCGCGCCGGACACGTCCGAGGACCAGAACGACAGCGCGTCGTTCCCGCCGGCCGTCAGCGCGATCGAGACGGTGCGCGACGGTGACGTCGAGGCCACCAAGGTGGAGCCGTCCAGGACGAACGTGTACGGGTGGTTGATCGCCGTTGCGCCCGTCAGGGTTCCGAGGATCGTGCCGGACATCGTCGGCCTCGTGTTCCAGGTGGCACCCATCTCCGTCCAGGAGTCGCTGGTGAGCCGGACGTACTGGGTGAAGCCTGATCCTGCGCTCGGCGCTCTGGTCGTGTGCAGCGTCAGCGTCACGCCCGTCAGCGATCGCCCGGCCGGAGCCGCGGGCAGCGTGAACCTGAGGTAGGAGGCACCACCCGGGAGGCCACGCGTCATCATCGCGGGACCATCGCCGTAGTTGCGGGCGGAGCTCGTTGCGCTGACGAACGTGTCAGCGACCGGCGTCAGAGTCTGTGCGACCGAGGTGTACACGGTCACCGTCGCCGAACCGGCCGTGCTCGAGTTCCCCGCCGCGTCGTGCGCGCGGACGAGGTAGAGCCACGAGCCGTTCACGACCGGGGAGTTGAGGAACGACAGCCCCGTCACCGTGCCGAGCGGGACGACCGTGGTTCCGCTGAGCCGCGAGACGTCGTACCCCGTCACACCGACGGCGTCGGTCGAGGGCGACCACCGCAGCGTTACGGTGCTGCCGCTCGCGGACGCGGTGACGACGGGGGTCGACGGCGGAGTGGTGTCGAGGACGCGGGCGCTCGCGGGCACCGATGCCGGTGACCTGTTGCCCGCGGCGTCGAGGGCAACGACCTCGTAGTACCACGTGCCCACGGGCCGTGAGGTGTCCGGATAGGACGACTGCGTCGTGGTGGCAACCAACGTCGCAGCGCCCGGCGCGAACGGCGACGACGACGACCGGTGCACCTCGTACCCCGTCACTCCGACGCGGTCGGTTGCCCCCGTCCAGCGCAGGGACACGGTCGAGCCGGAGGCCGACGCGGCGAGCGTCGGGGCGGTGGGGGGCACGACGTCGAGGACATCGGCTGTCGCGGCCGGCGAGGGTACGGAGCGGTTGCCGGCGGCGTCGATCGCGACGATCTCGTAGTACCAGGTGCCCACCGGACGCGACACATCGGCGAACGACCTGGACGTCGTCGTCGCCACGAGGGTGCCGGCGCTCGGGACGAACGCAGAGGACGCACGGTGGACTTCATACGCCGTGACCCCGACGTTGTCGATGGCGCCGTTCCACGTCACCGTGACGATGCCTCCGGAGGATACGGCAGTCGCGTGCGGGGCTGTCGGCGCGGTGGTGTCGAGCACCGTGGCGGCGACGGCAGGGCTTGCGGCGGAACGGTTCCCGGCAGCATCGAACGCGATCACCGAGTAGTACCAGGTCCCTGCGGGCCGGTTCTCGTCGAGGATCGACAGCGACGCCGTCGTCGCGATGCGCGCCGAGGAGTCCGGCGTCGACGAGGAGGCGCTGCGGTAGACGTCGTAGCCAGCCACGGCGATGTTGTCGGTCGAGGTCGGCCACTTCACGCCGACGCGATAGCCCTGCACACCGACGGTGGGCGCCGGCATGCTGGGAGCGGTCGAGTCGGTGATCGTGATCTGCGTCGTGGCGGGGGTTGAGCGGTTCCCCGCGGCATCGAGTGCGACGACGGCGTAGAACCACGTACCGACCGGAGAGCCGGTATCGATGAACGACGTCGACGACGTCGTCGCCACGAGGGTTGCGGCGCTCGGGGCGAACGGCGTGGTCGAGCGGTGCACCTCATAGGAGGTGACCGCGACGTCGTCGGTCGCCGGTGTCCAGCTGATCGTGGCGTCATAGCCGACGGAGGAGGCAGAGGCCACGGGCTTCGACGGTGCGATCACGTCGACGACGACGGCGACGCCGTCCGCGGACGGCGCACTGTCGTTGCCGGTACCGTCGAAGGCCACGACCCGGTAGTACCACGTTCCCAGCGGCAGGCCGGTCTCGGTGAACGACGGCCCGGACGTCGTCGTCACGTAGACGGCGTCGGCCGGGTTCGCACCCGCGTACGCCGCGCGGTAGACGCGGTAGCCGGCGACCCCTGCGGCGTCGGTGGCCGGCGCCCAGGACAGTGCCACGTCCGGCGAGCTGACCGTCACGGTCGGCGTCCCCGCAGCGGACGGCGCGATCGTGTCGGGGACGCTGGGAGCGGGGCTGTAGACAAGGGTCAAGGCGGGCTGGTAGCTCGACAACGGCGCGTTCCGCGACCACATGTAGAGACCGTCGGAGCCGGTCGACGTGATCGTCAGCGTCTCATCCCCTCCGGCCCGCGAGACGTTGGCCCGCAAGAGGTTCGCGTTGAGCACGGTGGTGTACTCGGTGTTGACGCCCGGAGCCGGCGGGATGTCGCCCAGCACGGTCGAGCCGACGGCTGGGTGGTTGCCCCACGTGAGCGTCGACTCTGCCCACGTGTCGGATCCGATCCGCACCGCGTGCGCGTCACCCGACACCGACGCCGGGTCGACAGTCGTGCGCCAGGCCAGGGTCGCGCCGGTCAGCACTGTCCCCGCGGGAGTCGGGGGAAAGGCGAAGCGGAGGTAGGCCGCGGCACCGGGCGACCCGCGCGAGGCCAGCGAGGCGTCAGTGCCGTAGTTGGTCGCGGCGGCGCCGGAGTTCGCATAGGAGTCGGCCACCGGCGTCAGGACGGTGCTGACCTCGCCGGTCGGGCCCGTCGACGACGGCGCAGGCGTCGGCGTCGGGGGGACCGGTGGCGCCGGGGTGGACGTGACGGTCGGCGCAGCGGTGGGGGTGGGGGTCGACGTATCCGTCGGTGCCGGCGGGGCGCTGACCGTCGGGGCGACCGTCGGAGTCGGCGTCGCGGTCGGTGCCGGGCCCGAGTTGCCCTCGCGCAGGCTGCCAGCCGCAACGTACTGCAGGTCCTGGACGTACGGAGTCGAGGTGATGGCCTGACGCGTCGCGACGGCGGCGACCACCGTGCCCGATCGGGTGACCTCGACGGAGGCGTGGCCGGTGCGCAGCGGCACCGTGCAGACCGAGACTCCGGCCGGAGCGCTGCACGACGTCGACGTCGTCCCGACGGTGACTGTGACCGTCGCCGGCGCGGTGAGCATGCTGAGCGCCTCGACGGTGTCGCGTGCGGGACTGCCACCACGCAGCCTCATGAGCGAGGACTGCGCGAACGTGGGTACCGCGGCGAACGGCTGCTTGCGGTGGGTGAGATACACGGCATCCCGGACGATCGCCGGCGCCGAACCGGTCCGGAACCACTGCGCGTAGTACGCGGTGATGTCGGTGTAGGCCCAGCCGTGCTCGGCCGACGGCGCGATCTGGGCGCCCTCGGAGTAGTCGTTCCACGTCGTCAGCTGTACCCACTCGGCCTTCGAGTCACGGGCGATCTGCCAGGTGTTGCGCAGGTTCGTGGTGTTCTGCGCCTCGTCGTAGATCGACTGGTTGGGCCGCTCGTCCTGCACGGACACCGGCTGCATCCAGATCTTGCCGAGGTTGTGCGCGGCGGCGACCCGTCCCATCGGCGAGGTCGCCCCGATGGAGGCGGGGTCGTTCCACAGCGGGTTGCGCGAGCCCCAGTTCGACAGGCCGTAGCTGATCGGCGCAAAGGTCGGTGCGTAGGTCGTGACATCGCCGACGAAGACCGGCACGAGCGCCACCGGCATGCTGTACGTCGTCGACATCACCGACATGAACGACGTCCACCAGGCCGCGTTGTGCGTCTCGGCCTTGAACGGGGCGACGACCAGGCGGCCGTCAGCGAGGTGAAAGGAACTCGCGTGAGCGGCGTACGTCGCGACGACGCCGGCGAGCTCGGCGGCCGTCAGCGAGGCCATGCCTCCGCTCACATCGGGCATCAGCATGATCGTGAAGTTCCCGACCGTGTCCGCGGCCGTCATCAGGTTCGCCTGCGCGAGGCGGACGTTGGTGTTGGAGCTCGTCGGCGTCGCGAGGATGTCCATGCTGAAGCCGTCGATCCCGGCCGACTTCGCCTGCCGTACCTCATCCACCAGGTTCGCCAGCGACCACGCGCTCGTGGCGAGCGCGGCGTGCGGCACCGGACGGTCGCGCAGGAGTCCGCCGTACGCCGCGTGCGCGCCGCCCTCGCCGGTCGGGTTGATGTAGTTGCGCGCGTAGTAGTCCGTCGCGGGGTCGCCGTTGTCCAGAGACTCGGGGTAAGGCGTGAAGTAGTGCGCGAAGACGAGGTGCGACGACGACGGGCTCGCCACGAGGTCGAACGGCAATGACGGAGTGCCGGCGTTGGCGACGTGCGCCGGCGCGAGGGCCAGAACTGCCCCGGACACGGCCAGGGCGCCGACAGCGATCGCCGCGGTCGCCCGGACGAGCCGCGCACGAAGCGCCGCGCGAGAGCGGGTGGGCACAGTCGCGCCGATCCTCATCGTGATCTCCCCCAGTCGTCGCGGCACGCGTACGGGAGTTCCGCCCTCGAGAGGGACGGCCCAGTCTCACGCGATCACCGACCTGGAACGCCGGCGTACGTCACGGTCTGTTACCCCTATGACTTCGTCGTCCCGCGCCGCCGCTTGAGGGGTCAGGGGCGTGATTGTTCCCCGACCGGGCCGGGTCACCGGCCAACGGTCACCAGGCGGGCGGGGTGCCCGATATGGGTGCGCAGGTGCTCGCTCACCTGCTCGCCGCCCGGCCGAGTCGCCCGCGGGCGACGGTGCGGCAGGATCGACCCATGACCACCGACCTCGCCGCGCTCTACGGTCCGCCGCGCCAGGTGGCCGAGGGTGACCCGGCCGTGTGGCTCGTGGAGGGCCACTGGATCGACGGGCGCCTCGGCGTCGTCGTCCGCATCCTGGGCTCCGGCCGGCCCGGGCTCGTCCCCGAGGACCACCAGCAGTACGTGCGGGGCGTCGAGGCGGTCGGCACGGACGGCGTCGGCACCCCCTGCGTGTACCGCTCCGGACAGCTCCTCCGAGGCGACGGCGAGGAGCTCGAGACGTCGACGTGGGTCGCCCACGCCCGGCCCTCGGCGCTCCGCGTCAGGATCGACGTGGACGGTGTCGCCACCCACTGGGGACTGCGCGAGATGACGACGTCGCACCCGGCGTCCTAGCCGTCGACCAACGCGCGCGACGCGCACGCGAGGGCGGAGGGCCGCCGAACGTCAGGGCGACGCGGTGGGCCTGGTCAGGTAGACCGCGCACGTCGTTCGCGCGTCGACCGAATCGTCGGGCACCCAGGTCGGTTCCGGCTTGGTGTACTGCTTGTCGGTGTCCCCGGTGGACGGGAACACGACCCAGTACGTCCCCGGCGCCCGGTACAGCGACACGGTCACGTGCTGCGCCAGGAACGCCTGCTCCTGCGCGTACCCGATCGGGGACCCGTCGACGGTCGCATCCGAGCACGCCAGCTCGCCGGGGATGCTGCGCACCTCGGTCGCGGCTGGCTGGCCGTACACCTGCATCTGCACCGCCACCATCGCTGCGGTCGCCGCGACGAGCAGTGCTCCGACACCAGTGACCGCGTGGACGCTCACCTCGTCACCGCCTGTCCGGTCCGGGAACCCTTCTCGACCCCATCGGCATCGCACCTGCGCGGCTGAAGGCCGGGAGCCGATCGCGGCGCCACCCGTCGACGAGCGGCGGTTCGCTGAGCGAGAGCAGTGCTCTCCAGCGCCATCGAGCGCTCCGCCAGAAGGAAACGGTCCGTCAGTCGGTGCGTTCTTGGTCGGATGCGTCATCATCTGTCACCCTGGGGGGTATGGAGAAGACCGCGGTACCGGAGAAGAGGGTCCACGGGGTTCTTCGACCCGCCCGACCCGTCACAACGCCTCACGAGTGGACAGTGGGTGAACGTCTCACTCACGACTCCCACGGGCTCGGGAGCATTGTGCTCGTCGAGTCCTACAGCGTCCTCGTCGACTTCGGTGAAGGTGCCAACAAGGTCCGTCGGGTGAAGACCAACGACGAACGGCTCAAGCCGCTCTGATCAGCGACGGAAGAAGCCCCTCAGGTGTCCTGAGGGGCTTCTTCGTTGTCGGAGGCCGGGGGTGATCCGCTGACCGCCTCCGGGTGGGCGGTCAGATGACCTCGGAGGGCCGGCTACGCGCAGTCGACGCAGATGTTGATGCCGGGCTTGGAGCGGCGCGAACGGTGGACCACGAGGAAGCAGCGGTCGCAGCGGAACTCGTCAGCGAGCTGGGGGACGACGTCCACGGAGAGGATCTCGTTGGAGAGGTCCGCTCCGGGGAGCTCGAGGTCCTCGAGGAGGTTGGCCTCGTCCTCGACCCGGACCTGTCCGGTGGGTGCCTGGGCCCGGAGCGCGTCGAGGCTCGCGGTCTGCTCAGCGGCAGTCGCCTCAGCGTCTCGCGGTGCGTCGTAGTCGGTCGCCATGACCCCTCACAGTTCTCCCACGGTGTGGGTTCATGCTTCCCGGATGGCATGAGGTTACCCGCGACCCTGACCGCTTCGGTCGGCGAGGGGCCGGGACCGATACGCCGGTAGCCGAACTTGGTCTGGAATAGGTATAGAAGGCGGAGGCCGTACTCGAACCGGGGTGCGCCGGAGCCGGTGGCCGGCCCGATGCGGGATGCTCCTCCCGTGGACTCCCCGAGCAAGGCCCTCCTCCAGCGGAAGCACTGCTGGTTCGGCTCCGACCGCGTGCCCGACCGGCCCGCGGTGACGGCGTTCAAGCAGACCGCCAGACTCCAGCAGGCGGCCTGGCGGGAGAAGCGCGACTGGCCGATCGGCACCTCGCCCTACGACGCCGCCGCCGCGAAGGACCCGGCCAAGGTGAAGCCGGTCGGGAGCCGGCTGGAGCACGCCTTCGCCTGGCGGACCCGCGCCAACCTGATCAGCGAAGGGGCGGGCGGCGCGGCAGCACGGCGCGCGGAGGAGCCGCAGCAGCACGAGATGCTCAGCTGGGACCGCCTCTGGTGCGACCTGCTCTCCTCGATGCCGCTCTGCTTCAACGTGTTCGGGCCGCTGTCGGTCGATCTCGAGCTCGCTCAGCGAGCCGTGAGCGCCTGGTTCCCCGACGCACCCGGGGTCGTCTCCGACGTCGTGCTCGAGTGGTCCCCCGAACGCCGCGGCGAGCGATTCCTCGGCAACGGCACAGCGTTCGACGCCGCGATCATCCTCGCCCTGCCGGAGGGACGACGCGGCGTCATCGGCATCGAGACGAAATACCACGAGCACCTCGGCCCCGAGCTGGCTCCGCGGGCGGAGCTGCTCACGAGGTACACCCAGGTCGCCAACCGGAGCAAGGTCTTCCGGCGCGGGACGACCGCGCGCGTCGTGGGTGAGCCGTTGCAGCAGGTGTGGCAGGACCACCTCCTGGCCCTGTCGATGGTGCAGCAGCGCGACGACAACTGGGACTGGGCGCGCTTCGTCGTCGTCCATCCCTCGCGCAACCCGTCGTTCGCCCAAGGCCTGCAGCAGTACGAGGACCTCCTCAAGGACCATGCGACCTTCCGGGCCGTGACCCTCGAGTCCCTCCTCGGCAACCCGAAGGCACTGCCGGCCGAGCTCACCGAGCCGCTCCGGGAGCGGTACCTCTGGTAGACGGCGGCGATTGCCACGACCTGCCGCCCGCCCTAGCGTTCCCGCATGACCCCGGGCGATCGGCCACCCCTGGGGTGCCCGGCGATCACCGACCTCCCGAGCCTGCCCGGGGACGATCTGCTCAGCACGCGACCGAGGGCGCAGGGTCCGGCGGACCGACGGAACGGGCTGAGCGCGGACCGGCCGTGACAGGGCCGATCGGGGACGGGGTGCAGCGCTCGGGGCCCGAGGGTCATTCCCCCGATGTGAGCCTGACCGAAGTCGCTGCGGCGGTCTCCGACCGTTCGCTGTGGCTTCGCGCGACCGAGCACGCTGACGGCGAGGCGTTCGCTGCCCTCTATGAGCGCCACTCCCGTCGCGTGGCGCTGTTCGTCTCGCGGCGGCTGAGCCCGGCCGAGGCCGAGGACGTGACCGCCGAGGTGTTTCTCGCGGCCTGGCGGCAGCGGGACCGGATCGTGGTGGACGCCGAGGCAGGCCTGCTCCCCTGGCTGATCGCTGTGGCGCGCAACCAGGTGATGGCCGCACACCGGCGGGCCGGCCGCGATCAGCGTCTGCTCGGCCGCGTCGAGGCCGGTGCCGGCGAGCCCGATCCGGCCGACACGGTCGCCGAGCAGGACGAGGCTGCCATCCTCACCGCGGCGGCGCGGCGTGCCCTGGTATCGCTCAGCGTCGATGACCAGGCGGTCCTCGAGCTGTGCCTGCTCGGTGAGCTCACGCCCACCGAGGCGTCCCACGTGCTGGGGCAGCCGGCGTCGACCGTCCGCTCCCGGCTGACGCGGGCACGTCGCCGGCTGGCCGCTGCGTACGACCGCATGTCCACGGAGCGAGGTGATCGACGTGGATGACCTCATCGAGCCGGCGAACCTCGTCGAGCTGCTTCTCCTTGACGTCGCGGCCCCCGCCTTCTCCGACGAGGTGCGCGCACGGCACCGAGCGCTCCTGCTCTCGGCGGTGACGGCGAGCGCCACGACCGCCGACGGCACCATCCGCGACGACGCCGACACAGCGCGGCCCGTCAGCTACCGGCCTCGACGGGTGCAGCGCCCGAGCCGGCGGCACCTGGTGGGCGCAGTCCTGGCGGGAGTCGCGCTCGTCGTCGCCGGCGGCGGCCTGGCCGTGGCCCTGACGAAGGCCCAGCCGAGCGAGACGACGTTCGTCCGCTGCTTCGCGCTGCCGACCACCGACTACGGCAACCCGGCCTACAGCCTCGACGTCGGCCTCGCGGTCGCGGTGTCCGACCCATCGACCGCGACCACGGCTGCGAGTGCCCTCGACGTCTGCGGCGGGACGTGGTTCCGCGGCGAGCTGTCGACCACCGCGCCCTACATCGTGCCGATTCCGCCGGGAGGCGGCTCGCCGGTGCCGAACCTGGTCGCGTGCGTGCTCCCGGACGGCTTCGTCGGCGTCTTCCCGGGCCCCGAGGGGACCTGCGCCGCGCTCGGGCTGGCCGTGTCGGGTGCATGATGTGACCCAGGTCACATCCCGGGGCTGCAGCGCCGTCGGGCTGCGCTCCATAGACGGGGGACGACACCTCCAGCGGGAAGGCTTCGAGTGCGCCCGGTCCGACCTCTCCTCCACGGCTGCGCCGTCGCGCTCGTGCTGTCGGTGCTCCTGGTCGCACCCGCCTCCGCCGCCGTCGGGACGGCGCCGCTGCCCTACTGCAGCGTGAACGTGAACACCCAGGTCGTCACCTGCGCCCCGACCGAGGCCGGACTTGCCGCGGCGAGGCATCGCGCTGCGGTCGCCTCGCTCGCTCCCACCTACCTGCTCGCCCGGCTCTTCGACGACGCGAACCGGACCGGCGTCTACTACGAGGTCGTCGCCTCCGGACCGTGCGACACCAACGCCGACCTCGACTGGGAGGTCGCGAACATCGGCTCGGCCTGGAACGACCGGGTGTCCTCCTTCCAGGGCTACTCCAGCTGCCAGGTCCGGGTCTATGAGAACGCGAGCTACGGCGGTGCGAGCTACGGCACGTACACGTCGACGGACAACGTGGGCGAGGCGATGAACGATCGCACCACGTCGATGAGGTTCTACTGACCTCATCGCAGTGAGTGGTCCCCGCCGAACGGGAGACGGCGGGGCCCGCTCACTGAGTCGGCTGTTGGCGCTCTCGGCGCTGCGCCGCCTCTGACGGCCGTGCGATGCCGACCTGGCGGCCGGGCGATCAGGCGGCCGCAGCCCGGCGACGAGGAGTCCCCGTGAGTGACCAGGAGTTCGTGGCTGCAGCGCGCGCGGGACGGGCCCAGGGCGGGATCCCGGTCGGTGCGGCGTTGGCCGTGGATGGCGAGCTGCTCGGCGACCTGCCTCGACGGCGACCGATTCGCGGTGGTGCCGTGTGCCATCGAGGCTGACTCGTGCTCAGATGCCTCATGACGATGTCGCGCGACGAGCAGGGACGAGGCTCGACTCCTCCCGACAACGACGACGTCAGGCCTTCGCCTGGTCGCTCTGAGGCAGGTGACCCCGGGGCCGAGCCGGACTCGAGCGAGCCGCTCATCGTGCTCATCGACGACGTCCACTCCTTCCGCGACGGCCGCATCTGTCAGGTCGCGCGATCCTCCGACGCCGGCGTGGCCCTGCTCCTGTCGCTGCGCACCAGCCGCATCGCCGAGCTCTGGCTCAAGCACGACCTCGCGGGAGACGACACGATCTGGCCGGTCGTGCAGCTCCTCGAGGATGCCGCCGCGGACCACGCTCGGTTCTCCATCGGTGTCATCAACGTCCACGACTCACGATCGCGACCGGCGCACGAGCTTCGGCTGAGCCTTCGACGTCTCGGCTATCAGACGGCACGCATCACGACCCCTCGTCTCTGGGACTTCTAGCCGCGCACGAGGCTCGACGATGACGCGAGCGCCGTCTCGGCCGTGCCTGCGGCCGAGGTGGCCGCCCGGACGCCGGCGGTGGCGCGACTAGAGTCGCCGTGTGCGCCGACCGGGATCGCTCGGGAACCAGGAGCGATGCGTGCGCTCCGCGGCCGGTCTGGCATGACTGCTCCGTCGGCAGCCCCCGCCGGCGCACCTTCCGGACCGAAGCGCACCCGGTCGAACCGGTGGACCGTCGCGCTGGCGGTTGCGCTCGTTGCGTGGACGGTCGCACTCGCCGTGATCACCAGCTCCTCGTCCCTGCTGTCATGGCACTTCTTCGCGACCGGGGCGACCGGCCTTGTCGGTGCCGACGGCCTGCACCTGTATGCGAACAACCCCGGCTACCAGATCGGGCCGGTGGCGTTCCTCGCGACTGTCCTGCTGTCGCCGCTCGGCGCTTCAGGCGCGAAAGTCGTTGCCGCGGTGCTCATGTCGGCCGCGGGGCCGGCGTGCCTCGCCTTGCTCGTGCCCCTGCTCCCGGCACGGCTGCGCGGGCCGCGCGTGTGGTGGGCGCTGTTCGCGATCGTGCCTGGCTGGGTGGTGCTCAGCGTGCGTTGGGGCCACCTCGACGACGTCCTCGCGATGGTGTTCTCGGTACTGGCCCTGCGCTGCGTGCTACGGCGTCGCGCCGCGTTGGCCGGGCTGCTCGTCGCGCTCGCGGCGGCGTCCAAGCCGTGGGCGATCGAGTTCGCGCCGCTCCTGCTCGGCGTGGACCGGCGCGTCTGGAAGGTGGCCTTCGGCACCCTCGCCGCCGGGCTCGCCGCCACCTGGGGTCCGTTCATCCTTGCGGCGCCGGGCACGCTGCAGGCCCTCACGCCCTCGGTGCTGCTCGCCCCCGGGTCGGGCCTCTACGCACTCGGCTTTCGCGATGCGACCGTCCCCGCGTGGGACCGCACCGTCGCGTTCCTCGCCGCGTCGGCTGCCGCGACGGCCGCCCAGCTGCGCGGTCGCTGGGCCGGAGTCCTCGTCGTCGCCCTCGCCGTGCGCATCGCACTCGACCCGCAGGACAACGCCTACTACGTCGGCAGCGTGGTGATCGCGGCCGCGGTCTACGACGTGTTCGGCACGCGCTGGCGCGGGCCGTGGCTCACCCTGGTGTCGACCGCGGTGCTCTGGCAGCCGTTCACCGAGGACTGGAACAACCGGCTCGCCACCACGACCAGCTACGCGCACTGGTGGTTCTCCAACCCGGCGATTGTCGGCTGGATCCACCTCGCCTGGTGCGTCGGGACGGTAGCTCTGGTGCTCCTCGGACCACGCACCGACATTGGTGAGGCCAGGCAGGTGCCCGTCGTGGTCTGACACCCGTCGCGGGTCCCGCTGCGGCGCGGACACCCAGCAACCTGCGGAAGAGCGACAACGTGCCGCTGGCCTTTCGCTGTGAGAACGACGGGCCGGAAAGGTCATGCTGCTCCCTGGCCGGAGCGCCAAGCCTCGCTCGCACCATCGGGTGCGATGAGGCACGCGCGATGCCCACGTTCCGGTGGTGGGGGTGACGGGGACCCTCACGGCGCTGTGGCTCGACCGGTACTGGTGCAACGCCTCGTCGCGCACCCATCCAGCGCCGTTCGCGGCGCGCCGTCCACGCCTTGTGCCCACGTCACATCACGTGATCGCAGCACTATGGCTGGAGAGGGACGATTCGGTCCCCTATCGCATCGAGCATCTGGGGAGTGACGTTGGCAAGGCTGCCAAGATCGTCAGCACTCACGAACCCCCCGATGAAGTCCCGAGCCTCAACAACTGCGCGCGCTTGGTCGGGGCTGAATCCCAGGTGAGACACGAGTATCGCCTCAGGAACATGGTTGACGTCTCTGAGCCCGCCGCCTGGAGATGGTGAGTCCACCGTTGCCCATCCCACCAGCGTTGACGGCCAGAGCCGTCGTCTTACCGACCTGCGGGAGTGGACCCGCGCTCGTTTCTCCTCGTTCGTCGTTCGCCCGTCGAGCCTTGACGCCAATCCAGGCTCAGGTCGCCTCCGGCGACGGCCACGTCCCACTGCGTCTTCGGTGGCCGGGGCGGCACCGAATCGCGAGGCTGCACTCATGACGGGAACTCAGGTGGACCTGGGTGGCTCCGCGAGGATCGACGAGACGAGTCGAGTACCTGGCTCCACGACCCTGACGGGACGGAGCGCATGCGAACCGCGGCCGTCGTATCTCGGCCAGACCAGCGGGCCGATTCAAGCTGGCTCGTTCCCATGTCGCTCACGAAGCCAGCAACGCGAGCTCGTGGTGAGCAACGCCCATCCTGCCCCGGCCAAGGTCCGACGCCGCGAAGGTGGACCGGTCGCGACGCCAGGCACAGCTGCGGCAACGAGGAGCCTCGACCGGAGACCAGGCTCGACCGGACAGAGTCGCGCCGCATGGGCTGACGCGGAACGGTCGCGATCGGCTGGTGCCCACGACACGGAAGTTCCGTCGCTCCCCGGGTAGGCGCCCGAGGAGGCGCGGGCCGTGCTCGAGGGCTACGAGACGCCATGACCATCGCCCTGCAGACCTCGAACGACGAGAACGGGATGACCCCCCACGAGGGAGCCGACATCACGGACGTACCACCTTCATGCGCGCGCTGGCGACCGTGCTCAACGACGGGCGATCGAAGAGCCCGTCGTCAGCGGGTCCACGGCATACCTAGATGTCGTGATGACCTATCCGTTCAACGACGGCAACGGGACGTGCGCCATCGCCTACGCCCAGCGCGACAGGCTCGCTGTCGCCGGTGTTCATGAGCATCGAGGAGTACCCGGGGGAGGAACATCCAGGCCAGCTGTGCCGTGCTGGCCGAGGTGGGAGCCGGCGCGTGCAACCTTGCGAACGACGCCCATCCTGGCTGCGCTTCTCGCTGACCGCTCATCACATCAGGAGAGGACACCGCCTGATCGAGCCCGGAGAGCGGCTCTGGTTCGAGCTCGACGGCGTGGCCACCAAGCGAGGTCTCCCGGAGAGCCGATGGCGGTCGATGTCGTTGGCGCACAGCAACGGTTCCCCCCTTCGACACGCTCCGATGACGCCGTGCGACGGAACACGGCCCGGCCTCCAACCGCGGCGCAGGAGGCGGCCCGCGAGCAGGACCGACGCCTCGCCCGGCCCACCGGGCGCCCTCGGCCGGCCGCTGGGAGGACGGCCTTCGCGACTGCGTCGGCCCGGGTGCCCGTCCGCGCCGACGGATGGAACAGTGGTGCCGTGGCAGTGGCTGAGCAGCGGCTCTCTGGCCTTGGAGGTGGGAGTCGATGACGGTCGTACTGGAGCCGGAAGATGTCACGGCCGAGGGGTATGACGCCGTGTCCTTCCTGGCTGACCGGCTGGTGGCGGCGGGGCGGTTCGTGCCTGGACTGACCGTTGGCCAGGACGGCCGGGCCCGGAGCTGGTGGTGGCCGATGCCAGCGGCTGACGACCGGGCGGCGATGCGCGCCCTGCTGACCGGTCCCGCCGTGCAGGCTCATCGCGAGCTGGCCGACACGCTGGCCGACTGCGTCGATGCACGGGTACGCCGCCACCTGACGGGCGCTGCGGCACTGCCACGCCGCCCGGGTCGTCGGACGCTGCCGGAGCTCTGGATCCTCTCGCTGGCCGACGAGGACCCGTGGCTGCCCGAGTCCGTCGACCCGGCCCGGGCGCGGGCCCTGGCCGCGGCCGTCACGGACTGGGTCCTGTCGGGTCGCGTCGCGGTAGGAAGGCTGGGCCTGTGCCTGCGCGTGCACGAGCCACCCGAGGGGCTCACCGGGGTGGGGGATGTCTGGCGGGTGGAGGTGCTCGTGACCGACCAGACCGACGTGGGCCTGCGCATCCCGATGGACCAGTGGTGGCCCAACGCCGGGGCCTACGGCGCGAGCGCCGTCCGAGGGCTGCTGGCCGATCTGGCCCGCGCGACCAGGATCGCGCCCGAGCTGGCCCGGCTGCTCGACGAGGCGGTGCCCGGCGACGTGGATCTCGACGAGGCGGCGGTCGCATCCTTGCTCTCCCACCGGGTCGAGCCCCTCACCGAGCTCGGCGTGACGGTGCTGCTGCCGGCGTGGTGGACCGGGCGGCGACGCGTCGGCCTGCGTGCCAAGGCGAAGACCCGGAGCGCCGGCGCGGAATCAGCGGTCACGGCCTCCGGGTTCGGCCTCGATGAGCTGGTCGAGTTCGAATGGCAGGCAGCCCTCGGCGACCTGACGCTGACCAAGCAGGACCTCAAGGAGCTGTCAGCGGCGGCGGCCGCCCGGCGGTCCCTGGTGCGGGTGCGCGGGCAGTGGGTAGAGGTGCGGCCGAGCGACCTGCGAGCCGTGCTGGCACGGGTCGGGCGACGGGAGACGGCCTCGGCCGGGCAGCTGCTGCGGACCGGACTGGGCATCGAGTCATTCGACGTCGCCGACGACCTCGAGGTACACGGCGTCAGCGCCACCGGCTGGCTCGGCGACCTGCTCGACCAGGCCCTGCACTCGCGCATCCGCCCCATCGCACGACCCCTCGGCTTTGTCGGGACCCTTCGGCCCTACCAGGCCCGAGGGGTCGGCTGGCTCACCTTCCTGGGCCGGCTCGGGCTCGGTGCCTGCCTGGCCGACGACATGGGGCTCGGGAAGACAGCCCAGCTCATCGGGTCGCTGCTGGCCGATCCCGGAGGTGGACCGACGTTGGTGGTCTGTCCCGTGTCCGTGCTGGGGAACTGGGAGCGCGAGCTCGCCCACTTCGCCCCGGGGCTGCGCGTGATCGCCCACCACGGCACCGAGCGAGACCAGCACGGTCTTCAGGACCGCGTCCTGGATGCTGATGTGGTGCTGACGACCTACTCCCTCGTCCACCGCGATATCGAGGCGCTGGAATCGATCGACTGGGCGCGGCTGGTGCTCGACGAGGCCCAGCAGGTGAAGAACTCCGGCACCTCGCAGGCCAAAGCGGTCAGGCGGCTGCGCGCGGCCCGCCGGGTCGCCCTCACGGGTACGCCGGTGGAGAACCGCCTTGCCGAGCTGTGGTCGATCATGAACGTTGTCTCCCCCGGGCTCCTCGGCTCATCGCGCGAGTTCCGGGAGCAGTTCGCCGTACCCATCGAACGCGATCAGGACGAGGCTGCGACCCTCCGGCTGCAAGGCATCACGCGTCCTTTCCTACTGCGCCGCCTGAAGTCGGACAAGGACATCGCCCCGGACCTGCCGGACAAGGTCGAACGCACCGACCGGTGCCCGCTCACGCGCGAGCAGGCCGTGCTCTACCAGGCGGTGGTGGACGAGCTGCTCGAGAGCGCCGACAGAGCCGAGGGCATCGACAGGCGAGGAGCGGTGCTCGCCGGGCTCACCAAGCTCAAGCAGCTGTGCAACCACCCGGCGCTCCTGCTCGGCGACGGATCCGGGCTCAGCGGTCGTAGCGGGAAGCTCACCCGGATCGAGGAGCTGGTCGAGGAGGTGATCGGCAGCGGCGAGCGAGCGCTGGCGTTCACGCAGTACGCGACCTGGGGCCACATGCTGGCACCGTACCTCTCGGCGAAGTTCGGCACCGAGGTCCTGTGGCTGCAGGCGGCGTCCCGAGGCCTCGTCGGGATGCGATGGTCACGGCGTTCCAGGGCGAGAACGGACCGCCGCTCATGCTGATCTCGCTGCGGGCCGGCGGGACAGGGCTCACCCTGACCAAGGCCACGCACGTCATCCACCTGGACCGGTGGTGGAACCCCGCGGTGGAGGACCAGGCCACCGACCGAGCGCACCGGATCGGCCAGTCGCGCAGCGTCTTCGTCCATCGCCTCATCAGCGCGGGGACGGTGGAGGAGCGCATCGAGGAGATGATCACCCGCAAGCGCACGCTCGCCCAGCGGGTGGTCGGCACGGGCGAGGCGTGGCTGACCGACCTCAGCACGGCCGACCTGCGCGACGCGGTGGCGCTGCGCCGCGATGCCGAGGAGGACTGATGACCCGCACCGGCTGGAACGATCCCTGGCGCACGTTCCCGAAGTCGACGCCCATCCGGGTCGAGGACGGCCTCGCGACGCGACGGCAACGCGGAGCCATGTCCGACTCGTGGTGGTCCCGCCGCTTCGTCGAGGTCTTGGACTCCTACGGCCTGGGGAACCGGCTGGCTCGCGGCCGCAGCTACGCACGTCAGGGGCAGGTGCTGTCGCTCGACATCTCCCCCGGGCTGCTGACCTCGCAGGTCCAGGGGTCACGTCGGACGCCGTACGTCGTAACCATCACCATCAGCCCGCTCACCGACCGGCAGTGGCGCGTCGTCGGCAACGCCCTGGCCAGCCGTATCGGGCTCGCCGCCCATCTGCTCGCCGGCGAGGTCCCCGCCGAGCTCGAGGAGGTCTTCGTCGCCGCCAAGGCGCCGCTGTTCCCCGTTCGGTGGCGGGACCTCAGGGCGCGCTGCAGCTGCCCCGACAGCGCCAACCCCTGCAAGCACATCGCCGCCGCGCTGTACTTGTATGCCGACCGGCTCGACAGCGACCCGTGGCTGCTCCTGCAGTGGCGCGGACGCACGCAGGACGAGGTGCTGGCCGCTCTCGGCCTCGATGACGCTGGCTCTTCCGACGACGCGGCGCTGCCACCGTGGTGGCCGCTGCTGCCAGGCGAGGCGCTGCCCGACCCCCCGCTGCACGACCCGCACCCGGGCACGCCGGCGGACCCGCCCGTCCCGGCCGACGCCGTGCTGCGGCGCCTGGAGGACCTCGACGTACTCGCCTGGAAGGAGCCGGTCGGCGTCGCTCTGCGCACTCTGTACGCCGCCGCGCTCGACACCGACGGCGCGGACCAGCTGACCTGGCCCGATCCCGGGTCGGCGCGCTGGGAAGCCGGCGGCTGACGCTGCCCGCGGCGGTAACGGTCTCGATGCTGGACGATCGACGCCCGCTTGCCCGCGACGAGCAGGTCGGGCGCTCCGAGCTTCATCGACCCGTAGAGCCGATGAGGGTCGATGCCGTTGGCGCGCAGCAGTGGTTCGGCCCGCTGCGACACGCTCCTGGTGACGCCGAACCGCGCGAGCAGGTCTTGCACGGTGAGTCCGGAGGAGTTGCCACCGACGGTGTCCTTCGCACGGGCGATCACCCAGGCGACCGCCGCGGCGCCGCGTGCGAGTGACGCCGTGCGACGGAACACGGCAGGATCGCCGACGGCGGAGCGGCTGAGGAAACGGCGCATGGCCGTGCGGTGCTCGACATCGAGGATCTCCTCGGCCACCCGGTCGCAGGCGTCCAGCATCTGCTGGACCACCGGCCGGACGTCCTCGGCGATACCTGCCCACTCGAAGGCCTCGTCGGGCAACGGTGCGTCGTCCAGGGCCATGAGCCGGGCGCGTCCACCGACCGCCTCGTCGAGACCTTCGAGCATGATCTCCTCGAAGCTGACGTCGTCGTCCGACGGCCGCTCGAGCATGCCGGCGAGCAGCGCCGCGGGTCCCTGCAACCGCGCCGACCGGATGCTCCGCTGGTAGTCCGGCTCCCACTGGTCAACCGCCGCGAGCGTCTCGGCCGTGAGCGTCGTGCGGATGCCGCGCTCGCTGTGGCTGTATCGGATGAAGGCGCGCAGGAGGCCGGGCAGCCCGGACAGGAAGGCAGGCTCGGCCACGATCTAGCGGGGGAACCAGTCGCTCAGCCGCATCTCCACGTTCACCGGGCTCCAGCGCGACGGATCGCCTGGCCCGTGGACGGTCCCGAACCACAGCACGCTGTCCAGCAGATCCCGGTCGTCGCGATCATCGAGACCGTGCGCGAAGGATGAGGCGAAGAACGCATCCCCGAGCACCCGACGGTCCGAGTCGGTCCACTCCCGACGATCCGGAACGACCCCGCCGGCGGGAAGCATGCGCAGCATCCACTCCACGATCGGCCGACACACCGGCCAGGTGTCGGACTCCAGCGGCGGGAACAGCATGGCGCCGTGCTCGATCGCCTCGTCCATCACCGCGCGTGCCCCGGCGGCATCGACCAGCGTCATCGTCTGGTCGATGTCGGAGACGGCCTGCACCATGACGTCGCTCAGCTCGCTCAGCGGCTGCGAGTCGACGAACGCGTCCTGGACCACGGTCCCCATGTTGTGGTCGACGTAGACCAACGCGGACAGGCTGTGGCCCGACGGCAACGTGACGCCGAACAGGTAGTTGTCTCCGTCACCGAGGTCGCGGGTCATGAACCAGGCGTCGACCCCGATTCGGGCCCGGTCCAGACCGGTGAGCCAGCCCGCGACGGGCTGGCGCCGGTTGGCGAGCTCGCGTCCGATCCGTGCGGCCAGCAGCTCGTCGCCGGTCAACGTCCGGATCGCGGTGAGTGCGGCGGTCGTCTCCGCGTGGGACGTCTCGATGAACGACCCCACCAGGTCGTCGAGGGTGGCCTGATCCGCGTCCCGCGTGAAAGGGCTACGCGGCGAGGGTCAGTCACCTCCATGAAGCCGCTGATGATGGCGAGGAAGTCCAACGGCTCGGATCCCCGCAGTGCACGACGAAGCCCCTGGATGAGCAGCTGGTCGCGGCCGGAGTCGTCATGCTCTCGCTGCGGCGTCGCGAGGTTCGGGCACGGGGGCCTGCCGGTGCTGTGGTCGCGGTCGCCGGCCACCACGTCCGTGTTTCGAGGTGGCCTGCGGAGTCTGTGAACAGCCGACAGCAACGTCGACCAACCCACGAGGGACTCACCCGTGGCAGGCCCGGGAACGAGAGCGGCGTCACGGCCTGCTCTACCTCCGGGTCGTTGTCCTGGCTGTGAGTGGGGCGGCCTCGGATCCTGCGCCCATGTCCGGAGAGTTCGTCCCTCGCCCTCGGGCCCCGCTAGGCCACACTGACGTCGGCGTCGGCATCCGACCGACGCAGGCAAGGAGCCGACGTGCGTGCACATCGACGGGGTCGCACTCCACTGGGCATCGTGGCCCTGCTGGTGGTGACGTTGACGCTCAGCTCGTGCTCCGGCTCCGGAACCACCTCGCCCACGACAGCGCCCACGTCGTCTTCAGGGGGGACGAGCACGGACCCGGGGGACGCCGCGACGCAGGCGGGCACGTTCGCGGCGCTCGATCCCGAGGCCCGGGATGCTCTGCTCGTGACGACCGGTGCCTCGGTCGAGCGGGCAGCGATGACGATGTCCGGCTTGGAGGAGGCACTCGGGGGTCCTGCCAAGGCGGACGCCGCCTATGCCGCCATCACCGCTGCGATGCTTCGTCGCGCTCTCGCCTACCGCACACGTCCGTCATGGGGTCGGTTCGGCGGGTCGGGCGGGATGGCCGACGTCCCGAGCCAGGGCACCATGATGACCGTTGCCATCCTCGTCTCGCGCTTCGGCACCGAGGGAGTGATCGCGGCGACGGCCAATGCCCCCGTGAAGTCCGCGACCCAGAACCTCGACCCAGGATCTGGGACGAACTTCATGAACATCACCGGCTCCTTGGGCAGGGTGGGCATGGATGTCCGGTACGAGGAGACCGTCGGAGGGGTGACTGGGACGATGCACATCGTCCTCGATGTGACTCCCTGCCCGGACGCCCAGGGCGTCGTCACGGTGAGGGCCAAGCTGACGACGTCGATCAACGGGGCCGGCGGCACCACGGGATCGACGATGACAGCCGACGTCACCGTGACCGGCCACGTCAACGACGACGCCGAGCTGGTCTCGCACGAGAACGTGACCCACACCGTGGCCGGCGACCACGCCGGCGGCGGGGCCACCTTCCTCGACCAGACGGCCACGACGACCTGGGTGGGCGACTCGGTCGACAGCGCGAACCGGGTCGTCAACCAGACTGCGGGTCAGGGCACCCCCACGTTCACCAAGGACGCGGGAACATGGACGGGACTGATCGAGCAGGCGGTCAGCAGCGGCGCGCTCGAGGCGGCATCGAAGGCGTGGAAGTCCGGCCGTTGCGTCCGGCTCGTCCCGACCACAGAGCCCTCCCAGCGCAGCGGGTTGAAGCCGGGGGCCACCGTGTCCATAGCGGCTGAACCGCGCAGCAGGATCGACGGAGGTACCGTCGGCGGCACTGTCGCGGCAACGCTCACCGGCGCCGAGAGCGTGGCGCCATCGGGATCGAAGGTTCCGGCCGACGCGACGTTCACCTACATCGCGCCGTCCGAGATCGACACGGAGGCAAGCGTCTCCCTCGAGTCCCGCTCCAAGCGCGGTGTCGCCACGGCGGTGATCACTTTCGACACCAACGCCTCGCGCAACTACCTCGTCAAGCCTGCCACGGACGTCGCCGTCATCATCGGCACGGCGACCGGGTTCAACCTGTCAGGGACGACACCCAAGAACATCTGCGATCTGGGCACGAGATCCTTCACGCTCACCGGTCCGCTGGCAACGGTGCAGAAGTTCACCCCGACGACGCCACCGGCCGGCACCACGACGTTCAGCACTGCAGGCAACGGCGTCCCCATCCGCGGGTCGGGAACCTACGTCATCGAGTTCAACGGGGCCAACGCGACCCTCACGACGACGATGACCGGCACGATCTTCTTCCCGGGGCGTCCCGTGCCGCACAGCTGGTCCCAGGTGTTCGCGCTGGACCCGATCGAGGGCAGATGCGCGTGATCCCGGATTGACCGATCGGGTTGATGCGTTCCGCTGACCTGCGCCGGCACCCACCCTGCCCGCAGGCGGATCAGCCTCATCCTGCTGCTGTCTCACACAGCGTGCGACGACGCGGAGCAGATGAAGCGCAGCCACGAGATCGTCGCACCGTCGGTCTCGTAGTACGACTGTGATGCGGCCAGCGGCCGGGTCGTGACGGAAGAGGTCAGTAGCTGAACGTCGTGGCTCCCTCGCCGATCCACTCCCACAGCTGGACGGTGCCGCCGAGGGAGGCGTTGGCCACCAGGGTCTTCTGGTCGATCGCGCGTGCATTGAAGCAGAGGGGACACACGAGGAACGTCCCGCCGGCTGCCTGGTAGCGGGCCATCAGATCGACGATCGGGGGGCATCCGTCGCACGCGGTCCCGAGTGCGAACCCCTGGGTGGCCAACCGCACCGCCTCCTTGGTGAGGAACATGGCCGTGAGCCTGCCACTCTCGGCGGCAGCGACAGCCACCAGAAGAGCCACCGTCACCTTCTCAGGGTCCTCGAGCCCCGTAGTGAGACTGATCGCAGCCCTGGTCACAGGACCAGCCCCGACGCCGTCGGTCCGACGCCTGGCACTGTCCGCTCGATCACACACTGACGCATGGCGTTTCCTCCATCGGGTGGCCCCGAGTGGGCCCTGAGTCGAAGGTAGGGATTCCCTCGCAGTGGAGCCATGAGGCGTTCACCCCATGGAACGCATCGGCGTCGGATAGCGTGCGCGGATGGCGACGTCCGGCGTCCGGCTCAACGAGGTGCTCGTCGCGATCTCGATGGCGACCGACCTCGGGCTCGGTCAGCCCTCCGAGCACATGGTCCGGTCGGCACGCCTGAGCATGAGGCTGGGTGACCGGCTCGGGCTCGCCCCAGCCGAGCTAGCCGTTCTGTACGACGTCAGCCTGCTCACCTACGTGGGCTGCCCGGTGTACGGCAACGAGGCAGCGCTGGTGTTCGGCGACGACATCGACTTCCGGTCTGGCACCTACGACGTCGACCTCCGTATGCCTGAGGGGATGCGGTACATGCTCGGCCACGCCGGCAAGGGGACGCCCGCGGTCAACCGCTGGCTGCAGACCGTCCGGCTCATGGCGACCGGCGGGCGTGAGGTAGCCGGGCAGATGGCGAATCACTGCTCTGCCGCGGGCCTGTTCGCCGACCGGCTCGGTCTTGGTGGCGAGGTACGAGCCGGCATCGAGCAGTCGTACGCGCGGTGGGACGGCAAGGGTGTGCCCGGAGAGCTTCACGGCGACCAGCTCTCGTTGGCGTCGCGCATCTCCCACGTGGCCGACGCCGCCGAAGTGCTCGAGCGTCGCCGCGGCATCAGCGATGCGGCCGATGCGATCCACAGACGTCGGGGAACTCATTTCGACCCCGACGTCGTCGACGCGTTCGTTGCGGACCCGTCCGACCTCTTCGACGGCCTCGCCGACGACAGTGTCGACCGGCTGCTCGAGCTGGAGCCGGGGGAGCGCGCGCCTCTGACCGACGAGGCCTTGGACGGCGCGCTGGAGGCGGTCGGGGACTTCTGCGACCTGCGGACGCCCTGCTTTGCCGGACACGCACGTGGCACCGCCGAGCTCGCCGTAGCTGCAGCCGAGCTCCTGGGACTCCCGGACGACGAGACTCGGCTCCTGCGCCGCGCCGCCCTCGTCCACGACGTCGGCCGGTTCGGGGTCCCCGGCAACGTCGTGAGCAAGCCGAGCCCGCTCAGCGGCGGCGACCTCGAGCGCATGCGCATGCACGTCTACTACGTCGAGCGGATCTTCAGCCGACCGGAGCCACTCAGGCAGGTGGGCCTCGTGGCATCGATGCACCACGAGCGAATGGACGGCTCGGGGTATCACCGAGCAGCCTCGGGGGGACTACTCACAACTCCCTGCCGCATCCTCGCGGTAGCAGACGCCTACCATGCCATGCTCCAGCCCCGGCCCTACCGAGAGCCGCTGTCTCCCGAGAAGGCCGCCGGCGAGATCCTTGCCGATGTCGCGGCCGGACGGTTCGACCCCGCCGCGGCACAGGCAGTTCTCGAGGTCGCCGGCCACGAACGTCGAGCCACCCGGACACCCGGCCCGTCAGGCCTGACAGCCCGAGAGTGCGAGGTCCTCGCGCTGCTGGCTGTCGGGGAGCCCAACAAGGCCATCGCCCGCCGTCTCGGCATCAGTCCGAAGACCGTGGGCAACCACGTGGAGCATGTCTACGCGAAGCTCGGAGTCGGCAGTCGCGCGGGCGCCGCACTGGTCGCGATGCAGACCGGTGTCGTGGGTGCGAACCCTCTCGGTATCGCTGCAAGCGACCAGCGGCCCTGAGAGTTCGGCGGGGGTGGTCGCGGAGACGAAGGAGCGTGCGCCCGGGACGAGTCAGTCGATCTCGAGCAGCGGGGGGCACTTCCCACAGTGTTCTCCTTCGTTGACCGCAAGTGGGAGTCCGCTGAGCCTTGTTCCCACGTCGAGGGGGCGAGATGACCACGCAGGGCGCCGGCGACCCGCGAAGTCACCGTGCTCGACGGCTCGAGTGGCGCGGTTATGCACGCCTTGGGCGTCTTGTTGCTGCGAACGGAGTCGGTGGCATCGTCCAGGATCCAGCGGGTCGAGGCGAGCATGGAGGACGTCGCTCGGGCATTGCACCGGTGTCACGACCAACAGCTCGGCCGTCTCCATGGTCGCGGCGGCTCGGGCCTTGTCGATCATGAGCCACCGAGTCACGTCGTCATCTCGTCTCGAGCTGTCCCACATCACGGACGCGCACGCAGCACTCATGGCCGCCGCTCTCGACGAGCGAACCTGTGCGGGTCGCCTTCTCGACACGCAGAACTCGGTCGGCGGCAGGAGCTACTCCCCTGGAACGCCCTCATCGTCCCGCCCCCGCCGGACACGGTGCAGGACTTCATGAGCGACCTCGTCGCGTTCACGAATCGCGACGACATGCCGGCGCTCGTTCAGGCAGCGATCGCACGCGCCCAGTTTGAGACCATCCACCCGTTCACCGACGGCAACGGGCGCATCGGCCGGGCTCTGAGCCATCCGATCCTGCGGCGGTGCGGAGTCACGACCCGGGTCGTCGTGCCGCTCGCCACCGCGCTGGTCGCGCACCACGACCGCACCTTCGACCTGCTCACCGACTACGGCGCCGGCAAGCTCGAAGGCCGGCTCACCTCGTCCGCCGTCTCGACCCGCATCGCGGCTGCCGAGTCCCGGGTCACCGCCGAGCGACTCGAGGTGATCCCACCGGAATGGGCACCGCTCACCGGCACGCTACGCAGCGACAGCACCGCCGCTCGAGTGCTCCCGTTCCTCCTGGACCATCCGATCCTGTCCACGGGCGATGCGGTCGCCTACCTCGGCTCGGCGCCCAGCCGCACCTGTGGCGCCATCGACGGGCTGCACAAGGCGGGCGTCCTCCGAGCGTTCACCGATCGCACTCGCAACCAGGTCCGGGGCGCCGCCGCCGTGCTCGACAAGCTCGATGATCTCGGGGTCCGGGTGGCCGACGCGGTCAGGTAACCACGAAGCCGAGCCGGAGGTCGGCACGGTCATCGAGGTCCCGATGCCTCTCTCATCGAGACATCGGACCTGACCCCTAGGGTGAGGCGCATGGACGAGCGGATCAAGCCAGGCATGCGCGCACAGCTCGAGGCGGCACACGGCCCGGCCACGTTCGGCAACCGGCCGTTCCTCACCGAGCCGGAGGAGCTCGACGAGAGGCGTCCGCACGCGGCGGTCGTGGGTGCGCCGTGGGACGGCGGTACGTCCCACCGTCCCGGTGCGCGGTTCGGACCGAGGGCCCTGCGGAACGCGCACACTCCGGGGACCTATCACCTCGACCTGCAGCTGGAGATCTTCGACCACATCGACGTCGTCGACTACGGCGACGCGATCTGCAAGCACGGGCTCTGGGAGCCCTCGCGTCAGGCTATCTACGACCGCGTGCACGAGGTGGCGTCGCGCGGCATCGTCCCGCTCGTTCTCGGCGGTGACCACTCGATCACCTGGCCGGCGGCGGCGGCGGTCGCCGACCACATCGGCCACGGTCGCGTGGGGATCATCCACTTCGACGCGCATGCCGACACGGCCCCTGATCTCGACGGCAACCTCGCCAGCCATGGCACGCCGATGCGCCGACTGATCGAGAGCGGCGCCGTGCCGGGCCGCAACTTCGTGCAGGTGGGCCTGCGCGGCTACTGGCCTCCGGCCGACGTCGTCGAGTGGATGCGTGAGCAGGACATGCGCACGCACTTCATGCAGGAGATCTGGGAGGACGGCATCCACGCCGTCATCGACCGGGTGATCGAGGAGGCGCTCGACGGGCCGGAGTTCATCTACCTCTCCGTCGACATCGACGTGCTGGATCCCGGTTTCGCCCCGGGCACAGGCACTCCCGAGCCCGGAGGGATGACGCCGATCGACCTGCTGCGCACCGTTCGGCGGATCGCCTGCGACACCAGGCTCGTCGGTGTCGACGTGGTCGAGGTGGCACCGGCGTACGACCACGCGGAGATCACCGCGACCAACGGGCACCGCGTGCTGTGGGAGGCGTTGTCGGGCCTGGCCAAGCGACGCGCAGACGGCCTCGACTCCTAGGCAGCCCAGTCAGACGCGAGGCGTCGGTGAGGGCGTGGGTGGCGAGGTCCGAGCACGTCTGGTCGTGGCTGCCACCCGCGGTGTAGACGCGGTCTAGGTGTCGTGTGCGTCAGTGTCGGTGGTGCTCTCTCGGAGGGGGTCGTAGGTGAGTCAGTGTGCCCACACGTGCGGGTCCATCTTCAAGGCGGACCCTCCTGCCAGGGGGACGGTGCGGGCGTAGCCGCGGCCGTCTCAGATCCGAGAGATGCAGGCCCGTCGACAGCGGGCCGTACGGTGAAGCGCTCGGTCAGCCAGCGCCCGGTCGGACCCGGAGCACTCCCTGGCCCACCTCACCAGGACGGCTCGTCACGAGCCTCGACGACTCCGAACGGTTGATCACGCATTGCCGACGCGGAGCACGACCTTCCCTCGAACGCCCGTGCCGTTCCTGAGGGTTCCGACCGCTTCGGCCCAGTCCTCGAGTGGGAGCGCATGTGTCACCAGGAACGTGAGATCAAGGCGTCCGGAGTTGAGCAGTTCGACCACCTGCCGCCACGCCGCGCGTGTGTAGCTGAAGCTGGCGATCACCTGGAGGTCAGCGTTGACGAGGTTGTCGATCGCAAGCGGCACCCTGACATCAGAGCCCGCGAGTCCGAGCAGCACAACAGTGCCCCCACGACCCGCTGCGCTCAAGGCCGACTCGACCGCAGCGGGAACACCCGCTGCCTCGATCACGAGTTGGTATCCGTCGCCGGCGTCATGGGGGTCGGTGACGAAGCGGTCAGCCCCGGCGGAGATCGCCAGCGCACCCTGCTCCGTTCGGGCGCCGAGCATCGTGACATGGGCTGGGGACCAGAGCCGGACCAATGCCACGGCGAGCAGACCAACCGAACCGTCGCCGACGACCAGGACACGCAGGCCGGGGCGCGGGGCTGCTCGGAGCAGCGCGCGCAGCACGACCGCTGCCGGTTCGATGAGGGCAGCGGACTCATCCGACACGCGGTCCTCGAGGGAGTGCACCAGCGACGTCGGGGCCAGCACCAGCTCGGAGGCGGCACCGGCCCGCGTGAATCCGAACTCGTCGTAGGTCTCGCAGACGTTGGTGTCCCCGCAGGCGCAGGCCGGGCACCGCCCGCACGGCACTATCCCTTCGACCACGACACGCGTGCCCACGTCCGGGACGTTCGGGGCGTCGTCGCTGCGCACCACCACGCCCGCCCATTCATGTCCGATCACCAGCGGCAGGCGCACATACGCCGGATCGATCCGGCCGTCGATGATCTCGAGATCAGTTCCGCAGATACCGACGACGGTCGGACGGATCAACGTGTGTCCTACCGACCATCGGGGAGCCGGCAGCTCTTCGACAGAGACCATCCCAGGACCGCGGACGACGAGGGCCCTCATGGGCACTTCGTCCGGGTGAGCCACGGGGCTCGTGCACGAACCGAGCTGGTATCCCAGGGGCTCATCGGCGGACATCCGCTCGTGACGGACCGCCGCGGAGCAGCGTGCTGATCTCGTCAGCCGCTCCGCGGACTGCCAGGCCCAGCTCCTCGACCGCTCGCGGGGTGAGGTCGCGCTTGATCCCGGTCGCGCTGACCGCTCCGCTGCACACCCCGGTGTGGTCGAAGAACGGGGCACCGAGGCAGAACACGCCTTCGATGTCCTCCTCGTCGTCGACGGCGTACCCACGACGCCTGGTGGCGGCCAGGTCATCGAGAAGCTCGTCGATGACGGTGATCGTCTTCGGCGTGCGACGCGGCAGCCCCAGCGCCTCGGCCAGCCGACGCACCTCCACCTCGGGCAGCTCAGCCAGGATCGCCTTGCCGGCTGAGCTCACATGGGCGAGTTCCGGTACGCCCAGTGGAGTGTGGAACCGCACGGCTCCGGGGGCGTCGACGCGCTCGATGAACATCGGTTGCGAGGCATCGTTGACTGCCACCCGAGTCGTGAGTCCTGTGCGGGCACTGAGGTCGTGCAGCACAGGGCGCACGAGCGCTCCCAACGGGAGCCGCGTGGCGGCGGCGTCGCCGAGCCGGACGAGAGACAGGCCGAGCTGGTAGCGGGGTCCGGGTTCGATCGTGCGGAGGAAGCCTCCGTCGACCAGGGTGTGCGCCAGGGAGAAGGCCGAGCTTTTCGACATCTCCAGCCTTCGAGCCATCTCACTCACGGTCATGCCCTCGACCGGGCCCTCCGCGATGACGTCGAGAAGCACCAGTGCTCGCGCCACGCTTCCCACGGTGTAGCGCGGGCGCGCGATACCTGGCTCCGCGCCGACGTCAGCCTTGTCC
The DNA here is from genome assembly GCA_038206635.1 of Candidatus Nanopelagicales bacterium. GTDB lineage: Bacteria > Actinomycetota > Actinomycetes > S36-B12 > CAIYMF01 > Longivirga. The sequence continues at coordinate 34,860 of JBBRAQ010000022.1, read as the reverse complement.
GCATTCATTGCTCTCTCTCTGTTCGGTATCACCGAACTGCAATGATACAGGCCGAACGCTCTGTGGGAAGGGTCCGGGAGCCTTCGATCGGAACGGCAACGGGGCATCCGTCGTGTTACGAATGCATTTCAGTCGCCCACCCCTCTGCCTCGGGTCTTGACACCCTCAAAGCCCGATGCTCGACTGTTCTCCCCTACCAGTACCTGTTCTGTCATACCGAACAGAGAGGAGCACCAGTACGTGACGTCGCCCCGATCGTGGCCAGGCATGTCGACGTCAGCGGTCGCCCGCGTCCGCACCGTTGCCACCAGCGCTGGTGTCGAGACGTCCGTGCTGACGTCTCCGGGTGCCGTCGCGTGGGTAACGGGTGGGCTCAACGTCCCCGTCGACCGCACGGCGCCGATAGACACGGTCTGGGTTGTTGTCCGTCCTGACCGGGTCGCGATCATCAGCACCGATGTCGAAGCCCCGCGAGTCCGGGCCGACTACCTGACCTACGTCGATGCGCCCGAGCTCCTCACCGTCCCGTGGTGGGAGCCGGGGGCCTTCGTCGAGGCGGTCGAGGCATGGAGCGGAGAACGTTCCTCCGACATCGCCAGCGACTCGCACCCCGCCTTCGGCCGTGACCTCGAGGTCGAGCTCACCCAGGCACGCCTCGCCCTCGACGACGTCCAGTCGCAGAGTCTGCGCGAGCTAGGCAGGGACGCGACCCACGCCGTCGAGTCGGCGTTGCGCACGTGGCGGCCCGGCCACCGTGACCACGACATCGCCGCCATGGTCGCCGCGGAGGTCGAGCGCGTCGGCGCACTCGCGCCCGTGCTCCTCGTCGGTGGGGACGACCGCCTGGCCCGCTTCCGCCACCCCGTGTCGGTCGGCGCAGCCATGCATCGTCGAGTCATGGCCGTACTCGTCGCGTCGCGCGGAGGGCAGCACGTCGCTCTCACCCGATACGCAGTATCGGCGCCGGATTCCGGTCTCGACGCCCTGCTGCGCCCGGTCCAGCGAATGCATCGAGCTGTCCTCGCTGCGAGTACGCCGGGCGCGACCGCCGGAGAGCTGATGACCGTGCTCGACTCGGCGTACCGGTCGGAAGGCTTCCCGGACGCGTGGCGCGAGCACTACCAGGGCGGTCCCATCGGCTACGCACAACGAGAGTTCGAGATCGCTCCCGGGCAGACACGCAGTCGCTGGTGGTCGACGACGCTTCCTCTTGGCGCGGCCGTTGCCTGGAACCCCAGCATCGCTGGCGGTGCCAAGGACGAGGACACCTTCCTCGTCGGCGCCACAGCCGTCGAACCGATCACGTTCAGTACCGATTGGCCCACTGTCGACGACCAGCTTCCGGCGCGTCCGGCGCCGCTGGTCGTGGGGATCTGAAGGGATGCTCATGCGCGCAGACACACTCCTCGCGAAGGCCGGACTCGGACCCGAGTCACCGACACCGGCGAGCCCGCACCGTTTCGCTGACGGTGCGCACTTCCGGATCGAGATCCCCTCCGTCGAGGGTCCGGGGGTGCTGGCGGCCGTCCTCGACGAGGCGGCACAACGCGGGATCACCGTGAACCGGGTGTCTCAGGGCAGCGGAGCGATGCTCCACACCGAACGCGAGCTCGTCGAGATGTCACGCATCGGGGCCGATGTCGGAATCGAGGTGTCACTGTTCATCGGGCCACGAGAGGAGTGGGGTATCTCGGCTATGTCGCGGGCCGCTGACGGCGGCTGCCTCGCCGGCAGCAGCCGCGGGATGCGTCAGCTGCGATACTCCGTGGAGGACGTGCTCCGCGCGGTCGACTGTGGGATCCGCGGCTTCCTCGTCGCCGACGTCGGGCTCCTGCGCCTCCTGTCACGCTCCCAGGCCGAGGGACAGATCCCGGCGGATGTCGTCTGGAAGGTGTCGGCCCTGGCTGCCCCGTCCAACCCGGCCACACTGCAACTCCTCGCTGACCTCGGTGCCGGCACCGTCAACCTGCCGACGGACCTCACTCTCGCCGAGCTGGCCGAGATGCGGTCGGCCACGGATCTCCCCCTCGACCTCTACCTCGAGGCACCGGACGGCATGGGTGGAGTGGTGCGCGGCGAGCAGATCGCCGACCTCGTCACCGTCGCAGCACCGCTGTACGTGAAGTTCGGGCTGCGCAACTCGCGCCCGCTCTACCCTTCGGGCATGCACGTCCAGAGCGATGCCGAGCTCATCGGCCGCGAGAAGGTCCGCAGGGCGGAAATCTCCCTACAGTGGTTGGCCCGGTCCGGGGTCGAGCTCACTCAGTCAAGGCCAGGCGCGCCTGGCCTCGGGATCCCCCAGCCCTAGTACGACACCAGCCCTGAGTGAGTTCCTGCCCTGACCTGGGCTTCGCCCACCTCGACCAGCACAGGAGGTGACATGTCTGATCACTTGCGCAGCAGCGCCTGGTTCGTCGGTGACGACGAGGTCGCAATCCTGCACCGAGTCGCCCTCCGCAATTCCGGTATCGACGGACCGCTCGAGCGACGGCCGATGATCGGCATCCTCACCTCGGCGACCGAGCTCAACCCGTGCAACCTCCCGCTCGGCGAGCTGGCGGACGAGGTGGCCGAGGGTGTGCGCGAGGCAGGCGGCATCGGCGTGCGACTGCCCGTGATGTCGCTCGGCGAGGACCTCATGAAGCCGACGGCGATGCTCTACCGCAACCTGCTATCGATCGAGGTGGAGGAATACCTGCGGACCTATCCCATCGACGGGGTGGTCCTGCTGGCGAACTGCGACAAGTCGGTGCCCGGCGCGATCATGGGCGCGGCGAGTGCCAACCTCCCCGCGATCGTGGTGACCGGCGGCGCTCGTCCCGTGGCCGCCTTTCGCGGGCGTCGAGTGGGCACCGGGACCGACCTGTGGCGCGCCTGGGAGGACCACCGCACCGGGCGCCTCGACGACGAGGGCTGGGCCGAGTTCGAGCGCTGTCTCAGCTGCGGAGTAGGTGCCTGCAACACCATGGGTACCGCGTCGTCGATGGCCATCGTCAGCGAGGCATTGGGCTTGTCACTGCCAGGCACTTCCGTCATCCCCACCGGCGATCCGGCTCGCACGGCCGCGGCCCGTGACTCGGGTCGACGCATCGTGGAGATGGTCGCCGAAGGTCTCGTACCGTCCACGGTCCTCACCGACATGGCCTTCCGCAATGCCGCGCGTGTTCTGCACGCCATCGGCGGCTCGACGAACGCGATTATCCATCTGCTCGCGATGGCCGGGCGTACTGCATGCACGCTGACCCTGGACGAGATCGGTGCCCTAGGACGGGGAATCCCCGTGCTCGCCGATGTCGAACCGTCAGGTGCAGGACTCATTCAGGACTTCCACGCTGCCGGGGGAGTCCCGGCCTTGATGACGTTGATCGCGGATCACCTTGAGCTCGATGCGATCACGGTGACGGGCCGGACGTGGTCGAAAGAGATCCCCGCGTCCTTTCCCGGTGGAGCCGCACTGCGTGATCCCGCCGACCCGCTCCACACCGACGGTGCCTTCGCCGTCGTGCGCGGCACCCTGGCACCGGACGGCGCCGTTCTCAAGACATCGGCTGCGACCCCCGCGCTCTTCCGGCACACCGGTCCAGCCGTGGTCTTCACCTCCTATGACGACATGCGCACCCGCATCGACAGCCCGAACCTCGATGTGACCGCGGACAGCGTTCTCGTCCTGGTCGGTGCCGGGCCGGTCGCGGTTCCAGGGATGCCCGAGTGGGGCATGATCCCCATCCCCGCGAAGCTGGCGTCCATCGGCGTACGCGACATGGTGCGCGTTACCGACGCGCGCATGAGCGGAACGTCGTTCGGTACCTGCTTCCTGCACGTCGCGCCTGAGGCTGCGATCGGTGGCCCGCTCTGCCTGGTCCGCGACGGTGACCTGATCACCGTCGACGTGGCCGGAGGACGCCTCGACCTCGACGTCGACGTCGAGGTGCTGGAACGACGACGTCGTGAGTGGGTGGCACCCGTCAGCGAACACCTTCGAGGCTGGCCCGCCTTGTACCAGTCGCACGTCATGCAGGCCGATTTCGGCTGCGATCTGGACTTCCTGCGCGCACCTACCGAGGCGCACCGCAGGTTCGTTCCCCCCGTCGTCGGGAGGTCCTGATGGGACTCACCCGAGGTTGGCACGGCACACAATCCGTCAGCGGCTCCGCTGCGGCTCGAGAAGGAGGACACGTGCGTAAAGCAGCACTCATGGTCACCGTTGCCTTGGCCACGGCGGCACTGGCAGCATGTTCGGGCGGCAGTTCGACGGGAAGTACACCGAGCGCGGGTGGGGCGTCGTCGGCTGACACATCTCCCGTCACCCTGACTCTGTGGCACAACTACGGAACCCAGCAGAACGCCGTGGCCACGCAAAAGCTCACCGACGCCTACCACGAGGCACACCCGAACGTGACCTTCAAGGTCGTCAGCCAGCCGGGCGACAACTACTTCTCGCTGCTGCAGGCATCGGCCATCTCCAAGACCGGACCTGATCTCGCCGTCATGTGGACCGGGCTGTTCACCTTGAAGTACAAGACCTTCCTGACCAACCTCAAGCCACTGATCCCGGCCGACACCCTGGCCAGGGTCCAGGGGCTGGAGTGGATGTCAGACGGCTTCGACAAGGCCAACGGTCCCTATGTCATGCCTCTCGAGCGCCAGTTCTACATGGGCTTCTACAGCAAGAAGGCGTTCACCAAGGCCGGTGTCACTGCCGTGCCGACCACCTGGTCGGAACTCAGCTCCGCCTGCACCAAGCTTAAGGCCGCCGGCTACACCCCGATGGTCTACGGCAACGGCGGGCAGAGCCTCGGGGCGACGTTCTACCCCTGGTATGACGCCAGCTATATGGCGATCGGCTCCTACTCGGTGGACCAGTGGAAGGGACTGTACGACGGGACTACACCCTGGAACTCCCCGGCCAACGAGGCTCAGTACACGAAGTGGGCCGCGCTCCAGTCGAGCGGCTGCACCAACACCGACGTGCTGACCAAGACAAACAATCTCGATGACTTCACCACGGGCAAGGCAGCGATGATCATGGATGGCACGTGGGACACCCAGAAGTTCACCGATGCCATGCCCAATGACGTCGCGGCCTTCGTACCGCCGTTCTCCGACGCACCCATCAAGGGCGTGGTCGAGTTCCCCGGTGACGGCTTTGCGATCACCAGCTACTCCCAGCACCAGCAGGAGGCAGCCAACTTCCTCACGTTCCTCGCGAGCGACGCCGGCGCCAAGACCATCGACGCGGCCGGGCTGATCCCCGACCTCGACGGAACGACGACGTCCAACCCGGTCAACCAGCAGATGCTCGACTTCGCCGGAAAGCAGGGGTTCACCCGCTACCCGATGCTCGACAACGTCGTTCAGGGAGACGTCGTCGACGCGGGCAACAAGATGTTCCCGTCGGTCCTGGGTGGCAAGACGTCGCCCGCGGACGGCCTCGGCCAGCTGAACACCGTATGGACCCAGCTGCCCGCCGAGCAGCGCGGCAACACCTACCAGTAGCCCGCCCAGTGTGCGGGACGGGACGGCTCGTTCGGTCCTGTCCCGCACACTGCACGAGAGCCAGGAGTGATGACGTGAGCGTGAGACACACCGTGTCGACCGACATACGGCCGTCGGCCCCGCGACCCGCGGCGAAGCGCAGGGCGTCAGCGCTGACGCGCAGCCGCCGGCGCACGGGCTTCGCGTTCACCATCCCCGCATTCTCGCTCGTGGCCATGCTTCTGGGTATTCCGATCCTCCAGGCCGGCTACTACTCCATGACACGGTGGGACGGGATCACGGCGATCTGGATCGGACCGTCGACCTACGTCAAGGAGCTGCAGAACCCGATCTTCTGGCGGGTGCTGGAGAATAATGCCCTGCTGCTGTTGTCGGTGCCGGTCGCGATCCTGATCCCGCTGGGCATCGCGGCTGTGCTCAACGAGCATGTCTACGGCTGGCGAGTATTCCGTACGGTGTACTTCCTCCCGACGGCGGTGTCCTGGGTCGTGATCGGGATGGTCGCTGCGCGGTTCTTCGCCCAGGACGGTGGGCTCAACACCATGCTCGCCTCTATCGGGCTCGGCAACATCCGCACCGACTTCCTCGCTGGCGAGCGGACCGCCCTGCTCGCGGTGTCACTGACCTTCGTCTGGTCGATGGTCGGCACTAACACGATCATCTTCCTCACGGGAATGGCGACGCTGGACCCTGCCCTCCACGAGGCCGCCCGTGTCGACGGCGCCGGACCGCTCCGTGTGTTCTGGAACATCACGCTTCCGCAGCTCAAGAGGTTCATCCAGTTCTCGTTCATCATGACCGTTATCAGCGCCTTCACCGCCCTGTTCAGCCTCATCTTCGTGATGACTGGTGGCGGTCCGGGATACGGGACCACGACGCTGGAGTTCTTCGTCTACCAGACCGCATTCGCAAAAGGCGCGTTCGGGACAGGCGCCCTGCTGGGCGTCATCCTGTTCGCCCTCATGGCCGTGATCGGAGTCGTCCAGCTGCGACTGCTCCGCTCCGACGACTGAACGAGGCTGATCATGTCCACATCGCCCGAGCTCCACGTCCCGCACATGGTCGCGCCCCGTCCTCGCCGTGGCGGCGCGCTGGGTCGCGTGACCTGGAAACGCCTCGTACTACTTGCAGGCATGCTCGTCATCGCGATGGTGATGCTCTATCCGTTCTACTTCATGATCGACACCTCGTTGCGCACCCAGGACCAGTATCAGGCGGGCAGTGGGCACTCGTTCGAGAGCTGGAGATCCCTGGGCTCCGCGCTTCCTGTGGGTCAACAACTACTCAGCTCGATGATCGTCTGCGTGCTCTCGATCACGATCATCGTGGTGGTGAGCACGACGGCCGGCTTCGCCTTCGCGAAGCTGAGGTATCACGGCGCGACGCTGGTCTTCCTGGCCATCATCGCCGCGCTGCTGATCCCCATGCAGTCGATCATCATCCCGGCGTACATCAATATCTCCCAACTCCATCTGCTGACCACCTACTTCGGTGCCGTCCTGGTCTACGCCGCTCTCGGGACACCGTTCGCCACCTTCCTGATGACGGCGTACTTCCGTTCGCTGCCCGATGAGCTCGTCGAGGCCGCGATCGTCGACGGGCTGCACTACGGCGGGGTGTTCCTCCGCATCGCGCTGCCGCTCGCCGTTCCCGCGATCGTGACGATCACCGTGCTGCAGTTCATCCAGATCTGGGACGATCTGCTCATCGGACTGCTCTTCCTGCAGAACCCCGATCAACGGACCATCACCGTGGGCCTCGGGGCACTCTCGGCCGGTCGTGTCACCGACATCCCGGTCTTGATGGCCGGCTCCCTGGCCAGCGCCGTCCCGGCGATCATCGTGTACCTCATCTTCCAGCGACAGCTCGTCAACGGTCTGACCGCTGGGATGGGGAAGTGACCGCAGCGACCGCCCCCGACTGGCGCGTGGTCGTTGCGGCGGGATGCGAGATCGGCGAACGGCCCGTGTGGGACGCGAGGAGTGGCTCCGTCGTGTGGGTCGACATGACGGCCGGCGCGGTCCACCGGTCGCTGCCGCGCCTCGACGGCGCTTGGACGGACAGCTCCTACCCCGTTGGTCTCGACCTCGGGATGGTCGCGCTTCGCCGCGACGGTGGCCTCGTCGCTGCCACGGATTCCGCCTTCGTCTTTCTCGACGCGATCGGGCGCCCCGACGCCACTCCGGTGAGCGTCGACCTACCCGATGGCTCACGGTTCAACGACGGCGGCTGTGACCCCATGGGTCGACTGCTAGCTGGTACGACGTCCGCGCCGGATGCCCCGGGGAATGGCGTGCTGCTGTCGTTGGACCAGCACGGCAACGTCCGAGTCCTTCTCGAGGGAATCGTGGAGTCCAACGGCCTGGACTGGTCGAAGGATGGGCGCACCCTCTACTACGTCGACTCCGGCGAGCCGGTGATCCGCCGCTACGCCTACGACGCGGAATCCGGCACTGTGGGCGAACGGCTCACCGACCTGGCGGTGACGGGATCGATGCCGGTGACACCTGACGGACTCGTCGTCGATGCCGATGGCGCCGTCTGGGTGGCGATGTGGGAAGGCGGGTCTATCCGTTGCTACGCACCCGACGGATCACTGGTCTCCGACCTGCCCGTGCCCGTCACCCGACCCACGTGTCCCGCGTTCATCGGACCCGGGCTCGATATCCTCGTCGTGACCACGGCTTGGGAAGGGCTCAGCTCGGACGAACGAGAGCACGAGCCATGGGCTGGACACCTGCTCGCCACGGCCGCCCCCGTCCGCGGTCGACTCCCCCATCGATTCGCTGAAGGCACCTTGTGACTGCGATCCGCCCGACCCCTGATCCCGATCTCGGTCACCTGGAACTGGCTGGTGTCCTACCTGTCGTGTCGACGCCGTTCGACGAGCTTGAGCGGGTCGACTCGCGCGTGCTCTGCCGTGAGATCGAGTGGCTGCTCGACTGCGGCGTCCACGGCCTGGCGATTGCCATGGTGTCGGAGGTTCTGCGTCTCGGAGATCGGGAGCGCATAGGGCTCACGGACTCCGTGCTCGCGGCCGTAGACGGTCGTGTTCCCGTCGTCGTGAGCGTCGGGGCGGAGAGCACCGTGATGGCGACCTCGTTCGCTGAGCATGCAGTGACAAGTGGAGCGGCTGCCCTCATGGCGATCCCTCCGGTCGCCATCGCGCTCCCGGATCGCGCCGTCCTCGACTACTACAGGGCGATCCTGAACTCGGTCTCCGTGCCGGTCGTCGTGCAGGACGCGTCGGGCTACCTGGGACGTCCGCTGGGACTTGACCTCTACGTGTCGCTGCTCGAGGAGTTCGGCAGTCGACGAGTCCTGTTCAAGCCCGAAGCACAACCCCTGGGCCCACGACTGACGGCGTTGCTCGACGCGAGCGGTGGCCAGGCGCGCGTTTTCGAGGGCACCGGGGGGATCGGCCTCGTCGATGCGCACCGTCGCGGTGTCGTGGGCACGATGCCCGGGCCGGAGGTTCCGTGGGCGCTCGTCGCCCTGTGGGCAGCCCTGACGGCCGGAGACCGCGAGGTCGTCGACGCCATCAACGGTCCGCTATCAGCACTTGTCGCAGTGCAGAGCACCCTCGACTCATTCGTCGCTGTCGAGAAACATCTCCTCGTCGCGCAGGGTGTCTTCGCCTCAGTTCGGCGGCGGCGCCCGTACGCCGACGACGTCGATCCCACGACGCTCGCCGAAGCAGACAGGCTCACTGCTCTCCTGCGCCATGCCTGCCCACGAGCGCCGATCCCGGTCGGGGCGCCCTAGCCGTCAGACTCACCTCGTTCCCCCTTTCCGGCCATGCGCGCTACCACCTGAGGACGTCATGTCGCTGCAGTCAGTCGACCCCCGCACGGGCACTCCCTTCGGCGACGTCATCCCCGAGACGACGTCCGACGAGCTCGATCAGATCGCCACCGCGGCCTCGGCGGCCGCTGGCGCCTGGTCTCTGACGACCGGTGCGAAACGGGCTACTGCACTTCGCGCCGTCGCCGATCGCCTTGATGCCCGCAGCGGGGAACTCGTCGAGATCGCCGATCGTGAGACCGGTCTCGGCTCGATGCGGTTGGCGGGCGAGGTGGGCCGCTCGACCTTCCAGCTCCGGATGTTCGCTGACCTGGTCGAGTCAGGAGGACACCTTGGCGTCACCATCGATCACGCAGTGCCCGGCGCGCCGCCGACCGGCCATCCCGACCTCCGACGGATGAATGTCGCCCTCGGACCCGTGGCGGTGTTCGCCGCCAGCAACTTCCCCTTCGCCTTCGGCGTGCCCGGAGGCGACGCCGCGTCCGCCCTGGCGGCCGGCTGCCCCGTCGTGGTGAAGGCGCATCCCAGCCATCCGCGGACCAGCATCGTCGCCGGCGAGGTCTTCGGCGACGCGCTGTCGGCTGCCGGAGCCCCGGTCGGTACCTTCGCCGTCGTGCACGGGATGGAGGCGGGCCGAGAACTGGTGCTGACCCCAGCCATCCGAGCAGCGGCTTTCACCGGATCTGGCGCCGGGGGTAGAGCCCTGTTCGACCTCGCGAGCAACCGACCCGTGCCGATTCCGTTCTACGGCGAGCTCGGCAGCGTCAATCCAGTGGTCGTCACCCCCGAGGGTGCCCCGGACGGGTCGCTCTTCGCCTCGGCGTACGTCGACTCGCTCACGATGGGGACCGGTCAGTTCTGCACCAATCCCGGGCTCTTGCTGGTTCCCTCAGGATCCGGGCTGACGGAACGGATCACCGTCGAGGCCTCACGTCGCGAGCCCGGTGTGCTGCTCAACGCCGGAATCGTCGGTCACCTCCACGACGAGGTCGCGCGGCTCGCCGCCCTCCCGGGCGTGCGGACCCTGCTTGCAGCCCCGGGACCGACGACCGGCGGCTACCGGGCCGGCCCCGTGATCCTGGCCACGGATGGCACGGCCGCGATGGCGCAGCCCGAGCTCCTCCGCACCGAGTGCTTCGGTCCGGCCGCTGTCATCGTCGAGTACGCGTCGGAGGAGGAGCTCCTTGCCGTGCTCGGCCTGCTCGACGGGTGTCTGGTCGCGACGGTCCACGGCGACGAGGTCGAACCGCTGTCGGCCACCCTGATATCGACGCTGTCGGGCATCGCGGGTCGAGTTCTCTGGAACGACTGGCCCACCGGGGTCGCCGTGACGGCCGGGCAGCATCACGGTGGCCCGTTCCCAGCGACCACGAACTCGCTTCACACATCGGTGGGGACGGCGGCCGTTCTCCGGTTCTTGCGACCCGTGGCATTTCAGTCAGTTCCCGGGGCGCTCCTGCCCACGGCCCTCCAGGACTGACTTGCGTGCCGCGTGACATCGTCGTCCTCGCGTTGGCCGACCGCCGCCCGATGACTGCACCGCACGCCGAGAGTGGGTCACGGCCGGGGCAACCATCCGTCAGGGCGTGACGGTGCGGGAGTAGCCGCAGCCATCTCAGACCAGTGAGATGGAGGTGCCGTCGACAACCGGGCCGAAGGTGACGCGATCGGGCAGCCAGGGATCGGCGCCGAGTCGGAGCTCACCGTCACCCGCCTCGACGAGCTCGTGGTCGTCACCCGAGGCCTCAACTCCTACGGGCGCGACGAGCACCAGCCCACCCTCGCGCGTGACGATGCGTGGGTTGGCGAACCACGGCGACCAGTCACGATGGTGCCCGACGTTGGCGGCCAACCGCGGATCCACTGGGAGCTCGACAGATCCGGACCTCGTCAGCACGTAGGGTCTCCACCGCCAGCCGTCACGCGCCGGGGCGAGGGGGAAGGTCCGCAGCGCCGGGCGGTCGGTGACGTAGCGGCTCCGTGAGGCGCGCACAGCCGTCCGTCCACGGACCCACTCGACAGCACCACAGCACCGTCGTGGTCGGCGGCCAGGGTCAGTGGAGGTGGGTCGGTCGAGCGCTCGTCGGCCGTGTCGAGGAGCGCGGGGACGAGATCGTCCCAGTCCATGACGCCGGACGCCGACGGTGGCTCCCACGTGGGATCGATCAGCATCCTGTGCAAACCCAGCGCAATCACATGTGCCGCAAGGTGTTCGCCGGTGGCGTCGAGGAGCACGACGTCGACGTGCCCGGCTTCGTGATCGTCGACGAGGAAAGTGCCGCAGCCACCCAGGCTCTGCCAGCATGGATGCACCACTACAACCACCACCGGCCCTACACCTCCACCGGAAACCGACCGCCCATCACAGGATTGGCCAACCTCCGTGGTCAGTAGAGCTAATCAGGTACTGGAGCTCCCAGCTCTTGCCGCCGAGCTCGGGCAGGACAACGATCCGGACGAGACCGTTGTCGAGGAGCAGCGCGTGGATGCCGCGGAGAGTCCAGTCCGTGCTGGCTCGCATGGGTCACTGCCGGTCACCGGCCGGAGCTGCTTGCGGCTGAAGCAGGACCTTCGTTGTGGCGTCGCCTGCGATGAGGCGCTCGAACCAGGCTTGGCCGTCGTGCAGTGGTGCGACGACGATGCCGTCGCGCAGGCCGATGCGTCCGGCTGCTAGCCAGGCCAGGGCGGTTCGGAAATTCGTCGGGGAGTAGGCGAATGCGCCGGTGAGGTTGATCTCGGAACGCACGACGGAATTGAGGGGCAGCTCGGTCCGGTCGGTGTGTAGCCCCACCAGGACGACAGTTCCACCTGCCGCGACGCTGGACAGGCAGTCGCGACGGGTGTCCGCGCTGCCGACCGCGTCGAAGGCCACGTCCACCCCGTAGCCACCGGTGGCCTCGCGCATGACTCCCGACATGCCATCCTTGCCGGGTTCCACGTGGGTAGAGCCCAGGGCGACGGCCATCGCCAGTCGCGTGGGGTTCCGCTCAACGACGAAGCGCTCCTTGACGCCCCACTCCCCGAGCACCTGCAGGATCAGCAGGCCGATGGCGCCGGCGCCGATGACGAGCGCCGACGACGCCGGTCGCGCTCCGCTGAGCTCCACGGCGTGGAGGGCGAAGGCAGCCGGCTCGACCGTTGCAGCCTGAGCGAGACTCAGGCCCGCCGGGATCGGAAGCAGCGCCGAGGAGGGGACCCGGACGAACTCCGCGTTGCTCCCGGGCAGCGTCGCCCCGAGAAGAAGGCGCCGGGGGCAGAGCTGCTGCCGTCCGGCGACGCAGAAGCGGCAGTGCCCGCACGAGATCAGCGGGTTGACTGTCACCGCCGTGCCTACCTCGAGCGAGCCGTCCGTTGCAGCGTCCGGGTCGATGACGACCACATGACCGGAGACCTCATGACCGAACACGAGCGGCGGTCGACGGATGCTACTTTCCCCCAAGAATCCGCTCAGCTCCGATCCGCAGATGCCGGAGTACGCCACCCGGATCAGAGCCTCGCCCGGCCCGGGGACCGGTACCGGGAGGCCACGCACGGCCATCACCCTGGGCGCCTCGTAGACCAACGCACTCATGTCGCCGCGCGCGGTCCCTGGAGCTGCGTCGGTCGGTTGCGCCGTCATCGATCCTCACTCCTGCGTGATCCCGCGTGCTGAAGGTCGATCCCGTGCCATCGGCTGACGCGGGCGACTTCCCCGATGCGCTCGGCGGCCTCGGAGAGCTCGGGCAGGAAGCGCGGCAACTGCTCCACCGTCGACCGCTGCACAGGGACTGTGATGCTGAGGCCGAGCGGCCCCTCGGGTCCGTCGACCGCCACTCCGATGCAGCAGACCCCGGGGGACGACTCCTCGCTCTCGAGCGCGTACCCGCGACTTCGAACCTCGCGGACGATCTCGAGAAGCCGGGCGCGCGTTGTCAACGTCTGCCCGGTCACCCGGGTGAGCCGCGCCGGGTACTGGCTCGACAGCACATTGTCATCTAGCAGCGCGAGCATCGCCTTGCCAAGGCCGGTCGCGTGAGCCGGCAACCGCTGACCGATGCGCGAGGTGAAACGCAAGCCCTCTCCGGAGTCCCGCCGGTCGAGGTAGACGACCTCGGTGCCCACCAGCATCCCCAAGTGGCAAGCCTCGCCCGTGGCAGCCGCCAACCGGTCGAGAACCGGAGCCACCGCGTCGCGCAGGGACGACGGGACAGGCATAGCCGCGCCGACCTCGAAGGCCGACATCCCGATCTGGTACCCGGCAGGTGTCTTCTCCAGGAAGCGCGACTCCTCCAGGCTCCCCAGCAGACCGTGCAACGTGGCCTTGGGGATCTCCGTGGCGTCGACGAGCTCGGTAAAGCGCACCGGACGACGAAGGCGAGCCACTAGTTGAAGCACCTGCAGGGCCCGGTCGGCGCTGTGGTTCGTGCTCGCCATCTCTCCCACCGGTTCGTATATGCGAACTTGTTTCGCATGTGTGAACAACACCCCACACCGGGCACAATCGGTTGTCAAGGGTTCTCCGCAACCCGGGTCGCTCGGCATTCCGGCGTCGATCGCGGCCGAGTGCCTCAGGGCACGACCCCGTCGTGTACCTACGGACCTACGTCCACAACTGCGCCGACGACCGCAGTGCCGCGATGGAGACGCTCGCGTACGCCGTCGAGTGAGCAAGTCACCGGGGGTCAGCCGTGTGTCACGCCCGCGTGGCCGTGAGGAGGAACCGCCCTGCTCTCTCGCGTCGGCGCTCAAGTTCGGAGTACCGCCGAGGCGACGGTGCGTGGCCAGCCGCGAACCAGTCGCTGCACCGCCACCGGGCGGGATGATCCCGTGGCCGGGCCTTCGACTACCCATGCGACGAACGGCCCCCTCTCGGCGGGTGGTCGTCAGGTCCGGGCAGCGCCGGTCAGTCGGAGACGTGCGGACGGTCCGTCATCAGTCCCGCGCCAGATTCGAGTGACGGCCTCGACTCCGGCTTGACTGCAAACCGCAGAACCAAAGCCACGAGTACCGCGCCATCTGGCGCAGCCATGGCCGGTAGGAAGTCAGGAGCGATGTCGAAGGGAAATGCCCGGTACACCAACGGGAGCGAAAGCCGGATGCGAACGCCCCTTCGGACGGACGTATCGCGGGCGAGGCGAGAAAACGAGTCGCAGTGTCGCTGACGCTCGACAACGTGGCGCTTTCGCGGGATTCGGGCCGGAAAGCAGTCTGTGGAGCCGTGCTTAGCGCCAGGAGAGACCGAGGTAGATCTCGTCGTCGCTGCGCTGCAGCTCGAGGAAGCCGAGGCGGGCGTAGAACCGCTGCGCACCTGTGTTGCTGGCCGCCACACCGAGGTGCACCCCTGGGGAGCCGGTCGCGCGCAGGCGCCCGAACAGCTCCTGCATCATGCGCTCGCCGAGCCCTTCACCGCGGAGGTGCTCCATCAGGTCGATGTGCAGGTGCGACGGGAATCCCAGGAGCACGGGGTGTCGGCTGCGGCTCGAGTCGTGCACCAGGGCGAGCAGCTCGTCCTCGGCACTGCGCGGAGACGGCCCCGGCGTCGGGTAGACGTCGCGCAGGGTCGGCCACCACTTCTCCTCGAGCGTCTGCTCGAACCGTCCGGTGTCGAGGACTGCGAGCGCGTAGCCGGCCGCGCGCGCGCCGTCGTCCGCCGTGAGCGCGAGCTCGGGGGCGAAGCGGAGGTAGGGGCCGACGAAGATGTCGCCGAGCAGGCGGGGGCGCAGCATCGCGCCGGACGCGTCCTTCCCCCCGTCGCCGGTGCGCAGGCACACGTCGTACAGCTCGTCGGTGTCCGTCGAGACGTAGTCACGGACGGTCGTCACGACAACGCACCTCACTGGGCCAGGACCGGTCCTCCTGACCGCTCGCTCGACACTACTGCCGAGGGTGCTGGCACCTGTCGTAGGCGGTTCGACAGACTGCACCCACCACACCACGTCGAAGGGCAGCACCGTGAGCAGCACGGGTCGCACGTATCTCGACGACGTGATCGCGCTCCTCACCGAGGTGCGCGACGAGCAGTGGTCGGCCATCGAGCAGGCGGCCGGGCTCGTGGCGGGTGCGATCGCGACCGGTGGTCTCGTCCACGTCTTCGGCACCGGGCACTCGCACCTGCTGGCCGAGGAGCTGTTCTACCGCGCGGGCGGGCTCGCCGCGGTGAACCCGATCCTCGTCGACGCGCTCATGCTCCACGCCGGAGCCGCGAGGAGCACCCGGCTCGAGCGGCTCTCCGGGCTCGGCGCGGCGATCCTCGACGGCGAGCAGGTCGGTCCCACCGACGTGCTCATCGTCATCTCGAACTCCGGCGGGAACGCCGCCTGCGTGGAGATGGCGCAGGCTGCGGTGGCTCACGGGATCCCCACCATCGCGCTCACCAGCCTGCGGCACGCGACAGCGGCTGCCGCGCGGAGCGGGTCCGGCCCGCGGCTGCACGACGTCGCCGACGTCGTGCTGGACAACCGAGGTCGCCCGGGCGACGCGTGCGCGGACGTCGACGGGCTCGACGTCGCCGTGGGTCCGACGTCGACGGCGGTCGGTGCCGCCGTCCTCAACGCCGTGGTCGTCGAGGCGGTGCGGCTCGTGCTGGCACAGGGCAGGACGCCGGACGTGTTCGCGAGCAGCAACGTCGCGGGGGGCGACGAGGTCAACGCCGACCTCATCGCCCGCTACGCCCCCCGGGTGCGGTCGCTGTGACCGGCCCCGCCATCGAGCACCGGCTGTCCGACGACCCAGCGTTCGACGTGGTCGGCACCCCGCCACGCGTCACCGACGAGCGCTATGTACTGGAGATCCGCACCGACCCGGACGTCGTCACGATCGTGCACAGCAGCGAGCGCGGTCTACGAAGGGGTACGGCGCACGCACGCCGCCTCGTCGCGGACGGTGCCCTCACGGCGGGCATCGTCGACGAGCACCCCCGGTTCGCCGTGCGCGGCATCATCGAGGGTTTCTACGGCCGCCCGTGGACGCACGAGCAGCGGCTGGACATGGTGCGCTTCCTCGGGGAGCACCGGATGAACGCGTTCGTCTACTCGCCGAAGGACGATGTGTTCACCCGACGCCGCTGGCGTGACGACCTGCCCGCGCCCGAGCTCGCCGCGCTCGCCGAGCTGGTGACGGTCGCGGCCGACCTGTCCGTCGACGTGTCCTACGGTCTCTCGCCCGGGCTCTCGATCCGCTATTGCGACCCGGCCGAGGCCGACCGCATCTTGGCTCGCTTCGCCCAGGTGGCGGAGCTCGGCGTCCGCTCGTTCTGGTTGCTGCTCGACGACATCCCCACGACTCTGCAGCACCCGACCGACCGCGACGCGTTCGCGGACCTGACGGCCGCGCACGTGCACCTTGTCGGCGAGGTGCGTCGACGCCTGGACGAGGCCGACCCGCGGCTGCACCTGGCGGTCTGCCCCACGACCTACCACGGTCGGGGCGACGAGCCCGTTCTCGCCGCGATGGGCGCGGGGACCGACCCGCGGGTCGACCTGACCTGGACCGGACGGGAGATCTGCTCCACCGAGCTCGACCTCGCCGACGCGGCACTGTTCCTGCGCACGACGTCGCGCCCGGTCCTCTACTGGGACAACTACCCGGTCAACGACGTCGCCATGACGGCGGAGCTGCACGTGGGCGCCTACCGAGGCCGCGACCCGCACCTCTACCGCTTCAGCCGGGGCGTCATCGCGAACCCCATGGACCGCCCCGAGAGCTCGAAGATCGCGCTCGCCACGATCGCCGACTACCTCTGGGACCCGGTCGGGTACGACGCGGATCGCAGCTGGGAGAGGGCGATTCGCGAGGTGGCCGGTCACGCGGACGCCTCCGCGTTCCGGCTCTTCGCGGACAACGTCCGTACGTCGTGCTTGGAGGAGTCGGACGCGCCGATGCTCGCCGACGCGCTCGCGCGGCTGGAGTTCGAGGAGGAGTTCGGCGACCCGGAGCGGGGCCGCGCGGCGCTGGCCGCCCTGGCCGACTCGTTCGTCGAGGCGGCCGACCGGCTGCTCGGGCCGGACGCGGCGAACCCCGTCCTCGCAGCGGAGGTCCGACCGTGGCTGGAGGTGTTCGCGCGCGGTGCCCGCCAGCTGCGCGACGTGGTCGCCGGGTCTGTCACGGTCGCCGAAGATCACGGCGCGACGGAGCCTCCCGCGGTGTTCGGCGACGTGCTCGACATGTTCGTGCGGTCGACGTCCGGATGGATTGACAGCCGTCGGGGCAGCGCCTAGTTTGACGTGAAAGTAAGGTCAGCTAACTTAGGGGTGGCCGCGTGGCGCGAACCCCGACTCCCAGCGCGGCGCAGCCGCCCGAGCCCGCCCGCCCTGCCCTCCTGCGGTCCCTCAACGACGCGGCGGCGCTACGGCTCCTGCTGGAGCACGGCGCCCTCAGCCGGGTCGACATGGTGCGACTCACGGGGATCTCCAAGCCCACCGCGTCGCAGCTGCTCGCGCGGCTCGAGCAGGCGGGTCTCGTCCGCACGGTGGGCAGGTCCATCGGCGGTCCGGGCAGGTCCGCCGTCCTGTTCGAGCTCGATCCCGCGTGCGGGCATGCCGCGGCGCTCGACGTGACTCCGCAACGGATCCACGCGCAGGTCGCCGACATCACCGGTCGGGTCGTCGGCGAGCACGTGCTCCGCCGACCGACGCGCACCGCGGGCAGCGGTCCGGGCAACGCCCTCCTCGCACTGGACCCCGCACTGGCCCAGGCCGGGCTACGCCGGCGGCTGCTCAGCGCCGTCGTCATCGCGGCGACCGGCTCCTACGACGGCGAGGGCGACCGGCTTCGCTACGCGCGCGACCTCCGTGGCTGGAGCGACGAGGGCCTGGTGCGGACCCTGCGGCGAGCGATCGGCGTCCCGGTCTTCATCGAGAACGACGTGAACCTCGCGGCGGTCGCGGAGCGGCGAGTGGGTGCGGCGCAGGACATCTCGGACTTCTTCCTCTTCTGGGCCGGTGACGGGATCGGCGGAGCGCTCCTGCTGGACGACCGGCTGCGGCGAGGTGCCACCGGGGGTGCGGGCGAGATCGCCTTCCTGCAGCCCCCCGGGGCCGACACGGTGCACCGCCCGCAGCGGAGCGGCTCGGGCGCGCTCGAGCTCTGGGCCGGCGGTGCCGCGCTCGCCGACCTCGCGCACGAGCACGGGCTGGCGGGCCGGGACGCGGTCGCTCTAGTGACGGCCGCGATCGCCGCGGGCGACGACGGTGCGGGCTTCCTCGACGGCCTCGCCCTGCGCTACGCCCAGGGTCTCTGCTCGGTGATCGCCGTCCTGGACCCCGGCGCCGTCGTCCTGGCCGGGCCGGTCGTCGACGCCGGCGGCGAGCCGCTGCGTTCTCGGATCGGGCAGCACCTCGACACGATGGCCGTCACGAGCCCGCGGCTGCTGCGCGGCACCGTGGGCGGCAACCCCGTGCTGGTCGGCGCGATGTGCACGGCCCTCGACCACGCGCGCGCGACCGTGTTCGGTGCGGCATGAAGGTCACCGTGGTGGGCGGCGGGTCCACCTATACCCCCGAGCTGGCCGACGGCATCGGTCGCCTCGGCCACCTGCTGCCGGTCACCGAGCTGGTGCTCATGGACCCGGACCGCCACCGGCTCGACGTGGTCGGCGGCGTCTGCCGCCGCATCCTGGCCGCGCACGGCAGCAGCACCGTCGTGCGGATCACCGACGACCTCGAGGACGCTGCGGCAGGGGCGACGGCCGTGCTCCTGCAGATCCGGGTCGGCGGCCAGGCGGCACGCGACCGGGACGAGACCTGGCCGATGAGCTGCGGCTGCGTGGGGCAGGAGACCACGGGTGCCGGCGGGCTCGCCAAGGCGCTGCGTACGGTCCCCGTCATCACGACGATCGCCGAGCGGGTGCGGTCCGTGGCTCCCGACGCCTGGCTGGTGAACTTCACCAACCCGGTCGGCATCGTCACCCGCGCGCTGCTCGACGAGGGTCACCGCGTGATCGGGCTGTGCAACGTCGCCATCGGCCTCCAACGGCTGCTCGCCTCGCAGCTCGGCGTGGAACCTGCGCAGGTCGAGCTCACCCACGTCGGCCTCAACCACCTGTCGTGGGAGCTCGACGTCACCCTGCTCTCGCCGGACGGAACCGAGCGCACGTCGGTCCTCGACCGGGTCATCACCGAGTTCGGTCCGGCGCTGGAGGAGGAGCTCGAGCTGCCGTCGGACCTCCTTCGTGAGCTCGGCGTGCTGCCGTCGTACTACTTGCGCTACTTCTACGAGCACGACAACGTCGTCCGCGAGAACCGCGACCTCCCCACGCGGGCACACGAGGTCTCGCTGCTCGAGGCGCGACTGCTGGAGCTGTACGCCGACCCCGCGCTCGACCACAAGCCCGCGCTGCTCGCCGAACGCGGGGGCGCCTACTACTCCGAGGCGGCCGTCGACCTGCTGGCCGCCCTGCTCGGGAGCGGCGGTGACGGACGCCCGCAGGTCGTCAACGTGCGCAACGCCGGCACTCTGCCCTTCCTGCCCGACGACGCGGTCATCGAGACGCTGGCCCACCTGTCGACGTCCGGCGCCGTCTCGCTCCCCGTCCCCGACGTACCACCGCTCTACGCGGGGCTGATCGCCCACGTGAGCGCCTACGAGGCGCTCGCCCTCGACGCGGCCCGCCACGGCGGCCACCACCGCGTGTTCGCGGCGCTGCTCGGTCACCCGCTGGTCGGCCAGGCGGACGACGCGCGCGCGTTGACGGACCTGCTGCTGGAGAACAACCGCGCGTGGCTGCCGTGGACGGGGTCGTCGTGACGCGGCCACCCGCACTGCTGGCTATCGACGGCGGCAACAGCAAGACCGACCTCGTCGTGCTCGGGACCGACGGAGAGGTCCTCGCGGGACGCCGCGCGGGACCCTTCCACCCGCACCTCGTCGGCGCAGGCGAGGCGGTGCGTTCGCTGGCGGCGGTCATCGGCGCGGTGTTGCAGGAAGCAGGTCGGCCGCGGGTGCTCGAGGTGAGCGCCTACATGGCCAACGCCGACCTCCCCGAGGAGACCGAGGCGATCGAGGCGGCCTTCGTGCGGCACGGCTGGGGCGAGCACGTGACGGTGGAGAACGACACCGTCGCCATGCTGCGGACCGGCACCGACCGAGGGTTCGGCGTCGCCGTCGTCTGCGGCGCGGGCATCAACTGCGTCGGGATCGGTCCCGACGGGCGGATCGTTCGCTTCCCCGCGCTCGGCCGGATCACGGGCGACTGGGGCGGTGGCCTCGGCCTGGCCGAGGAGGCGATGTGGTGGGCGGTCCGTGCCGAGGACGGCCGTGGGCCCGCAACAGCCCTCGCCCCGCGGATCGCGGCGTACTTCGGTGGCGTCACCGCGACCGACGTCGCGGGGATGTTCCATCTCGAACGCCTGGATCCGTTGCGGCTCAATGAGATCGTGACGCTTCTGTTCGACGTCGCGGCCGACGGGGACCAGATCGCCGCGTGCATCGTGCGGCAGCAGGCCGACGAGATCGTCGCGCTCGTGATGTCGGCCTTGCGGCGCCTGGACCTCGTCGAGGCGGACGTCGACATCGTGCTCGGCGGAGGCATCCTCGCCTCCGACGACCCGCTGCTCATGGTGCCGATCACCGACGCGCTGCGCTCCGCCGCGCCGCACGCCCACCTGCTGCTCCTCCGCGACGACCCGCCGGTCGTGGGTGCCGCGCTGATGGGCCTCGAACGAGCCTGGGAGCTCCACCCCGCGCTCGCGCCGACCGACCGAGCCCCGACGCTGGACCGGGCTCGGCGAAGGATTCGCGACGCCCGCAACCACGAGCGTTCCACCGACGTCGCCGCGGCGGCAGTCAGGGGTTCACGGTCATGACCACGCAGGACACGCTTCGGTTCGGTCTCGTCGGCACCGGCTACTGGGCGAGCGAGACGCACGCCGCCGGCATCGCCGACGCGACGGGTGCCTCTCTCGCGGCGGTCACGGGGCGCAACGCCACCGCCGCCGGGGAGCTGGCCTCGAGGCACGGCGCCGTCGCCTGCACGGACTTCGACGAGTTCCTCACCCACGTCGACGCCGTCTCGTTCGCCGTGCCACCGCACGTGCAGGCGCCGTTGGCCGTGCGCGCCGCCGAGGCCGGCAAGCACCTCCTGCTGGAGAAGCCGATAGCGCTCGACGAGGCCGACGGCGACCGTCTCGTCACCGCGGTCGCCGACAGCGGCGTCGCCGCCCTGGTGTTCTTCACCCACCTGTTCTCGCCGCCGGTCCTGGCGTGGTTCGACGACGTCGCCGATGGGTCGTGGCTCGGGGGCGAGGCCCTGTGGCTGGGCTCGGCCCTGACCGACGACAACCCGTTCAACACCCCGTGGCGGCACGAATACGGCGGCCTCTGGGACGTCGGCCCGCACGCGCTGGTCGACCTCATACGCACCCTCGGGCCGGTGGTGCGCCTCGTGGCCGAGCCGGGGGGGACGCACACGACCCACCTCGTGATCCACCACGAGAGCGGCGCGACCAGCACGGCCACGCTCACGCTGTCGGCACCGGACGCCGCCGACGGCTTCACCATGATGCTGTGGGGCCCCCGCGGTCGCACGCAGCTGCCCATCGACGGCGTCGACTCCCGTGCGGCCCTGACCGTGGCGGCGCAGGAGCTCGTGCGGCTCGTGTCGACCGGCGAGCGGACCCACCCGGCCGACCTGACGACCGGCCGCACGGTGCTCCGGTTGCTGGCCGACGCGCAGCGCCAGGTCGAGGGGAGGGCGTCGTCATGAGGTCGCTCGACATCGTGTTTCCCGAGGCTCGCAGCGTCGCGCTGCTCGGGTCGGAGGTCGCAGAGCCGGGCGACGGCGAGGTCCGGTGCCGTGCGCGCACGTCGCTCGTCAGCACGGGGACGGAGAGCTTCTGCCTCGACGGCGTGTTCGACCCGGACACGTTCTGGGAGGAGTGGGTCGAGTACCCGTTCGCCCCCGGCTACAGCATGGTGTCCGACGTCGTCGACGTCGGTCCCGGCGTGACGCAATTGGCGGTGGGCGACCGGGTGGCGACGAGCACCCCGCACAGCAGCGTCTTCCTCGTCCCGGCGGCGGAGTGCCTCCCCGTGCCCGACGGCGTGACCGACGACCAGGCCTGCTGGACCTCGCTCGCGTGCACGACCCAGCTCGGGGTACGCCGGGTCGGCCTCGAGCTCGGCGAGAGCGTGGCCGTCGTCGGCCTCGGCGCGCTAGGGCAGCTGGTCGTGCGCTACCTGGCGCTCAGCGGCGCGCGTCGCATCGTCGCGATCGACACGACGAGGTCCAGGCTCGACCTGGCGGCCGCCGGTGGTGCCACGCACACGATCGAGGCGGACGCCGCGACGGCTCTCGGCGTCGTCGGAGAGATCACCGACGGGCGGTTGCTCGACGCCGCGTTCGACATCACCGGGCACCCCGCCGTGCTCGCGCCCACGACCAGGCTCGTGCACCCGCTCGGCCGCGTCGTGCTCCTCGGCGACACCCCGACGCCCAGCCGTCAGGTGCTCGGTCCGCGGATCGTCGCGGACTCCGTGTCCGTGCTCGGTGTGCACGCGTCGTCCGCGCCCGAGGTCGCGACCTGGCGCGACCCGTGGTCCGAGGCGGCCATGGCCGACCTGTTCTTCCATCTCGTGGAGTCGGGTCGCATGGACGTCGACGCGCTCACGACACACCGCTTCACACCGGACCGCGCGGCGGAGGTCTACGACGCCCTGCGCCGTGACAGGTCCGGGTTCCTCGGCGTGTTCCTCGACTGGGACCAGGTCCCGGCATGACCGCGCCGCTCCTGCGCTGGGGCGTCCTCGGCACGGCCGGCATCAACCACGACGTCGTGCCGGCCATCATGGCGGCAGCGGGCTGCGAGGTCGTGGCCATCGCCAGCCGCACCCCGGAGCGAGCGCGGCTGGAGGCCGGCGCGCTCGGCATCGCGCGCTCGCACGGGTCCTACGAGGACCTGCTCGCGGACCCTGAGGTCGACGCGGTCTACCTCTCGCTGCCCAACTTCCTGCACCGCGAGTGGGTCCTCGCCGCCGTCGCAGCCGGCAAGCACGTGCTCTGCGAGAAGCCGATGGCGATCACGGCGAGCGACGCGCAGCAGATGGTCGACGCGGCTCGGGCCGCCGGCGTCCTGCTCGCCGAGGCGTTCATGTACGAGCACCACCCGCGCTACGACCGGCTGCACGAGATCGTGCGGGACGGCGAGATCGGGACAGTGCGCAGCGTCAGCGGGACGTTCACGTTCGACGCGAGCGACGAGATGGGGCTGACCGCGTTCGCGGGGCACCCCGGAAGCGGCGCGGTCTACGACGTCGGCTGCTACGTCGTGCACGCCGCCCGTCGACTGCTCGGCACCGAACCGCGCGCGGTCACAGCGTCCGCCCAGGTCTCCGAGCCGCACGGGCGCATCGACATGATGACGAGCGCGCTCGTCGAGTTTCCGGACGACGTGGCACTGCTGCTGCAGTGCGGCATGTGGACGGCCGACGAGGACTCGCTGCGCATCCTCGGCTCGGCCGGACGCATCGACGTTCCGAGCGCCTTCTTCTGCGCGGAGGAGGGTGGCAGCTTCACCGTGCGCGTCGGCGACATCGAGCGCACCGAGACCGTTCCCGACGTCACGCACTACGTCGTGCAGGCGGAGCGGTTCGCAGCGGGCGTGCGCCAGGGGGCGCCACTGCGCTACCCCGCCGCCGACCCGGTCCTGGGGGCGGCAGTCCTCGAGGCCCTGACGCGCTCGTGGCAGACCCACGAGCGCGTGCTCCTCGACACCGCGGCAGGTCCGAGATGACGTCTCGGTCACAAGGCGCAGCAAGTCCGCGGCGAGCATTGACAGTGACATCGACGGGCGATGTACTCGCCCTGGGTGAAAGTAAGGTCAACTAACCATTGCAGTCGTCGGTCCTGGTTGTCGTCCGACAGTGAGCTGAACGAGGTGGACCATGCGGAGAGCACGATCCTTCACCCGGTTGACGGGCGTCGTCGCCGTCGCCGTCGCAAGCCTGGCGTTGACGGCCTGCGGGACAGGGAGCGGAAGCGAGGCGTCGGGCGACTCGACGAGCAGCGGACCGTTCACGATCCGAGTGGCCATGGGCTCCACCGGCGAGGCCGTCGACAGCGTCTTCACCAAGATCAAGGCCAGCTACGAGGCCAAGTACCCCGGGCGCACGGTCGAGATCGTGATCCAGGAGAACGACACCTACGAGACCATCGGCCTCAACAACCTGCTCACCTCGCGCAACGCACCCGATGTCTACTTCGAGCGACCGGGCACCCGACTCGCCACGAAGGTCGACGACGGCTACGCGGCCGACATCACCGACGCGGTCAACGGCCCCGGCTTCACCGGTCGCTTCGACCCCGCTGCTTACTCCGGCATGCTGATCGACGGGAAGACCTACATGGTCCCGTGGAGCGGCGACGTCACCAACGTGTTCTGGTACAACAAGGCGATCTTCACGGCCAACGGCCTCATGCCTCCCGCGACCTGGGACGAGTTCCTCGCGCTGTCCTCCAAGCTCAAGTCGGCGGGCATCACGCCACTGGTGGACGGTAACAAGGACAAGTGGCCCATCGGCAGCATCGCCTCCCACCTCGCGGAGCGCTCCCTCGGCAACGACGCCTACGTCGCCGCCATCAAGGGCGAGCAGCCGATGAACTCCGCCGGCATGGTCGCGGCGTTCGACAACCTCAAGACGCTCGCGGACAACGGCTACATCAACAAGAGCGTCAACGCGCTGCCCGACGACCAGGCGACCACGCAGTTCCTGCTGGGCAAGGCAGCGATGATCGGCATCGGCAGCTGGCTGGTGAGCGACCAGATCAGCCAGGCACCCAAGCTGCAGATCGGCTACTTCAGCCTGCCGACGCTCCCGGGCTCGGGCGACCAGAAGAGCGTTCTCGGTGTCTCGACCGGGTTCGTGGTGAACGCCAACAGCGAGCACGTCAGCGCCGGCACGGACTTCCTGGCCATGGTGAGCGCGCCGGAGGCCACGAAGCTGTTCGCCGAGGCCGGGCTCACGCCGATGACGGTGGACCCGTTCGCCGGCGTCACGGCCGATCCGAACACCGTGAGCCTGGCGACCCTGCTGAGCTCGGCCCCCACCAAGGTGACACCGGCCGACAACATCGACGTCAAGCGCGCCGATGAGTTCTACGGTGCAGCAGCCGCGGTGATCGGCGGGCTCAAGACTCCGCAGGAGGCGCTCGACGCCGCGCAGAAGCGCGTCGAGGCGCTGCCGAAGAGCTGACGTCCCGCAAGCCGTCTCAGGGTCGGTCCGGCGCACCGTCGCCGGACCGACCCTGAGCATCGAGAGGTCCTGGAGGTGCGGTGAGGCCCAGCAGCCGGTGGACGCCGTACCTGCTCGTCGGGCCGGCCGTCCTCTTCTTCGCCTTCGTGGTGGGCCTGCCGTTGCTGGGCACGATCTGGATGAGCTTCACGAAGTGGTCCGGCACGAACCGCATGCGCTTCATCGGGATCGACAACTTCACCCGGGCGATCCACGACACCGTCTACCAGCGGGCCTACCTCAACACGTTCGTCTACATCGCCGCGACCCTCGTCCTCGAGGTCGCGGTCGGGTTCGCCCTGGCCGGCCTCGTGTCGATCCAGGGCAAGCGAACCCTGTGGTACCGCATCACGTTCTTCATCCCCGTGATGCTGCCGATGGTGGTCATCGCGGTGCTCTGGTCGTTCATCTACAGCGACGACGGCGGGCTCATCAACTCGTTCCTCACCGGCATCGGCCGCAGCGACCTGCGCCGGGTGTGGCTCGGCGACCCTGGGACCGCCTTGCTGGCCATCAGCGTGGTGTCCGGCTGGATCTACGCCGGGTTCTACATGGCCATCTTCTATGCGGCGCTCCAGCGGGTGCCGAAGTCCCTGCTCGAGGCCGCGCGACTCGACGGTGCGTCCGAGTGGGACCTGTTCTTCAAGATCAAGGCGCCGCTGGTGCGTGGCATGACCGAGGTCGCGGTGCTGCTCTGCATCACCGGGGCGTTCCAGAGCTTCGACCTGTTCTTCGTCATGACCAAGGGCGGTCCCGACCATGCGACCGAGATCATCACCACCTACCTCGTCTCGACCGTCTTCGTCGACCACGAGGTCGGCTACGGCGCGGCCCTGTCCGTGATCATGACCGTGGTCGTCGTGGGTGTCGGGCTCCTCTACGCCCGGTTCCGTCGTGAAGGAGATGTCGACGTTGAGTACTGACGTCACCACGGACCGCCCCGCCCGCGTCCCCGCGTCGAGCAGGCAGCGGCGCAACCCACGAGCGGCCGTGTCGAGCGTGCTCTTCTACACGGTCATGACCGCGATCTCGCTGGTCTACCTCATCCCGCTCGTGTGGATGGTGCTGTCGGCGTTCAAGTCCCAGGGTCAGATCTTCGACTCCCCGTGGTCGCTGCCGACGTCGTTCGACTTCTCGATCCTCGGTGAGGCGTGGCGCCGGGGCGGTCTCGGGACCTACGTGCTGAACAGCGTCCTCGTCACGATGATCTCGGTCGTCGGGATCCTGCTCTTCGGCTCGATGGCTGCGTTCGCGCTGAGCCGGCTGAAGTTCCGGCTGCGTGGCTTCTTCCTCGTGTTCCTGGCGCTCGGTCTGCTCCTGCCCGTGCAGGCGTACTTCGTGGCGCAGAGCACCCTGCTCGACCGGCTGCGGATCAACGACACGCGGTGGGCGCTGATCGTGCCGTACATCGGCCTCGGGCTCTCGCTCGCCGTCTACCTGCTCAAGGCCTACCTCGACTCGCTCCCGAAGGAGCTGTTCGAGTGCGCCCGCATGGACGGGTGCGGTGACGTCCGCATGTACTTCGCCCTTGTGTTCCCGCTCATCAAGCCGGGTCTCGCCACGGTGGCGGTGTTCTCGATCCTCGGCGCCTGGAACGAGTTTCTGCTGGCGACGCTCTACATCCAGAGCGACGAGTACAAGACGATCCCCGTGGGACTGCTCGCGTTCACCGGCAAGTACTCGACGGACTACCCCATGCTGTTCGCGGCACTGTCGATCGTCACCATCCCGATGGTGGCGATCTATGTGATCTTCCACCGCCAGGTGATCAACGGGATCACCGAGGGCACGTTGCGTTGAGGGACCCGTCAGGAGGAGCCGTGGGGCTCACGGTCGGCGTCGACGTCGGCGGCACGAAGATCGCAGCGGGGGTCGTGGACGACGTCGGTCGCATCGTGCGCTCGGCGCGGTGCCCCACGCCGGCGGACTCCGCAGGCGCGGTGGAGGCCGCGATCGTCGACCTCGTCGACCAGCTGCGCACCGACCTGCCGGTCGAGGCCGTGGGGATCGGAGCGGCCGCGCTCGTCGACGCGTCGAGGTCACGCATCGTGTTCGCCGCCAACATCGGCTGGGAGGACGAGCCGCTCGGTGAGCGGGTGGCTGCCCGCACCGGCCTGCCGACCGTGGTCGAGAACGACGCGAACTCCGCGGCGTGGGCGGAGTTCCGGTTCGGCGCCGGCCGCGGCTGGGACGACCTCGCGCTCGTCGTCATCGGGACCGGGGTGGGTGGGGGCGCCGTCGTCGGCGGATCGCTCGTCCGGGGCGCCCACGGCGCGGCTGGGGAGATCGGCCACGTGCAGGTGGTCGCCGACGGACGTCCCTGCGGGTGCGGCCAGGCGGGATGCCTCGAGCAGTACGCCAGCGGCCGTGCCCTGCTCCAGGCCGCGCGCGGGCTCGCGGAGGAGCACCCGCAGGAAGCGTCGACGCTCCTCGGCCTGGGGGACGGGTCCGTGGCGGGGATCGACGGTCCGCACGTGGCCGCGGCCGCTCGTGGCGGCGACGCGCTGGCCGTCGCGGTCTTCGCGGAGGTGGGCCACCACCTGGGCCACGGCCTCGCCCAGCTCTCGGCGGTGCTGGACCCCGGCTGCTTCCTGCTCGGCGGTGGCGTGTCCGACGCCGGTGACCTGCTTCTCGAGCCGACCCGTCGCTCCTACCGTCGCTCGCTGGTCGCGCGTCGTCATCGGGTGCCTGCGGAGATCCGGTGCGCGGAGCTGGGGAACGCCGCCGGCGTGATCGGCGCAGCGGACCTCGCCCGATCGCGCTGACGTCAGGGTCTGAGGCTGCGCGCACGTGACCGCGCCGCCTCAGCGCCACCGGGACGCACGACCGCCCGAGGCGACACGGATCGCTCCGCGGGCCTCGGGCCGTCGTCACCGCGTCAGGCGTCGTACCGGCCCCCGAGCTCGGACGCCTGCGGTGCGCCCACGCGCCCCGCCTTGTGCAGGATGGCCGGCAGGTCGGGGTCGGAGACGAAGCTGGCCCAGCCCTTGTCATCCCAGTCGAAGACGACCCACACGCGGTCGTTCTCGCTGCGTGGCACGGTCCCCGGGGTCGTGCCACGCCGGAGTGGCACCGCCGCGTCGGTGTTACACAGCAGGGCGCCGACATGCGCACCGTCATGGAAGTCCTCGGCCACTTCCCGATGGCCACGACGTCCGACCGTTACACCCACGTCCGCGCCGAGGTGAAGGCCGACGCCGCGACCCGGATGGACGCGTTCCTGCGTGGACTTCAGCCATGAGCAGTGCCGCACTCTGCCTGCCCATCGATCCGCTAACCCTTAACAAGGCGATCGGTATTCCGGGTTAGTGCTCATAAGTGGGAATAACTGCTACCTTGTTCCCACTTGGAGGAGGGCGACGTGACCACGCAGGGAGACGGCGAACCAGAACGGTGGCCAGCGGCGGCCCACGAAAACCGGCCATGGCGCCAAACCGTGCGCGGCGGCACCCGAGCCGACCGCACGTTCTCCGAGGTGGTCGTCACCCTCCCCCCAAAGCTCGCCGACCGCGACGTCCCGCTCTCCGCGAGTCAGGCAGCGGAGGTGGAGGAGGCGACCCGGGAGATCACCGCACTCGACAACTCGAGCGGCGAGGTTCTCCATGCGTTGGGCGTCCTGCTGCTGCGTACGGAGTCGGTGGCGTCGTCGAGGATCGAGCGGGTGGAGGCGAGCCTGGAGGACTTCGCTCGGGCCTTGCACGGTGTCAGGACCAACAGCTCGGCCGTCTCCATGGTCGCGGCCACTCGCGCCCTGTCGATCATGATCGATCGCGTGACGTCGTCATCTCGTCTCGAGCTGTCCCACATCACCGACGCGCACGCCGCGCTGATGGCCGACGATCCCGACGAACACAGTTATGCAGGGCGCTGGCGCGACATGCAGAACTGGGTCGGCGGCAGCAACTACTCCCCCCGCAATGCGCTCTTCGTCCCGCCCCCACCGGACACGGTGAAGGAGTACATGAGTGACCTGGTCGAGTTCGCCAACCGTGACGACATGCCGGCCCTCGTGCAGGCTGCGATCGCACACGCCCAGTTCGAGACCATCCACCCGTTCACCGACGGCAACGGGCGGATCGGCCGAGCGTTGATCAACTCCATCCTGCGGCGTCGCGGAGTCACGACCCGGGTCGTCGTGCCGCTCGCGACCGCGCTGGTCGCCCACCGCGACCGGTACTTCGACCTGCTCACCGACTACCGCGACGGGAGGCTCGAACACCTGCTCACCTCGTTCGCCCTCTCGACCCGCATCGCGGCTGCCGAGTCCCGCGTCACCGCAGCGAGACTCGAAGCGATCCCTCAGGAATGGGCAGAGCTCACCGGCACGCTCCGCCGTGACAGCGCTGCGGCTCGACTGCTCCCGATCCTGCTGGACCATCCGATCCTGTCCGCAGAGGACGCGGTCGGTTACCTCGGCGCGGCGCCCAGCCGCACATACGGGGCCATCGACAGGCTGCACAGGGCGGGCGTCCTCCGACCGCTGACTGATCGCACGCGCAACCAGATCTGGGGTGCCGTTGCGGTGCTCGACGAGCTCGATGATCTCGGCGTCCGCGTGGCGCGAGCGGCCAGGTAGCTCACCTGTCGGCGCCGCCTCAACGCCCGGCCCGGCCGCCGCACGGGTTCCCACTCAATGGGTGCGTCCCGACGACAATCAGCCGACTCAGCTCAGCGCGGCCGCGCGTCGCATCGCATCCCGGATGTCGTCGCGACGATGTGGTCTTCCGTTGAGCGCGAGGGGGTGTCTTGGGTGCGGCGTCTCGATGACGTCCAAGCCGCGCGGAAGCTGGCGATCGCCCGCGTGAAAGCCGTTGAGTTGAACAGTAGGCCCTAGTCGTGGACGGCGAGTGCTAGTCCGACACGATGGCATGGTTGACATGGCCCGAAAAGGATCAAGAGCCGACCCCTCGACGTGGAGGGAACCGGCTCTGACCTGTCGTGATGCGAGTGCTCCCGACCAGATTCGAACTT
The DNA here is from genome assembly GCA_038206635.1 of Candidatus Nanopelagicales bacterium. Classification (GTDB taxonomy): domain Bacteria; phylum Actinomycetota; class Actinomycetes; order S36-B12; family CAIYMF01; genus Longivirga. Next base: position 4,386 of record JBBRAQ010000022.1, on the reverse strand, counting down.
GTAACCTTCTGATCCGTAGAGGCGCGTGAGTGGTTCGCGGGGGGTCGTCAACGTGCGTTTCCGCAGGTCAGAGACTTGCCCGAATGTCGTCGGACAGTGGCGAATCGAGCGCATAGCTGACGCCATAGCTGGCAAACGATCGTGTGCCGCGCGGCACGACCGACACGGCACCGAGACGCGAGACAATCTAGACATGGAACGCGTCATCAGGCAGTTCATGTGGGGTTTCCAACCGCACTTCCGACACGGACTCGAGCGTGCTGCCCGTGACGTCTTCCAACAGATCGGTTTCGGGATCGGGGCTCGCGCCTATCTCGTCGGCTTCACGGGCGACACGGCTCGGACATACCCGATCTGCGTGGAGCCTGAGAACGAGCCCATCGCCGACATCGACCTCAGCGCGGTCGTCAGCCACGGGGCCCGGCTCTACGACGAACACCCAGACTCCGAGTTGATCATCAGTAGCGGACGACACCACAAGCGGCATCACGACTCCCTGCGTGACTGGGCACGTGGCGAGGCCCTCCGCGTCGCCCTGGAGTCCGACCCTGGCTACAACGATCAGTACTTCTTCGTAGGGGCCTCAGCACTAGTCGATGGCACCTACGAAGTGCACCCGGTGCTAAGCGTTCCGAGGGCGCGCTGGGATACGAAGCCGCGTCTTCGCGGTGACCGGATCGACCGGTATCGGGCAGCCCCATCCCTGCAGCACGCGGTTGTCGATGAACTGTTGAGCGCCGCATCCGCTGATCTGCGCGGAAGCGAGGCGCCAGAGGACTTCTCCCTAGCCTGGGGCGATCGCTCAGAGCTGGTCCGAAAGGCTGCCCGACGATTCGTCCAATCGGTGTCACTCAGAGCCGGCCACGAGTTCCCCACCGAACTGCTCGTCGCCCTAAACGAGGTTTCGGCGCAGGCCTATGAAGGTAGGGCTGGCATCGGTCGCATCATCCTTGCAGCTGCCAACCACCCCGACATCGAGATGCAGCTCGAATTCGTCGAACCCGTGCGGCTGTCGGAGACGCGCGCCGTGCGCAAGGCGCTGGAGATGACCGACCGCGAACATCATCTCTTGTGTGATGGCGAAAGACTTCTCGGTCTGGCCAAAGTCACGGCGAACTATGACCCAACGACTGAGGTGGTCTTCAACATCGACGTCATCTCGCGCGGTTCCTGGGAGATACGGCACCACGACTCGCCCATGCTCCGCCTTTCGAACACCCGGCCCACCCTGCCTGAGCCAAGGATCGACGAACAACACTTCAACGACACCGTAGTGCGGATCTTTCCAGAGTGTGGTCCCGACGACATTGCGCGGCTCTGGGGACTCGCAGCCGCGGCAGCCGAAGCTGAGCACGGAACCATGCTCGTGGTACACCGAAGGGCCGAGCAGGAGGCACAGCGACTGCGTCCACAGTCCCAGCGCGTCGTACCGATCCGCCTGAGTCACCAAACTTTGGCGACCGTAACCAGCATCGACGGCGCGGTGATGATCGATCCAGGCGGCCATTGCCATGCAGTTGGTGTGATCCTTGACGGGCAAGCGACGGGCACGGGGGATCCGAGTCGTGGTGCTCGTTACAACTCAGCGGTTAGATACGAGGAGGCGCAGAGGGGCGATGCTCTTGTCATCGTGGTAAGCGAGGACGGCATGATCAACCTTCAGCCCAGACTGCGACGCCGAGTCAGACGTGATTCCGTAGAGACGGTGGTCCAGGCCGTCGAAGCCGTTGTGGCCGAGCGTGATCCCAACTATGAGGCCTTCTTCCGTCGCTGGGACCATCTGGAAGCCCTTGCGTTCTATCTCAGCGACGACCAGTGCGCGCGGGCGAACGAGTCACGCAAGGCCTTAGAAGAACACCGCGCAGCAACCTCAACCATGACGATTAGTTGGTCGAGGTTGAAGCCGGACCCAGAAATGTCCGACTCCTACTTCTCCGACTGACGCTTGCTGGCGATGTAGGACCACCAGCTCCGCCGAGGTTGGTTGGGTCGGGGGCTGGCGCGGTGACGCTAATGCGTTCCGTTTCCAGCCCCCGCCCGTCGAACCGTGCATGCGGTTCTCCCGCACACGGCTCACCGACGCCCTTCACCGGCGGTGTTCGACCGGGGCCCGCCAGGCCCGGTTGGGCCTGGGTGCGGCAACGATTCCATTGAGGGAGATCAGCCCGAACGTGTCACGCGATCGGTAGACCTGGGCGAATCCCCAGGCGCTTGGGCGTTGATGGCGTTTCGCCAGGAACAGTGCGAGCCGCATCACCGCGTAGCTGCGGATCTTGTCGAAGGCCTGGGCGGAGTTCCCGTATCGGAAGTAGCCCGCCCAGCCGCGCAGGAACAGGTTCATCTCCTGCACGATTTGCTCGACCGGTGCAACCAGCCGGGCCCGCATCGTCATGAACCGGATGCGGTCCCGGGCGTGCTGCATCGCCTTGCGCGATGGCCAACGGGCGAGGTAGGTGATCTGGGCTGTTCCCCGCGCGGCCCGGGAGTGCACCAGCCGATGGTGGAAGCCGAGGAAGTCCACGCCCTCGCCACCATCAGCCAGCTGCACGATCCGGGTCTTGGCCTGCTTCGGCTCCAGGCCGAGATGGGCCAGCAGGGCGGTTACGCGCGCGAGGGCGGCGACCGCCTGCCCCTGGGACTTGCACATCACCACCAGGTCATCGGCATACCGCACCAGCGTCCCGTACGCGCCACGCCATGCCCGGTCGAGCCGGTGCAAGAAGACGTTGGCGAGCAGCGGGGAGACAACCCCGCCTTGCGGAGTGCCGGTGACGGCCCGCCGGACCGTGCCCTCGTGCATGACCCCAGCGCGTAGGAACGCGCGGAGCAGCCCGAGGAGGCGACGGTCGCTGACCCGTTCCTCCACCGCGGACATCAACCCGGAGTGCGGGATCGCCTCGAAGCAGTTCGCGACGTCCGTCTCCACCACCCACCGCTTGCCCGCGAAGGACTCATCAACGAGTACCTGCAGGGCGTCGTGCGCCGACCGTTTGGGCCGGAACCCGAACGAGCACGGCAAGAAGTCCGCCTCGAAGATCGGCTCTATGACGATCTTCACGGCAGCCTGCACAACTCGGTCACGGACCGCGGGGATCGACAACGGGCGCTGCTCTGCCGAGCCGGGCTTGGGAATGAACACCCGTCGGGCAGGCAACGGCCGGAACCGCCCCGCTTGCAGTTCCGCGGCCAGTTCGTCGAGCAGCCGGGTCACCCCGTACTCCTCGACGTCGGCGATGGTGGTTTGGTCGATGCCTGGCGCGCCAGCGTTTCGACGCACCAGCCACCACGCCCGCTGCAAGACATCCCTGCGGTGGACCTTGTCATACAGCGCGTGGAATCGTCGTCCGGGGTCAGCCTTGGCCGCCCGGTAAAGCGCATGCTGCAAGGCACGGACCGGGTCGAGGATCTCGACCCCGAGGGTGGGACTAGCCACAACGGCACTCACCGGCCACTCCTTGTCACCAGACGCGTGGACGAAGTAGCGGCCCTTCCCTCCCCGGCGGTTGTGTTGTCCGTCCGGGTCGATCAGTACTACGGCCGCCTCCGACGCCGTCCCGGCTGGTCGTCCACTTCCCGGCTTCTCACCAGTTATAGAACGCCACGCTCCGGTGCTGTTCCGCAGCCACCGGGCCGGGGACGGCCTCCCCAGTTCCCGCCGTCACCTTCCGAACGTTCCGCGCCCTCTACGCCGGGGAGTTCCTGACGGCTGCTCTCCAGGCTCTTCACCGCTTCCATGGCCTTCACCCTGAAGGACGGGGCTCGGCTCTCCCTTGATCCCACTTGCGTGGGCACTTTCACGGCGCGGCAGGCTTCGCTTGATGCTGCGGACCGCTCGGTCGCTCCCCCTGAAGGGCTCTTGACGCTGCACTTCGACGTCGGGCGTTTCCCCCCGGCGCCGGCAGCCTGCTACCGGGCCCCCTGGCGGTTACCCGGACCGGACTCACACCGGCTGGCGACGACGAGCTTCAGAACGAGTCAGATCACGTCACCATCGGCGTGGCCCCTCTCGCTCACTGGGCATACTCCCGAGTTCCGTGGAACTTCGGTGGCGGTCCGGTGTGTCAGGCGACGTTCACGAGGTCATCTTGCACGAGGGGTCCGACGTTGTCGGTGGCAACGTCGCGCTCGAGTGCGGCGCGGAGCGTTGTCAGGTGTAGGTGGCCGTTGACGCGGCGGAACTGCTTGCCGGCCTCGACCATCCCGGCGGCGCACCAGCGCAGCGCCATGTGAGGATCGCGCCAGCGCTTGACGTTGCGGGACCTGTCGCGGCAGATCGAGATCATCGACTCGATCGCGTTCGTCGAGCGCAGGGTGCGCGCCAGGGTCGGCGGGACCCCGAGGCGTAGCACGGTCAGCGTCTCGTCGAGCCCCTCGCGCAGGCTGGCG
>JBBRAQ010000021.1:0-67980 GCA_038206635.1 Candidatus Nanopelagicales bacterium | reverse complement strand
ACGCACACTCGAGGACCGAGTCCACGACACGAGCACCTCACGGTCACCATCACGCAGGACCAGAGCCGGAGCAGCAAGAGCGGGCATAGCCCATGATCCCGCACCCACAAGCGTCAATCAACTAACGACACGCACCACTAGATGCCGGAGGACGCCGACACCCGTCGCCGCCCTCATGAGCCGGCTCGGGGTAGGGCGCCCGCACGATCCCGCCGTCGGAGGCGACCCCACGGTGGTCCATGGCGGCGCTGAGGGCATCGGTGAGTGCCCGCCGAGGCGTGGGCACATCCAGCGGACCTCGAACGGGAGCGGCGCCTGTCCCGGGGTGCTTCACCGCCGGGTCTCGGTCGGTCCGACGTGGCTCGCCGGTTTCTGACCTTGGAGGTCGGCACGCACGCGTAGCATCTCGGTGTCCCACCAGTGGGCGCCTGATTCGCGGGCCCAGGCCAGGGTGTGCTCGATGTGGGCTCTCGCAGCGTCGAGCTCCCCACCTGCTGCCATCAGCTCGGCCAGCGTGGTGTCCAGCGGGAAGCACCAGGCTCCCCAGAACTCGGTCCAGACCGGCGCTGCGGCGCGCATGACGGCCAGACCGGCTTCCGGGTCGCCACTGATTGCGATGGCCGCGCCGCGGAAGCCGTCGGCGAACGCGGATGCGACGTCGGGCAACCGGCCCTGCGCCACCAGCCCTAGCAGCATCTCGGTGAGGCGCACGAGCTCGTCGACGTCGCCGTCGAGCAGCGCGATCGTCAGCGCTGCCTGCGTCGACTCCAGCACGGTGTAGGGGTGGCCCAGTTGTTGCGCGAGCTCCTGCGCGGCGGCGGAGCTGGCGCGCGCCCCGGCAGCGTCGCCGAGCAGCCAGAGTGCCAGCCCGTGCAGGTTGTGCGCACAGACGCCGGGGTCGTGCCCTCCGTAGGAGTAGGTCAGCCAGTGATGCCGCTCGGGGCGGTACATCGCGATCGCTGCCGCCGCGTGCTCGGCCGCCGCCTCGGGCTGCCCGGCCACGATGAGCCCTGACCACTGCACATGATGCGCTTCGAGCCTCAGGTCGTCGTCGTACATGTCCTCGGCGATCGCCGAGACCCGGTCGGCGAGGCGGGTCGCAGCGTGGATGTCGCCGCGCATCATCTGCACGAACCACGAGCCCCAGGTGGCCTCGAACTGCTCCCGTGCGCCTCCGACCTCCTCGGCCAGGATCGTCGCCCGCCGGAACGCTTGGGCCACCTGCTCATCGGTCGGTCCGACGGTCTGAATCAACGCGGTGCCCGAGGCCAGCTCGATCGCCAGCTCAGCCTGCTGTCGGGCCCCCAGGTCCGTCACCGTGCCCAGCAGCTCGCGGGCCTTGGCCAGGTGGACCAGCGCGTCGGTGAACGCTCCCGCCTCGGTCGCGGTGGCCGCGGCGAGGCGCCACTGGGCCAGGGCCTGCTCGCCGCGCCCGGCCTCGGACAGGTGCCAGGCGAGCTCCTCGGGTGTGGCCGGCACCTGATCGGCGAGTTCCCCGGTGAGCAGGTCGCCGATCCTGCGGTGCAGGTCGCGCCGCAGGCTGGCCGGGACGCCGACGTACGCCGCTTCCTGTGTCAGCGCGTGCTTGAACTCATAGGTCCGTTCCTTGCGCGTTGCGACCTCGAACAGGATCTCGGCCGCTTGCAACTGCCCCAGGACCTCAGCCAGCTGGTCACCATCGAGGTCCACCATCGCGGCCAACAGAGGTGTGGGTGACTGTCGGCCGATCACCGCGGCCACGGAGACGACCGACCGCGCTGAGGTGCTGAGCCGGTCGATCCGCTCGGTCAAGAGCCCGCGGAGTGACGACGGGACCACCGGGATGTCGACGCCCTCACGGAACACATACCTTCCTGACTCGCCGAGCAGAGCACCCAGCGACTGCGCCGAACGCACACTCTCCTCCAGGAACAGAGGGGTACCGCCGGCACGGTCCAGCACCTGACGCTTCCACCGCACCAAGCTGGAGTCGAGGCCGGTCAGCTCGTCGAGGAGGGCGGCGGCGGGGGCGACAGGTAGCGGATCGACGCGCAGCAGGCTGGCATAGCTCCGACTCGGCCAGGGATCCGCCAGCTCGGGCCGGTAGGTGACGACCAGCAGGCACCGGCGCCGGGCAATGCGGTCCGCGAGCGCCACCAACAACGCGTGGGTGGCTTCATCCGCCCAGTGAAGGTCCTCCACCGCGAGCACGGTCGGTACGTCGTCGCGCAGCAGTAGGCTCGCTGCAGCGGCGACGACGCGCCGGTGCCGCAGCTCCGGGTCGAGCGCCAGCCACTCCGCGTCGACAGTGGCGGGCGTCAGGACTGCAGCCACCGCAAGCTCGTCGACGTCGAGCCGGCCAGCCAGGCTCTGGCGCAGGATCGGTGCGATGGCGAAGTACGGGGAGTGTCGGTCGAGCGCCGATGCATAGGCGGTGCAAGGGACAAACCCAGCGTCGCTGGCGCGAACGATGAGCTCGTAGAGCAGTCGCGACTTGCCCACTCCCGGTTCCCCGTGCAGCGCCAGCACCTGCCCACGACCGGATTCAGCGCTGCTGAGCAGGTCCTCGACCACCGCGAGCTCGTGAGCACGGCCGACGAGCGGACTCAGACCCCTCGGCATCCTCGCTAGCCAGGTCGACGCAGCGTGTCGCCGTCCTGTCAGCGTGTAGGAAGCCGGTGCGTCGTGCTCGGTGTCGACCCGCGCTTCGGCGTCGAAACGGTCGCCGACCAGCCTGTGCGCCAGCTCACTCAGCACGATCTGGTCGGGTGCCGCCGTCTCCGCGAGGGCAACCGTCGCTGTCAAGGCCTCTCCGAACACTGAGCCCTTCTGGTCGCCGGCCGCGGCGGTGACCAGGAGGTCACCGCTCGCCAGGGCGAGCCGCCGGCTGACTTCGAGCCCGTCCGGCAGCGGTTGGTGCTGCCAGGCGTCGCGGACCTCGATCGCGGTTGCCACCGCGTGGATCACGTGGTGCTCGTCGGCGTCGGGCGCGCCGAAGACCGCGATCAACGCGGTGCTCTCCTCGGTGACCCAGCCGCCGTGCGGGTGGGCGACCCGTTCGAGCATCTGGCGTTGAGCGGTCATTGCCTGCTGCCACGCCTCGGGGTCCGGTGTTGCGCCGGCCAGGACGTGAAGGTCGACGACGCAGCGCAGCACCGTCGCGTGGCGGATGCTCGGGTCGCTGCTGGGGACGGGCTGTCCGGGCACCTGGTCCTGGTCGCCATGGTCTACCGAGGCGATCAGCCGGTACCCGGATTTGGGGACCGTCTCGATCAGGCGAGGGCGCCGAGCGTCATCGCCGAACGCCTTGCGCAGCTTGATGATGGTCGCACTCACGGCATCGTCAGAGACGAACGTGTCACCCCAGACCTGCGTCATCAACTCGGTGCGGGTCACGACCGAGCCGGCGCGTCCAGCCAGCAGCATCAGGACGTCCATGGCCCTTGGTTCGAGGTGCCGTTGCTGGCCGTCCCGGCTCAACTGATGAGCGGCGGGGTCGACCTCCCACCCGGCGATACGCAGCACACCCACCATGGTGCCGTCCTGGGGCCGCTAGTGACAGAGGTCAGGTCAACCGTAGGAAGTTCGTAGGAAGACTGTCGCTTGTCCTTCGGTACTCCGAGCCGCCGGCCAGTGACGCTGGCTCCGCGGTTCACACGAGCCAGCAGCCCGAGCGTCAGACGGATCCTGACCGACGAGAGGAAGTCCCATGCCTGACTATCGCACTCACCTCCCCCAGCTTGACGGCGGGTTGTTCGTCACCGACGGCGGCTGCGAGACCGACCTGATCTTCAACCACGGAATCGAGATCCGGGAGTTCGCCGCCCACACGCTGCTCGATGACGCCGTCGGGCGCGAGGCACTGTCGGACTATTACCGCGGCTTCCTGACACTGGCGCGTGAGAACAACGCCGGCATGGTCCTGGACTGCCCGACCTGGAAGGCGCACCCGTACTGGGCACATGACCTGGAGACCACCGAGGAGGAGCTGGCACGTGCGAACCACGACACCGTGACGTTCGCCGCCGGTCTGCGCGCAGAGTTCGCCGACAACACCGGTCCGATCGTGCTGAATGCCTTGATCGGCCCGCGTGGTGACGCCTATGCACCTACCGCCGAGGTAGCCGCCGACGAGGCGCGGGCCTACCACGCCACCCAGCTGGGCTGGCTGGCCACCACCGACGTCGACATGATCACCGCGTTGACGTTCACCCAGTCCGCCGAGGCGATCGGGGTGACCCGGGCGGCGCAGGAGGTGGGGCTGCCGATCGTCGTGTCGTTCACCGTCGAGACCGACGGCACACTGCCGACCGGAGAGCCACTCGGTCATGCCATCGAGGCGGTAGACCACGCGACCGACGAAGGGCCTGCGTACTTCATGGTCAACTGTGCCCATCCCGACCACGTCGTGGATGTGCTCCACGCCGAGCCCTGGTCGGCGCGGATCCGAGGGCTGCGCTGCAACGCCTCGCGCCTGAGCCACGCCGAGCTCGACGACGCCGAGGTGCTCGACGACGGCGACCCAGAGTCGTTCGCCCAGGGCTACCTCGACCTTCGCCGACGACTGCCCAACCTCACTGTGGTGGGCGGCTGCTGCGGCTCGGACCTACGCCACGTCACCGAGGTCGTCCGCGTCATCCGGCTGTGACGGCTGGAGATAGGTGCGTCGCACACTGGTGGCCTACCCGCGAATGACGCCGCGGCTAGTAGCGGTCGCCCTGCGTCACTCCCGGGGGAAGAGCGTCGGACAACTGCATGAGGACATCGTCGCTGAGGGCAAGGTCGGCTGCAGCCAGGTTCTCGTCAAGGTACTGGGCGCGCTTGGTGCCAGGAATCGGGACGATGTCCTCGCCCTGCGCCAGCACCCACGCGAGGGCGAGCTGAGCCGGAGTGCACCCCACCTCGTCGGCAATCTGGCGAACCGTGTCGGCAATGTGCTGGTTGGCCCTCAGGTTGTCGCCTTGAAAGCGCGGGCTGGTGCGGCGGAAGTCGTCGGCTGCCAGAGCGCTGGGATCGGAGAATCGGCCCGTGAGGAAGCCTCGGCCCAGCGGGCTGTAAGGCACGAAACCAATCCCGAGCTCACGCACGGTGCCGAGCAGCTCAGCCTCGGGGTCTCGAGACCACAGGCTGTACTCCGTCTGCAACGCCGTGATCGGGTGCACTGCGTGGGCACGGCGGATCGTGTCGGGTCCCGCCTCCGACAGGCCGAGGTGTCGCACCTTCCCCGCCTTGACCAGTTCGGCCATGGCACCAACAGTCTCCTCGATCGGAGTCTCGGGGTCGACGCGGTGTTGGTAGTAGAGGTCGATGTGGTCGACACCGAGGCGCCGCAACGACGCATCGCACGCGGAGCGTACGTACTCCGGTCGGCCGTCGACCCCGAGGAACTCGCCGTCTGCACCGCGCACACTGCCGAACTTCGTGGCCACGACCACCTCGTCGCGACGCTTCCCCATGGCGCGGCCAAGCAGCTCCTCGTTTCGGCCGACGCCGTACATGTCGGCGGTGTCGAAGAACGTGACGCCAGCGTCGATCGCGCGATTGATCACCGCGCTGCTCTCGACATCGTCGTGGGCACCGTAGAAGTCGCTCATGCCCATGCAGCCGAGCCCGAGTTCGGACACGGCGAGCGTGCCCAGGCGCCGAGTCATCATGACCACATGCTCGCGCACCCCCCGTTCCACGGTGCTCCCACGAGATCCGGGCGACACGGTGGGGGCGGCGGTGGCCGGAGTCGGTGAGCCCGCCGCACCAAGCCCCCTCAGCGACCGTCTGGCGAGGGTAGGAATTCCGCGTGGGTGTAGCCCGACGAATCCATCACGACCGATGTCGACTCGGGCACCTCGCGGAAGACACCCGGCAGGTCGTTGAAGGGCTCGGAGACCAGCACGCGCGCGTCATCGGTGAACAGTGAGAGGCGGTCCCGGTCGGGGTACATGTGCTTGAGGTCGGTGATGGCGTTCGAGTGGAAGAGAGTGCGTGACCTGCCCTGCGAGGAGTAGCGGAACGCCCAGATCGAGTCGCCGTCGGTGACGGCGATGGTGCCCTGGAACGGGAACCGCACGTCGCGTGCCCGGCCGACTCGCTCGACCTCGGCGATAGCCCGACTGACGCCGATGATCGGGTCGCACCGCAGACCGAGGCTCAGGGCGAGGTGGAACAGTACCTCGCTGTCGGTGGTGCCGAGCATGAGCGGATAGAGGTCGGGATCGACGGCAAGCACGAGGTCGCGCTTCATGCTCGCGAACTCAGCAATGCCACCGTTGTGCATGAACAGCCAATTGTCGTGACGGAACGGGTGGCAGTTGGTCTGCTGGATCGGCGGGCCGGCGGCCGCGCGCACATGACAGAAGAACAGCGGTGACACTGTCGCCTCAGCCAGCGATCGCAGGTTGCGATCGTGCCAGGCGGGCTCGATGCTGCGGAACACTCCGGGAGGTCCGTCTCCGTCGGATGAGTACCACCCGAAGCCGAACCCGTCGCCGTTGACCGGCTCCGCGCCCAGGGGCGAGTGGAGAGACTGCGCCACGATCGAGTGCATGGGATGCAGGAGCAGCTCGCTGGCGCGCAGCGGTCCCCCTCGGTAGGCGAACCAGCGGCACATGGTGACTCCACTCCTCAGCCGGAAACGAGCTCCGGTCCGACATCGATCGGCGTGACGAGGTCGCGCTCCCCCAGCTCGACGAGGTGACGCGCCACTGCTCGAGCATCGTCGGTCTGCACGAAGCCGTCACGCAGATCGGTGGCCCGCCCTCCGCGAGCAGCAAGGTCGGCGAGGTGGCCTAGCGCCCAGGACGAACCACCAGCCGCGACCTCGCTCGCCACACGTGCGAGCAGCTCCTCGACAGCGTCGCGTGCCGGCGTCGCGCGGCCGTGCGATCCGATGAACGTTGCGGACATGCCGTAGCGCAGTGCCTGCCACCGGTTCTCGTCGGTGATCATCCGGTCGGTGTCGGTGCGGACGCCGGCGTCCCACGCGTGGCCGTAGTGGCGCACGAGTGCCTGAACGAGTCCCGCGAGCGCAACCGTGTCGCGAAGCGAGGGCTGGGCGTCGAGCAGTCGGACCTCGATCGTCCCCAGGCGCTCCTGCAGCCGGACGTCCCACCAGAGGAAGGAGGCGTTCGGCACCAGCCCGCTGGTACGCAGCAACTCGAGCGATGAGCGGTAGTGCACCAACGACGCGAACCGAGGAGGCAGCCCGGTGCGCGGCAGTCCTGCGCGTACGGCAAGCCGCGCCGAGGCGAAACCGGTGTCCTGCCCCTCCCACAGCGGGCTCGACGCCGAGAGTGCGACCATTGCGGGCAGGTCGGGAAGCAGCGCCTCGATGACGCCGAGTGCCTTCTCGGCCCTGCCTACTGCGACGTGCACGTGTGTGCCGAACACGGCCGTGGCCCGGCGTCCGACCCAACCGCTGATGCCGGCGACGTAGCGGTAGCGAGGCTCGTCGGTGATTTCCTGTGTCTCGGCTGGGGAGAACGGATGCGTGCCGCCGGCCGCCACGCGCAGGCCACGCTCGGATGCCAGACCCGTGAGCTGCGCTCGCAACCCCTGGAGATCGCGGTGCAGGTCGCTGATCGTGGTCCACGGCTGCGATGAGATCTCCACCATGCTCTGGCGGATCTCGTGCTTGATGTCCGGGTTGTGAGCGCCGTCGACGATCTCGACAGCGCGCGGAACAAGTCCGAGGGAGTCGGCGTCGAGGACCATGAACTCCTCTTCGACACCGACGGTGTACTCCGGCGACGACCCGAACTGGTCCAGCTGCGAGCGACCACCCGGCGACCGGCCGGTGCCAGGGTCCCTCCCGCAGATGCTCATGCGGACAGAGTGCAGTTTCAGCGAAGGTGGCGCTCGTCGAATCGGAACACTGCTGGTGGACTCCCGGCAAACGTTTCCCCAACGCTCGGTGGGCGAGGTCCAGATGTTCTTGCCCTCTTCCTCGGTCCGGGCAGTGTCACACCTGGCATGACCGTCGTGGCGTTCGCGCCAGGAGGGTCATGAACTGCGCGCGCGCTGGAATCGGAGGAGCGCGTTCGTGGCGAGGACCATCGCCGGTCGTCGGAGTCGCTCGCGGACGTCGTCGATGGCCGCGTTCCAGGGGCCGTCCGCGTAGGTGGGGTAGGCGTGGATCGCGCTCGCGAGGTCTCTCGTGCGCAATCCCATCCGGACAGCGACCGTGAGTTCGGAGAGGGTCTCCCCGGCCCGAGGGCCGACGACGGTCGCACCGACGACACAGCCCTTGCCATCGAGTGCCAGCCGGGCGAGACCGGAGGTGTCGTCCTCGGCGATCGCACGGTCGAGGTGGGAATGGTGGCGGGTGACCGACGTGACGCCAGCCGGGAGATCGGAGTCACCGGTGGGCACCCCGACGGCCGCGACCTCGGGGTCGGTGAACGTGACCCGAGGCACGGCCGTCACGTTCACCTTGCGTCGAAGACCGAGAGCGGCGTTGCTGGCGGCGAGACTGCCGTGGACGTCAGCGACGTGGGTGAACTGGGGATGACCGGTGAGGTCGCCGGCGGCCCAGACCTACTTGCTCGTGGTGCGCAAGGCGTCATCGACGACGAGCCCCGCAGGTCGAGTTCGATGCCCGCCTCGTCCGGGCCGAGGCCCCGAGAACGGGGCTGCGTCCGCCTGCGACGAGGAGCCGGTCGAACCCCACCATGGCATCGGGGCCGAGGCGGGCGAAGGCCTGACCGAGCTCGCAACCGATGCTTCCACCGCCCAGCACCGCCAGCCGATCCGGCAGAGCGGTGAGGTCCCACAGCGTGTCCGAGGTCAGGAACGGGAAGCCGTCCAGCCCCGGGATCGGTGGGATCGTCGGGGTGGCGCCGGTGGCGAGGAGGGCGTGACGAAACCTCACCGACGTGCCATCGACGTCGAGGGTTCGGGCCGAGGTGAAGCGAGCATCACCCCGGATCACCGTGACGGCGGCCTCGCGGCTGTACCGGTTTCGGCGTCCGGCTGCTCGCCGGGTTCGCGACGTCGTTCCACGCCTGAACCTGCGGGTCGGGATCCCCGGAGGGTCGGGCAAGTCCATGTGCGGCGCGGTCGTGGTGATCCAGCGTCAGGGCCGAGACACCATGCCGTGGTGGATCACCTGGAGGGTGCGCGTCGTCACGGTCCTGGGGGCCGCGCCGTTGATGATGGCGCGCGACGCAGTGATGACGACGGCGAGGACCAGCTGCATGGTCAGCTGCGGCTGGGGGACGTCGAGCTCGACCAGGGCAGCAAGGAGCGGCTCGTACTGCTGCCGGTGGAGCTCGGCGACCCGAGCCAGACACTCCGCCGGCAGGGCTGAGCCTTCCAGCGCGTAGAGGGATCGATGGGTCGGATCGGTCGCCGTCTTCAACGTGCTGCGCACGAAGGCGTCGATGCGGCCCGAGGGGGTGGCCGCGTTCGCCATCGCCTTGGCCAGTTGTTCGCCGGTTCGCGGCAGGACGTCCTCGACGACCGCTGCGAGCAGCGCCGGCGTCGAGTCGAAGTACTGGTAGACGCTGGAGCGCGCCAGCCCGGCAGCCGCCCCGACGGTGGCGAGGTTCACGGCGTCGAGGCCCTGCTCGGCCAGCAGCGACGTGGCGGCAGCGAGCAGCGCCGTACGGCGTTGCCGGTGGTGCTCAGCAACCGTCGGGGCGTCGATCTTGGGCATGCCGGCCTCCCCGGTCCTGCGTTCGAATGTCGGCGACGAGATTGTCTTATCGACGTTATCGTCGGTATGATACCGACATGACCGTCGATAACACCAGTCCAGAAGACCTCGATACCCCTGCCGAGCCGTCGAAGCGCCGCTGGTTCGCGCTGGCCGCCGTCGCGCTCGGCGTCTCGCTGATCGTGATGGATGCGACGGTCGTGAACGTCGCCCTCCCGGTCATCATCGAGGACCTCGGCCTGACCTCGACGCAGGCGGAGTGGATGAACGCCGTCTACGCCCTGATGTTCGCAGCGTTCCTGCTCACGCTCGGGCGGATCGGCGACCTCCACGGGCGACGCAAGCTCTTCGGCGTGGGCATGGTCGTCTTCGTCCTCGCCAGCATCGCCGCAGGGTTCTCCCCGAGCGGCAACGCACTCATCGCCGCCCGCCTCGTGCAAGGGGTCGGCGCCGCGGCGATCCTGCCCGCCACCCTCTCGACCATCAACGCGATCTTCCGCGGTAAGGAGCGCGCCATCGCGTTCGCAGTGTGGGGCTCGACCATCGGCGGCATGGCCGCCCTCGGCCCCCTCGTCGGTGGCTGGCTCACCACGGACTACACCTGGCGCTGGGCGTTCTGGATCAACGTGCCCGTCGGCCTGCTCGTCCTGTTCGGCATCGTGCGGTGGGTCCCCGAGACCCGTGACGAGACCACCCGACCGGGCCTGGACCTCGCCGGTGTCGCACTGTCGGCGGTCGGGCTCGGGCTGATCGTGTTCGCCCTCATCGAGGGCCAGAACTATGGCTGGTGGCGTCAGGAGTCCGGTGCGATCTCACCGGTCCCGATCGCCTTGGCCATCGGCACGCTCCTCATGGTCGAGTTCGTCGCGGTCCAGCGGGCACGCGCCCGCAAGGACAAGGTCGTCCTGGTCGATCTTCGCCTGCTGTCGGTGCGCTCGTTCCGCTACGGCTCGATCGCCGCCCTCATCGTCGCGCTCGGCGAGTTCGGGCTGCTCTTCACGTTGCCTCTGCTGCTCCAGAACGCTCTCGGCTACTCCGCTCTCGGCACCGGGTGGCTCATCGTCTCCCTGGCGATCGGCACGTTCTTCATCTCCGGGATGACCCCGCAGCTCACCGCCCGTTTCGGCGGCCGCGGAGTCGTCCGCATGGGTCTGGGTACCGAGGCGCTCGCGGTCGCGGCCCTGGCACTGACCCTGTCGGCGTCGATCAGCGGCTGGCTCATCGCCCTGTGGCTGTTCCTCTACGGCGTCGGCGTCGGCATGGCCACCGCACAGCTGACCAGCGTCATCCTCGCCGAGATCCCCGTCGCCGAGTCCGGCCAGGCCTCGGGGCTGCAGAGCACCTTCCGCCAGCTCGGATCTGCCCTCGGCATCGCCATCCTGGGCAGCCTGCTCCTCGGCTCCCTGGGTCGCGCCACCACCACGAACCTCGACGCTGCCGGTGTCCCGCCCGTCCCGTCCCAGCAGGTCGTCACTGCGGTCACCGGCTCAGCCGGCGCGGTCATCCCGTCCTTGCGGGCCAGGCCAGCCACCGCCACCGCGGGGGACGCCGCGGCCGCCGGGATGATCACGGCGAGCAAGGTGACCACCGGCGTCGCCGCGATCATCATCGGGCTCGGTCTGGCCGCCACCTTGGCCCTGCCCAACATCCCGCCTGCACCGGCACCCGCCCAGACCGGGACCGACTCCGACAGCACCGTCGGCGCCCGGCGTCGCCGCGGTCGCGGCGGCGCCGCACCGCAGGAAGCCTGATCGCGAAGCTCCCAGCCACGGCCACGGCCTCGGCATGACCGACCAATCCGTCGACCTCACGCCATCCCCGGCCGAAGGTTCGATGCACGCCCCAGCCGAACCTTCGTGGATCACCTGGGTCGTGCGTGTCGTCGCCACGGCCGACGAACACAGGATGGCGTCGCATCGCCCGCATCGTTCTCCTCCTCGCGTCGGTCGGCTGGCTCGCACTCATGGCGTGGCTGCGCCCCTTCACTGCCGTCGAACCCGCGCTGACCGCGATGAGCTCCGACATCACGGTGACCGTCGCGGAGTACCCGACCCAGATCGTCATGACCCCCACCGGCACCGGCAGCCGCACCGGGGTGTTCTTCCAGCCCGGCGCCAGGGTCGACGCCCGCGCCTACGCCGCGACCCTGCGTCCTCTGGCCGAAGCCGGCTGCACCGTCGTCATACCCAAGCAGCCGCTGGGCATCGCGTTCCTGGCGGGCTCCGCCTTCGACGCCACCAAGCCGGCCTACCCCGCCATCACCCGCTGGGTCGTGGGCGGGCACTCCCTCGGCGGGACAGTCGCGGCCCTGCAAGCCGACTCCGGCGACAGCGACCCCACAGCACCCGTCGTCGGCCTGCTCCTCTACGCCTCCTACCCCGCCGACGACATCTCCACGTCACTGACCGCGAAGGTCCTGTCCATCTCCGCCAGCAACGACGGACTCGCCACCCCCGACAAGATCGACGCCTCCAAGGCGACGCTGCCCGCCGACTCGACGTTCACCTCCATCGACGGAGCCGTGCACGCCTTCTTCGGCGACTACGGGCTGCAGCCCGGCGACGGAACACCCACGGTCAGCCACGGCGACGCCCGCACCCAGGTCTCCCGCGACAGCCTCTCCTTCGTCCGCAACCTCAGCAGCTGACCACCGGGCCTGGGGCCGCGCGGGGGAGCGCCCCGCGGGGACCACCCCACCAGCGCCCGGCGCGGCTGACCTGTCCGTCGTCGACGTGACCTCAGACCGGGCCATCGACGTCGTCGCGTCCGGGGTCCTCGACGTCGCGGTGATGGCGACCTGCGAGAGTCCACCGCCCGTTCCCGGCGTGACCGTGACACGCCGGCCCGCTCACCCGATGCTGGTGCCCGGATGATTCGGTGAGTTGCCAGGTGGCCCGTCCGGCAGCACCGGTCAGGTGGAGCTGGGACGACGTCGGGACGCGGCGAGCGCCACCCCGCCGAGCATCAGCGAGGTCAGAGCCAGCAGCAGGAGGGACGCGGCAGTCGAACCCGTGGGGGACAGCCCTCCGCCCGCCGGGAGCACGATCTGGGCCGTCGACGTGTCGTTCCCCGGCACCTGGTCGACGTTGCCGAGCAGCGTCGCGGTGTTGGTGATCGTCTCGCCCGGGGAGCCGCTCACCGCCGTCTCGAGCGTGAAGCCCGTCATGGCGTCGACCGGCAGAGACCCGGCGTAGGTGCAGGTGACCGTCTGCCGCGCTGCGCCGCAGGCCCAGCCCGATCCCGTCGCCGAGACGTAGGTGAGCCCAGGGACCAGGACGTCGGACACGACGATCGCACGCTGCGTGGGGTTGGGCCCGTTGTTGGTGACCGCGATGAGCCAGGTCGCCACCCGGGAGTCCGCGTCGTACTGGCCGAGCCGCTTGACGACACCCAGCTCAGACAGCGGAGAGACAGCTGCCGTGTCGACGGCGGAGTTGTTGTCGGCGTGCGTCTCCTCCGACGGCGTCGTCACGGTCGCGACGTTGGTCACCGTCGGGAACGCGCGCGGCCCGACGTCGACGACCAGACCGATCGTCGACGTCTGCGCGACCGCGAGGCCAGCAGCGTTCGTGCACGTCACCACCTCGACGGCAGCCGAGCAGACCCACCCGGGACCTGCGCCCGACACGAAGCTGAGGCCCACGGGCAACGGGTCGGTCACGGTGATCGGTCCGGGGTCGGCGGTCGGTCCGGTGTTGGCGACCACCAGGGTGTAGGTGGTCTGCTGGCCGACCTGCGGCACTCCCTGGTGGGACTTGGCGATCGTGAGGTCGACCAGCGCCGGTACGTCGACGGGGTCCGTCGAGCTGTTGTCAGCGGGGTGGGAGTCCGGTGTTGACGAGGACACGGTCGCGACGTTGTCCACCGTCGGGTACGCCGCGACCTCGACGGTCACCACGACGGTGATCGGCGCTGCCGACGCCCCGGGGGCCAGCACTCCCGCGAGGTCGCACGTGATGGTGGCCGCTGCCTCGGCGCACGTCCAGCCGGGACCGTCCGCCGAGACGTAGCTCAGGCCGGCCGGCAGCGGGTCGCTCACTGACACAGCGACCGCCTCGGTGGGCCCGGCGTTGGCGACCGCGAGGGTGAAGGTGAGGGGATCGCCGATGCGCACCGGTCCGGCGTGCGTCTTCACGATCGAGAGGTCGGCGTCGTGCACCACGTCGATCGTGTCGGTGTCGGTGTTGTCACCAGGGTTCGGGTCGGTGGTCGGCGAGGTGACCGTCGCCGAGTTGGTCACCGGCCCGACAGCCGCATCGGCCGCGACGGCGACAGTGACGTCGAGCCGAGGTGCCGCTGCACCCGCGAGGAGCGGGTTGCCACCGTCGAGGACGCAGCTGACGTCCTGGCCCGCTGCGGTGACTGTCCCGGCCGTGCAGGTCCAGGATCCGCTGCTGGACACGAAGGTGACCCCGGTCGGCAGCGAGTCGACCACAGTGATCGCGGGCAGGGCATCGGACGGCCCGGCGTTGCGGGCGTCGAGGTGGAAGACAGCCTGCGTCCCCGCCGCGACCGTGTCGTAGGCAACGCCATGGCTCTTGACGAGCACCAGGTCGGCCCGCGCGATGACGTCGACGGTCGAGGAATCGGTGTTGTCGACGAGGTTGTCGCCTGGCGTCGAGGTCGAGGCCGTGGCGGTGTTGGTGAGGGTGGACCCGTCGGCGACCGAGGAGAGGACCTTCGCGCTGACGACGATCGTCGAGGCTCCCGGCATGAGGGTGGCGCGATGGCACTGCACGTCCTGGCCGACGGGCAGGTCGCACGTCCAGCCGGAGCCGACGGCTGTGAGGGGCACGAGCCCGGCCGGCATCGAGTCGACCACGACGACGGAGTCCGCGGTCGAGGGACCGGCGTTGGTCACGGTCAGCGTGAACTCCGTCGTCGCACCGGCGGCGACCGGGTTGGCGCCTGTCGTGGACTTGACGAGCGAGATGTCGGCACGGTCGCGGATCACCACGAGGTCTGAGTCGGTGTTGTTGCCCGGGTCCGGATCGGTCAGCGGACCGTCGACGCCGGCGGTGTTGATCATCGTCGCAGGCGCCGCCGACGGGTCGATGAGCACGACGAGGTCGATGTCACCGGCACTGGCACCGGCAGCGAGCGTTGCCGTGCGCGTGCACGTGAGCTGTCCGGCGAGCTCGTCGCACGTCCAGCCGGCCCCGGTAGCCGAGACGAATGTCGTACCGGCCGGGAGCCCGTCGGTGACGACGATGTCGCCAGGAGAGTCCGACGGACCGGCGTTGCGGACAGCCAGCGTCCAGTGGAACTGGCTGCCCGCGGTGGCGGGAGCCGCGTGCGACTTCACGATCACCAGGTCGGCCTCGGCGGTGAAGGTGCTGGTGTCGGTGTCGGAGTTGTTGCCCAGGTTGGGATCGCGCGTGGTGCTCGACACGGACGCCGTGTTGATCACGGCACCGGTGACCGAGCTGGCGACGTCGACGTCGATCGTGACGATCGCGTCACCGGCCACGGCCTGGGCGGGGTCCGCGGCGAGGGGCCCGGCGAGCGTGCAGGTCACGACCTGCGCGACCGCGGAGCAGGTCCATGCTCCGACGACGTCGTGGGAACCGGCGTAGGACAGACCCGCGGGCAGCGTGTCGGTGATGCTCACCGCAGCCGCGTCCGAGGGCCCGGCGTTGTCGAGGATGAGGCGGTAGGTACCGCGGGTACCGGCGATGAGCAAGCCGATCGACTGCTTCTGGATCGACAGGTCGGCCGACGTCCCCGGGGCGGTGCGGTCGGTCGAGGTGTTGTTGCCCGGTACCGGGTCGGTCGTGGTCCCCGAGACCGTCGCGGTGTTGACGACGTCGGCGGTCTGCGAGGTCGGGATCGCGACGACGACCACGATCTGCGGCGCGACCGCACCGACCGCGAGGTCGGCGTCACGCACGCAGCTGACCGTGCCTGTGCCGGAGGTGCACACCCAGCCGCTGCCCGCTGCGGAGACGAACGTGCTTCCGGCCGGCAACGTGTCGACGACGGTGATCGGACCGTGCGAGACGGACGGCCCGTGGTTGACGACGTCGAGGGTGTAGGTGGCGTCCTGGCCGGCCACCACGGAGCCGGAGTGCGACTTGGTGATCTCGAGGTCCGCGCGCGTGGTGACCGCGGCCGTGTCGGTCGAGGTGTTGTTGGGGAGGACAGGGTCATACGTGCGGGCCGTGACGTCAGCCGTGTTGGTCAGCGTCGTACCGTCGACCACTCCGGCGGGGACGCCGACCGTGATCGAGATCGCCGGGAACGACGCCCCCGACGCGAGAGTGTCGGCGGGGTTGGCGCGGTGACACGTCACGGTGGCTGCCGCAGTGGTGCAGGTCCAGCCGGTCCCTGTCGCGCTCACGAGCGTGGTGGGAGCGACGATCGTGTCGGACACCGTGAACGGACCGACGGCCGGGTCCCGGCCGAGGTTGCTCGTGATCACCGTCCAGACGAAGGGCGACCCGGCGACCGGGGCAGCGGTGTGCGACTTCACGACCCGCACGTCAGCGGAGTCGATGTGCGTCGATGCCGTCGCCGTGCTGCCGGCGTAGGGACCGGTGGCGTTGCCGGATGCACCCGTCGCGTCGACGCCGGTCGAGGTGGCGGTGTTGATGTGCGGCACCGAGGCACCCACGCCCGGTGACGTGACGACGCTCGGACCGGGGGTGGCGCGGTAGGTGATGGTCAGCGCCGCGCCGGGCGCGAGGTCGGCGAGGTCGACCCAGGCGAGCTGGTCACCTGCGGGCGCCGTGACCACCGACGGTTCGACAGCCGTCGCCGGTCCGCCGGCGACCGAGACCCCGGCACTACCGGCGGAGTAGGCCCAGCCTGGCGGCAGGGTGTCGACGGCGTCGACGCCGAAGCCGGTGGCCCCCCCGGTGTTGCGCACGACCACCGTCCACGTGAAGGGCGTCCCGATGTAGGCCGGGGCACCGTCGGTGGCCGCCTTCGTCGTGACCAGCCTCGGGAACTGCGGCGTGACCGACGCGGTCGTCGTCGGGCCGGTGTAGTGGCGTCCTCCCGTGGGAAGTCCGTCGTAGCCAGGGATGCCAGCGGTGTTGATCAGCGCCGCCGCGGTGAGTGTTGCCGACGGCGCGAGATGCGCGGTGTAGGTCAGAAGAAAGGACGCCCCAGGAGCCAGCGGGCCAGGGAGGTCAGCCGCCGACCACGTGATCGTGCCGCCCCCACGGGCCGGGTCGGCCCCGGTGACCGTCCCGCCTGCGGTGGTCGTCTCGACGACCACGCCGAGCGGCACGACGTCGGTGACGACCACGTTGTACGCCGGGCTCACGGTCGCCCCGGTGCCGTTGCGAACCGTCACGGAGTAGTGGAACTGCTGACCGGGATCCGGTGTCGGGTCGTCCACGGTCTTGGTGATGGTGAGAGCGGGCTCGAGCACCGTCACCGTCGCGGAGCCGCTGCCGCCGGCTCGGTCCCAGACGTCACCGGCCGACGTCGGGTTGTTCCCGTTGGTGGCGAACCACACCATCGTCGCCGTGTTGGTGAGCGCCTTGCTCGCGACGTTGGTCGGCACGTCAGTGACGACAGAGGTGTAGACGACCGTGATGCGCCGGACGTCCGGCGAGGCGAGGACGTCACCGATGAGGAAGCCGTACTTCGTGCCTCCGGCCTGAGGTGCGGGAGTCAGCGACGTGACCGTGACACCACCGCACGGAGCCGAGGTGGCCACGACCACGCAGATCGCACTGACCGTGACAGGTGCCGAGAGGCCGGTCGGCACCGTGTCGATGATGGCGGCGTCGTAGAAGTTGGTGTTGGCCGGGACGAGTGCCGAGACCGTGTAGGTGGCCGTCTGGCCGATCGTGCGCAGCGGCTCGTCGACCGACTTCACCAGGGCTGAGCCTGCGACGGTGACGGTCGACGGATCGGTGCTCGAGTAGGTGCGCTCGTTGGGGTTGTCGGCCGCGTCGAAGCTGGGCTTCGCGTCGTCGAGCGTGCTGCTCGTCAGCGTGGCGGTGTTGGTGTAGGAGTCGCCACCCACTGCCGTGAGGTCCACCGTGGCCGTGTACGTGCGGGTGATCGCGGTGAGCGACGGCGCGATGTCACCGATGCGCCACAGGAGCCGGGCGCTGCCCACCGCACATCCGTTGGTGCCGTCGCCCGCGACGGGGCCAGACCCAGGGTTGGCGCCGAACGCCGCGAAGGTGAGACCGGTGGGCAAGCAGTCGACGACGAAGGCGTCGTGGGCCGGCGGCCGGTTGGTGCTCGACGCTGCGGAGCTCCGGTTGAAGACCGAGACCGTGTAGGTGACGACCTGACCGCCGACGACGGTACCCGGGCGGTCGTTGTCCTTGATGATGCTCGGGTTGGGCTGCCGGACGTTGACCGTGTAGGTCGCGGTCACGGGGGTCGAGGCTGGGCCACCAAGCGTCCTCGTGCTGGCGAAGCGCGCGGTGTTGACCCGGTTGACGGCGTTCTGACCGACAGCCAGCGCAGCACCCGTGACGCGAGCAGTCGTCGTCACGAGAAACCGCTGCGGTGACGCCGTCACGTTGTCGTAGGCGCCGGAGATGGTGAGGGCACCCGTCCCCGCAACGAGCGAGACACCGACCGGGAGGCCCGCGGGAGCTGCGCAGCTGGGCAGCGGGTTCCCCGTCACCGGGATCGGCGCGACCGGGCAGAACTCCGCCGTGGCCGCCGGAGCACCGACGAGGACGAAGCCGGCGGGGAGGACGTCGGTGAGCGAGCCGTCGAAGACCGTGGTCCCGGCCGGGATCGTCACGGCATAGCGGTAGGTGACGAGCTCGCCGATCGTGGCCTGGTCGGCGGTGTTGTTGTTGGCCTCGGTGATCGAGGTCGTGCCGACCTTGCCGACCGCCACCGCTGGAGTCACGACGCTGGAGACGTCGGTGGCGGGCGGAGCTTCCTGGTCGACCACCGGCACCGTCGTGTCGACGTTGTTCTTCGGGAAGTACGTCGCGATCGCACCAGGGCGCGCTGAGTCGACGTTGGTGAGTGCCGCGAAGGACCGCACGGATGCGGTGTTGGTGAAGACGAAGCCCGCGCTCGTCTGCAGCGGGATCTTCATATCGTAGGTGAAGGTCCACGACTCGCCCGGCAGGATCCCCTGTGGTGCCAACGGCTTCGCGGGATCGAGAGCGGCTGTCCATCGGATGGCGCTGCGTGTCGTGCTGCCGGCGAACGTCGGCTGCGCCGGGTCACCCGGATCGGTGCACCGGATCGTCGGCGTCACCGGGTTGGACGCGATACCCGCGATGTTGCTGATGTCCGAGCACCGGATGTTGTCCGGCAGCACGTCCCACAGGTCGAAGGCACCCGCGCCGTAGCCGTCCGGTCCCCCGGCGGTCCCCTTGTTGGTGAGGTCGATGCGGAACCGCACGGTCGAGCCCTCGAGGACCTGCAGTCCGTCGACGTTGCTGTTGAGGCCGTTCGGGCCCGCCGCAGGCGCGTCGATCGACGCGATCCCCTTGACCACACCGATCGGGACGGCGGGCACGACCGTGAAGTCGACCTGGTCGCGGTAGGACCGACCCGCCCCCGCGGAGTCCTCGGTTCGCAGCTTCATCGCGTTGCCCAGGATCTGCGGCGCGCCCACCGGGGCGGCGTCGGTGACCCGCACGGCGAAGACCCACTCGAAGACCGCGCCGATGTCGGCGAACGTCGCACCACCGACCGGGTTGCCGATCGCCCAGCTCAGGCTGTCAGGCGACTCGGTCAGCACCGACGGCGCGCGGACGTTACCGGTGGTCGCGATCGCCGTCCCGGCGACGTACTCCGTGCCCACCGGCACGAAGTCGGTGACGACAGGGTTGCGCGTCTGGACCAGAGGGTCGAACTCGACGCGGACCTTGAAGCAGATGAGGTCGCCCTTGCGGAACTGCGTCTGGGCAGCCGGGAAGGACGAGGATTCTCCGTAGCCGACACCGTCCGTACCGCACTGACCGCCGAGCGAGCGGGGGCCGATGGTCTTGTCGATCGTGAGCCCACGGGTGCCGATGGTCGACGACGAGGTGTCACCGACCGTCTGCGTGCCGCTCTGTCCCGTGCCGGGACGCGGGGACGTGGTCGCCGTCAGGCTCGCCCCGTTGGTGAAGGAGTCGCCGCTCACCGTCGGCTGTCCCCCGGTGGATCCACCGGTGTAGGTGCCGCGCATGCCGGCCCAGTAGGTCAGCGTCGTGGTGCCGCTGATGCCCACGGCGGCGAGCGGTGCGAAGACGACGGTGAACGTCCCGTCGCCGTTCTGCGTCGCCGACGTGATCGGCGCCGACGGGGTCGTGCCGGCCGTGCTCGTACAGTCGGCCGGGCTCCCGGAGACGTAGTTGACGCCCACGCCACCGAACGGGCACAGGCCGTTGGGGATGGTGTCGGTCACGACGATGCCCGCTGCGGAGGTGTACTCGCTGGTGTCGATGGTCAGTGTGTACTGCACGCGTCCGAGGGTGGCGAACTGCGTCGTGGAGGCGGCCTTGACCATCCGGACGTCCTCGATCGACACCGTGTGCCGGGTGTCGCTCTCGCTCGCGGACGAGGCACCTGACGCCACTGCACCGGTGTACGTGCCTGTCGCCCGGGCGATGTTCACGGCCGCCGCCTCCGTGGCGAGCTCACGCGTGCTTGCACCGGTGTTGTTGTCGAGGTTCGCGATCTGGCCCAGGCCGGCGCCGGACGGCGTACCGCCGGGGAAGGTCGCCGTGTTGGCTCGCAGCGGGATGCCAGCGGCATAGGGGAGCGTCACCGTCGCGCCTGCGGCGAGCACTCCGAGATTCCACTGCACCCGGGTGTAGGTGCCCGCCGGGTAGACCGTGCTGCCCTGGGCCGGCGGGTCGAGCACCGTGGTGACCGAGACCGGGGTGCGGCAGCCAGGAACGGCAGGCGTCGCCGTGAGCGACGGGGCGCCGACGTACTCACGTGCCGCGGAGTTGTCGACTCCTCCGCAGCCGAGGAACTCCAGGGTGGCGGGCAGGTAGTCGGTGACGATGACGCCGGTGCTCGGCGCGACGCCGGTGTTGCGCACAGTCAGCGTGTAGACGGTGGGGTGGTCGTGGACGCCACGCAGCAGCTCTGACTCCGGGCTCGGCTCGACCTTGGTGATCTCCAACGCCGACAGGGTCGTCGGGGACGACGACGCCGCGGCCGACTGCGTGTAGCTGCCCGGAGCCACCACACCGGTGCCGGAGAACGACGGGATCCGACGTGGGTCACTGTTGGCGTAGGCCGACGCGTCGTTGGTGAAGGTCGCTCCGACGGGCAGCACCGCGGGGGCGGTCGCGGCACTGAACACGAGAGCGATGCTGTCGCCCACCTGCAGGTCCGAGACGTTGCTCCAGACGAGAGTCTGCTGTCCGGTCACCAGGTTCGTCGAGATCGTCGGCTCACCTGCGGACGTCGGCGTCGTCGACCCCCCGACATACGTCGTCCCGACCGGCAGCACGTCACGAAGGCCGAGGTTGTACTCCGGCACGGCGGTGGGGTTGGACGACGGGTTGGCCGCCGTGAGCGTGAAGGCCGCAGGGCTTCCGGCGAGCACCGTCGCCGGCCCGGACTTGCCCAGGGTGATCCCCGCAGCGGCGAATGCCGGCAGCGGCGGAGCGACGACCACGATGCTCACCGACAACACTGCCGCCGCGGCGAGCGCGACAGGACGAGCGAGGACGCGGCGGGTGGCTGCAACAAGCACGATCGGGACTCCCTGGATTGCGCAGGCCCCCCCGAGGAGCACCACACGAATGGACTACCCGCAGAGCAGACAGCAACCCCGACGATACCCAGAGCAACGGATGATCGTCGGCACCGGCACGCTGGCGGCGGGTCGCACCAGGCCCGTCCCGATCACGGGTTCACCCGTTCGGCGCAGGTTGAGTCCACGGGGCGAGCGGACCGATCAGACCGATGGTCCGGGCTGGCTGCTAGCCCATCGTGCGTTGGCCATCGATGGACTAGCGGAGGATGTCGGCGTGGCCGGCGTGCTGTGCGGTCTCGGCGATGAGATGCAGCAGCACGCGGCGCGCCGACCAGCGCGCGCCGGGCTCGAACCACGGCGCCTGCGGCAGCGCGTGGTCGTCGTCGAGGCTGATGACGGTGCGGATCACGTGCTCGGTGCGCGCAGCGACCTCCTCGTACGTCGCCAGCTCGTCGGCCAGGGTGCCACCGTCGGCGATGCGCCAGCGCTGTTCCGGATCGACGTCGGAGTCCGGGTCGGTCCAGGTCGCCATGGCTGCGGCGAAGGCGTCGGGCCCCTCGTCGATGAACCGGACCCACTGCGCCTCCATCTCGGCGACGTGGTGGATGAGCCCCGACACGGTGAGCGCGCTGACCGTCGGTCGGCTCGCGGCCTGCTCGTCGGTGAGGCCGCGCACCGTGAAGGTCAGGAACCAGCGGTGTCGGCCCAGGGTCTCGAGCAGGTCGGCGCGCTCGCGGTCGAGCGTCGTGGTGCTGTCGGTGGAGTTGGTCGTGGTCATGGCCATGGGAGGCTCCCTCGGATGCGGATCCCGGCTCACGTGAGCCGGTAGGGGCACGGTAAGAGCCATTGCGGACGGTTCCTGTCCGCAATCAGCTCTAGTCTGCGTCTCATGGCGAATCCGAGCGGGCGCACCCTGCGGCTCCTGTCGCTTCTCCAGGCACACCGACACTGGTCGGGCGAGGAGCTCGCGCAACGGCTCGACGTGTCCGTGCGCACCGTGCGCCGCGATGTCGACCGGCTGCGCGAGCTCGGCTACCCCGTCCGGGCCGCGCCCGGTGTCGACGGGGGCTACCAGCTCGCGCCCGGGGCAGTGCTGCCGCCGCTGCTCCTCGACGACGAGGAGGCCGTCGCGATCGCGGTCGGCCTCGAACTCGCGGCCCAGGCCTCGGTCGCCGGCATCGACGAGTCGTCGGTGCGCGCACTGTCGAAGCTCTCGCAGGTCCTGCCGCGACACCTTGCCGAGCAGGTCGAGGCGCTGCGCCTTGCGACGGTGTCGACCACGTGGGCGTCGACGTCGGGAGCCATCACCACCGATGTGCTCATTCGTCTCGCCCAGCTCGTGCGCGACCACGAGCGCGCGACGTTCGACTACGTCGCTGCCGATGGCGCCGAGAGCCGCCGCGAGGTGGAGCCGATGCACCTGGTCCGCCAGGGGCAGCGGTGGTATCTCGTCGCCTACGACTCGGTGCGCCACGACTGGCGCAGTTTTCGCCTCGACCGAGTCAGCGACGCGGCGGGCACGGGTGCCCGCTTCCGGCCGCGCGTGCTGCCGACGGGTGATGTGATCTCGTTCGTGCGTGAGCGCATGGGTCGCGGTCCGGCCACCTACGACGTCGAAGCGATCGTCGAGGCCCCCGCATCCGTTGTGCAGCAAGGGATCGGGCGCTGGATGAGCGTCGAGTCGATCGACGCGTCACGGTGTCGAGTCACCGTGACGAGCGATACGCTGGAATGGCAGGCGTTCGCGCTCGCTGTCACTGGAGCCGAGTTCACGGTGGTGGGCCCACCCGAGTTGCGAGACCTGATGAGCGAGTGGGCGCAGCGCTTCTCGCGCATGCAGATCACGACCCGTCCGGGATGAAGCCTGAATCGATGGTCCACGGCTGCCACGGCGAGTTCTCCAGCACCCAGGTCTGCAGTGCACGGTCCCAACCCAGCGCTACACCGATCCCCACCACGATGAACACCAGCCCGAGGCCGCGCCGGAACCAGCCGTGCGGGTCGGCCACCCACCCGAGTCCACGTATCAACCGCTGGCCGAGCAGGGCGATGGCCAGCAGCGTGGCGGACAGGCCGACGACGTACGCCGCCAGCAGCACCATCCCCTCGCCGAAGGACGCCGGCAGCACGGTGACCACGACGTAGGCGTACAACGGCGAGCACGACGAGAAGACGGGACCGAGAGCCGCGCCGGTCAGGACCGCCCCGAGGTCGCCGCCACGGGCGTCCGCCCGCGCGAGGCGCTCGCCGCTGCGTGCTTGGAGTCGCAACGCAGCGCTGACCCGGTCCCACTGGGACGGGAAGAGCGCGGAGAGGCCGAGTGCGACGAGGACGGCGCCGGAGAGGTACTGCCAGGCGGCCGGGGGGATGCCGATGAGACTCGTCGACACCTTGAGCAGCAAGGTGAACACCACGACCGACACGCTCAGCGACCCCACGATGATCACGGCGCGGCGGTACGGGGCGCGGACCCGCGGGGCCACCGCGACGCTCCCGCCCGGTGACGCGTCGGACTCCGTCGTCACGGTCGCCTCCGGCACCAGGGCGCCGCCCACGATGACGGGCAGGAGTGGCAGCACGCAAGGCGCTAGCGTCGTGAGGACGCCCGCGACGAGTGCTCCGAGCAGGACGGCGGTGCTCACACGGTCTTCCCGGCGATGTCGCCCCCTGCGAACGTGCCGGTCCACTTAGCCAGCTGTCCGCCCTGGTTGTCCACCTGCACGAACGTGTGCTGCACGGTGACGCCGTACTTCTGGCGCAGATCGGTCTCGGAGTCGAAGTCAGCCTTCACGATCGTCAGTCCAGCGGGGATCGACGCCGGATCAGCGGTGAGGTTCGCGTCGGTCTCCCGACACTTCGGGCACCAGTCGGCATGGAAGAACAGCACAACCTTGCCGGCCGCGTACATGTCCCGGTTCGCGGCGTACTTCGCGTAGTCCACGTACGAGCCGTGGGTGGCCGTCACGGACGAGCCTGCGGTGGCTGACGCCGAGGCCGAGGCCGAGGCCGCGGACGCCGTGGCGGCCTGCGACGAGCTCGACGTTGTCGCGGTCACGGCCGCGGTGTCGGGTCGTGAGGCCACCTGCGACCCACAGGCGGCCAGGGCGAGGGGCATGAGGAGGAGCAGGGCTAGGCGCGCACGTGCTGGGGACATCGGTTCTCCGGAGGTCGGGGCATCCAGCAGATCTCAGAGCGTGCCGAGGCACCACAGGCAACCGCTTACGAACTCCTGACGGTCTTGGCAGCCTCGTCGATCACCCCCAGGACGAACGAGCTGAGCGCACGAGGCCACAGCGGCTGACACGCGAGTGGCCCTCGGAGCGAGCTCCGAGGGCCACTCGCGTGACGAGGGTTGATCAGGACAGCGTGGGCAGCAGCACGTCGCTGATGCCGTGGACGACCACGTTTCCGGTCTGGATCACATCGATCTTGCTCTTCACGACGTAGTCGTTGAAGAAGCTGCCGTCCTTGTCGCCCAGGATGATGATCGGGAACGCGGGGTTGCGGCTGAGCACGGCGACGCTGAGCTTCTGGCCGTTGGCCATCGTGAGGCGCTGGTAGAACGGCCCGGACAGGACCTGCTTGCCGGTCACCTTGGCACCGACGAGCACGTGGTAGAGCAGCACCTGACGGATCTTGTCCGCCCCGAGGGCGTTGACGAGGGCGAGGGTTACCGCCTTCTCATCGACGGTGGCCCCGTAGCGGTGGTTCGCGCCCAGCAGGCCGAGCTTGTTCGCGAGCACCTCGAACGCCCGGTCGTTCGGGGCGAAGAGCGTGAACGACGGGAGCGAGGCGAGCGTGGCGTCGGCGCCGGTGACCAGCACGGCCTTGGTGAGGATGTCGTAGTCGTAGGGATTGCGGTCGTTGGCGGTCGTGACGGGGTCGTTGTAGGTCGCGGTGAGGGCTCCGAGGAACGAGCCCGTCTCCGACGGGGTCAGAGCGTTCGCGGCCGGTGCGGCGGCGAGCAGCGTGCCTGCGACCAGCGCGGTGCCGGCGGCGAGGGAGGTGATGCGACGGACGAGGCGCACGGTGTCTCCAGGTGGATTGTCAGTGAACGGATCTCACCCTTCTTCGCCCCGGGAGCCTCGCCCGGATGCACCCGGACGCGATGGATCTCAACCGATGCTCGTCCGGATCAGCTGGGCGGGACGAGGGTCCCGGCGAAGACCTGCCAGGCGAGCAACGACTTCGCGACGAGGCTCAGCGTGATGTAGACCGACTCGCCGTAGATGTAGTCGCTCCACTTCCCGATCCGGCGGTACTGCAGCCACTGGTTGAGGGCGAAGCAGTTGAAGAAGAGGAAGAGCGAGACGAAGATCCCGTAGACGAAGCCGGGCGGGCTCGCAGCGTTACCCGGGCTTACGAGGTAGATCCCGATCGCGATCCACGGAGTCACGCCGGCGATGCACCCCAACCAGAACGGGAGCATGCCACCACCGGGCTTCTCGTACTTCTCCTGCAGCAGCCCGAACAGGATCATCGAGACGTTGACACCGAACAGCGCCACCAGTGCGGCGATGTCGCTGATCCCGGTGATCAGCGCGATGAGCACGATCATGACCGAGGAGCTCAGCGAGTACTCGATCCAGCGCGCGTAGTTGCGGCTCAGGCGCAGGTTGGCGCGGTACCAGGGGAAGGCGGGAGGCGAGGCGATGACGAAGTGCGCCGCCGCGGACAGCAGCAGGAACAGCGCACAGCCCCAGGCGATGCTGACCTCGAACAACGTCGCAGGGGCGGCGGCCGCCGAGCCGGGCGGCCCGGTCATGAACGCCGCCGTCACCGGGAGGGCGAACGACGTCGCGAGCACGAGGACGGCCACAGCCTGGGCTCCGTGCAGAACCCCCATCACGAGGTTGTAACGCCGCAACCGGGTGAACCGAGCCTCCGGGATGACGTCGGTCGAAGGCTCAGTCGAGGTCGCGTCCACGATGCCGGTCATGCGACGAACGTATCGGCTTCTCCCCGATCGTGCTGTGCGGTGCGACGGGGTACGCGGCGCCCGAGGGCCACCACGAGTTGACGTCAGCCGCGTCGTTGTGGACACTCGAGGGTGTAATCGCAAGGGGAGTACCCCCTCGCTGTCGTGTCGTCATCACGACACCGTCCCTGGGGCCGGTGTCCGGCACGGTGGGTCGCGCCTTCGGACGCGGCGGTGGGAGACCTTCGACCAACGGCGCTGACGCGCCCTCGAGTCGGAGGTCATTTTCGTGTCGGTACCCCTGTGGGGCTGGATCGCCGTTCTCGGCGTCATCCTCGCGATGCTCGCCGTGGACCTCGTCGCACACCGGCACGCCCACGTCGTCTCCATGCGCGAGGCCGCGGCCTGGAGCGCCGTCTGGGTGACGCTGGGTCTGGCGTTCGGCGCCGTGGTCTGGTGGCAGTTCGGCGCGGAGTACGGCTCGCAGTATTACGCCGGCTATCTCATCGAGAAGACGCTCGCGGTCGACAACGTCTTCGTCTTCGCGATCATCTTCAGCTACTTCGCCGTGCCGCGTGAGTACCAGCACCGGGTGCTGTTCCTCGGTGTCATCGGAGCCCTGGTGTTCCGCGGGATCTTCATCGCGGCCGGGTCGGCGCTCATCGCGAGCGCAGGCTGGGTCCTGTACGTGTTCGGCGCCTTCCTGGTGCTCACCGGGTGGCGCATGGCGCGCAGCCGTCATCAGCACCCCGACCCCTCCAACAGCAGGGTCGTGCGCCTCTTCCAGCGGCTCGTGCCCACCACACCGGACTACCACGGTGCGGCGTTCTGGATCAGGGACAACGGTCGCCTGCTCGCCACCCCTCTGCTCACCGTTCTCGTGCTCGTCGAGGTCAGCGACATCATCTTCGCCGTCGACTCGATCCCGGCGATCTTCGCCGTGACGCAGGAGCCCTTCCTGGTGTTCACCAGCAACGCGTTCGCGATCTTGGGCCTGCGAGCGCTCTTCTTCCTCCTCGCCGACCTCATGGACCGGTTCGTCCACCTCAAGCTCGGCCTTGCGGTCGTGCTCGTGTGGGTCGGCGCGAAGATGCTGCTCGCCGACCTCTGGCACGTTCCCACCCCGGTGTCGCTCGGTGTCGTCGTCGCCGTGATCACGGTGGCGATCGTCGCGAGCCTGCGGGCCACGCGACCCGGGTTGGACACCGACCCCGCCCCCCTCCCGTCGGTCGCCGTACCCCCGACCCCCGAGCCCGTCCGCCCCACCACAACTGGAGGTTCCCCATGAGCACCATCAGCTCCCCCCGACGGCCCCGCAGCACGTCGCCCAGGTCAAGAACCGAGGCCCAGACCGGCGAGGACCGCGACGCCGTGACGCTGACTCCGGACGGTCGCCTCCTGTTTGCCGAGCGGCTGCGTCGCTTGCGCGAGAACCTCATCCCCGGGCTGGTGCCGCTGCTCGTGGACCGCGAGCGCGACGAGCGTGACACCGCCGAGTTCGGGCGGCTGATGGCCGAGGCCGACTGGCTCGACCACATGCTCGCGACGTCGGGCACGGCCGTGCCGAGCGGCTCGGGCGAGGTCGAGGTCGGCAGCCGCGTCCTCATCGGACTCGCCGGCGGCCTCGAGCAGTGGGTGCGACCGGTGCACCCGGTGGAGGCGTCCCTCGATGACGAGCGCATCTCCGCCACGTCACCGCTGTCGCGGGCCATCCTCGGCGTGGGCGTAGGACGCACCGTGACCGTCCACGGACCGTCGGCCACCTGGCGGTGCCGGATCCTCGACGTCCAGACGGTCGCGGACCGGGACCTCCACCGTGCCGGGCACTGACACCACAACGGCACAGGGTGCCCCGACGAGGGCGAGGGCTCACCTCCGCGCCCGCAACTGGGCGAGGAGGAGACCCGCAACGCACCTCGCGCTCAAGGTCGTGGTGCTTGCCCTCGGGCTCACCCTCGTCGTCGCCGGTGCGGCCATGCTCGTCCTGCCCGGCCCGGGCTGGGCGGCGATCTTCCTCGGCCTCGTCGTGCTCGCGTCCGAGTACTTCTGGGCCGAGCGCGCCCTCGATCCTCTGCGGCGCATGGCCAATCGAGGCATCTCCGCGATTCGCTCCTGGCGCCACCGCTGAGCCCGGCGGGCCAGCAGGACGTGCGGTGCCCGACGGCGACGTTGGCTGGCCCGAGCGACAGGTGCAGTGCCGGACACCGTCCACGCCGAGGGCGAGGAAGGCGAGGCGATCCGCCGGCGCGGTCCTTCGGGGATCGACCTCGACTCTCGATCGCCGATCATGCCGGGGTGCAGATGCTTCCGGAGCGTCCTGGTGGCTCAGGGCCAGTCCACCACTCTCACGGAGGTTGCCGTGCCTGACTATTTCCGAGTCGTCGCCGTCGACTTCGACGGGACTCTCACGACATCGGGCCGACCCTCTGCGGAGGTCCTCGACGCGATCGGGCGGGCGCGGCAGGGCGGGCGGCGGGTGCTGCTGGTGACGGGGAGGATCCTCTCGGAGCTTCGGGAGTCGTTCAGCGAGGTCGATGAGGTCTTCGACGCAGTCGTTGCCGAAAACGGTGCGGTGATCGCAGGGCCCATGGGCACCAGGCAGCTGCGCGAACCGATCGATACGCGCATCGCACGGGAACTCGAACGGAACGGTCACCACATCCGCCGCGGCAAGGTGTTGTTGGCGTGCCGAGCGGGAGCTGACTCCGACGCACTCGCCGTGATCCGCCGACTCGGACTCGACTACCAGCTTGTGTTCAACCGCACGGAACTCATGATCCTGCCCTCGGGAATCACGAAGGGCACCGGTGTCGCGACGGCGCTCGCCTCGCTCGGCCTGTCACCGCACAGCACCGTGGGTATCGGGGACGCCGAGAACGATCACTCGCTGCTCGATCGGTGCGAGCTCGGTGTCGCCGTTGCCAATGCCGTGGACTCGCTCAAGTCCCACGCGGATCTCGTGTTGGACCAGCCGGACGGCGAGGGCGTTGCCGCCTTCCTCGCCGGTCCCGTGCTGGCGGGCACCCGCCGGATCCATCCTTCGCGTTGGCACATCACCCTGGGTACCACAGCCGACGGCGACTGCGTCTCGATCCCGGCGTCGCAGATCAATGTCCTCATCGCCGGCGCGAGCCGCTCGGGCAAGTCCTACGTCACCGGACTGTTCGCCGAACGTCTTATCGACCTTGACTATTCAGTGGTCTTGGTCGACCCCGAGGGTGACCACACCAACCTGGGACGGTTGCCCGGCGTGGTCGTGGTCGGCGGAAGTGAGCCCCTCCCTGACCTCGACCACCTCGGACAACTTCTTGCCAGCCATCACGGGAGC
The DNA here is from genome assembly GCA_038206635.1 of Candidatus Nanopelagicales bacterium. GTDB lineage: Bacteria > Actinomycetota > Actinomycetes > S36-B12 > CAIYMF01 > Longivirga. Next base: position 38,465 of record JBBRAQ010000021.1, on the reverse strand, counting down.
GTCGTCATCGACCTGTCCCAGCTGTCCGCCGAAGCGAAGGACACCTACTACCGCACCGCGCCGCCTCGATTCGAGGCACTGCGCGTCAACTCCGGGTTGCCGCACTGGCTCTTCGTCGACGAGGCGCACGAGCAGTTCGGCCGTGACGTTCTCAGTGTCTACACCCCGTCCCGAAAAGGCCATTGCCTGGTCACCCACCGGCCCGCCGAACTCTGCGACGAAGCCAACGGCGACCTCGACGTTCTCATCGCGATGCCGCGGGGATCCGGGGGCACCGACGATGCCGCACTCGAGGCACTCGTCGCGTTCACCGACCTCGACCGCGGCGTCCTGGCGACCTGGCTGGCGGGCTTGTCCGACGGCCAAGCGGTGCTGGTGCGGAGCGAAGCACGCCACGACCTGATTCCGTTCCAACCCGCCGGTCGGCGCACCAGCCACGTCCGCCACTGGCATAGGTACGTCGACGGTCAGCTCGACTGGCACCACCGCTTCATCTTCACCCGCCACGACCTGCAACCCAGCGGCGAGGTGGCCGCGAACCTCAACGAGTTCCACCGCGAGCTCCTTCGCTGTGACCGCACGGTCATCAGCCACCACGCACGTCGTGGTGACTTCTCTCGATGGATCGACAGCGTGCTCCGAGACGATGTCCTCGCCACCGAGTTCCGCGCTGGTGAGGGCGCCCTGCGGGCCGGCCCGGACGCCGATCCGGACGAGGTACGGAACCTCCTCCTCGACGCCCTGGAAGCGCGCTACATCGGCTGACCGAGCATCGTCCAGGAATGCCGACCCTTCGGTCGCGGTGACGCCCCGGGGACCGCGACCGGAGGATCCTGGCGCGGCGGACGATTCACACCCCCGGAAGCCCTCGCCCTCACCACCGTCACCGTCACCGTCACCGTCACCGTCACCGCCACCGCCACCGCCACCGCGCCTGCCTACCCCACCGTCAGCTGCTGGGCCCTCGCGGGAACGCCGCAGCCAGGCAAGCCGACTCGGTCACCGGGTCGACGGACGGACGTTCCTCTCGAGGTCCCCCCATCGCCCTGCACGGCCCACCGGGACACCGTGGATACCAGGCAAAACGCGCCACACGTTGTTCAACTTGCGGTACGAGTCGGACGGCCCCACCCTGAGGTGTCCGGGAAGCCCGGGCCCGCCGTTCCGGGGAACGACGGCTCATGTCCGAGTCACGGCTCACGGAGGCACCATGTCCTCGATCGTCACCTCGCTGTCGAACACGCAGTTCCAGACCATCTACAACGTGTTCTCGTTCGCGCTCGCGTCGATGCTCTTCACCTCGATCTTCCTGCTGGTGTCGCAAGGCCGCGTGCTGCCCCGCTACCGGCAGGCGATCGTCGTCTCCGCCATGGTGTGCGGGATCGCCGCCTACCACTACTTCCGCATCTTCAACTCGTTCAACGCCGCCTACGTGCCCGACGCGATCGGTGGCACGTACCTGCTCACCCCCGAGGGCTTCAACGAGGCCTACCGCTATGTCGACTGGCTGCTCACGGTCCCGCTGCTGCTCTTCGAGACCGTCGCAGTCCTGGCCCTGCCCAAGGCGACGCGATCGAACCTGCTGACCAAGCTCATCCCGGCCTCGGCCCTGATGATCGCTCTCGGGTACCCGGGCGAGATCGCCGCGGACACCGCTCCGAAGATGATCTGGGGCGCCCTGTCGACCATCCCCTTCCTGTACATCCTCTACATCCTCTTCGTCGAGCTCACCAAGTCGCTCGACCGCCAGCCCAAGGACGTCGCCGCAACCGTCGGTCGCCTTCGCCTGCTGCTCATCGCGACGTGGGGTGTCTATCCGATCTCCTATCTGTTCCCGGTCTTCGGCCTGAGCGGCACGGATGCCTTCGTCGCACGACAGGTGGGCTACTCGGTCGCGGACGTGCTTGCCAAGTGTCTCTTCGGCCTGGTCATCTACAAGATCGCCCGGATGAAGAGCGCCTATGACGACCCGGCGTTCGCCGAGGAGGAGTTCCACGAGGCACCCTCGTCCGAGAGTGGCGCCGTCCCGGCCACCGTCTGACCGTCCGCCCTGTCCCACCGATCGGCACGTCTGCTCAGAACAGACCCGCTCGGCTCTCTCCCGGGAGCCGAGCGCGCGACGGCCCGACTCGCACATCGGGGAGCTCCCATGGTCACCGTCTCGACCCTGCCCGCACGGTCACCCTGGCCAGGAACCTCAGCCCGGGATGCACTGTCGGCCACGGTGCTTGCCGTCGGTCCCGTCGCCGCCCTCGCTGCTGTCGGTCTCGCCTCGCTGACCGGGGCGACGGCGCAATCCACGGAGCTGCCGGACTGGGTCCCCTGGGTCGCGGTGGCGTCGTTGGCCGTCGGCCTCCCGCACGGCGCCGTCGACCACCTCACCCTCATGCGTCCGATGACACGCCGAGTGCCGGTGTTGGCGCTGTACCTCGCCGTCGCCGCCGCGGCCGCGGGCGTCATCCTGCTGTTCCCGGGCCTCGCCTTCGGCGCGGTGGTCGCCATGTCGGCCTGGCACTTCGGCAGTGGCGACGTGGAAGGCCTGGTGGACCTCGGTGGTGACGTACGCGACACGCGGGCATGGTCGGCCCTGCATGCGGTCGCCGTCGGAACCGTGCCACTCGTGCTGCCCCTCACCGGTCACGGCACCGCTGCCACCCTGGAGCTCATCCAGCCCCGGCTCCCCCATCTGGACGCTCTGACGAGCGGCGGCCTGCGCGTCGCCGTCGTGGTGCTGTCGCTCGTCGTGATGGCACGCCTCCTGACCCGGCACCGCCTACGCCCGGCCATAGAGCTGCTGATACTCGTCGCGCTCGGGCTGCTCGTGACGCCCCTGCTCGCGTTCGGCGTGTACTTCGCGCTCTGGCACGCGCTACGCCACACCGCGCGACTTGCGCAGGACGACGCCGGGGCGCTCCAGGCACGATCGCTCCTGTTCATCGCCGCCGCCGGGCTCCCGGCACTCGCGCTCACCGCTGTCGTGGTCGCGGGGGCGCTGCTCGTGGCGGGTGGTGTCGGCGGACCCGGCCCGTGGCTGTGGGTCACGCTGGCCCTCGTCTGGGGGCTGACAGTCCCCCACATGGTGGCCGTGAGCCGGTTCGACGCGGCTCGGCGCTCACGGGTTCGGCCCTCGGCTCGGACGGCGTAGCGCAGCGCCCGCACCCCGGGACCGAACGGCGTACAGAGCCCCGAGCCACCGAGGCCCCTCGCCGGAACGCGGTCACGACGCCCGAATTCGGACGAATCGCGGTCCGGAAGTCGCGCATGGGCCACAATCCGTCCCAGATCTGGTGGGGAACCGGACCTGATTCGTCTCGGGCCACGCTCGACGTGGTGACCTCGTCCCCCACGCGAGCGCAAGGTGGACGTTCCCACCCGGCCCTGGAGGTATCGCATGACCGTTCGTCCCCTGCGCCGCACGCCGACCGACGTCCCGAAGCGGACCAGCCGCCGCCGCCGCCGGCTGGTGGCGCTCGGGACCGCCGTCGTGGCCGGTTCGGCGCTCCTCGCGGGGACACCGACGGTCCAGGCGTCGACGCTGGCCGGCAACCTCCCCAGCCACGCGCACTCCTACTCCTTCGCCTACTCCCGTGCGGTCCCCGCCCTGCGTCAGCCGCGGTGGAGCCGCTGCACGACGATCACGTGGGGCATCGACGCCTCGACCCCGGGCGGCCTCCGGCTCGCGAGCGAGCGGACTCTCCTCGTGCGCGCCTTCGCCGCAGCCGCCCGCGCGAGCGGCTACCGATTCGCCTACTCGGGCACCTACAACGCGAGCACCAAGGCAGGGCGCGGATCTACCGTCGTGCGCGTACGTCGGACGCCCGCGATCATCGTCACGTTCGGCACCGCCACCGGACGTGGCGGTCACGTCTTCCCGGCCCTGGCCGGCCCTGTCATCGGCTTCGGCGGCGGCTCCTGGATCGTGCTCCCCCAGCGCAACGGCACGGTGCTCAACCGGCGTACGACGGGCTTCCTGGTCGTCGACACGGCCAGTGCCCGCCGCGCCACGGCGACCCAGCGGCTCGGCGTCTACGGGCACGAGCTCGGCCACGTGCTCGGCCTCGGGCACGTCAGCGACCGCACCCAGCTCATGTATCCGGTGCAGGGCACCGTCGCCACCTTCATGGCTGGCGACCGCGCCGGGCTGCGCACCCTGGCGCTTCAGCCCTGCTTCCGCTAGGGCGAAGCCCGTCGCAGCGGGACTATCGGCCCTAGCCGAGGGACGGGATGGTTCCTAGAGTCGCGAGGGAGATCCGTCTGCACGAGGAGCACTCCATGACCTCACCGTCCGACACCACCGTCCTTCCGGAGCTCGACCCGGAGCGCCGCGGCCAGATCGACGCCATCGTCGACACGGCGCAGCGGGCCGCAGAGGAGTTCCGCCGGCTCGACCAGGACCAGGTCGACCGGATCGTCCTCGCCCTGGTGCGAGCCGGAGTCAGGGCCGCTCCCGACCTCGCCCGGCTGGCGATCGAGGAGACCGGCTACGGCGTCTTCGAGGACAAGGTCGTGAAGAACTACGTGGCGACCGAGTTCCTCAGCGACTACCTCAAGGACAAGCGCTCCGTCGGCGTCATCGATGTCGACGTCGAGCGCAACATCGAGTACGTCGCCGACCCGATCGGTGTCGTGCTCGCCATCACGCCGGTCACCAACCCCACCTCGACCGTCCTCTACAAAGCCATCGTCGCTGCCAAGACGCGCAACGTCGTCCTGTTCCGGCCGTCGCCGTTCGCGGTGCGCTGCGCCGAGGAGACGGTCGCCCTGCTCGCCGCAGCGGGCGAGGCGGCCGGGATGCCGCCGGGCGCCCTCCAGGTCATCCCCGACGCCGCACGCGAGGTGACGCACTACCTGTTCGGGCACCCCGGCGTGGACTTCATCTGGGTGACCGGCGGGCCGAAGATCGTCGCGCTCGCCAACAAGGCAGGCAAGCCGGGCCTCTGCGTCGGCCCGGGCAACGCCCCGATGTATGTCCACCGCAGCGCGGACATCCCCAACGCCGTCGTCGACATCCTGATCTCCAAGACGTTCGACGCCTCCCTCATCTGCCCCGCCGAGCAGACCTGTGTCATCGACACCGAGGTCTATGACGAGATGGTCGAGGAGATGCAGCGGATGGGTGCCCACCTGCTGACCCCGGAGCAGGCCGACACGCTGTCGTCGTTCGTCTTCGGCTGCGGGGACGTGAACCTCGCCGCCGTCGGGCAGACGGCGCCCGAGCTGGCCCAGCGGGCTGGCTTCGCGGTGGACCCCGCCGCCAAGATCCTGATGGCCGAGCTGCCCGACGACCTCGACGTGCTTGCCGAGCACCCGCTCCTGCGGGAGAAGCTCATGCCGGTGCTCGGCCTCGTCCGGGCGCACGACGTCGAGCACGGGATCGCCGCCTGCGTCCTGGTCACAGAGCACGGCGGCCTGGGCCACACCTCCGCCATCTACGCGCGCGACGACACCGTCATCTCGGCGTACGCCAGAGCTCTGAGAACCGGGCGCATCCTGGTCAACGCACCCACGGCCGTCGGTGCGCTGGGCGGCGTCTACAACAACCTGACGCCGACGTTCTCGCTCGGCTGCGGCACGTGGGGAGGATCGAGCACCACGGAGAACATCAACTACCGCCAGCTGCTCAACGTGAAGACCGTGTCGCGGCGGCGCACGCCGCCGCAGTGGTTCCGTGTCCCGGCCAACACCTTCTTCAACGCCGGTGCCCTCGAGAACCTCCGCGACATCCCCTGCGAGTCCGTGGTGATCGTGACCGACGGCCCGAGCGAGCACCGCGGCGTCGTCGAGCTGCTGCGCGGCAAGCTGCAGGCCGACCACGTACAGGTGTTCGCCGAGGTCGAGCCGGAGCCGGACGAGTCCATCGTGCGACGCGGGATCGAGCTGCTCGAACGGGCCAGGCCCGACCTCATCGTCGCCGTCGGCGGCGGCTCAGTCATCGACGCCGCCAAGGCGATGCGCCTGTTCTATGAGCACCCCGAGAAGTCCATGGAGGACCTCACCCTGCCCTTCCTCGATCCCCGCAAGCGGGTGGCGGACTACCCGCGGGAGGCGCACCGGGTCCAGCTCGTCGCCGTCCCGACCACCGCAGGCACCGGCTCGGAGGTGTCGCCGGCCGCGGTGATCACGGTGGGCGAGTTCAAGGAAACCCTCGTCGACTACTGCCTCGTGCCCGAGATCGCGATCGTCGACCCGCTCCTGCAGGTGTCGATGCCCGCGTCGGTCACCGCGGACAGTGGCATCGACGCGCTGACCCACGCGCTCGAGGCGATCGTGTCGATCTTCGCCTCGCCCTACACCGACGCATTCTGCGTCCAGGCCGCACGGTTGATCTTCGACGCTCTCCCGAAGGCCTATGCCGACGGTACGGACATCCAGGCTCGCACCGACATGGCGAATGCCTCGACCATGGCCGGGCTGGCCTTCTCCAACGCCTTCGTCGGGACCAACCACGCCCTCGCCCACGCGGTGGGAGCCCGGTTCCACCTCCCGCACGGGCGGGCCAACGCGATCTTCCTGCCGCACGTGCTGCGCTACAACGCCGCGCTGCCGACGAAGTTCATGCCCGCGCCGGGGTACTCCTCCTACGTCGCGCCGGACAAGTACGCCCAGCTCGGCCGCGTCGTGTTCGGTGGGAAGGATCCCGACGAGGCCCGCAAGCGGCTCTTCAAGGCCGTCGAGCACCTGCTCGACACCGTCGGTATGCCCAGGACGCTGCAGGACGTCGGCGTCACGAAGGAGGAGTGGGTCGCCGCCATGCCGGACCTCGCGATGACGGCGTTCCGCGACCTGAGCAACCGGACCAACCCCCGCATGCCGCTGCTGAGCGAGCTCTCCGAGCTGCTCGACGCGGGCTTCCACGGCTGACCCCGATAGGGGTCTGGACGGTCGTCATCCAGCGGTCGCCTCAGCGCAGGCTGCGCCCGCCCAGAACGGTCATGTCGGCGGCGACGGCGTCGAGGACCCCGCCCCACTCGGTTGCGGGCATCGGGGGGAGGCAGTCGGTCCAGTCCGAGAGCGAGGAGCCCCGCAGCTGCAGCAGGCCCTCAGGACGGGCGAAGAACCACACGTGCAGGTGAGCACCGCCGTCCCCCCACTTGGTCATGTGCACCCGGCCCACGCCCCCGAGCGAGGTGAGCGCGGCGTCGACCCGCCAGGCGAGGAACCCGAGCTCCTGGGCGTGGGTGAGGTCGAGGTCAGCCAGGTCGAGGTGCGCGATGGGGCACAGCAGCACCATCGGCACGGCCGACGGGCCCGGGGCGACGAGCTTCCACCGCTCGTCGGCCCAGATGGCATCGGTGAGCCCGGAGTCGCAGGAGCCGCACGCGAGCCCGCCCTCACCGCGGCGCGGCGGCTCCGGCAGGACGGGGTCCTCGAGGCGCTTCACGACGAGGTCGCCCTCGAACGGGAAGATGTCCCAGGTCGCGACATCGGGCAGGGGCAGACGACCGTCGCGGCCCTCGGCCTCGCGGACCCGGCGGACGACGGCGGCGGTGCGGGGGTGAGGTGAGGTCATGGGCCGACCCTAGGACGGACCACCGACGCGCGCGGGCCGGACTCCCCGGGAGGAGTCCGGCCCTGACGTGCGTGCGGGAGGAGTCAGCGACCGCCGGCCGCGTGCTCCTTGTGCTGCTCCGCGAGAGCGACCTTGAGGCGGGTCTCGGCGCGCATGATCGCGGCGATCTCGTCCTCGCTGTCGGCCCCGGCTGCCTTGGCGCGCTCAAGAGCGAGCTCGGCGCGCGCGACGTCGATCTCCCCGCCCATCTCGGCGCTCTCGGCGAGGATCGAGACGTTGTCGCTGTCGACGGCGAAGAACCCGCCGTGGACGGCCACCGAGATGACCCTGCCCTCAGTCGTGGTGATCCGCACGGGGCTGTCGGCGAGCAGCGCGAGAACGGGCTCGTGCTGCGGCAGGATGCCGATCTCGCCCTCGAGCGTCTTGGCGACCACCATCGACGCCGTGCCCGACCACAGCTTGCGGTCGACCGCGACGAGGCTGACGTTGAGCTCGCCCATGTCAGCCGGCCAGCTTCGCGGCGTTGCGCTCCACGTCCTCGACACCGCCGCAGAGGAAGAACGCCTGCTCGGGAAGATGGTCGTACTCCCCCTCGCACAGCGCCTTGAACGAGGCGATGGTCTCCTCGACCGGCACGAACGAGCCGGCCTGGCCGGTGAACTGCTCGGCCACGAAGAGGTTCTGGGACAGGAAGCGCTGGATGCGGCGAGCGCGCCCCACGAGGATCTTGTCCTCCTCGGAGAGCTCGTCGATGCCGAGGATCGCGATGATGTCCTGGAGGTCCTTGTAACGCTGGAGGATCTCCTTGACGCGGGCCGCCACGGCGTAGTGCTCGTCACCGATGTAGCGCGGGTCGAGGATGCGCGAGGTGGAGTCGAGCGGGTCCACCGCCGGGTAGATGCCCAGCTCGGAGATCGGACGGCTCAGGGTCGTCGTCGCGTCGAGGTGGGCGAACGTCGTGGCCGGGGCCGGGTCGGTGAGGTCGTCGGCGGGGACGTAGATCGCCTGGAGCGACGTGATCGAGTGACCGCGCGTCGAGGTGATCCGCTCCTGCAGCTGACCCATCTCATCGGCCAGGGTCGGCTGGTAGCCCACCGCGGACGGCATGCGACCGAGGAGGGTGGAGACCTCCGAGCCCGCCTGGGTGAAGCGGAAGATGTTGTCGATGAAGAGCAGGACGTCCTGCTTCTGCACGTCGCGGAAGTACTCCGCCATCGTGAGCGCGGAGAGCGCCACGCGAAGACGCGTGCCCGGCGGCTCGTCCATCTGGCCGAAGACGAGCGCGGTCTTGTTGATGACGCCCGACTCGGTCATCTCACCGAAGAGGTCGTTGCCCTCGCGGGTGCGCTCGCCGACACCCGCGAACACCGACACGCCACTGAAGTTCTCGGCGACGCGGTAGATCATCTCCTGGATCAGGACGGTCTTGCCGACGCCGGCACCGCCGAACAGGCCGATCTTGCCGCCCTTGACGTAGGGGGTCAGCAGGTCGATGACCTTGATGCCGGTCCAGAAGACCTCGGTCTTGCTCTCGAGTTGGTCGAAGCTCGGGGCCTGGGCGTGGATGCCGCGACGCTCGGTGATGGTGAGGGTCGACTCCTCGACGTCGAGCGGCTTGCCGAGGGTGTTCCACACGTGGCCGAGCGTGACGTCGCCGACCGGCACCGTGATGGCGTCGCCGGTGTCGCGCACGGACGCACCGCGGACGAGTCCGTCGGTGGGCTGCATGGAGATCGCGCGCACCATGTTGTCGCCGATGTGCTGGGCGACCTCGAGCGTGAGGGTCCGGGTGGAGTCCTCGCCCTCGAGGTCGTTGCCGAAGTTCACGTCGACGTGGAGCGCGTTGTAGAGCTCCGGCATGGCCTCGACGGGGAACTCCACGTCGACGACCGGTCCGGTGACCCGGGCGACCCGGCCAACGCCGGTCGTGGTCTCAGTCGTTGCAGTCATGGTGGTCCTCGACTCCTATGCCGATGCGGAGAGTGCGTCGGCGCCGCCGACGATCTCGCTGATCTCTTGGGTGATCTCTGCCTGACGGGCCTGGTTGGCCTGGCGGCTGAGGGTCTTGATGAGGTCTTCAGCGTTGTCCGTCGCCGCCTTCATGGCGCGGCGACGGGCAGCGTGCTCGGACGCCGCTGAGAGCAGCAGGGCGGTGAACACGAGGTTCTCGACGTACTTGGGCAGCAGCGAGTCGAGCACAGCGCGGCCGGAGGGCTCGAACTCATACAGCGGGAACGCCCGCTGGCCCGCGGCCGCGGCCTCCTCGGCCGTCTGCTCGACGATCTCGAGGGGGAGGATCCGGCGTACGGCCGGGATCTGGGTGACCATGCTCTCGAAGTGCGTGTAGACGATGTGGATCTCGTCGGCGCCGCCATCCTCGGTACGGGTGAGGTACAGCTCGAGCAGCGCCGCCGCGATCTCCTTGGCATGGGCGTAGGTCGGCTGGTCGCTGAAGCCCGTCCAGGACCCCGTCACCTCCCGGCCACGGAAGCGGTAGTAGGCCACAGCCTTGCGGCCCACGAGGAACGGCACGACCTCCAGCCCTTGATCGCGCAGGAGCGTCGTGAGCTGCTCGCCCTCCTTGATCGCGGTGGAGGAGTACGCGCCGGCCAGGCCGCGGTCGGCCGAGATGATCAGCATCGCCGCACGCTCGCGCAGACGCTGGCTCGTCTCGGTCAGCGGGTGACCGCCGCTGGTGTGCGATGCCGCCGCCGAGATCGCCCGGACCAGCTCACGGGAGTAGGGCAGAGCCGCCTCCACACGCTGCTGGGCCTTGACGATGCGCGACGAGGCGATGAGCTCCATCGCCTTGGTGATCTTCTTGGTCGACTGGACGGTCTTGATCCGCCGCCGGTAGACCCTCTGCTGTGCACCCATGGGGGCCTGACCTCAGCCCTTGACCCGGGTGATCGTGGCGTGCTTGACCTCGGACGCGTCGAGCGCGTCGACCGGGGCCTCGTTGACCACGAGCGGCGTGCCGGCCGACGTCGTGAACTGCTGCTTGAACGCGATGATCGCGTTCTCGAGCAGCGTCACGCTGTCGTCGGAGAGGTCCGACGTGGACCGGATGGCGTCCAGGACGTCCTTCTGGTCACGCTTGAGGTAGTCCAGGAAGTCGCGCTCGAAGCGCTTGATGTCCTCGAGCGGGACGTCGTCGAGCTTGCCGGTGGTGCCCGACCAGACCGAGACGACCTCGTCCTCCATCGGGAACGGCTGGTACTGAAGCTGCTTGAGCAGCTCCACCAGCCGCGCACCGCGCTCGAGCTGTGCCTTGGACGCGGCGTCGAGGTCGGAACCGAACGCCGAGAACGCCTCCAGCTCACGGAACTGCGCGAGGTCCAGGCGCAGACGCCCGGCCACCTTCTTCATCGCCTTGGGCTGCGCCGAGCCACCGACGCGCGAGACCGACACACCGACGTTGATGGCCGGACGGACGCCGGAGTTGAACAGGTCGGACTCCAGGAAGCACTGGCCGTCGGTGATCGAGATGACGTTGGTCGGGATGTAGGCCGACACGTCGTTGGCCTTGGTCTCGATGATCGGGAGACCGGTCATCGAGCCGGCGCCGAGCTCGTCGGACAGCTTCGCGCAGCGCTCGAGGAGACGCGAGTGCAGGTAGAAGACATCACCGGGGTAGGCCTCGCGGCCCGGCGGGCGACGCAGCAGCAGCGACACGGCGCGGTAGGCCTCGGCCTGCTTGGAGAGGTCGTCGAAGATGATGAGGACGTGCTGGCCCTGGTACATCCAGTGCTGGCCGATGGCCGAGCCGGTGTAGGGCGCGAGGTACTTGAAGCCCGCCGGGTCGGACGCAGGTGCCGCCACGATCGTCGTGTAGGCCATCGCACCGGCCTCGTCGAGTGCACCCTTGACGGCCGCGATCGTCGAGCCCTTCTGGCCGATCGCGACGTAGATGCACTTGACCTGCTTCTTGACGTCCCCGGACTCCCAGTTCTGCTTCTGGTTGATGATCGTGTCGATCGCCACCGCGGTCTTGCCGGTCTGGCGGTCACCGATGATCAGCTGGCGCTGCCCGCGGCCGATAGCGGTCATGGCGTCGATCGCCTTGATGCCGGTGAGCATCGGCTCCTTGACCGGCTGGCGCTCGACGACCGTGGGGGCCTGCAGCTCGAGGGCACGACGTGCCTCGGCCGCGATCGGGCCCTTGCCGTCGATCGGGTTGCCGAGCGGGTCGACGACGCGACCGAGGTATCCGTCCCCGACGGGAACCGAGAGGATCTCCCCGGTCCGCTTGACCGTCTGGCCCTCCTCGATCTTCGAGCCGTCGCCCAGCAGGACGGTGCCGATCTCGCGGACGTCGAGGTTGAGGGCCAGGCCGAGCAGGCCGCCCTCGAACTCGAGCAGCTCGTTGGTCATGGCCGAGTGCAGGCCCTCGACGCGGGCGATGCCGTCGCCGGTCTCCGTGACGCGGCCGACCTCCTCGCGCGTGGTGCCGGGTGCATACGACTCGACGTTCCGCGCGATGGCGTCGCGGATGTCCTCCGGCCGGATCGTGAGCTCCGTCATGGTGTCCTGCTCTCTCGTTCTCGCGCCGGTCTCGGCGCCTGCTGTCGAAGTCCTGCGGGGCGTGATCTGTTCGGTTCTGCGCTTGCGGTGTGCGGTGGTGCGGCTCGTACTAGGCGGACACCGCTCGGCGGGCCTGCTCGAGACGACTGGAGATGCTGCCGTCGATCACGTCGTCGCCCACCCGGACGACGATGCCTCCGACGACCTCGGGATCGACGATGACGTTGACCCGGACCTCGCGGCCCTGGATCCGGGTGAGTGCCGAAGCCAGGCGCGTGCGCTGGTCCACGTCGAGCGGGATCGCGCTGCGGACCTCGGCCAGCACCTGCTGGCGCTGGTCGGAGGCGAGGCGCGCGAGCTCCTCGACCGCCGTTCCTGGACGGCGACCTCGGAGGTTGCCGGCGATGTGGCTCAGCAGCTCGGTGGTGACCGGCGAGGCCGATGCCCCGACGAGGTCGCGCACGAGCGCCTGCTTCTGTCCCGAGGGCAGTGACGGGTCGGTCAGGACCAGCTGCAGGTCGGCCGAGTCGTCGATCGCGCGACCGAACGTGAACAGCTCGTCCTCCACGCGGTCGAGCGAGCCGTCGGCCTCGGCCACGGTGAACGCCGCCTGGGCGCCGAGGCGCTCGACAGAGTCGACGAGGTCGGAGTCGCCGGACCACCGGGCACTGACGATGTCGGACAGGACGCTCATCGACTCGGCGGAGATCTGCGTCCCGAACAGCGACGTCGCGATGCCGGACCGGCCGGCGGCCGGCTGGCCGGAGTCGGCGAGAGCCTGACGCAACGACTTCTCGCGGCCGAGCACGGCCGCCACCGCCAGCAGGGCGCCGGAGATGGAGTCGAAGCCCGGCTCCGAGCGACGGGCATCCAGGGACGTCCGCAGCACGACGAAGGACTCGCGGGAGGCGCCGAGCATCAGTGGCCCGCCCCGCTCGCGGCCTGCGCCTCGAGATCGGCGATGAACCGGTCCACGGTGGCACGGGCGCGGGCGTCGTCCTCGAGGGACTCCCCCACGACCTTGCCCGCGAGAGTGACGGCGAGCGTGCCGACCTCACGGCGCAGCGATGCGACCGTCGAGGCACGCTCGGCGGTGATGGCGGCGTCGGCCCGCGCGGTCACGGCGGCGGCAGCCTCCGTTGCCTCGCGCCGGGCCTCCTCGACGATGGCCAGCTTGTCCGCCTGGGCGGCCGAACGGATCTGCGCCGCCTCGGTACGCGCCTCGGCGAGCTGTGCCTGGTACTGCTCGTAGAGAACGTCCGCCTCGGCCTCGCGGGCCTCGGCCCGCGAGATGCCACCCTCGATGGCGGCTGCGCGCTCGTCGAGGGCCCGGCGGATCCCGGGCAGCGCCAGCTTCGACAGCGCCCAGAAGACGATGATGAAGGCGAGGATCCCGATGATGAGCTCATCGAGCGGGACAGCGAGCGGGCTCGGTGTCTCGGTCGCGGCGAGAAGGTTCATGGCCTCAGTTCTCCGTCAGTGAAGGTCGGACCGGGGTTTCGACGGTCACGTGCCGAAGACGAAGGGAGCCACGAAGCCGATCAGCGCGAGCGCCTCGGTGAGGGCGAAGCCCAGGATCATGTTCTGGCGGATGACGCCGTAGGCCTCGGGCTGGCGGGCGATGGCCTGCACGCCCTGGCCGAAGATGATGCCGACGCCGATACCGGGGCCGATGGCCGCGAGGCCGTAGCCGATCGAGCCGAGCGAGCCGGAGACGCCTGCAGCGAGGAGCGACATGTCGTGTTCCTTCGTGTCGGCCGGCGGCTGTTCCGCCGGTCAGGTGGGGAGCGTGTTCGTGGGCGTTGAGGTGGAGCCGTGGATCAGTGGGCGTTCACGGCGTCATTGATGTAGACGGCCGCGAGAAGGGTGAAGACGTAGGCCTGCAGCGCCTGGATCAGCAGCTCGAAGGCGGTGAGACCGACGGTGACGGTGAAGGACGCCGCCGACCCGATGATCCCGACGAGGTTCCACGACAGGAGGTACCACGTGGCGACCGAGAAGGTCACGATGAGCATGTGGCCGGCGAACATGTTGGCGAACAGACGGACCGAGTGGGTGAACGGCCGCACGATGAAGTTCGACAGGATCTCGATCGGGATCAGCAGGACGTACATCGCCTTGGGGACGTCCGGCGGCATCGTCATGGCCTTGAAGAACGGGCCGGCGCCCTGGCGCTTGACGCCGAGCGGGATCCACAGGACGTAGACCAGGACCGCGAAGGACAGGGGGATCGCGAAGCGCGAGGTCACCGGGAACTGCGCGAACGGGATGACGCTCATGAAGTTGAGCACCCAGATGAAGAAGAAGAACGAGAACAGCAGCGGCACGAAGGCGTCGCCCTGCTTGCCGATCGTGTCGCGCGCGATGCCGTCGCGGACGAAGAGGTAGCCGTACTCACCGAGGCCCTGCATCCGCTTGGGCACGACGGTGGCGCGACGGAAGATGAGCACGAAGAACGCGATGACGACGATCGCGGCGATCACGAGCAGGATCATCGGCTTGGTCACGTGGACGGTCAGCCCGGCGACGTCGAAGGTGACGATCGGGTCGTAGTTGAAGATCTCGGCGTTGGGCGCCGGGAAACCGCAGCCCACGGGCACGAGGTGGCAGCTGGAGTCGGATGCCAGCAGGACGTCACCGGACACGGTGCGACTCCATCGGGGTGGGGCCGGTCAAGGCTGGCATCGGGGGACGACCTCCCTGCGGCGGCCGGTCATGACCGGTCCTGACGCAGCGTCTCGGGCTCGGATCGGGGCGACTCGAGTCTGCGGAAGAGCATGAACATGGCGAGGACGACGCCGAACAGGACGCCCCCGGCGGCGAACATCGGCTGGTTGCCCAGCCACAGACCGAGGAGCCAGCCGATCGCGCCGTAGAGGAGTATCCCTGCGGTGAGGTGACTGACGGCGGCCCACGCCGGGTCGTCGGACACGCGGCCTTCCGGCAGCGCGTCCATCGGAGCCGCGGACGTCTTCGTCGCGACGCGACGGTACCACTGGGCGTCCCGGTGGCCCGAAGCCGGGGTCGGGACCCTCCGGGCCGAGGCGCCACCCTGGCCCGAGGTGGGAGCTGAGGCGCTCATCGCTCCTCCTCCGGCTCCGGGCGGGGCTCGACGTAGAGGACCTTGATGCGCTGCGAGGCCCACAGCTGGGCGCCGATCCAGACCAGCGTGCACAGCACGATCGTCGCGGCGAAGGACTTCGGGTCGAGCCACGTAGCACCCCTGAGCGCCACGATCAGCCCGAACAGCACCAGGACCTGGGTGAGGTAGACGAGCAGCGCCCCGGAGAGGGCGAACTGCGGGTTGCCCGACAGCAGCCGGCCGATGGCGTACTGACCGACGGCGAAGAAGGTGAGGGCGATGATCGCGCCGAGGGCCGCGCCGAGGGCCGCGTTTCCGCCGCGGAGCGCACCCGCGGCAACGGTGGCGAGGAGGCCGGCCGCGGCCGTGAGGATGACGGACGCCCGCAGGACGACGGAGGTCGCCTGGGTCGCGGGCATCGGGCCGGAGGTGGTCGGTCCGTCGGGGGCGGCGGGCACGGCGTCAGCGTAGGGGCAGCACGCATCCCGACCCAAACCCACGGAGTGTCAGATCCGTCTCACCCGCGGTGCCGGGAGCGTTCAGGCGCGAGCGCGCTGGGCCCTCATCTGGGGCCACCGCACCGCGAACCACAGCCCGAGCACGCCCGCAGCGAACCAGATCGCCGCCACGCTCGGGCGGACGAAGGCCAGCCCGACGACGGTGAAGGCCAGGAGACCGGTCCAGCCGTACATGAGCAGCACGGCGCGACGCTGGCTGTGCCCGAGCTCGAGCAGGCGGTGGTGGAGGTGCTGCTTGTCCGGCGAGAACGGGCTGCGCCCGGCCCGGGTGCGGCGCACGACGGCCAGCAGCATGTCGAGCAGGGGGACGGCCATCACGGCGGCCGGGAGCAGGATCGGCAGCAGCGCGGGCACGAAGGTGCCCGGCCCGACGACGTTGGGGTCGAGCTGCCCGACGAGGGTGATCACCGAGCTCGCGAGCAGCAGGCCGATGAGCATCGAGCCGGTGTCGCCCATGAAGACCCGTGCCGGATGCAGGTTGTGCGGCAGGAAGCCGGCGCACATGCCGGCCAGGATGGCCGACACGAGGGCGGCGAGGGTGGCCCTGGTGAAGCCGTACTCGAAGGAGAGCAGGTAGGAGTAGGCGAAGAACGCGAGCGCGCCGATGCCCACGATCCCCGCCGCGAGACCGTCGAGACCGTCGATGAAGTTGATCGCGTTGACAGCGACCACGACCACGAGAACCGTGAGCAGCACCGAGGTGACCGGGTCCAGCACCAGAGTGCCGTCGATCGGGAGCCAGACGATGGCGATGCCCTGCAGCGCCATGACGGCGCCCGCGAGGGCCTGGCCGGCGAACTTCGTCGGGGCGTCGAGGCCGTACTTGTCGTCGATCATCCCGAGCACGACGAGCACCGCGGCGCCCGACAGCAGCGCCATCGGCTCGGTGGAGCCCTCGAACACCGACCTCAGGAGCGGCAGCTGGCTGGCGACCAGCAACGCCGCGACGAGGCCCGCCGCCATGCCCAGCCCACCGAGGCGCGGCGTCGGGGAGTCGTGCACGTCGCGGTCGCGCACCCGTGCCATGGCACCCCAGGAGATGGCGAACCGCCGCGCCACGGGCGTGACGAGGTAGGTCACCGACGCGGCGACGAACAGGCAGAGGAGGTACTCGCGCATACGTCGGCCCTAGGAGGCGTAGGCCGGCTTGTCGGCGACGAGAGCTCGCACCTCGGCGCCGATCTGCGCCGCCTGGGAGCCGTCGGCGTCGCGCACGGCCCGCCCGATGAGCGAGGCGATGGTCGCCATGTCGGCCTCGTCCATGCCCTGCGTCGTCGTGGCGGGCGTGCCGACGCGGATGCCGGAGGCGATGCTCGGCGGCTGGGGGTCATAGGGGATGGCGTTCTTGTTCAGGACGATCTTGGCCGCCCCGGTGCGGGCCTCGGCCTCGGCGCCGGTGACGCCGATGCCCTGGAGGTCCAGGAGCGCGAGGTGGGTGTCGGTGCCACCGGAGATGGCACGCATGCCCTCGGCCTCGAGACCGGCCGTGAGCGCCTTGGAGTTCACGATGACCTGCCGCGCGTAGGCCTGGTAGTCCGGCGTCGCCGCCTCCTTCAGCGCCACGGCCTTGGCCGCGACCGCGTGCATGAGCGGGCCGCCCTGCATCATCGGGAAGACGGCCTTGTCGAGCGCGGCGGCGTGCTCGGCCTTGCACACGAGCATCCCCCCGCGGGGGCCGCGCAGGACCTTGTGCGTGGTGAAGGTCACGACGTCGGCGTAGGGCACCGGGCTGGGGATCGCCTTGCCTGCGACGAGACCGATGAAGTGCGCGGCGTCGACCATGAGGATCGCGCCGACCTCGTCGGCCACGGCACGGAACGCGGCAAAGTCGATCAGGCGCGGGATCGCCGAGCCGCCACAGATGATCATCTTCGGGCGGTGCTCGAGGGCGAGGTCGCGCATCTGGTCGTAGTCGATGTCCTCGGTCGTGGAGCTGACGCCGTAGTGCACGGCGTTGAACCACTTGCCCGAGAACGACACCTTGGCGCCGTGGGTGAGGTGCCCGCCGTGGGGCAGGCTCATGGCCAGGATGGTCTCCCCCGGCTTCACGAACGCGCCGTACGCCGCGAGGTTGGCACTGGCGCCGCTGTGGGGCTGGAGGTTGGCGTGGTCGGCGCCGAAGAGGGCCTTGGCCCGCTCGATCCCCAGGGTCTCCGCCTCGTCCACGACCTCGCAGCCGCCGTAGTAACGGCGCCCCGGGTAGCCCTCGGCGTACTTGTTGGACAGCGTCGACCCCAGGGCGGCGAGCACGGCCGGGGAGGTGAAGTTCTCGCTCGCGATGAGCTGCAGACCGTCGTTGAGGCGGTCCCGCTCGGCCAGCAGGATCCGGGCGATGTCGGGGTCGACGGCCTCGAGGGCCGCGAAGTCGGGGCCCCACGAGGGCGCAGCAGAGGTCATGTCTGCAGAGCCTAGAGCGTCGGGACCCGCGCGCCGCGCCACGGGTCCGGGCGACTCGCGACGCGCCACCGCGGGTGAGGGAGGCTCCTCGCCGCGTCAGCTCGACGACGTGGGACGGGACTCAGTCGCCGAGGAGGTTCGGGCAGACCGAGCGGAGGGTCTCGAGGTCGACGGCGCCCTGGCGCAGCAGGCGGGGCACCGACCCGGTGACGTCGACGATGGTGCTGGGGATGGCCTCGCCCGAGGTCCCGGCGTCGAGGTAGACCGCGACAGCGTCATCCAGCTGCACCTGGGCCTCCTCATAGGTCGTCGCCGGTGCGGAACCCGACCGGTTGGCGCTGCTGACGGCCATCGGCCCGACCAGGCGCAGCAGCTCGATGGCGACGGGGTGCAGCGGCATCCTCAACGCGACCGTGCCGCGTGAGTCGCCGAGGTCCCACGCCAGGCTCGGCTGATGGCGCACCACCACGGTCAGTGCTCCGGGCCAGAACGCCTCGATGAGGTCGCGGGCAGCCTTCGACAGCCCGTAGGCCAGTCCCTCGACCGTGTCGGGGCTGCCCACGAGGACGGGCACAGGCATGTCGCGCCCACGGCCCTTGGCCTCGAGCAGCCGGGTGACACCGACGGGGCTGAACGCGTCGCAGCCCAGGCCGTAGACGGTGTCGGTCGGCAGCACGATCAGGTCGCCGCGACGGGCGACGTTGGTCGCGGCGTCGAGCCCGCGCTGACGGTCGGCGGGGTCGGAGGTGTCGAAGCGCAGGCTCACAGCTGCAGATCCTCCCCCATCAGGACGCCTCCCGCTCAGGCACGGACGGCAGTGGTGACCCGGTCGCGTCCCGCGAGGTCGACGTGGTCGACGACGTCGAGGAAGCCGCCGTGCTCGCGCAGCACCGACGGGACGCCGACGCGGCCGCCGGACTCGCCCTGCGCGTCGCCGTGCTCGAGGACGAGGACGCCCCCGGGACGCAGCAGAGCAGCCGCCGCGACGGCGAGGCCGCGGACGACGTCGAGGCCGTCGAAGCCACCGTACAGAGCCCGTGGCGGGTCGTAGTCGCGCACCTCGGGATCGCGCGGGACGGCGTCGTCGGGGATGTAGGGAGGGTTGCTCACGACGACGTCGACGCGCCCGACGAGGGCGGCCAACGACTCGAGATGGGCGGTCGTGGCGTCGCCGCGATGAAGGTGCACCTGGGATCCGGCCTGCACCAGGGCTGCCTGCTGGGCCTCGACGTTGCGCGCGGCCCAGTCGAACGCCGGGCCCTCGAGCTCGATGGCGTGCACGACCGAGTTCGGGACCTCGGTCGCCAGCGACAGCGCGATGGCCCCGGACCCGGCGCACAGGTCGACAGCGAGGCGCTCCTCGGAGTCGCCCGCCAGGGCACGGATCGCGAGCTCGGCGACGGCCTCGGTCTCCGGGCGCGGGACGAACACACCGCGGCCGACCTCCAGGACGAGGTGGCGGAACGGCGCCTCCCCGACGAGGTGCTGCAACGGGACTCGTGCACTGCGGCGGACGAGGACCGCCTCGAAGCGCATGGCGTCGGTGGGGTCGACCGGGTCCGACAGGAACAGGCGTCCCCGCGGGACGCCGAGCACGTGGGCCAGGAGGAGCTCGGCATCGACGCGGGGCGTGGGGACGTCGGCCTTGGCCAGGCGGCGCTCGCCATCGATGAGGACGTCGCGCAGGGTGCGCACGCTGGGGACCCAGGCGGTCACGCGGTGCCGCCGAGGGCAGCCATGCGGGCAGCGAGGTCGGCCTCGACGCAGGCCTGGATCATCGGGTCGATCTCGCCGTCGAGGACGGCGTCGAGGTTGTAGGCCTTGAAACCGACACGGTGGTCGCTGATGCGGTTCTCCGGGAAGTTGTACGTGCGGATCCGCTCGCTGCGGTCGACGGTGCGGATCTGGAGGCGGCGGGCGTCGGACGCCTCCTTCGCGGCGGCCTCCTCGGCCAGCGCGACGAGGCGGGCACGGAGGATGCGCATCGCCGACTCCTTGTTCTGCAGCTGGCTCTTCTCGTTCTGGCAGCTCACGACGGTGCCGGTCGGGATGTGGGTGATGCGGACGGCCGAGTCGGTCGTGTTGACGCTCTGGCCGCCCGGCCCGCTCGAGCGGTAGACGTCGATGCGGAGGTCGTTGCTGTCGATCTCGACCTCGACGTCCTCGGTCTCGGGGAACACCAGGACGCCCGCGGCACTGGTGTGGATGCGGCCCTGGGACTCCGTCGCGGGCACCCGTTGGACGCGGTGCACCCCACCCTCGTACTTGAGGCGGGCGAACGGCGCCTCCCCCGGCTCGACGTGCCCCTTGGCCTTGACCGCGACCGTGACGTCCTTGTAGCCGCCGAGGTCGGACTGCTCGGCCTCGAGGATCTCGGTCCTCCAGCCGCGGCGTTCGGCGTAGCGGAGGTACATCCGCAGGAGGTCGCCGGCGAACAGCGCCGACTCCTCACCGCCCTCGCCGGCCTTGACCTCGAGGATGACATCGGAGTCGTCGAGCACGTCGCGCGGCAGCAGGAGCACGTGGAGCCGGTCGGCGAGCTCCGCCTGCTGGGTGTGGAGGGTCTCGGCCTCGGCCCGGAACGCCGGGTCGTCGGCGCCGAGCTCGCGCGCGGCCTCGAGGTCCTCCCCGGTGGCGACCCAGGCACGGTAGGTCGCGATGACCGGACGCAGCTCGGCATAGCGACGGCCAAGGCGGCGCGAGAGCGACTGGTCGGTGTGGACGGCCGGGTCCGCGAGCCGGGACTCGAGGTCGGCGTACTCCGCGACCAGGGTCTCGACGGTCTCGAACATGGCTGCTCCTGCCGGATCGGCTGGCTGGCTGGGCGGTGGTTCGGTGGATGGCGCGGCGGGGCCGAAAGCGGCGAGGGCGCCGCCCGGACACCCCGGACCGTGACGGTCGGGTGTCGGGCGACGCCCTCGTGAGCGTGGTTAGGCGTCGGCCTTCTTGCCGAAGCGCTTCTCCCACTTGGCGACGCGGCCGCCGGTGTCGAGGATCTTCTGCTTGCCCGTGTAGAACGGGTGGCAGGCGCTGCAGACCTCGGCGTGGATCACGCCGTTCTTGGCCGTGCTGTGCGTGGTGAAGGAGTTGCCGCAGGCGCAGTTGACCTGGGTCTCGACGTACTTGGGGTGGATACCGGGCTTCATCGGGTGCTCCTCGAATCGCGGCGCCGGGTCGTGCGGCGGGTGCCGCGCACGTGAACCGGACCATCTGGGTGGTGCTGCTGAGCTCCGACCGAGGGCCAGGGCCAGCGGCCCAGTCTGCCACCCGATCGACACCGCTCCAAACGGGCTGCCCTCCCCGGATATTCCCCGGGCGGGCGCACCGGGGTCAGTGGGCGATGAAGATCGACTTGATCTGGGCGGCGGTGAGGACCGATTGCCACACGGAGATCTCGTCGAGCGAGCCCGCGAAGGGCCGGTCCGCGGTCGTGGCGGCCGACGTCGTCGGGTTGTTACCGCCCGTCCAGCTCCCGCCCCAGCCCGCGAGGTTGCCGCAGCCCGCCCGGAACCAACCGGTGGTCGACTCCCCCACGGCGTTGGCGTTCGTTCCGACCGACGTCCCGTCGATGTAGAGGGTCATGCCACCGACGCCCATGCTCGACGCCGCCTGGTGCCAGGCGCCGTCGTTGAGCGAGGTCGGCGACCCGATGGTGAAGTAGCCGCCGTTGTAGACGCCGAACCACACCTTCCCCGCACCGTCCATGTAGAGGTGACGGTCATACGTCCCACCGGCCCCCGCGACGCCGACGCCGGTACGAGGCATCTCGAAGCCCACGAGCTTGCCGCCCGCGGTCGTGGTGGTCTTGAACCACACGATCTCGGTGATCTGGGTCGGAGCCGTCATCGTCGTCGTGCTGGTCGTGTTGATGCACGACGTCGTCCCGTTCAGGGTGACGGCGAGGTTGGGCGTGTCCGTCGTGAGAGCCCCGGCCACGCCACGCGTGAAGGCAGCGGCGTTCGGGTTGTAGGTACCGGTGCGGCCGTTGCCGGTGGTGTCCGCGGCGGTGGTGCCCGTGGTCTCGTCGAGCTTCCAGAACAGCCAGGGGTTCAGGGCCGTCACCGTCGATGTGTAGTTCCAGTTGCCGACCGACCAGGTGCTGGCCGTGTTCTTGGTCGTGGCAGCGAACGATGCCCCGGCGGTGGGGACGACGAGTGCCCCCGCCATGACGACCGCGTAGCCGGCACGGAGGACCCCGCGTCGGCCGAGCAGGGAGGCGAGGAAGGCCCGGCGCCGCATGTGGGGGTCCGGGCTCGGCGTCACCTGTCGGATCAGACCCGGGTCCAACGGTCGTGACGCCGCGATCGTCGTCGACCCGCCGCCCGAGCCCCGCGTCGGGAGCGGGATGACCGCGCCCATCCCAGGGCCGGGGTCGTCGCTCTCGTCGCCGTCGTCGGCCTCCTCAGGATCGCGGTCACGGCTCACGACCGTCGCGGCGACCAGCAGGCTCAGCAGGAACCCCAGCAGCAGGAGCCACTGACCGTTCTGGGTCCAGATCAGCGGCAGCCCCGCGAAGCCCACGAGCAGCCGGCCGAGGCCGCGGACGTCGGAGAGCGGCACGTGCAGGGAGTCGACGGTGGGGTTGGCGTCACCCTTGCTCGTCAGGGTGCCGTCGGCGTTGATCGCCACGATGCGGTGGGACTTCATCGTCCCTGGGCGGTCGGGGTCCTGGAAGACGGCCACCCGACCGAGGAGGTCGTTCGCGTTGTCGACCGGAGAGGCCAGGACAACGTCGCCGATGTCGATCCTCGGCTGCATCGAGCCGCTCTCGATGACGAACGGGCGCCAGCCGAACAGGATCGGGAGCAGGGTGATGGCCAGGCACCCGGCGACGAACCACAGCCAGGTGCGGCTCACGAGACCGGCGAGGAACAGGGCGCGACCCGGGCGCCGGCGCGGCTCGGCAGCCGGCTGGACCGCCGGTGCAGGGGCGCCGGAAACCGCGCTCATCTGCGTCCCTTCCGTCGTGTCCAGGTGCCCGCCCACCCAGGGTGCCCGTGGCCTTCGCGTCAGCGACCGGCAGGGTTGCCGGGCGGTGGCGACGGGGGCACGAGCGGGGTGATGGGTCGTGGTGGGTGGTGCCGGTGTGCTCCTCGCCCCCCGACGAGGAGCACACCGGCGTCGGTCATGCCACGGGGGTGGCTATGACGTCTACTGGATCTCCCAATTGAGGTCGGCGATCGCCGTCGAGCCCTGCAGCAGGTTGTCCAAAGCGTTGCTGGCGGTCGCGTTCAGCGTCCAGGAGATGCGGTACGCGACGCGATTGGTGCCCGCCCCGACCGGGACGCCGGCGGCGCCGGCGAAGGTCGAGGCGTAGGCGCTCAGCGCCACGTTGCTGCCCAGCGGCACGATGCCCGACACCGGGAAGTTCGTGCAGTTGGAGGCCACGTTGGTGGTGGCGAGTGCCAGCGGAGCGGCGTCGACGGTGAGGCCGATCTGCGGGGCGAGGAGGGCGTTGCCGGTACCGGAGATCGTGCCGCGGTAGAGCTTGAGACTGCCGGCGAGCGAGCCGGTGCTCTCCACGGTGATGCACTTGACGCCGGTCGCGCCGATCTTCAGGTTGTTCTCCGGCTGTCCAGGCGTCGCACCGGCGAACAGCGCGGACGTGGTGCCGGCGAAGGTGCCCGTGCCACCGTTGTTCTGCAGTGCGAGGGTGCCGGTGGACCAGGCGTCGTTCGTGTTGTTCGTCGTGGCGCTGAAGGCGGCGTAGCTGCCCTGCCAGACGAGGAGGCCTGCTGCGAGCAGACCGGCAACCGGAGCGACTGCTCGGACTGCCCGGCGTCGAGTCGTGCTTGACATTATTCCTCCAGGAACGGATGGCGATGAATGATTCCCCGTGCCAGAGGTTCGTCGGCGACCGTCCCCAGACCTTGAGCATCAGGAGAGGATTCGATAGCGCTGGACTCAACAGCCGAACGGGTGACATCCACCGGCACGCGACAAGGCCCGTCCTGCACGAGGCAGAACGGGCCCTGGAAGTCGCGCCGACGTCACCCGAACGGGTGAGCGCCGGTCGGGGTCACTCGTCGTTGTCGCTGGGGTGCCCTCCCGAGAGCGGCGTCGTCTTCTGCACCTGGAGGAGGAACTCGAGGTTGCTCTTGGTCTCGCGCAGCTTGCCGAGGAGGAGCTCGATGGCCTGCTGCTGGTCGAGCGCGTGGAGCACGCGACGGAGCTTCCACACGGTCTTGAGCTCGTCGGGCGCCATGAGGATCTCCTCCTTGCGCGTTCCGGAGGCGTCGATGTCGACGGCGGGGAAGATCCGCTTGTCCGCGAGCTTGCGGTCGAGCTTGAGCTCCATGTTCCCGGTGCCCTTGAACTCCTCGAAGATGACCTCGTCCATGCGGGAGCCGGTCTCGACGAGGGCGGTGGCCAGGATGGTGAGCGACCCGCCGTTCTCGATGTTGCGCGCGGCGCCGAAGAACCGCTTGGGCGGGTAGAGGGCAGCGGAGTCGACACCACCGGACAGGATGCGCCCGCTCGCCGGTGCGGCGAGGTTGTAGGCGCGACCGAGGCGGGTCATCGAGTCGAGCAGGACGACGACGTCGTGCCCGAGCTCCACGAGACGCTTGGCACGCTCGATCGCGAGCTCGGCGACGGTCGTGTGGTCGTCGGCAGGGCGGTCGAAGGTGGAGGCGATGACCTCACCCTTGACCGATCGCTGCATGTCGGTGACCTCCTCAGGTCGCTCGTCGACGAGCACGACCATGAGGTGGACCTCGGGGTTGTTGATGGTGATCGCGTTGGCGATCGCCTGCAGAACCATGGTCTTTCCGGCCTTGGGAGGCGACACGATGAGCCCGCGCTGCCCCTTGCCGATCGGGGCGACGAGGTCGATGACACGCGTGACGAGGTTGTTCGGCGTCGTCTCCAGCCGCAGGCGGTCCTGCGGGTAGAGCGGCGTCAGCTTGCTGAACTCGACGCGGTTGCGCGACTCGTCGGGGTCGGCGCCGTTGATGGACTCGACGCGCACCATCGGGTTGAACTTCTGCGCCTTCTCCCCGTCACGGGCCTGACGGACGACGCCGGTGATGGCGTCTCCCTTGCGCAGGCCGAAGCGCTTGACCATGGCGAGCGCGACGTACACGTCGTTGTCGCCGGGCAGGTACCCGCTCGTGCGGACGAACGCGTAGCTGTCCATGATGTCGAGGATCCCGGCGACCGGGAGAAGGACGTCGTCCGCGGTGACCTCGACGTCGGCCTCGAAGCCGCGCGGGCGGCGGTCGCGGTCGCGGTTCTGGTTCTGGCGGCTGCCGGTGTCGCGGTTGCCCTCGAAGCGGTCGCGGCCACGGCGACGGCGACGCGAGCGGCCGAGGCCGTCGTCCTCGCCGCCGCGGTCCTCGCGCGGCGGACGGTCGTCGCGCTGGCGGTCGTTCTGGGGCCGGTCACCCTGCTGACCCTGCTGACGATCGTTCTGCTGGCCCGGCTGACCCTGCTGACGGTCGTTCTGCTGGCGGTCGTTCTGCTGACGATCGTTCTGCTGACGATCGTTCTGCTGGCGGTCGTTCTGCTGGCGGTCGTTCTGCTGGCGGTCGGGTCGGTCGGCCTCGGGCCGCTCGGCGCGGTCGTTGTCCGCGTTCTCGCGCCGCTGGCGGTTGCGCTCGGCGCGGCCCTCGCGCTCGGGCCGGTCCGGGCGCTCTGCCCGCCCGAGAGGCTTCTCCGCGGGCTCGCCACCGGACTGCTCACCGGAGCTGTCCGCGTCGCCGACCACGGCCCGCGGGGGGCGCTCGGCCCGCACCGGACGTTCGGCCCGGACGGGATGCTCGGCACGCGTGGGAGCGACCTGCCGGGTGCTGATGGCGGAGATGAGGTCCGCCTTGCGCATTCCCGACGCACCGGAGATGCCGAGCTGCCCGGCGAGCGACTTGAGCTCGGGCAGCAGCATCGAGGAGAGGCCCCCGGACTTGCGCGGGGTCGTCGTGCCGTCGTTCTGGGTGGTCTCGGACACCGAGTGAACCTTCTTCGAGACGAAGGGAATCCTCGCGCGCCCATCGGGACGAGGGAGCGCGGCCACGCTTGTCGCGCCGACGATGCGGAGACGACGAGCGGAGGCATCAGGAGCGCACTGGGGCGGCGCCGGAGGTGATCCGATACAAGAACGGAGCCCCCGCCGAACGCGTTCCTCACCGAGGTGATCGGGTGGAACGGGCCCAGATGCAATCGCAGCGTAACACTCCTTCGCGGGTCCTCACCCACCCCCGCGCCCAAGAGCGGGCGTGTCCCCGTCCTGTCTGCCGAACAGGGGACCGCGACCGGGCCGGATCAGGAGTCGAGCGCGACGACGCGTCCGCCGCCGATGTCGAACTCGAGCACCGAGGTCGTGAACCGGGCACCGGCGAGAGCCGCGATCTCCGGTGCGGTCGTGGCGTCGGCCAGGGCCAGGACGGTCGGCCCGGCGCCGCTGACCGCAGCAGCGACGCCCGCTGCCCTCAGCCTCGCGACGAGGTCGCCGGTACGGGGGTAGGCCGGACGCCGGTACTGCTGGTGGATGCGGTCGTCGGTGGCCTCGAGCAGGAGGTCGGGACGGCTGGTGAGCGCCGGGACGAGCAGAGCGGCCCGGGCGGCGTTGAAGGCGGCGTCGGCGTGCGGCACGATCTCGGGCAGCAGCGCGCGTGCCTTCTTGGTCGCGACGGCGGTCGAGGGGACGCAGACGACAGGCACGATCCTCGGGTCGGGCCTCAGCCGGAGCACCTCGGTCGCGGGTGTGCCTGTGCCGCGGGTCCAGGCCAGGACGATGCCGCCGTAGAGGCAAGCGGCGACGTTGTCGGGATGACCCTCGAGAGACACCGCGAGCTCGAGGAGCGCGGCGTCGGGGAGGCGGTCGTCACCGCCGACGACGAGAGCGCGGGCGAGGAGCAGGCCCGCGACGATTGCGGCCGCGGAGGACCCGAGGCCGCGCCCGTGCGGGATCCTGTTGGCGCACACCAGCTCCACGCCGCGGGGACGCCCGCCGAGCGCGTCGAAGCCGCGCAGCAGCGACTTCGCGACGAGGTGCCGGTGGTCGCGCGGGACGGTGTCGGCGCCCTCGCCGTGGACGTCGACGCGCACGCCCGGCTCGTCGGTCACCTGCGCCACGACATCGTCGTAGAGGCCGAGGGAGATGCCGAGGCAGTCGAAGCCGGGGCCGACGTTGGCCGAGGTCGCCGGCACGCGCACCCGGGTCGGAGCCGCCCGGAACATGGGCCGGCCCGACGGCGCCGCGCTCATGCGAGGCCGAGGGCGACGGCGGCCTGGTGGGCGTCGACGGGGATGACCACCGGCTTGGGTGCGCCGGCGATCGCCCAGTCGGGGTCCTTGAGGCCGTGGCCGGTGACCGTGCAGACGACACGTTGGCCGGCGTCGAGGCCGCCCTCGCGGTGGACCTGCAGGAGGCCGGCGACCGAGGCCGCGGACGACGGCTCGACGAAGACGCCCTCCCTCGTAGCCAACAGCTTGTAGGCCGAGAGGATCGCGCGGTCGGTCACGGCGTCGATGCGACCGCCGGACTCGTCGCGGGCGGTGAGGGCCTGGTCCCACGACGCCGGGTTGCCGATGCGGATCGCGGTGGCGATCGTCGAGGGATGCGTGACAGGGGCGCCGTTGACGATGGGAGCCGACCCTGCGGCCTGGAATCCCCACTCGCGCGGGCGCTTCGTGGACACGCCGTCGGCGGCGTACTCACTGAAGCCCTTCCAGTACGCCGTGATGTTCCCGGCGTTGCCGACCGGGAGGCAGTGGATGTCCGGGGCATCGCCGAGGTAGTCGACGATCTCGAACGCGGCGGTCTTCTGACCCTCGATCCGCGCCGGGTTCACCGAGTTGACCAGAGCGACCGGGTAGTGCTCGGACAGCTTGCGCGCCAGCGTCAGGCAGTCGTCGAAGTTGCCCTCGACCTGGAGCAGCTTGGCACCGTGGACGAGCGCCTGTGCCAGCTTGCCGAGAGCGATCTTGCCCTGGGGCACGAGGACGGCGCAGAGCATCCCGGCCTTGACGGCGTAGGCGGCGGCGGACGCCGAGGTGTTGCCCGTCGACGCACAGATGACGGCCTTGGCCCCCTCCTCGGCGGCCTTGGAGATCGCCACCGTCATCCCGCGGTCCTTGAAGGAACCGGTGGGGTTCTGGCCCTCGACCTTGAGCCACACGTCGCACCCGGTGACCTCGGAGAGGTGACCCGCGGACACGAGCGGCGTTCCCCCCTCCCGCAGGGTGATGACCGGCGTCGCGGCCGTGACCGGCAGGCGGTCCCGGTACTCCTCGATGACCCCGTGCCACTGGTGCGTCCCCACGGTGACGTGGTGGCTCATCGCCCGTCCTCTCCTTCGACGCGCATCACGCCGACCACACGTCGGACGGCGTCGGTGGACCGCAGCCGCTCGATCGTCGCGGCCAGGTCGGAGTCACGCGCCGTGTGCGTGCGGACCACGAGGCCGGCGTCGTCGCCATGACCGTCCTGGCGCACGTTCTGGATGCTCACGCCGTTGTCGGCGAAGGCCTGGGCGACGGTCGCGAGGACGCCGGGGCGGTCCGCGACGTCGAGGTTGACGTAGTAGCGGGTGACGGCGTCGCCGACCGGGCGGACCTCGAGGTGGGCGTACGTCGACTCGCCGGGGCCGCGCGAGCCCACGAGGCGATGACGCCCGACAGCAACGATGTCGCCGAGAACCGCTGAGGCAGTGGGGGCTCCGCCTGCTCCACGACCGTAGAACATGACCTGCCCGGCCGACTCGGCCTCGACGAACACGGCGTTGAAAGCACCGCGAACACCGGCGAGGGGGTGCGTACGAGGAACCATCGAGGGGTGCACGCGGACGACGAGCCCCTTCTCGTCGTCGGAGAGCTCGGCGACGGCGAGGAGCTTGATCACGAAGCCCATGTCGCGTGCTGCGGCGACGTCGTGGGCGGACACCGTGGTGATGCCCTCGCGGTGGACGTCGGTGAGGCGCACGCGGGTGTGGAAGGCGAGCCCGGCCAGGATCGCGGCCTTCGCCGCGGCGTCGAAGCCCTCGACGTCGGCGGTCGGATCGGCCTCGGCGTAGCCGAGGGCCTGAGCCTCGGCGAGGACGTCGGCGTAGTCGGCACCCTCCTCGTCCATCTTGGACAGGATGAAGTTGGTCGTGCCGTTGACGATCCCGAGCACGCGCCGCACCTTGTCGCCGGCGAGGCTCTCGCGCAGCGGACGCAGCAACGGGATCGCGCCGGCGACGGACGCCTCGTAGTAGAGGTCGACGCCGTACTTCTCCGCCGCGGCATGCAGTGTCGCGCCGTCCTCGGCGAGCAGCGCCTTGTTCGCGGTGACCACCGACGACCCGGCAGACATCGCCGCCAGGATCAGCGTGCGGGCCGGCTCGATACCGCCCATCAGCTCCACGACGACGTCGGCACCGCTGCTCGCCAGTGACTCGAGGTCATCGGTGAGCAGCGCGGCGTCGATGCCCTCGCGGGGTCTGGACGTGTCGCGTACGCCGACGCCGACGAGTCGCAGGGGCGCACCGGCGCGAGCGGCGAGGTCGTCGGCCGACTCGCGGAGGAGACGGGCGACCTGGCTGCCCACAGTGCCCCCACCGAGCAGGACGACGGTCAGCTCACGGGGCGCCGGGTCCGGCGTGGTCATCGCGATCCCTCCCAGGGGGTTCGTGCGCAGGGCCTAGCGTGCCACCAGGCGTCCGCGCAGCGGGACACCGGGCCACCTGACGGGACGTGACGGTGCCTCCCACGGCTGCCCGTCACGGCGTGAGACCGGCGTCCAGGGCGAGGAGGTCCTCGGGCGTCTCGCGGCGCAGGACGACCTGCGCACGTCCGTCGCGGACCGAGACGACCGCAGGCTTGGGCACGTGGTTGTAGTTCGACGCCATCGCACGGCAGTAGGCGCCGGTGGCGGCCACGGCCAGCAGGTCGCCGGGTGCGACGTCCGCCGGGAGCCAGCAGTCGCGCACGACGATGTCGCCGCTCTCGCAGTGGCGCCCGACTACCCGGCTGAGGACCGGGTCGGCCGCCGAGACGCGGGACACCAGCCGCACGGTGTAGTCGGCGTCGTAGAGGGCGGTCCTGATGTTGTCGCTCATCCCACCGTCGACGCTCACGTAGCGACGAGCGTGCCCGGAGCCGAGGTCGACCTCCTTGACCGTGCCCACCTCATAGAGGGTGACCATCGACGGACCGACGATGGCACGGCCCGGCTCGACCGCCAGGCGTGGCACGGCCAGGCCGTAGGACGCGCACTCCCTGACCACGATGCCGCGGATCAGGTCGGCCATGTCACGCGGCGACATCGGGTCCTCGTCGTCGAGGTAGGCGATGCCCATCCCGCCGCCGAGGTCGAGCTCGGCGACCTCGAAGCCGTGCTCGTCGCGGACCTTGGCCGCCAAGCCGACGAGGCGGTGGGCCGAGACCTCGAACCCCGCGGTATCGAAGATCTGCGAGCCGATGTGCGAGTGCAGCCCGACCAGACGCAGCGACGGCAACGTGACGACGCGACGCACCGCTTCCTCGGCGGCGCCACCGGCCAGGGAGAGACCGAACTTCTGGTCCTCGTGCGCCGTCGCGATGAACTCGTGGGTGTGCGCCTCGACGCCCACGGTGACGCGCACCAGCACGTCGGCGACGATGCCCCGACGATCGGCCGCCGCCGCGAGCCGGACGATCTCCTCGAAGGAGTCCAGGACGTACCTGCCGACTCCTGACTCGAGCGCCAGCTCGAGCTCCGCGACGCTCTTGTTGTTGCCGTGGAAGGCGATCCGGTCGGCCGGGAACCCGGCGCGAACGGCAGTGAGCAGCTCGCCACCACTGCAGACGTCGAGGTTGAGGCCCTCCTGCTCCACCCATCGAGCTACCGTCGCGGAGAGGAACGCCTTGCCGGCGTAGAAGACGTCACCGGGTACCGAGGGGTCGTCGTAGGCGGCGCGGTAGTCGGCCGCGCGGGCGCGGAAGTCCGCCTCGTCGAGAACGAACAGCGGCGTCCCGAACTGAGCGGCGAGGTCGCGGACGTCGACGCCGGCGATGCTGACCGAGCGCTGGGACAGGTCCGTGCCACCTGACCGCATCGCCCCGGTCGGCCACACCGTCTCTCCGAGGGAGTGCATCGCCTCGGTGCCTTCGGGCAGCGGCGGGGCACCGGCAGGGGCGAGGATCTCGCCGTGCCGCGGACCGGCGGGATGTGCGCGCATGCGCAAAGGCTACCGAGCAGGAGGCGAGGGGATCGACCACGTATCAGTGAGTGGACGCCGCTACATGCGGTCGGGCGCGCTGACCCCGAGCATCGCGAGCCCGTTGGCCAGGGTCTGGCGGGCCGCAGCACAGAGCCAGAGCCGGGAGTAGGTGATCGGCTCGAGGTCGGTGTCCGCGCCAGGAAGCACGCGGCAGACGTCGTAGAACTTGTGATAACCGTTCGCCAGCTCCTCGAGGTAGCGGGCGACACGGTGCGGCTCGCGCAGCTCCGCGGCTGTCGCCACCACCCGCGGCAGCTCGCCGATCAGCCCCAGGAGCGCCGTCTCACGGTCGTGGGTGAGCAACGAGAGGTCGACATCGTGTGCGCGCCAGTCGATCCCGAGGTCGGCAGCGTTGCGCAGCACCGAGGAGATGCGCGCATGGGCGTACTGCACGTAGAAGACCGGGTTGTCGTTGCTGCGCGACACGAGCAGGTCGAGGTCGAGGGTGAGCGGGCTGTCGACGGGGTAACGGATCAAGGAGTATCGGGCGGCGTCGACGCCCACCTCCTCGACGAGGTCCTCGAGGGTGACGATGTTGCCGGCCCGCTTGGACTGCCGGACCTCCTCGCCACCCTTCATCATCTTGACCAGCTGCCCGATGAGGACCTCGATGTTGATGTCGGGGTCGTCGCCGGCGCACGCTGCGACCGCGCGGAGCCGGTTGACGTAGCCGTGGTGGTCGGCACCGAGGAGGTAGATGCAGATGTCGAAGCCGCGCTCACGCTTGTCGAGGTAGTAGGCGGTGTCCGAGGCGAAGTAGGTGAGCTCGCCGTCGGCCTTGATCAGGACGCGGTCCTTGTCGTCGTCGAAGTCGGTGGTGCGCAGCCAGACCGCACCGGCGTCGTCGAACATGTGCCCCTGCTGGCGAAGCTTGGCGAAGCCGCGCCCGACCGAGCCGCTCGAATGCAGCGAGCGCTCGGAGTACCACACGTCGAAGTGAGTGTTGAAGGTCTCCAGGCTGTCCTTCTGCTGCTGCAGCTGCAAGGCGTAGCCGGCCTCGCGGAAGGCGGTCCAGCGCGCGGGCTCGGCCAGCTCGAGGATCGAGGGGTCAGCAGCGACGATCGCCGTGGCGAGCTCGTCGACGTAGGAGCCGTTGTAGCCGCCATCGGGGACGTCGGTGCCGAGGGCCCGCGCCTCGATCGACTGGCCGAACTTGTCCATCTGGACGCCGCGGTCGTTGATGTAGAACTCCCGCGCCACCTCGGCGCCCGCCGCCTCGAAGACACGGGCGATCGCGTCGCCCACGGCCGCCCAGCGGGTGTGGCCGAGGTGCAGCGGACCGGTCGGGTTGGCCGAGATGAACTCGACGTTGACCTTCGTCCCGGTGTAGTGGTCTATGTGGCCGTACGTCTCCCCCGCGACGACGACCGACCGGGCGACCTCGCCGAGGGTCGCGGCGTCGAGCGTGATGTTGAGGAACCCCGGGCCCGCGATGTCGACCCCGGCGATTCCCCCGACGTCGCGCAGCCTGCTGGCGACGATCTCCGCGATCGCACGCGGGCTCGTGCCCGCCGGCTTGGCCAGCTGGAGTGCGACGTTGGTGGCGTAGTCCCCGTGCTCGGGGTTGCGGGGTCGCTCGACCGTGACCTCGTCCGGGACCGCGTGCGGATCGAGGTCAAGGGTGCCGTCCTCGATCGCCGACACGACGGCGTGGCGGATCGCTGCGGCGAGCTGGTCGGGCGTCATAGCACGAGCCTAACGGCGGTGATGGGTGCGGTTCCCCCGCGTCTCCGCCGGCGACGCCAGCCTTCTCCTGCCCCGACCGGGGGTGCGCGATCTCGTCGGACTCCCGGTGAGCGGCGGTGCCGGCGCTCGTCGGACTCCCAGTGACCGGCGGGTGCCGACAGGATTACGGGCAGCGCTCGCGCCGCTGATAAGGTCGGCTCACCCTTGGCCCCCGTAGCTCAGGGGATAGAGCGGTGCCCTCCGGAGGCATGCGCGCAGGTTCGAATCCTGCCGGGGGCACTTTCACAACTCAGTGATACCAAGGGTTTACAGCGATTCCCCCGATCTCGTGCCACATTTCGTGCCACTTCAGGATCCTGACGGCTTCCACGCCTGTGATTTGCCTTCCGGCCTGCCGGGCGGCAAAAGACCGGCCCTCGGCCTGCGCCCCGCCTGCCCCGGGCGCTTCTTCGCTCGCTCGCGGCCGCGACGGACGAGATGACGGACTCCGCGGCGGTCACCTTCGAACCAGGAGTCCACGGCGGACGAGATGACGGACTCCGACGCAGGCACCCTCGAGCTCGGAGTCCGCTGCGCGTCTTCGACGCGGGGCGGCCGTGCCTGGCTCGCCGATCGATGCCGACGCTGACGCCGAGCCCTGGGACAGCCTCGGCCGGTGCCGCCGCGGGGCCTATGGTCAGGTGGTCGGCAAGGTTGCCGCCCCAGATGGCCAGGTCGGCGGCAAGGGGTGCGGCCTCGTGGGCCAGGTCGTCGACACCTCGGCATTGAGTCCCCGTCGGGAACCGCAGTCCGCGGCCGAGGCAACCCAGGCGAGCCCTGACTGCGGCAACTCGTCGGCACCCTGGCGCCGGCTTTCGGCGGGCCCGAACACGGACGCTCGCCAGTGCGTGTCGGATGACTCCGCCGCGGCGAATGACGCCGAGTGCCCAGCCGTTGACCCAGGACACATCAACACCAAACGACACCAGCCGGATGCTGTTGCGTAGCAACAGGTCTCGCGGCACCGCCGGGCCGCGCCGATGCACATGTCTGGCCAGATGGGATCTACTTCGACACAAGGCCATCCTTCAAACTCAGAAGGTGATGGCACCAAACCTGGGGCGCAACCCCGCCCTAGGTTCGCCCGGCAAAGATGCGATCAGTGTCGGCCCCACTGATGATGCTCAAACGTGCTCCGGAGGAGCGTCGGCGCTGGCCGTGATGGAGTCCACGGGAGACTGGCTCAAGCCATGCAGGACGACGCCGTGGAGATGCCGGAAAGCCCGGCTAGCTGTCCATGAAGGCGCCGGCTGGAGGAGCGGGAGGAGGAACATCCGCGTCGTCCGCGTTGCCCGCGTCGAGCAGGCCGCATCGCCAGTTGCTTGACCCCAAATAGGGATTCCCCGTAGTTTCCAATCACGATACGGGGGTTGTGGGTTGACTTCAGCAGGAAGTGGCTCTGCTGGCTCTATCCCCTGGACGCGAGGGGAGAAGCCATGAAGCGCGGAATCGCTGCAATAGTTGGCTCCATAGTGATGGGGATTGCCCTAGCCCAGCCAGCCATGGCTGAGGGCAGTTGGAGCAGCTACTGGTCATATGTGTTGACGGGCAAAGATACGCGGACGTGGACAGACGGCAACAATGACACGGCGGGTACGATCACTTCGTTCCGGAACTGCCATTTCTACAACTACACGCCCAACACGTTCCAGAACATCCAGGTGCAGTTGACCTACGAGAACACCTTTACGCCTGATGAGAACATGGGCCAGGTTGTCTACAACTGCGGCAGTTCGACGGTGTGGCAGCAATACAACTACGGCGCGGTGAAGGCTGGCAAGTATCACGAGACCCTGATCTACGTGAACGGGACACCCACTCCGCCAAACCGGCTCGATGTCGGGACCGCATCGTCGCCCGGAATCAAGGTCTCGTATTGAGGCCACCGGCACGTGGCGAAATGTCGCCCGGTGCCCGCGATGGGCGCCGGGCGATCCGCTTCGAGGACGTGTCGTTCTCCTATGGACGCAAAATCGTCTTCGAACGGTTCTCATGCGTCTTTTCTGTTGGGCGAAACCTGCTGCTTGGGCCAAACGGGGCAGGCAAATCGACGCTGCTGCAACTCGCAGTGGGCCTCAAGCGGCTCGATATCGGTACGTTGGATCCAGCGCCCGACGCGTCGATCGGATACATGCCGCAGCACATTCGCCCCGTAGGGGGACTCTCAGTATGTGAGCAAATCGCCTACTGCGGCTGGCTTAAGGGTCTCGGCAAGCGGGAAGCCAACGCAGAGGCGCTGGTCGCGCTCGAACGGGTGGACTTGGCTGAGGTGGCTTCAACCCAGTCCTCTCGTCTGTCCGGAGGGCAGATCAGGCGCCTCGGCCTCGCCCAATCGCTGATCGGATCACCAGGATGGCTGCTGTTGGACGAGCCGACGGCCGGACTCGATCCAGACCAGCGCGATCGATTCGCTCGCCTCATCGGCGATCTGGATATTCCAGTCATTGTTGCTACCCACCAAGTCGAGGACATCGGATCGTTGTTCGACCACGTAGTGGTATTGCTCCCCTCTCGTGCGCCGTACTCTTCGCCAGTCGCGGACTTTCTCGCACTTGATGCCAGTGGTCGAGGCGATGCCGTCGCGGCTTACCGCGCCGCGTGCGCAATCGTCGAATCGCGTCAGGGGAATGACATCTGATGCGTTTTCGGACTGCCGCCTGGTTCGCGTTTCTCTGGCTCACGCTCCCCG
Organism: Candidatus Nanopelagicales bacterium; assembly: GCA_038206635.1. Lineage (GTDB taxonomy): Bacteria > Actinomycetota > Actinomycetes > S36-B12 > CAIYMF01 > Longivirga. The sequence continues at coordinate 2,839 of JBBRAQ010000021.1, read as the reverse complement.
CTGCCACCATCGTGGGCCAACTTTTCATCAGTTCCACTTTTCCCACTGGTTCGGGGTACGGGCTGTCGGAGAACATCCGCGCATATGGTGCCCTAGTACTCATCGCGCCCATCGCGGCGTTGGGCGGCGCGTTGACTGCGGGACGGCTCCGTCGATCGGCGGTGCTGCAATCGGGTCCACACGGCCGCAGCCCCTCCCGAGTCTGGGCCAGCATCGCCGGCCCCCCCGCCGTGGCGTTCTCAGTGCTCATCTCGACCTTCATGGCAGCCACTGCGGCTTCGGCGGGCGCCTTTCCACTCCCTGACCCGCGGCTGGCTGTGGCAGCTGCGATTCAATCACTCGCGTACGTGTTGTTCGGCTTAGCCTTGGGCGCCAATCTTCCTGCAGTGCTGGCGATTCCTGCCGCTCTCGTGGTGCCCTACGTGGTCATCGCGTTCCCGCCAGCGCTCAGCACATACTGGTTGAGACATGTGACCGGCATATCGAGCAACTGCTGTTGGATCTACGAGGATTTGCCACAGCGAGCGTTCACGGCACACCTCGCGTTCTCGATGGCACTTGCCTTGGCGGCTGCGGCGGCGCTTCCGCGTTGGAACGCGCGAGCCTCAGTCACTCGGGCGGCTCTTGCGATCCTAGCCACGGGTTCGCTGGTGACTGCCTGCCTGTCAGCGCAGATATTCGGGCCATCGGCCAACGAACCGAGAGCCGGGGCTCCCTACTGCAGCTCCCGTTCTGGTGTTGAACTCTGCCTGTGGCCCGAGCACGAGAAGAACCGCGCCTCATCTGAGCAAGTGCTACGGCGGATTCTGGGCGAGTCGGACGGCCTGGACATCCCGAACAAGTTCACAGAGTTGGATCCAGGACTGGTTCGTTGGCCAACGACGTCCTGGGTCGCAGCGTCTGGCGACGTAGAAAAATTGCTCTCAGGTGCCGTCTATTCGCTGTCCCCATCAACCCAGTGCTTTAGGCAGCAGACGGGAGGCGTTGAAACGGCGGTTCCCCAGGAGTTTCCTGACGACGGGCCCATTGTGCGAGCTTGGTGGAGTGGACGACTAGGTCTCGACGCACAGGATTCGCTCGACGCAGCCGGCGCGAGCGACGATCAACGCGCAACCTTGGCGCGCATCGAGGCCCTACCGTTGCCGGAGCAAAAGGACGAGATCAATGCTTTGGTGCGGCGTGCCGCCGGAGTGTGCTCGGGTGTCGTCAATTGACCCTGTGGCTTAGAGCTCATCTCGAACCCGCCGGCTTCGCGCTCATTGTTCTGGTGGCGCTAGTCCAGGGTTGGGTTGGAGATCGACCGATGCCGGTCGTTCGACTCGGTTTGGGCGACGCGCCCTTCTCGGTGCTGTTGCCGTCACTCATTGCTTCAGGAGTGGCGAGTGCCGTGCAGCGTGGCCCGCTGAATTTCGAGGCCGTGGCGGTTCGCCCGACACCACTCTTGTTTCGAGCCACCATCGTCGGCGTCACGCTCGGCGTGGCGCTCATCGTTACAGCCATCGGTGGAGTGCCTCTTGCGACCGTCACCATACGCAACCTCGCTGGCTACCTGGGCGCAGCACTTCTAGCGCTTCGATTGGTTGGGGGGGTTGCCGCCCTGGTTGTCGCCCCCGCGTCTGCCGTGGCGGCTTCGGTCTTGGGTTCCGATGACTCAATCGTCTGGTGGGTCCTTCACCCCGCCAGTGACTGGCCATCGATTGCAGTTGCGAGCCTTCTGTTTCTGGTGGGGGGCTGGGCCGGTACGTCGCGAACGACAATGCGTGCTCGCGCTGTCCTCGATTGAGACTGTTGCTTCAACGGCCCGATGACCGCCCACATCTCATCCGAGATCACATCACACGGCACGACACGACACGACACGACACGAGTCCCGGACCGGACACCGAAGAGCCTTAACTACACGCCCGGGTCTGCCCCCGGTCTGGTTGAGGTGTCAACCAAACTCTGGGCAGACCCGCTCGCTCTCTTAGAGCCAGAGGAGTCATCATCGAAATGATCTTGAACTTCGTCTCGGTGACGGACAACTCCCGGAGTGCTTTCAGCCTCCGAGGGAGGGACCGGTGACGGAGTCGCTTCGGAACCTTCGCACCCGCCTGCTGGTCAGCCGGTGACGCTTCGGGCGTTGAGGGCGATGACTTTGCCTTGGGCGAACCCGGAGAGTGCGGCGGCGATCTGTTGGTCTCGTCCTTCGACGGCGTGTTGGTAGCGCAGGGCCATGGCGGGGGTGGAGTGCCCGATGCGGGCCATGAGGTCGGCGAGGGTGGCGCCGGTGGCGGCGGCGAGGGTGGCTCCGGTGTGGCGCAGGTCGTGGAAGTGCAGGTCTGGGCGTCCGGCGGCCTCGCGGGCGGGCCAGAAGGCCCTGTGGAGGCTGTAGAGGGGGATGTAGCCGCCGTAGCCGGCGTCGTACCGGCTGAACACCGGTGAGTCGTCTGCGGCGAGCACGTGGTTGTTCAGGTGCCAGTCCAGCTCGTCGAGCAGGTGCGGTGGGATCGCGACGGTGCGCTTGCCGGCAGCGGATTTGGGGTCCCCGGCGATGAACTCCCCGGGCAGGCGGACCACGGCGCGGCGCACGGTCACGGTGGCGGCCTCGAGGTCGAGGTCGGTGCGGGTGAGCCCGGCGAGCTCGCCGAAGCGCAGCCCGCACCACGCGGCGAGCAGGACCATCGGGCGGAGTCGTTCGGGCATCGCGGTGACGATGGCTTCGAGCTCGGGCAGGGTCGCGATGGTGACCTCGCGCACCGCGCGGGTGTTACCGGCGCCGCGGATCCGGCACGGGTTCGTGCTGATCAGGTCGTCGGCGATCGCGGCGTTGCAGATCGTGCGGAGCAGGCTGTAAGCG
>JBBRAQ010000020.1:0-68493 GCA_038206635.1 Candidatus Nanopelagicales bacterium | reverse complement strand
GGCGGCGGTGCCGTCCGGGGACCGGGTCGTGGAGTCCGTGCGCGCGGAGGCCATCGTCCGTCAGGTAGCCAAGACCGGCACCGTCGATGATGTGACGCGTGCGGTGGCCCGGTTGCGGCTCATCGCCGACCCCGACGGGGTCGACCGGGCCGCGATCGATGCCGATGCCAACCAGTTCCTCAGGTGCCACAAGGTCGGGGAGATCATGGTCATCACCGCCCACCTGACCCGCACCGCCGACGCCGCTGACCTGGCCGCGGGCTTGGGCGGGCAGCTCCACCTCCCGGGGGTCGAGGAGTCGGTGCTGCTGTCGAGTGCGTCGATCCACCGCATCCTGTGCGACTCGACCATCACCCCCATCGACCCCACCACACCGCCGCTGACCCTCGCAGGCGGGGCAACCGCGGCCGGCGGGTGCACTGGTGCACCGCAGTGGTGGCGCGACCGGGCCCGGACGGTCCTCCACGTCGGGCGTGGCCTCGGGACCGTCACCCCGAGGCTGCGCCGCGCCCTCGAAGCCCGCGACGAGCACCACGCCTTCCCCGGGTGCCGGGTCCAGGTCGACCGGACCCACGCCCACCACGTCCGCGAACGAGAACACGGCCGCGACACCTCCCTGGCCGACCCGGTCCCGCTCTGCCTCCGCCACCACCACGTCGTCCACGACGACGGATGGGTCATCACCCCACCGGCCGACACCAACCCAGGAACGACCGGGTACTGGGAGCTCACCCCACCCGACCGACAAACCCAGCCCTGACCAGCACGGCCCAGCGCGTGCACCACCACAACCGACCTCCCCGAGAGCCCGGTCCCACCGGCGCGCCATGGCCAGCGATGGCCGGCGGATCCGAGCAAGCCAGAACCGGCACGACCACGGCACCAGGACGTCGAAAGGTCAGGGCGTGCAGGGCGTGCAGGACGGGAGCGGACGGGGCAGCGTGTCAGGGGCGGGCGAGCAGGAGCCGGCCGATCACCTCGGTCATGATCTCGGTGGTTCCACCGCCGATGCCGAGGATCCGACTGTCCCGGTAGTGGCGCTCCACCTCGCACCCGCGCATGTAGCCCATCCCGCCGTGCAGCTGCACGGCCGTGTCGACGGCGCGGTCGCAGGCGGCGACGGCGGTGTTCTTGGCCATCGCGACACGCATGATGACCTCGGCGCCGGCCTGCCAGTCCGCGATGACGGCGCGGGTGTAGGTGCGGGCGACATCGATGTCGCGGGCGGTCTCCGCGAGGCGGTGCGCGACGACCTGCCGGCTCGCGAGCGGTCGGCCGAACGTCTCGCGCTCTCGCACGTGGCGCAGGGTGAGGTCGAGGCAGCGCTGCGCCGTCGCGTAGGCCTGCACGGCAATCGAGAGACGCTCCGCGGCGAACTGCGTCATGATCGCGAGGAAGCCGCTGTTCTCCGGGCCGACGAGGTTCGAGGCGGGGACGCGGACACCGTCGAAGCCCAGCTCGGCGGTGTCCGAGCAGAGCCAGCCCATCTTCTTCAGCGGTGCGGAGACCCGGACCCCCGGCAGGCCGGAGTCGATCAGCAGCAGAGAGATCCCAGCGGTACCGTCACCGCCGGTGCGGACTGCGGTCGTGATGAAGTCCGCCCGTGTTCCCGAGGTGATGAAGAGCTTGGAGCCGGTGACGACGTAGTCGTCCCCGTCACGCACGGCACGGGTCCGCAGCCCGGCGACGTCGGAGCCGCCGCTCGGTTCCGTCACTGCGAGCGCGACGATCTTCTCGCCGGCGAGCACAGGACGTGCCACGCGCTCGATGAGTCCGGGGTCGCCGGCTGCGACGAGGTGCGGTAGGCCGATGCCGTGGGTGAACAGCGCCGCGACGAGGCCCGACGATCCGCCGGAGGCAATGAGCTCCTCGGCCACGATCAGCGCGTCGATCGCCGTCCCGCCGCATCCGCCGACCTCTTCCGGGAAGCCGATGCCGAGCAGCCCGGCGTCCGCAGCGGACTTGTGCAGCTCGCGGGGCACGAGCCCCTGCTCCTCCCACGACTCGAGGTGGCGGAGCACCTCGCGCTCGCTGAACCGGCGCACGGACTCGCGCAGGAGCTGGCTCTCCTCGGTGTCCCAGGGGCTCATCGCTCTCCTCCGTGTTAGGTCCCGGATATCTGGAACTGTGCCTTTCCTCTTGTAGGGTCACGCTACAAGGCGATCGCGCAGGAGGACAGGGCATGGCTGAGCGGCTGTATGCCGGTCTCAGCTCCGGCGAGCGCGACTCCCGGCGTCGTGAGCAGCTGCTCGCCGCCGGTCTCGAGGTCTTCGCCGGGAAGGGCTGGGCTGCGAGCACGGTGCACGACATCTGCGGTGTCGCGGGGCTGAGCCCGAGGTACTTCTACGACCACGCCGCCGACCGGGAGGACCTCTTCGCCGCCGTCGTGGCCCAGATAGCCGCGGACGTGGAGTCGACGGTGATGGCGGCGCTGACGGCGTCCGACGACCCGGGGGAGCGGGCGGAGGCGGTAGTGGAGGCGATCGTGGGCTACTTCACCGCGGACCCGCGCACGATCCGCGTCGCGCTGATGGAGTCGCTGGGCACCGAGGAGTTCCGGTCCCAGCGGCGAGCCCTGCTCGAGACGTTCAGCGCCCTCGGGGCGCGGCTCATGCGCCCGCTCCGCGACGGCCCGACCGCGTCGCGGGGGGTACGCCGACGGCTCGGGCTGACCGCCGTGGTGCTCACCGGCGGGCTGGTCGAGTCCCTGATCGCGTGGGAGGGCGACCGCTCCCCGGCGTCGGCTGCGGCCCTCGTCGAGCACTTGGCTGTCCTCTACGCGTCGGGCGCGCAGCTCTGAACGGCCGCTACGTCAGGCGGTGCACCGTCCGCTACCACTGCGAGGACGTCGGGCCCGGGAGAACCTGCCAGCGGAAGTCGATCCCCCGTTCCTGACCCGGGCGCCCCCACGCCCTGCCGGGTGACATCGTGGGGGCATGAAGGCACTCGTCAAGGCAGAGGCCGCACCTGGGCTGTGGCTGCGCGACGTCCCCAAGCCCGAGGCGCACGCCGGCGAGGTGCTGATCCGCGTGCTGCGGACCGGGATCTGCGGAACCGACCTCCACGTCCGGTCCTGGGACCCGTGGGCGCAGGGCGCCGTGAAGCCGCCGGTGGTGCTCGGTCACGAGATCGCAGGCCGCGTCGAGGCTCTCGGCAGCGGCGTCGACACCGTCGATGTCGGCGACCTCGTGAGCGTGGAGGGCCACATCGTCTGCGGGCGTTGCCGTTCCTGCCTGGCCGGCGTGCGCCAGCTGTGCCCGAACACCGTGAGCATCGGGCTCGACCGTGACGGCGGTTTCGCCGAGCACGTGGTCGTCCCGGTGACCAACGTGTGGCGGCACCCGCGCCCGATCGATCCGGACGTCGCGGCGATCTTCGACCCGTTCGGCAACGCCGTGCACTCGGCCCTCAGCTTCGACGTGCTCGGCGAGGACGTCCTCATCACCGGCGCCGGCCCCATCGGCATCATGGCCGCCTCGGTCGTCCGGCACGCGGGTGCGCGTCACGTCGTCATCACCGACGTCAGTGCGGACCGGCTCGCGCTTGCGACGTCGATGGGTGCGGTCACCCGGGCGATCGACGCGTCGTCGACGAGCCTGCGTGCGGTGATGTCAGAGCTCGAGATGGTCGAGGGATTCGACGTCGGGCTGGAGATGTCCGGGGCGCCCCCCGCCCTGCACTCCATGATCAACTCGATGGTGCACGGCGGCGAGATCGCCCTGCTGGGTCTGCCCTCGAGCAGCATCGAGTTCGACTGGGACCGCGTCATCCACTCGATGCTCACCATCAAGGGCATCTTCGGCCGGCGGATGTATGAGACCTGGTATGCCATGTCGGTGCTCGTGCAGGCGGGGCTCGACATCTCGCCCGTCATCACCCATCGGTTCCCCTACACCGAGTTCGAGGAGGCCTTCGAGGTGGCAGCAAGCGGTAAGTGCGGCAAGGTCCTGCTCGACTGGGAGGTGGCGGGATGACGCCGCAGGGGAGTGCCCTGGACGCCCTGCGCACCGAGCTGTCGGAGCGCCTCGACGGGATGCGGGTCACCGGCGTCTACAAGCCCGAGCGGGTGATGGCCTCCCCGCAGGGGACGCACGTCGTCGACACCGAGGGCCGCGACGTCCTCAATCTGTGTGCCAACAACTACCTCGGCCTCGCCGACGACCCCCGCGTGGTGGCCGCGGCGGCAGATGCGTTGGGCGAGTGGGGGTACGGCATGGCGTCCGTGCGGTTCATCTGCGGCACGCAGACCATCCACCGAGCCCTGGAGGTGAAGCTCGCCGAGTTCCTCGGAACCGAGGACGCAGTGCTGTTCGGCTCCTGCTTCGACGCGAACGGCGGTGTCTTCGAGGCTCTCCTCGACGAGCAGGACGCCGTCATCTCCGACGCGCTCAACCACGCGTCGCTCATCGACGGCATCCGACTGTGCAAGGCGAAGCGGCTGCGCTACGCCAACCGCGACATGGCCGAGCTCGAGGCCCGGCTCGTCGAGTCGGCCGACGCCCGCTACCGCCTGGTGGTGACCGACGGAGTCTTCTCGATGGACGGGTACCTCGCCCCCCTCGACGAGATCTGTGGCCTGGCCAGGAAGTACGACGCCTTCGTGATGGTCGATGACTCCCACGCCGTGGGCTTCGTCGGGCCGAGCGGCCGGGGGACGCCTGAGCTGTTCGGCGTCACCGACAGCGTGGACATAGTGAGCGGCACCCTCGGCAAGGCGCTCGGCGGCGCCTCCGGCGGCTACATCGCCGCGCGCCGGGAGATCGTCGAGCTGCTCAAGCAGCGGGCCCGCCCTTACCTGTTCTCCAACTCCGTCGCGCCACCCATCGTCGCGGCGTCACTGACCGTCCTCGAGGTCCTGGAGACGTCGGGGGGCCTGCGTGACCAGGTGCACCACGCCGCCGCGCGGTTCCGCGCCGGAATGACGTCCGCGGGCTTCGACCTGCTGCCGGGCGAGCACCCGATCGTGCCGGTGATGTTCGGCGACGCCGTCGTGGCCGGGCGCGTGGCCGAGGAGCTGTTCGCCCGCGGCGTCTACGCCGTCGCGTTCTCCTTCCCCGTCGTGCCGCAGGGCCAGGCGCGGATCCGGGTGCAGTTGTCCGCCGCCCACACCGACGACGACGTCGACCGCGCCGTCGCGGCGTTCGTGGAGGCCCGCGCCGCCGTCAGCAGCTGACGCGGCGGTCACACCGCGCAGGCCAGGACCGTCCACCAGTCGCGGGCGCTCGGGATGCGCGCGTCGGACACGATCTCTAGACCGGCAGCGACGCGCTGGCTGCGGAGCCGGTCCGGGGACCGGTAGACGAACCAGCGGCGCTCGCCCGGTGCGTACGGGACGTCCTCGAACCGCGACGACTCACCGATCGCCGTGACGAGTGCGAGGACACCGGCCGCCCGGAGGGTGCGACGAAACTCCCTGAGGACGGCGCGAGCGTCGGACTCGGGAACGTGGAGAAGCGCTGCGGTGCACCAGATCCCGTCGAGGGCCCCGTCGGTGGCGGGGAGCGCGCGGAGGTCAGCCGGTGCGACACGGCCGCGCAGAGTCTCCGCGGCGATCCGCAGCATCTCCGGCCGAGAGGTCCATCCCGACGACGCGGAACCCGTGTGCGGTGACGCGCGCGGTGACGCGTGCTCCGTCCGACGCAGGTCCGCACCCGAGATCGGCGATGAGCCCGCCGGCGGGGAGGCCCGCGAGGAACGAGGACTGCAGGGTCGTGACGGTGTGCTCGTTGCCCGAGCGTGCGCAGCAGTGGTTCTCGGCGTACCGCGCGGCGATGCGGTCATAGGGCGACCGGTTGTCGGCGGTGTGGTCCGCGGGGGTCGGTGCGCCGTCGTCCGTCACCCGCACATAGTGCCCGCCGGCCGGAGGCGTCGTGCCCGAGCCCCTGTGTCCCGAAACTCCGTGTCCCGAGGCCCTGAGTCGCGAACGCCTGTGTCCTCAGGGGGCTTCGAGGACGACGCGCGCCGCAGCGAGGAGGAGATCGCAGGCGGTCTCGATCATCCGGAGCGTGATCTCGTGGTCCGTCTCGCCAGCGTGCGGGTCAGGCACGTCGTCGACCTCGGCTCCCGGGCCGGACGAGAGCACGGGCGCCTGCCCGCGGGCGGCGTCGAGCTCACCGACGAGCCACGCCCAGCGGGCCTCGCGGTCTCCGGCTGGTGGCAGCGGCGCGGCGCCGGGGGGCAGGGTCTCGGAGGTGACGAACCAGGCGACCCAGGCGGCGGACGCCGCGGCGCGCATCAAGGTGAAGGTGCGCGGTCGCGAGGCGAGGCTCAGGCCCGCGACGCCCGAGGACAGCTCGCGCGTCGCGGTGAGGATGAGGTCGGCGGACTCGACCATGGCCCGGGTGAGCCGGACCGGCGGCAAGCCGATGCGGGTTGCGAGGACCCCGTCGGACGTCGGGGGCTGGTCGGGCTCCTCGCGCGAGGACGTGGCGCCCGCGCCGACCGGGGCGTCGCTGCGCTGCTCGAGGTAGTTCATCGTCACCGGGCACGGCAGGTCGGTGACGCGCGCGTCCAGCCCGGCGCCGGAGACTCCGGCCCCGAGGTCGGCCAGCGGTGCAGACAGGATCGTCGCTGCGGCGCGCGAACGACAGACGTTCGCGTGGCAGACCACGAGAACGTGCACCCTCGTCTCCATTCCAGCGCCCCACCCAGAATGCTAGGGGGCAACGCAGGGGTGAGGCCTGCTGTCAGGTCCGCCCGGACCGGATCGGCGTTCCACGGCGGTGCGAACCCGACCAGAGACCGACGAGGACGAGCCGACGACCTCGGCGCCGACGACCGCGCCGACGAGGGCGGTGCTCAGCCAGCCGAGGGCGTCGGGCACGGGGTCGTGGTGGAGGAGCCGCCACGCCCCCCCGGCCAGCGCCCCGGCGGCAAGGGCGCCGAGGGCCCACGACGCGCCGGGTGCCGGTCGCGGCTGCCTGGCCGGTGCGACGGCGTCGAGCCAGCGGCAGCACCACCAGGCGAGGACGGCGAGGCCCACGATGCTCAGGAGGACCTGCAGCCACCCCCAGCGGTAGCCGCCGCCACCGACGACCGGGCCGACAAGTTGGTCTGGGCCCGACTCGTGCGTGACGAGGTCGAGGAGCAGGTGGGTCGTGACGCCGATGACGACCGAGATGCCGAGGTAGGACCAGGCAGCCGCGTGCCGGGGATCCGGAGCGGCGTCGGTCTCGCGCGTGGCCGCGCCGCGCCACGGCTCGGGCAGCAGCGCCAGGGTCGGGCACCGCACAGCCCAGCGCCAGAGTCCATACAGGACAAGGCCGATCACGAGATCGACGGTGGCGATCCCCGCGACGGAGTGGGTGAGGGTCGACATCCCCTCGCCCGCCCACGAGGGCATCGGCACGAAGTAGGCGACATCGGGGGCCATCGACCCGGCGACGAGGGCGCCGGCCACGAGACGCCCGCGGAAGAGCGGCAGCACGGCCGCGGGATGGGCGAACGTGAACGTGAACGGCACGCAGCGATCGTTTCCGGCAGTCGGCCGCGACGCAGACCGCCTCGGGAGGGCCTGGGCGTGGTCTCGCCCGAGGCGTGTCCGGCAGTCAGGACCGAGGGATGTCGGGTGGCGTCAAACCGCCCCCGGGGTGGTACGTGGTGGCTGTGGCTGTGGCTGTCGGTGCCGGAGGCGCACCGGGGACGCCGGAGCCGTCGGCGTCGTCGTCGCCGCTTCCGCTGCGTCGACAGCCGGACCGTCCGGAGCCGCGTGCGCCCTCGGTTCTCGAGCGGCGGCGGCCCTTGGAGGTCTCGTCCTCGGCCTTGTACCCGTATCCGTATCCGTAGCCGTCGTGGCCGCTCCTGGTCGTAGGGACGAAGTTGACCACTGTTCCGAGGATCGAGGCATCGGCCTGCTCGAGGGCACCGAGAGCCCTGGTGAGCTGCTCGCGGGTGGTCTGGCCCTCCCGGACCACCACCAGGGCACCATCCGCGGCGTTGGCGATGACGGCGGCGTCGGTGACGGGGAGGAGCGGTGGCGCGTCGATGATCACGAGGTCGAAGTTCTCCCGGAGGAACTCGAGCAGGGCCTTCATCGCGTGCGAGCCGAGCAGTTCGGAGGGGTTGGGCACACGGCCACCCGATGGGAGGACCGCGACGAGCCCGCGGTTCCACCCGACGATGGCCTCCTTGAGCGGTACGGCGCCGCTGAGCACGTCGGTCAGGCCGACGGATCCCTCGATCTTGAGGATGCCCGAGATCGTCGGACGCCGGAGGTCGCCCTCCACCAGGGCCACCCGCAACCCCGTCTGCGCCACGGCGATCGCGAGGTTGCACGAGGTGACGGTCTTGCCCTCGCCGGGCATCGAGGAGGTGACCACGACCACCTTGGGCGGGTTGTCTACGTCGACGAACTGCAGGTTGGTGCGAATAGCGCGGAAGGCCTCGGCGAGATCGGACTGCGGCGTCAGTGACACCAGCGGGTGGTTCTTCATGTCGGCGTCGAACGGGATCATGCCGAGCGGGGCCGAGCCGTGGATCTCCGAGACTTCTTCGACGCTCGTGATCCGGGTGTCGAGGGCCTCGCGGATGAAGGCGTAGGCGAGGCCGAGGGCGAGGCCGATGAGCAGGCCCAGCGCGATGTTGACCAGGGTGCGAGGTGAGGACGGCGACGTCGGGACGTCGGCGGGGTGGACGAGGCTGACCTTGACCGGCGAGGCCGTCCCGTCGTTGGGTTTCTCGAGGTTCTCGATCACGCTGCCGAGCTGCTTGGCCACGGCATCGGCGACGAGGGCGGCCTGCTTGGCGCTGGAGTCCTTGACCGACACCTCGATGAGCACGGTGTCGAGGGGGCTCGTCGCAGTGACGGTGGGGGCAAGCTGCTGGGTCGTCACGGTGAGGTGCAGCTCGTCGATGACCGGCTGGAGGACCTCGGGGCTGTCGACGATCTGCGTGTAGCTCTTGACCCGCTGCAGGGTGAACGTCGCACCCGAGAGGATGTTGCCAGCGGAGTTGTCGGCGTTCGTGATGGCGACGAAGGACTGCGCGGACGCGGTGTACACCTGGGGACTCAGCACGGTCGCGACAGTGGCGCCAGCGAGGCCCAGGAGGGTCAGCAGCGCGATGGTGACCCATCGCTTGCGCACGACGCGCAGGTAGTCACGCAGATCCATCAGACCTCACGACCTCAGGGGACGCGCTGGCTGTGCTGCCCTCGTGCACCGAGCGTAGACGAGGTGAACCCGTGACTCCTGGTGTGCAGAGGGTGACGCAGGGCGCGACTCTAGGTCACCGAAGTGGGCGGGTCCCGCCGGATCCCGTTCCTCACCGTTCACTCTCCGGGCGGGACAGCCCATCCGGGCGCTCCTACCGTGGCGATGACAGGCGCTCCTCGGGCGCAGCGCGGTCGATCGCGGCTCGGTGAGTTCAAGATCGACTGCTCACGGTGTCGACCTTCCCCCTCAGGAGGTCGTGCGGAGATGGATGAGGTGGTCGCCGTGGCACGCGTCCGGCGTGATCGAGTGCTCCAGGCCGTCATCGACGTGGCTTCCTGGTACGCCGCCCTCGGCTCCGCCATGCTGCTGCGCGCCGAGTTCGACGTCACCACCGTCCCCTGGTTGTCCGTCCTGGCCCTGAGCACCTTCGCCGGACTGCTCCAGGTCACGGTCGGTGTCGCCCGCCGCCTCTACCGCGGCCGTTTCGCCTACGGGTCCTTCGACGAGGTCCGCGGCGTCTCCGAGGTCGTTCTGATCACCGGTGCGGCCATCGAGATGCTCGTGCTGCTGAGCTCCCCGCGTGTCGTTCCCGCGAGCCGGCCGCTCGTCGCGACCGGGTTGGCGCTCATCCTCATGCTCGGTGTCCGCTACACGGTGAGGCTCGTACGCGAGAACGGGCAACAGCCGGCCGACACCGCCGAGCCGGTGATCGTGTTCGGTGCCGGCGAGGCCGGGCACCAGCTCATCCGCTGGATCCAGACCAACCCCGACAGCCCCTACCGCGTCGTCGGCATCCTCGACGACGACCCGGGGCTGCAGCACCGCCAGATCAGCGGTCTGCGGATCGGTGGAGGGCGCGACGCCCTTGCAGCCACGGCCGCCTCGACCGGCGCGACGACCATCGTGGCCGCGCTGCCTAGCGCGACGTCGGCCGTCCTGCGCGAGCTCAACACCGCGGCAACCGAGCTCGGGCTACGCGTGAAGGTCCTTCCGCCGCTGGCGGACCTGGCCGGCAGCAGCGCCGGTGTCTTCGACGTTCGCGACATCAACGAGGAGGATCTCCTCGGTCGGGCGGCGGTGCACACGGACCTGACCGAGATCGGCGAGTTCCTGCACGGTCGCCGGGTGCTCATCACCGGTGCCGGAGGATCGATCGGCTCCGAGCTCGCGCGGCAGGTGCATGCCTTCGGCCCGGCGGCGCTGGGTCTCCTCGACCGCGACGAGAATGGCCTCCACGCCACCCAGCTGAGCATCCAGCACCGGGCCCTGCTCGACGACGAGTTCACGATCCTCGGCTGCATCCGCGACGAATGCCGGATGCGCGAGGTGTTCATGGCGTTCGAGCCCGACATCGTCTTCCATGCGGCCGCGCTCAAGCACCTGCCGTTGCTGGAGAAGTACCCCGCCGAGGCGACCAAGACCAACGTCTATGGCACGCTCAACGTGCTACGCGCGGCCCAGGAGTCCGGCGTCACGGTCTTCGTCAACATCTCTACCGACAAGGCCGCGGACCCGGTCAGCGTGCTCGGCTACTCCAAGCGCATCACCGAGCGGCTGACCTCCGCCGTCGGCTCGGAGAGCACTGGCACCTACGTCTCGGTGCGTTTCGGCAACGTCCTCGGGAGTCACGGATCGGTCCTGCACTCCTTTGCTGCCCAGATCAGCGACGGCGGCCCAGTGACCGTGACGCACCCCGACGTCACACGGTTCTTCATGACGATCCCCGAGGCCGTGCAGCTGCTTCTCCAGGCCGCGGCGATCGGCGAGGACGGAGAGGTCCTCGTCTTGGACATGGGCGAGCCGGTACGCATCGCCGACGTCGCGAAGTACCTCATCGCGCAGTCGGGCCAGAACCTCCGGATGCTGTTCACCGGCCTGAGGCCGGGCGAGAAGCTCGAGGAGGACCTCTTCGCCACCGGCGAGAACGACGTTCGGCCGAACCACCCCCTCGTGTCCCAGGTCCCCGTGGCACCCTTATGGCCCTCGATGCTGGACCGGCTCGATGTCCGCGCGCCTGTCGCGGAGATGCGGGCCGGGCTCCGGGACCTCGCTGCTACGCACGTCCCGGAGCCTCACAGGTCGCTCGAGGCCGTTCGCCTCGTGGGCGTCGGCTCACCCGTCGAGGTTCGGCTCGGATCGGAGCAGACCCGGGGCGGCGCGGCGTGATGCAGCGCATCTGTATCACTGGCGATCTCCATCGCGGTGGTCTGGATGGGCCGTCAGACGTCGCGCGAAGGTCAACGAACCATCGCCACCTGAGCAGTGGGCTTGTGCCTCCCTGCGAGCGACGTCGCGCGCGTCCTACGAACGGACTCATGCCACTCCCCGGGGCGCAACGCCGACGTCGACTCGTCAGACTCGAAGCGTGGCCCCTGCAGATTCCGACGTCGTCGTCGGCGGCGGCCCGGGCCTTGTGACGCCCTCCGAGGACACGGGTAGCCATCGTCGTGCGCTCGGCGTTGGCCAGGTGCGCGGCCCTCGCTGGTGGCCCTGGCTGCTGGTGCTGATCGGGCTCGTGATCCTTTGCGCGCTGGGGTGGCTGGCCTACACGGGTCTCAAGGCCGAGAGACAGTCGAGGGCACTCGAGGCGACTCTCGCCACCGCCGAGGTCCATGCCCGGGCCCTGGACACGACGGCTCTTGCCGCCGACATCACCACCGTGCAGGAGCAGGCGTCTCAGCTGCGGTCGCTGACGTCTGGCCCGGTGTGGTGGGCGGCGGCGCACGTGCCGTGGGTGGGGCGCGACGTCGAGGCGACGCGCACGATCGCTGTCGCTGCCGACGACATCGCGGCGTCCGCCACCGGAGTGCAGGCGGTGCTCCCCTCGCTCGATCCCGCCCGGCTGCGCGCCAAGGACGGCCGCATCGACGTGGCGGCCCTGAGCGCTGCGGCGCCCGCGTTCACGACCTTCGCCGCCGCGCTCACACTGGGTGGCGCGCAGATCAGCGCGCTGAACCCCGACGGTCTCGTCGGGCCGGTCGCCGATGCGGTTCGGCGCACCCAGCAGGTGTTCGCAGGTGCGGTCGGCGCGAACGACCTCGCGGTCTCGTTCGCTGTGCTGCCAGCACTTCTCGGCGCTGATGGTCCGCGGACATGGGGGGTGCTGCTGCTGAACCCGGCCGAGCTCCGGGGTGGGGGCGGATTCTTCGGGACGCTCGCCATCGTCACGGCTGACATGGGCCGGCTCCACCTGGAGTCGGTGGTTGCCAACGACTCCGTCGTCACGAACAGCTGGCTGCCGGTGAGCACCCTCCCGGCGGAGTACCGACGGCTGTGGGGTGCCAGCGTCTCGGAGTGGCAGTCGGTCAACATCTCCCCGCACTTCCCCTACGCCGCACAGCTCGCCCTCGGCAGCCTCGCGGCCGAGGGCATCAAGGTCGACGGCATCGCTGCCCTTGACACGCGCGTAGTTGCAGCGGTGCTCGCGGGTACCGGCCCGGTCAGCGCTGGTGGATTCACGGTCACGTCCACGACCGCGGAAGCGTTCTTCACCAGGGGCATCTACCACGCGTTCCCCGACGGTGTAGGACATGACGCCGTCGTGATCGCGTTGCTGCACAGGCTGTTCGGCGCCCTCACCACCGGCGCGGTCGACGTGCGTGCGCTCGGCAAGGCGGTGCTGCCCCTGGTGGACGAACGGCGGCTGCTCGCCTGGAGCGCCGCTGCGAAGGAGGAGGCCGCGCTCGCCATCGCCCCTGTCGGCGGCGTGCTGCCCGACGCCGCCGGGCCGTGGACGACGGTCGCGCTCGTCAACGGAGCCGGCAACAAGATGGATGCTTACGTCACGGCGTCGGTCCACTACCTCGCGAACGTGTGCGTGGGTGGCACCGCGCCGTCGGCCGTCACCCTGCGGCTGACCAACTTCGCACCGAAGGACCTCCCGGCCTACGCCGACCAGCGGCTCGACGATCCCCAGGCGCCGAGGGGATCCACGATGCTGATCGCCTACGTGTACGGTCCGGTCGGTGCGACGGCGGAGACGGCGACGCTCGACGGTGTCGCCGTTCCGGTGACCGAGGGCAGCGAGCGTGGCCACCCGGTCTGGCGCTACGACGTGACCCTGCTGCGCGGGCAGACGCGGACTCTCTCGGTCCACTTCACTGAGCCGCGTGTGAGCGGGAGCGCGGCACCCTCAGTGCTGGCTCAGCCGATGGCGAACGAGGAGAAGGTCGGCGCTGCACTCGCTCCCTGCGGGGCGTAGTCCCCGATGCGCGAGGGTTCCCGACGTGACCCGCACGTGGGATCGCTGGTGGCGCAGACGAACTCTGGAGACGGTGCCGGCTCAGACGTTGGCGGCGGCCCTCGCCTGGCCGAAGTGCACGGCGGCCCAGGTGGCCATCAGTCCGATGCCGATCAGCGCCGCTCCGCCGCCGTACTTGACGGTGTTGGACGTGCTGTCGTTGGTTGCGGTGGCGGCGACTGCCGGTGCCGCGACGCTGAACGTCGTTGCCACCGAGGCCGAACCGCATGTGGGCTGCGACCCGGTCGCGACGTTCTGCGCCGTGACGTTGTAGCCGCCTGCGATCGTGAGGCCGGCGAAGGAGGTGCTTGCGGTGCCGCCCTTGCCGCCGGCGACGGTCTGGACGACGTCGACCCCCTGCCCCGTCAGGTGGAAGGAGATCGGGCAATCGGGCTGGCCATTGCGGAACGATGCGCCGATGTTCTCGCCCTGCGCGTACGTCGAGCTCGACGTCGACACGACCGGGTCGGTACCGGGCGGGTAGCCCCACGCCACCGGTGCAGCGCTGAGGACACCCACCGCCACCGAAGCGAAGAGCGATGCGCGAACGAGCCGTCGTGTCCTCATGTCTTCGACGGTACGCAGGCCCTGCGGACGTGGCGACCGCGGAGAGCCAACCGAGAGGTCAGACTTTCTTGTCTTGACTATCACGCAGAGTAGCCACCCCGTGTTCGACGCTACCCAGCGGAGAGAGGACTTCCCACGGTGCCCGGGTGCGCGTGACGGTCTCAGGCGGGAGGGGCCGTCGGGGGCACTGGCACGAGGAGCCCGGCGAGCAGGACGGCGAGCCCGCGCTCGAGCTCGGCAGCGCCGTCGTAGGCCCGCCAGCACTGCGGCCAGGCTCTGCAGGCGTGGGAGCTCGCAGGGGCAGCCGGTGCCGGCCGAGGCGGAGCAGGTCGTCGGTCTCCTCGGGGTTCTCCACCAGCTCCTGGAGCTCGTTGCTGACGTGACGCTGGAGGAAGCCGAAGAAGGACCGGTACACGTGCAGGGCGTCGACTGCGGTGACGTGGGCGCGGATGAGGAGCTCGAGGGTCCGACCACGATGACCACACAGGAGACCGACGTGCCGCAGGCGCCGGACGGGCATCGCTGAGCAGACGCGGGGCGCAGAGCAACCGGTGTACCGGGCTCAGTCCCGTGGCTGCTGCTGCCGATCAGTAGGAGGAGTGGCCCGGCGACCGCCGGCCCACCGCGACCGAGGAGCAGTGTCATGACCCGGATGTCGGGTGTGACCCAGGTGGGTCGGGCGTTCCATGGCGTCGTCCACGTGAGCGTGGCAGCCTCGCTGGTCGCGATGCAGCTGATGATCGCGGCCGCCGGTCGTGTCGGCGAGCAGGACCCGCTGCTGGCGGGAGAGATGACCGACGCGTTCGACCGGCTCAGCGCACCGATCCTGGCGCCCGCGGGTATCCCGGGACCTGACTCGGTGTAGGGCAGGCCCTGCTCTGCCCGGTCCGGCGCCTGTCGACGCCTCAGAGCACGCGCAGGCGGATCAGCGGGCTGACCGTCGTGGCGTAGACCTTGTTGGTGCCGATCACGACACGCGTGGCGAACGTTCCGCGCCAGCTGATCCGGAACACCGCGGCGGTGAGCCCGCTGCGCGATCTCCCGGAGACCAGCGTGCGCCAACGCCCGTTGTAGTACTGCACCGAGAAGGCGACACCGGCCGGCAGTGACGTGACGCGACAGATGCTCCCGACCGCCGTGCCGCGTACCACCGAGGTGCGTGACAGGGTGCAGACGGGGACGGCGACGACGTACTGGCGGACCAGCCCTCGGCTCGTGGCATAGCTCGGCGACGCCACGGCTGAGGCGGAGAAGACCGTCGTCGTGCGGACGGTGAAGCGGCGGGTGAACCACCCGGTCGAGCCGGTCGTGACCAGAACCGAGCCGGGCGACCCGACTGCCGGGATCGCCGTGATGCTCACGCTGGCCCCGGCCGCGGCGCTACCGCCGATGACCTTCGTGACGCGACCCGTGACGGTGACGACGCTTCCGCTACGGACTGTGGACATCGCCCGCAGGACCGTGCTCGTCAGCGCAGCACCCGGCTGAGTCGGCGTCGGGGTGGGGGTCGGCGTCGGCGTGGGAGTCGGCGTCGGAGTGGGGGTCGGTGTGGGCGTGGGAGTCGGAGTCGGTGTCGGGTTGGGGTCCGGGGTCGGGTTGGGCGTACCGAGCGAGCCGCGCAGGGCGTAGTGGGCGGCGATGGTGGAGGCCGAGAGCACCGTGGGGTAGACCGCGGTCTCATCGAGGGAACCCAGGAAGGACGAGGACGTCGGATGGCTCGTCCAGGTGCTGCCGACCGAGTCGCCGCCGACGTGCCAGTAGCCGTTGATGTTCTGGTTGGTCGTGGTGGAGTTGCGCGCGACGCTGACGCCGTCGACGTAGACCGTCATCCCGCCCGGGCCCTGCGTCGCGACGACGTGGTGCCACGTGCCGTCGTTGTAGGCGTTCGGTGTCGTCAGCGTGGTGACCACGCCGGTGTAGACGCCGAACAGCAGACGGCCGTTGTCGGCCATGTAGATCATCTTGTCGTACTGGGAGCTGGGGTAGCTCTGCTTGTTGCCGAGGCCGATCAGCTTGCCGCCGGTCGTCGTCGTGGTCGAGAACCAGGTCTCGAGCGTGTAGGTCTTCGGCGACGGGAACCGGGTTTCGCCGTACAGCGAGGTCGGCACGCCCGTCGGCGTGGTTGCCGCACCGGCCAGGGTGATCCCACGGCTCGCGTCCTTCGTGAGGGCGCCAGGCACCCGGTAGGACGCACCGCCCATCAGCGTGAGGTTGTTGCGGTTGGCGGTGGCATCGCTCAGGAGGACGCCGGAGCCCTCGTCGTAGCGCAGGTAGAACGTCGGGTTGTCAGCCAGCACGGCGGCGGCGTAGGGCGAGGCACGGTCGGCGATGACGACCGACGCCGTGGCCGAGCTGACGGTGTTGACGCCGTCGGACACGGTGACGCGGTAGGTGTGCGTGGATCCTGAGGCGAGCGGGCCGTCGAGGTAGACGAGCTGCTGCCGGTTCCAGAACCACGACGTCGCGACGGTCGTGTAGATCGGCGTCGTACCGCCGTCGCGGTAGAGGTTGTAGGTGAGGTCGGAGTCATCGGTGTCGAGGCTGGTGCGCCACACGACCCGTGCCTGGCCCGACACGTTGCTGGTCGCGCTGACGACCGGTGCTGAGGGCGCAACGGTGTCGACGCCCTGGCCGAAGCGCGTGATGCCCTGCTGCCCAGCGCCGTTCACGGTCGTGAACTCACCGACGACGTAGAGGTAGTCGGTTCCGCCGGCCGTCGCGACGCTGAGGGCGCGCGGACCGATCATCTCCCCGATGCCGTCGTTGGTCTGCGGGAACCACGACAGCTTCGAGGTGGTGGCGGTGTCCTGCGCGAGCAGGTGGTTGCGCTGTCCGTCGGGGAACTCGCCCATGATGCTGCAGTCGTGCGCGTGGGAGGCGGAGTAGAGCACGCTGCGGTAGACGAGGACGGCCTGGGTCGCGCCCTGGCAGTTGTCCTTCCACCGCTGGGCGTAGGTGCCCCAGTCGAACGACATGCGTCCGTCGTAGGAGCCGCCGCCGGTGCCCTCGTGGCCGGTGTAGAAGCCGGTGTCGTCGACCGCGATCGACTTCACCACCGACGTCAGGCCGACGACGTTCGGGAACGACGCGACGGTGGCACCGGCAGTGGTGTCGACCACGCCGAGCCCGTGGGAGAGATCGCCGTTGAGGGTGTCGAAGCGACCACCGAGCACGACCACCGAGCTGTCGGACTTCAGCGCGATCGCCGTGACGGGCTTGTTTAGACCGGGTGCCCAGGGCAGGAGCGACCCAGCGCCCACCTGGCCGACGGCGACGGCACCGGCGGCGTAGGTGCGCGCGAGGGAGCTCGCGAAGCTGAAGTCGCCGCCGTAGTAGACCGAGGTGGAAGTCGAGGCGATGGCGCGCACCACTCCGCTCGGGAGCGGCGTGAAGCTCGGGACGATCGTGCACGTGGCGATGTCGAGCGCGGCGAGGTACTGCTTGAGGACGCCGGCGGCCGAGCTGAACGCGCCACCGATGTAGAGCGTGGCGCCGTCCGGCGACACGTCCAGCGCGCGGACCGAGGCGTCCACGGGGCTGGTCGGGAGCAGGAAGGCAGGAGCACACGAGGTGGGGGCGCCGGTCGCGGCGTCGAGGACGACGAAGTTGGTTCGCGCAACCTCGTTGGTGCCGGCCGCCGATCCCGCCGGGCGCACGGCGCTGAAGGTGCCGCCGACGAAGACCAGTCCCTGCGCGCTGGCGACGGTCCAGGCGACGCCGTTGGTCTGGTAGGTCGAGAGCTTGGCGGAGGTGAACGCGACCGGTGCCTGGGTCGCGGAGGCGGTCGAGGTGGAGACGAGGGGGAGGGCGGCGGCGATCAGGGCCGCAGTGGCGACGTACACCGCTGGTCGCCGACGCATCGCGCACACCTCCCCGGGCCCGACGTCGAGTGCGCCAGGAATCACGGCAATTCTAAGCGCTCCGGTGGCCTGCGCAGATCGCCGCGGTGTCCGCCGAGCCCAACTTCGCCCGGGAGCAGTAGGAGCCTCACGATGCGTTGATACGAGGTCACTCTGCGCGCTCGCGCCACGGCCGGGATCGCACCTTGGGATGCCGATGCGTGACTTGTGGGACTCCTGTGCCGGGTGTTGTTTGCCGAAGACCTTCGCAGCGCCCGGAGGGGTCGCCCGTCGCGGCTGCGTCCCGTGTCCGTCGTCCCACGGAGCGACGCCGGCAGCCCACGCGCCGACCTCAGCGCTGCCGCTCGCGGCGCGGCGTCCGAACCCCAGCGGCGACGGGACGCTGCGCTTCTGGGACGGCGAGAACTCCCGTGAGCCGCGGCAGATCGCCCGCCTGGCGAACCCGGCACTGGGTGCGGACTAGCGCGTCACGGTGCGTCGGACCTCGTCCACCACGACGTCGACGGCCCTCGCCACCGGGTCCGAGAGCCCGAGGCCGTCGCCGACGTCGCCCGCCTCGACCCCGAGGACGACGAGACGCCGCGGCAGCCGGTCGAGCAGTCGGCCGAGCTCGACGGCGTCGCCGACCCCGAGGCCGTGGCTGCTCACGCCGTCAAGCTGTGGAGCGGCGTCCCAGTGGCCGTGCTCGTGGGTCCAACGGTGCAGGTGGCCCGGGGAGCCGCCTGAGCGGACGGCGTCGACGACGATCGCCAGGTCGCGTCCGCTCCACTCATCGAGGAGTGCTGCGGGCTCGCCGCTCGCCTCGACGGCATCGAGGCCGACCACCGCCTCATCCCGCAGTCGCTGCACGACAACGGCACCGACCCCGTCGTCACGGCGGTAGGGATTGCCGACGCCGATGACGAGGGCGCGCACGGTCACTGCCGCTCGACGGTCAGGTCGAGGAAGTGGGTCGCACAGGAGATGCATGGGTCGTAGTTCCGGATCGTCTGCTCGCACCGGGCGGTGAGTGCGGCGTCGTCGAGGTCGAGGTTGGCCTGCGCCACCTGACGGAGGTCCTGCTCGATGGCGCGCTGGTTCTGCGACGTCGGGGGGACGATCGTGGCGGCCAGGATCGAGCCGTTCTCGTCGATCTCGTAACGGTGGTAAAGCAGCCCTCGCGGTGCCTCGCTGAGGCCGTGCCCGATGGCACGCCGTGGCTCGACGGCGACGGCCGGTAGTGGTGGGCGCTCGTACTCCCGGATCAGTCGAAGGGCCTCGGCGCAGGCGGCCACGACCTCGACCGCACGGACGACGATGCTCGCGAAGGGGTTGCGGCACACCGGCTTCAGCCCGGCTGCGGCGGCCGCCTGCCGCGCGATCTCGGGCAACCGGTCGTGGTTGAGGCTGTAGCGAGCCAGTGGACCGACGAGATAAGTCCCGTGCTCCCAGGCGCTGTGCAGGGCGGTGGAGCGCTCGACGTGCTCCTCGTGCAGGTGGTCGGTGTACTCCTCGACCGGGATGTCCAGGGCGCCGCTCAACGAGGCCAGACGTCGACCCATGATCGGGTACTCGTCCGGGTCGACGAGGGCGATGAGGTCCCAGTCGCCCTGATACTCGGGAATCGGCAGCGTGGCGACCCAGGCCACGACGTCGAGAGCGGCGTCGCGCGCCCACTCCAGCTCGGGGATCAGCCCGCGGAGCTCGGCAACATCGGGCACGCGGTAGAAGCCGCCGACCCGCACGTTGACGGGGTGGATCGCGCGCCCCCCGACGACCTCGACGAGCTGGTTGCCCATCTTCTTCAGGCGCAGTCCCCGCTCGACGACCTCCCGGTGGTCGCGGGCCATCGAGAGGCCGCTGTCGTAGCCGAGGAAGTCGGGGGCGTGCAGGAGGTGGATGTGCAGTGCGTGGCTCTCGATCCACTCGCCGCAGTAGAGCAGCCGTCGGAGCGCGGCGAGCTGTCCGTCGACGACGACGCCGCAGGCGTCCTCGAGGGCGAGGCACGCGCTCATCTGGTAGGCGACCGGGCAGATCCCGCAGATCCGGGCGGTGATATCGGGCGGCTCGGTGTAGTCGCGGCCGCGCAGCAGGGCCTCGAAGAACCGCGGTGGCTCATAGATCGAGAGCTCGACGTCGACGACCTCGTCGCCGACGACCCGCACGTGCATCGCGCCCTCACCCTCGACGCGGGCGAGGCCCTCGACGGTGAGGATCCGGCTCCGGTCGTCGGTCGTCACGACTCCACCACCCCTCCGGCGGTGACCTCGGCGAACCCGGGCGCCTCGGCGTTGAAGGTGTGGAACAGCCGCGTGATCGTCTCCGGGGCGAGGCCGAGTGACCCGAGCCGGCGGACGAGGGCGTCGGGGTTGAGCGTGTCGGCAGGGCCGAAGCAGCCGTAGCAGCCGCGGTCGAACGAGGGACAGATGGCGCCGCAGCCGGCGTGCGTCACCGGTCCGAGGCACGGCGTGCCGTGCGCGACGAGCACGCACGTCACACCGCGTCGCTTGCACTCGACGCAGACGGGCGAGGCCTCGAGCCGCGGCGAGCGGTCGAGCAGGTACGCCGTGATCAGGTCGAGGAGCTGCTTCTTGCTGATCGGGCACCCGCGCAGCACGGCGTCGACCCGCACGTGGTCGGAGATCGGCGTCGACGTCGCGAGGGTCTTGATGTAGTCGGGTCGCGCGTAGACGATGGAGACGTACTCCGTGATGTCGGCGCTGTTGCGCAGGGCCTGGATCCCGCCCGCCGTGGCGCACGCACCGATGACGACGAGAACCTTGGACTGCTCGCGGATGTCGCGGATACGTTCCGCGTCGGCCGCCGTGGTGATCGAGCCCTCGACGATGGACAGGTCGTAGGGGCCAGCGAGCGAGGTGCTCGAGGCCTCGAGGAAGTGGACGATGTCGACCGCTCCCGCGACGGCGAGAAGCTCGTCCTCGCAGTCGAGGAGGGTGAGCTGGCAGCCGTCGCACGAGGCGAACTTCCACACGGCGACACGGGGTTTCGACGCGTTCACAGCTCACGCACCTTGAGCAGGGGCTCGGCGAGGTCCCAGCCGACGACCGGGCCGTCGGTGCACACGAAGTGCGGGCCGAGCTGGCAGTGGCCGCAAAGCCTGGCCCCGCACTGCATGTTGCGCTCCAGCGACAGGGCCACGTGCCCGGCCGGGACGCCGCGGTCGAGGAGGTCGAGGGCGACCATGCGCATCATCACCTCGGGCCCGCACAGCATGGCCACGGTGCGCGGCGGGTCGAAGGAGACCCGGGGCAGCTCGTGGGTGACGACGCCGACGCTGCCGTGCCAGTTCCGGGTGGCCCGGTCGACGACGGTGCGCACCGAGATCGAGCCGCCGTGCCACCAGCCGTCGAGCTCGGCCCGGAACAGCAGGTCGGCCGCGGACCGGGCACCGACGACGAGGGACACCGCGCCGAACGCGTTCCGCTCGGCAAGGATCGCGTGGACGACGGGGCGCAGCGGTGCCAGGCCGATCCCGCCCGCGACCAGCACGACGTCGCACCCTCGCGCGGCGTCGATGTCCCACCCGCGGCCGAACGGGCCACGGACCCCGACGACGTCGCCGGGTTGCTTGGAGCAGATGGACCGGCTGACGGCGCCGACGTCGCGCAGCGTGTGCACGAGCCCGGAGGTGCCCGTGATGGCGCTGGCCGAGATGGGAACCTCGCCGATCCCCCAGGTCCAGAGCATCGTGAACTGCCCGGGTGCGACCGGGCCGATCGCGTCGGCCGTCGGCTCGAGGGTCAGGGTGACGCTCTCGCTCGTCTCGCGCTCCGTGGCGGCGACGCGGTACAGCAGGGGAGTCGTCGGACTCCTCTGCTCGCGGGTGCGCGCCTCAGCGGTGGCCGGCATCGTCGCGTCCGTAGAGGTCGAGCAGGCGCAACCGGGACGAGTGGATGTTCTCCTCCATCACCTGCGCGAACGCCGTGGTGACCCGGTAGCCCGCGAACGGGTGCTCCTCGAAGTAGGGCAGCAGGCAGTCCGCGTGCAGTGCGATGGCGCGGACGCGGTCGGCCGCGACGGCGTCGATCTGCCAGCGGTACGGCGCGAACAGCCAGGACCAGCCGATGACGTCGCCGTCGCGCCGGGTCTCGATGACCGAGAGCCCCTTGTAGGGCACGTGGATCCCGACGTTGACCCGCCCGGACCGGATGGCATAGAAGCCGGTCGCGGCTGTGCCCTCGGTGCAGATGGTCGCGCCGGGCTCGAAGACGACGTTCTTCGCGCAGTCGGCGAGCCGGTTGCGCAGGTCGTCGGGGAACTGCTGGAAGAAGCGGTGCTCGGCGAGCTCGTCCACCATCGTCTTCAGCACCACGTCAGGTCTCCTTGTCCGGTGTCACGGCCGGGGAACCGGCGTCGTCGCCGCGGATGGCGCGCACCTCCGCGGTGATGTCGATACCCACAGGGCACCAGGCGATGCACCGGCCGCAGCCCACGCATCCCGAGGTGTCGAACTGGTCCCACCACGTCGAGAGCTTGTGGGTCATCCACTGGCGGTAGCGCGACTTCGTCGACACCCGAAGGGCTCCGCCGTGGAGGTAGGAGTGGCTGAGCTGGAAGCAGGAGGACCATTCCCGGACCCGCTCGTCGACGCTCTCGATCACCGAGGGCTGGTCGCTGACGTCGACGCAGAAGCAGGTCGGGCACGCCATCGTGCAGTTGCCGCAGGCAAGGCAGCGCGCGGCGACGTCGTCCCAGTGCGGGTGCTCACGTGCCTCGCGCAGGATCCGGGGCAGGTCCTCGGTGGCCATCGTCCGCTGCATCAGCTCGGCGGCTCGGCTCGTCACCGACTCGGCCGCGGCCACGTCGTCGGCGAGCGCGGGTGACGTCTCGAGCTGCTGGGTGATCGCCCGGCCTCGGTCGGTACGTGGTTCCACCAGGAACCGGTGCCGCTCCGGGTCTGCGGGATCGAGCTCGGTGAGGGTGAGGTCCGCGCCGTCGCGAGCGGCGGGCCCGGTGCCCATCGAGGTGCAGAAGCAGGTGCTGGCAGGGGTGCCGCAGCTGACGCCGACGAGGAGGAGGTCCTCACGCCTCGCGGCGTAGGCGGCGTCGCTATAGGCGGTGTGGCCGAAGACTCTGTCCTGCACCGCGATCGCGGCGAGGTCGCATCCCCGGATACCGAGGAAGGCACGACGTGGCGGCTCCTCCACGACCTCCTCGATGCTCATCACCCCGTCGACGACGGGAGACCGCCACAGCACCGAGCGGGGCGGGAAGAGGTGGCGCTTCCAGGTGCCGGCGGGGGCGGCGAAGCCGAAGTAGGCGTCGTCGTCGCGGCGAACCAGCCGGTAGGTCCCGCCGTCCTGCACGTCACCCCATCCTCGGGGCAGGTCGGCGGCGCTCGAGATGCGTTCGACGGCGATCCCGCCGTCGCGGACCGTAGGGCCCACGACGTCGTACCCGGCGCCCCGGAGGACCTCGAGAAGTCGATCGAGACCGGGGGCCGGGAGCACCACCAGGTCGGTCAGAGCGGTCGTCGTGGACGCCACGGACCCAGCCTCTCGCAGCGCCGCGCGGGACTCAACCGCTGCAGGCGCAGGGCTCAGCCACGATCCCGCAGCCGGGCCGTCGAGGCGCCGACGGTGAGCCGGCTAGGCGGCGTCCGGCTCCGCCACGTCGCTCTGGAGCCAGAGCGGGAGCGCCGGTGCTGCAATCCGGAAGCGGGTCGCGACGGTGGCCGGGTCGACACCCCACGACTGCAGCTTGGCCACGGCGGAGTCGCGCGCGTCCTCGATCCGGCGGCTGAGCAGGCGGCGTACCGACCAGGCGAGCTCGCGCTCGCGGAGCGCCGCCTCGACGACGTCCTCCGCATCGAAGGCGAGGCCGTAGGCGCGGGCCACTCCGGCGGCGGTGTCGTAGCGGTAGTCGTGCCCGGGCGACGGCGAGAAGTCCCCGGGCCGCAGGTTCATCGCGTTCTTGACGTCGACCACGTGCACGAGGAACGACACCAGCGGGACGTGGACGCCGAAGGGCCGCCCCCAGTAGTCGATGGCGTGCCGGACGAGGGTGCTGGGGTCGGCGACGGCGACCGGGTCGGTGGGGTGGGTGAGGTTGAGGTGTCCGGGCGAGGCGTCCAGCGCCTGGTCGCGGCCGGTGGCGTACTGCAGGCCGCGCTGCCGGCGCACGTCCGGGTGCCTGGGCCGCAGCACCCGGTCGGTGAGGCTGTAGGAGGGGACGCCGCAGTACAGGCCACCGTGGAACCCGAGGTCGGCCAGGGCGTCAGCGAGGTGCGGGCCGAACGCGTCGAGGGCGACGATCGAGCCCAGCGACTCCCCGAAGGTGAACAGGCGCGCATCCGGGTTGAGCTGCCGCGCACGCCGCGCGACGGCGTCGGCGTAGACGGTGTACGCCGCCGCGGCGCCGGCTCGGCGCGGCATCGCCAGCAGCGAGGGCACGGTGGCGTACGGGACGGCGACGGTGGTGCAGTCGCCCGCCGTGAGCATCTCCACGGACTCGGTGTGGACGTAGGAGACGTAGCCGTCGCCGGTGGGAGCGGCCAGGACGAGGGTTCCCTTCGCGAACCCGCCGAGCCGTTCGACCTCGGCGACGACGGCTGCGGCGTCGGTCGCCGGATCGCCGGTGAGGTGGGCGTAGGGCAACCAGGCGCGCACCGGGTCGTCGGCCGCTGTGGCCAGCACCCCGATGAGCTCCTCGGCGGTGTGTGCCTGCGACACGAAGCGTCGGCCCTCGCGTCCGAGATCGGTGAAGGCGTAGGCAGAGTCAGGCCCGCCGGTGACGCCGCGACGCTCGGGCACGGCGGCGTAGGCGTCCTCGAGGAGACGCTCCTGCACCTTGATCCGGGAGGAGTAGAAGCCCAGGCCGGCGACGCCTGTGGCCGCCACAGCGGCGCCGATGAGGGCGTGTCCACCGAACAGGGCCAGCGCGCCGAGATCGTCCTCCCGGCTCAGGAGACGTGCCAGCAGCTCCGCGGCGTGCGTCTCGAGGGCGAGCACCGCGACGGTGGTCGCAGCGACGACGGCCGAGCGCCCGAGTGCGATCGGCAGGCTGGCGCCTTCCTGGAACCGCGGACCGGCGTCGACCGCGCCGTCGGGCAGCGGGAGGGTCAGGTGGTCGAGCAGGACGGGGCTGCGGGCCAGGGCGCCCAGCGCTGCGCCGGCGAGGACCACCGACGTCGTGAGGACCACCGGGCTCGACGGCCGGAGCGGCTCGGGGAGCCGGCTGCCGACGGCCTCGCTCAGGGCCACGAGGGCGCTCGATCCGGCCGCGACGACGGTGAGCTCGGCGGCGGCTCCGCTGGTCGCAGCGGGCAGCGCGAGCCGGTGCCCGCTCGCCGCGGTGGCACGCCCCCGCGACCTGACCCGGCCGGAGACGAGCGCGGCGGTGGTGGCCACGGCGGCCGAGGTCGCCGCAGTCCGCATCGCACGCGACCCCTCGGTCGGGAGGCCGATGCCGCTGACCCGCTGCAGGACGGACGTCGTTGCCGCGGCCGCCTCGAAGGCGATCGCCATGGCGGCGCCGGACACGAGGGCGCGGTCGAGACCGGGGCGGGGGAGGGTGCCCGCGAGGCGGCTCAGCGGGTAGACGGCAACGGCCGCGAGCAGCCCGGCGCGGCGCGCCTGGGTGAGTCGTCGCTCGGGGAACCACACGGTCGAGCTCCGTCCTGCGTGCTGCGTCGCACCGGTCGGGCCGCGACGTCGTGCCCTCATCCTGCCGTGTCGCGCCGCCGGCCCCGTTGAGAGCCGGGAAGGAAGAGCCGGGAACGCCGGGCGAGCGTTCGGCGTTGAATGCTTCAGACGTCCAGCTCGGGGAGAGGATCCACGCATGACCAGCACTCGTCGCATGGCCGCCTACACGGCTGCCGCCTCGGCCGCCGCCTCCGACGGCCCGTACCGGTTCACCCAGCGTGTCACCGCGCTGCCCCGCCTCGTCCGCGACGTCCTCCTCGGCCGCTGGCACGGCCTCAGCCGCAGGCGCCTCGCGCTCATGGCGCTCGCCGTCCTCTACATCGTGTCGCCGATCGACCTCGTGCCCGAGATGTTCCTGACGATCCCGGGCCTCGCTGACGACGCCGTCGTCGCCGGGTGGCTCGTCACCGCGCTGATCGGCGCGACGTCCGCCTATCTCACGTGGGACGACACTGCGGCGTACAACGGCGCGACGTACCCCGGCCACCACCCACGGGTCGTGCCCGGCGAGGTCATCACCGGCTGACGTCCGCCACGCATGCGTCGCGACGCGGATCGTCGTTCGAACGTCCGAGGCTCTCGCAACGGTTCGCAGCCTCACGGCAGCCGTCACGCGCGCCGCGACGTTCTAGGGGCTCCCTGGCCCAACGGATTCGGGCGGCCACCTCACCGACGCCCCACTGGGCTGGTCGGCGTTCCGTGCGCTCTCCCAGGGCGTCGTGGTCCATGCGAGCGATGGGCCCATCGTTCAGGTCAACCAGGCTACCGAGGGCATCCTGGGAGTGTCTGCGGCCCAGACCGCCGGAGTGACACCGACACGTCCGACGCCTCGACGTTGTCGCCGGTCCACGGAAGCCAGCCGACTGGGCCTCTCGATGGCATCGCGATTCGGCTGAGATGGCCGACTGATGTCAGGACATACCGAAGCGGGGTCAACCCCGCCGGAAGCCGGTCTCGATCAGCCAGGCGGAAAGTGCAGCAGCCGATTCCCGGCCGTCATGCACCGCCACCGCGTACTCGAGGCCCGCAGCAGCTGTGTTGCGTAGGTAGTCGGGGTCCTCCGACAGATGTCTTAGGACGCTCTCGAGATCGCCTGGCGCGACGTCGATGATCGGCACGGGAATCGGCAGTAGATCGCGAACATCTGGTGCAACGTTCCCGATGACAACCCTGCCCGCCGCCATCGCCTCCACAGCAGCGACACCGTAGGACCCGCTCATGATCTGATCGACGACGACGTCAACACCCGCAACCAAATCCGGCATCCTCTTGTGCGGAACGAATTCCGGCGCAATGTAGTCGATCAGCCGCTCATCGTGAAGCCTCGCGAGCACCGGGTCCACGACACGTGTCCCCTTGATCGGCGGATGCCGCCTACTTGGCACATGTAGGACGCGCAAGCGGCGGTCTCCCGCCACCGGAGGCGCTGTCCACTTCTGGCTATCGACAACGACCGGGCACCACCTAGCTTCGGGAAGATCTAGAAGCAGGTCAGGGGTACTCACGAAACCACGAATAGCCATTGAGCGAAACGAAGCCCGTCGGTATGCGGCTGCCAGATGCGCAGACTCAACCCAATCTGGCGGGCACTCCAGAAAGTAGGACGAGGGAAATCGTGCCATGTGCGCAACTGGGTCGCGCACATCACTGCCATGAAAGATCGCAGCGAGATTGACCCCCCGGTCTATCCAACTGCTCGCCTCTTCCTCGAGCAGCGTGGTGGACGGATTCCCCAGTATGGCTGCGAGGGACTCGCTGACCAGATGCGTCCGGTCGTGGAGCATGATGCTCACAAGAGACGCCCGCACGGTTCCCGGCACCAGTTTGTGATGCGGGATCTGCCGATCGGTTGGACCAAGCAGACGTCGCGCCCGCCCCAGGTTTCCTGCGAAGCTGAATGCGTCAACGCCGGATACTCTCAGCGCGCGCGCCCACTCGCGTGCCTGCCCCGCCACGTTTCCAGGCCCAATCGCCACTCTCGGCGCTGCCGTCTGAGACATCACTCGGAGGAGTCCCCGTCGCCGCCCGGTCGGCAGGAATCGTCCCTGCCTAGAGCCCGCGCCTCCTTGACATGGTGTTCCAGCCAACGGGCCGCATCGCCCGGGCATGGATACCGAGTTGCGCTGCCACCTGGCATCGAGGGCCTCCACCGGTACATAGTTGTGACGTCTTCCCCACCAGTCTGGAGTTCAGCCACCGATGGGTGTCCACCCGAGCGACGACGTGTCGCGAGTTGTGTCATCGGACTCGGCACGGACACGACGTTTCGTGGTGCTCATCACGAATGGGATCGGCGGGACGGAGCGCCGCTTTGCCGACATCGTGACCGCCATGAACGATCAGTGCTGGCAGACCCAGCTCGTGGTTCCGGAGAGTCTGCGACGAACGCTTCTCGACTCATCTTCGCTGAGGGCTGATTCGGTCGTCGGAATAGGCAGCTCGAAGGATAGCCTCACCGGGTTCCTTCGCTCTTACGCAATGTGGCTCCTCCCTCAACGGACCCAAACCGCAAGTTTTCACTATCCGCTCAACTGTCTCTTCCCCCTGCACGCGCACACGCAACACCGCGTCACCGCGTCGCTCACGGACATGCGGCCTCCTCGACGGCTCCCTACGCGCGATCACCGCGATTGGAAGTACTACGGGATCCTTCGGTACAGCAGCGTGATCGACGTGCTCAATCCTGATGTCCTGAGCCGCACTCGGGAGATGTATCCCCGCTTCGCCCGCAAGTTGCGCCTGACCCCCGATGGAACGTATGTCGATCCCACTCGATTCGTTGTCGCAGAGCCGAATCCTCGCATCGTGTTGATGGGTCGATTGATCCCAACCCGGAAGGGCATCGAAGAGCTGCTCGATCTCGCTTCGGACATGCAGGACCGCGTTGCACAACTGGCTGGTGTCACTCTCCCCATCCACATCGTGGGCACGGGCCCGCTGGATACCTACGTGCAGGCGCGGGCTGAGGCGCTACGTCGTGCCGGCGTCGTCATCTACTGCGACGGCTTCCGCGAGAGCCACGATGCATTGTGCGGTGCCTCCGTCGCCTTATCGCTGCAGCCGGAGAACAACTATCCATCACGCGTTGTGGCCGAAGCTCTGCTGAGCGGCACGTCCGTCATCGTTCGTGACACGGGCGAATCCAGGTTGTTCGGGAGTCCTCCAGGCATCAGCTACGTGCCCGCCCGACTGTCGGCAGAGTCTCTGGCCTCCGCGATAGCCGCGGTGCTCGCCCAACGAAGTGCCGATCCCGCTCTCGGCCAGGCCATCCGACGAGCCGCCCTTCAGAACTACCACTCGCCAGCCGTACCCCGCTATCTCCTCGATGTCATGACCGGTGGGCGTCTTCCCCGGAACGACGAATGACGGTGGATGCAGATGGGGCGCCGTCGCAGCCCAACGCTAAGAAGAAGTTCCTCCGCGTTCTCCTGCTGGTGACCCCCGCCCTCGTCTCCCTCAGCCCGTTGATTCCTAGCCTCATGCAGGGTCGACTCCCGGCACCGCTCTTCGCCCCCGTTGTCGCGGTGCTCGTCCTTCTGCTCTCACTGGGTGTCGAAGGTGTACGCCGCAGCGACAGTGGGCGATTCGTCGTCGTCTCCCTTGCGGTGGCGGCCGTGATCACGACGCTTACGGGAGCCATCGCGCTGGCGTGGGCGCCCTCACTCGGTAACGCGTTGAAGGAGATGTTGGCGGTCAGTGTGAGCCTCTGGGCCGCCTGGGCCTTCGCGCGGGCACTCCCTGTGGCATCTGAGATGTTGAGGTGGAGCCTACGCGGCTGGTCGGCGGCCTGGGTGCTTGTCCTCCTCGGTGCTGTCCTCGAATGGTTTGGAGGATCGCCGATCTTGCACGACACCCAGTCGTTCCTCGCCTATGAGAACCACATCGACACGACGGCCAGCTACACCTACGTGGCATCTTTTCTCGGGAACCCGAACGACCTCGCAGGCTTCCTGCTCACGACGACTCCGCTTGTGTTGTCGATGAGCCTGCTCGGGTCACACCGCCGCGCTTATGGCCTTGTCGTGCTGCTGTTCGCGATCATGTGCGTGTGGACCGGAAGCAGGACCGCCATCGGCGCACTGATCCCCTTCCTGCTGGTGATGATCATGTGCAAACCCCGTGGGGAGAGCCGATCTCGGTCGCGACGGATGGCGACGGTCGGAGCGACGATCGGCGGTCTTGCCGTGGTCACGCTCGCCCTTGTCATCTCGGGGTGGGCCGATCGCGGCGCGCACATCCTCTTCGCGCCGTTCGCCGACAACGGCTCCGCCCAGGACCAGGCCAGAGCGACCTGGTCTGCATGGGCCCTCGATCAAACCCTCAACAATCACTTCGTTCTCGGCGCCGGCCCTGGATCCTTCGAGTACCTCGCGGGTCCCATCGGGTTCACTTCCAATCTCCATGACAGCCTTCTTGAGCTCGGCTTCCAATACGGGCTGGTCGCCATGATCACCGTCGTAACAGCGCTGGGCGTCGTCGTCGTGACCGGGTTGCGCGCATCCATGGCGCAGGTCGAGCCGATCTCGCGCTCTCTCGGTGCGCTCGCCGTGCTCAGCGTGTCGGGACTCCTGTTGTGGTCCTTCACCAGCAGCAGCATCCTGATGAACGGCTTCTGGGGGATTGCGCTCGGGAACGCGGCTGCACTCGCAATAGTGGCATCTCGCACGACGAGACGCCGGACGGTATCCCTGACGGTCGACGCTTCGCCCGATGTCATCGGGGGCGTTCTGCGCGATCGGGGCGCCACCTCCGTGCCATCGGAATCCGCGCCGGTGCGATGAATCCCCGCGCCATCCCCTCTCCGCTCCGCTCCACCCTCGTCAAGTCCATCGTGGGGATCACGGGCGGAGCCCTAGTTGCGCAATTCGTGCTCATCGTTGCCAACGCAGTCGTTGCCCGACTCGTCACGCCATCGCAATTCGCGCTCTTTGCCGTCAGCTCGGCCATCGCCGGCATTCTCTCCGCAGGGCTCGTCGCTTCGTATCCGTCGATCATTCCGATTGCCTCCAGCGAGGCGCAGTCCAGCAGGCTGGCTTGGCTGACGCTGACAATCACCGCCTTCCTGCTGCTGGCATCCCTGGCGGGTGTCGAAGTGTGGTTCTGGGTACTCGACAAGGGTCCGATCCTTGGGCTGAACCACGGACTGGCTCTTCTCACTCTCGCATCGGCGGGCGCAGTCGCCGTGTGGACTTTGGCTCGAGCACTTCTCGTTCGACACAGGAAGTTCCGTGCGCTGGCAACGACCTCGGTTTGGGGCAATGTCGTGCAGTCGCTCGCGCAGATCGCCGCGTCGATCGCTGGATTCGGCGCTGCCGGGCTAGTAGGGGGGTACCTGCTCGGTCGACTGATCAACGCAGGTCAGATGCTCCATAGAAAGGGACCAGGACGCCGCCCCAGCGCCATTCGGATGCGCGTCGAGGCACGCCGGTGGGGGCGACTTCCCGTCCAGCTGACCGTGCCAATCCTGATCAATCAGGTCACAGTTTGGGCTGTCACTCCGATCGTGGCGGGATTCTACGGCGACAGCTTCGCCGGGTGGTTTGCTCTCGGCTTCCGCGTTCTTGTCATCCCACTGACGCTCCTTGGCCAGTCCATCGCCACCGTCATCTTCCCAGAGACGGCTGGACGGCACGCCATTGGAGAGGATTCAAGCCCCGTGCTGGTCACAACGGCGCGATCACTTCTCGCGCTCGGTATCCCACTATTCGGCACCGTCATCCTGCTCGGCCCTGAACTCTTCTCTCTCATCTTCGGACCTAGTTGGCGCACGGCCGGAGTGATCGCCTCGATCCTCGCGCCGTGGATGGCACTGGGACTTGCCTCATCCGCCATCAGCAGTTTCGCGACGGTGCGGCAGCGTTTCGGCGGCATCTTGGCAATCGGACTCGTGGAAGGCACGCTCCGGGTGGGCGCGCTGTTCATCGGACACACGAACCAGGATCCTTTCCTTGGCATCGTGCTGTATTCACTCGTCGGTGCGCTGATCGCCGTCGCATGGGTTGTGTGGGTGCTCCATGAGGCCGCTACGTCTCGTTTCGAGATCCGGCGCACGCTCCTGACTCCTATCCTGTCGCTGGTTGCGGTTTGCGTCGTGGCGCTCCTGGCACGCAGCAATCTCAGCGAGTCGCAGTACCTCGCCGTGGGTAGCGGGACGGCGCTGATTCTGCTGACATGGGCAGGCGTCGAGGGCCGTCGAATGATTCTGCGCCGCTGATGCCATCGCCCTCGTCAGCACGCCGATCGGGCTACCGCTTGCAGCAAATCAGTCACCTGAGTGTGCGCACGCCGCCAGTTCAGAACTTCTCGATCGATGTTCAACGGCAGGGCACCCGCCTTGACCCAGCGGAGAACTGCTCCTGCTAGTTCGTCCGAATCACCAGGCGCGCCAGCAGTCGACGTCCCCGGACAGTCGACCACGCCCTTCACTACGTACCCGAAGCTCGGCAGGCCGATGGCAGACGACTCCAGCAGAACACGTGACAGGCCCTCCCACGAGGCTGTGTGCACGAGCACATCGGCCTCCTGCAACGGAGAGAGCGCTGGGATTCGTCCGACGCAAGCAACGTCTCCCCTCGCGTGCACCGAGGCTCTAACTTCCTCCAGGAGTGGCCCATCTCCGACCATGACTAAAGAGGCTGGCTGTCCCTGATCTCTGAGCCAGGCAAGCACTTCGACTGCATCGTGCGGACGCTTCCGACGAGAGAAGTCTCCAACCCAAACCAGGCGCAACGGCCTGTCCCCCTCGTAGCGAGCTGCTGTTCTGATCGGCCAGTCATCGAGGTCTAGCCCGATGCCCGCGTTCAGATGAAGGCTTGGGATCTCCGGGGCCACCCGAGACAACCATGCTCGATCGTGGCGGTTCATCGTGACCACGGCGGCGGTACGCGCGAGCACGGATCTCTCCACGGCTCGGGCCACGCGACCTGAGACTGACATGTCCGATTCCACCCAGTGCAGGCCATGACAGAAGTACACGACGGGACAGCCCACATCCATAGATCTGACCATCGCACTTGCAGTGGCGGTGTTCGTCAGAATGACGTCGAGGTCCTGGCTCCGACACCAAGCCTTCAGACCCCGGCGCGCGCTCAGGGAACCCCAGCGCGGAGATTGGCTCAAACCACGGATCTCCGTATCGACGTGTGGCGACTGACCACCAGTTCGGTCCGGTCCGGCAGCCACTGAGACGACCTGTCCGTCTGCGCGCCAGCGATCAATCCACGGTATGAAGAACGCGTCTACCGTTCGGGGCACGGAAGCCAGGAGGCCGATTCGCACGTGAGGCCTCAAGTGCCGTCGCTGAGCATGGACGACGTCTCGGTCGGAGCTGCGCTGGCCATCAGCGACCGGCAGACGTCCTCCACCTCGTGGGACCCGAGCGCGCTTCCGCTCGGTAGGCACAGTCCAGTCTCGAACAGGGCTTGGGAGACGCCGTTGAACCGCCCTTCGCAGTCGTGGAACACGGGCTGGAGATGCATCGGCTTCCACGCGCGACGGGCCTCGATCCCGCACGACTCGAGCGCGAGCCTGGTCCGCTCGGCCTGCTCACCGGCCATCCGAACCAGAGTCAGCCAGTGGTTGGACCTCCCCCAAGGCGCGTCGTCGAGGACGTCGAAGTCGAGCTCACCCAGCAGTCCGGCATAGTTGCTGTGCACTCTTGTTCGCCCCGAGATCATCTCGGGCAGTCTCTGCAGCTGCGCCCGGCCAAGCGCAGCGAGCAGGTTACTCATTCGGTAGTTGAATCCGATCTCCTCGTGCTCATACCAGGGCACGGGTTCACGTGCTTGCGTGGCGAGAAAGCGTACTCGAGAGGCAATCGCCGAGTCGTTCGTCACGATCATGCCTCCGCCACTCGTTGTCATGATCTTGTTGCCGTTGAAGGAGAACACTCCGACCCGACCTAGGGAACCTGCCATCCCAAAGCGATGCGTAGACCCGAGGGCCTCGGCCGCATCTTCGAGAATTGGTACGCCGTACTCGCCGCAGATCGGCACGATCCTTTCGTAGTCTGCTGCCTGTCCATAGATGTCAACGACAATCACGGCAGCCGGCAATCGCCCCTTGGCGGCCCGGTCCGCGAGCAGCTGGGCGAGCAGCTGCGGATCGATGTTGTAGCTGAGTGGCTCCGAGTCGACGAAGATTGGTGTCGCACCGACATACGTGACCGCGAACGCAGTTGCGGCGAAGGTCATGGTCGGAACGACGACCTCGTCGCCCGTCCCGACCCCGAGTGCGATCAACCCCAGATGCAGTCCCGCCGTCCCGCTGGACAGCGCCACAGCGTGTTCGGCGCCAACGTAGGCGGCGATCTCACGCTCGAAGGCGTCGACGTGCGGACCGAGGGGGGCGACCCATCCCGACCGGAGCGCGTCCATGACGTAGTGCTGCTCGAGTTCGCCGACGTCGGGCGGCGACAGGTAGATCCGGTACGTCATGAGCCACCTACCGAGCCCAGGAACTCCAGCATCGTCGCTTGACCGCTGGCTGCGATCCCGTCGCGACGAACCACCGTAAGTGCAGTGCGCCATAGAATCCAGAGGTCCAGGAACACCGATCGGTGATCCACGTAGTCCACGTCCGCTGAGAACTTCTCGTCCCACGTCAGCGAATTGCGCCCAGAGACTTGTGCAAGGCCGGTGATGCCGGGCCGGACGTCGAGGCGTCGGCGATCGCCCTCGTCGTATCGGTCGACGTAGGCGACGGGAAGCGGTCGCGGACCGACAAGCGCCATGTCGCCGCTGAGAACGTTCCAGACTTGAGGAAGCTCGTCGAGCGAGAGACTACGCAGACGACGCCCGAGGGAGGTGATGCGGGCACCGTCATCAGATGGATCGAAGTCGTTGCTTTCGTTCACAGTCATTGTCCGGAACTTGAGAAGGGTGAAGGGCACGCCATCGCGGCCCGCACGTTCCTGGCGGAAGAGGACTGGGCCGCCCATTCGAGCCCGAACGACGAGAGCCGTGATGGCGATAACCGGCAGAGCGACAAGGGAGCCTGGAATCGTGAGGGCGAGATCCAGAGCTCGGCGTCGACCGTCCACGGCCTGGTGTCCACGGCGGTTCACGATGGATCCGCCGGAGGACGCAGCTCTCGGACGAGGCGCGCTGGAACACCGGCGACAACGGTCCACGGCGCAACATCGCGAGTCACCACGGCGCCAGCGCCCACAACGGAACCCGCGCCGATCGAACGTCCCTCGAGCACACATGATCCGGCACCGATCCAAGCACCCGTACCCACGGCGACCGCGCCGCACAGGGTGGCGTGCGGTGCGACAGTCACATAGTCGCCTAGAGCAGCGTCGTGGCTGATAGACGCTGCCTGGTTGACGTGCGCGTGCCTTCCGAGGCTCGTTTGCGACGACACGGCTGCCGTGGGCCAGACGGCGCTACCACGGCCGCGGGTTACGGCGCTGCCGACATAGGCTGAGGGGTGGACGACGGCGGGGAACTGCACGCCAGCCAGTGCAAGACGCTCTGCAACGGCCCGCCTTGCCTGCCAATCACCGATCCCCACGAGCGCAAGGTCGAACGACTCCAGTTCGAGAGCATGTTCGACCGTGCCGATCCAGGCTATGCCGAGCTCGTCCAAGAGCTGCATGTCCTCGACTGAGTCGGCGGCGATGCCGACGATGTGCCACCGTTCCGCCGCCGAATCAGCTGAGCGGACAACATGGAGGAGCTCCCGGCCGTGTCCGCCAGCACCGACGATAGCCAGACGGGGCGTCATGCCGACCGCTCTCTGCTGGCGTCCGACGTCACCAGCGATGACACAGTGGCTCGCGTGGCTGACCATTCGCGCAGTTCTGTTCGCATCTCGTTGGTGGACTCACCAAGGTCAGGCCGGTCGGTCATGGAAGGCCATAGCGGCGGGACTGGCACCTGCGAGATGAGACGGTGGTGGGGACGCTCATCGACCTCACCGACCCCAAGCAGACCCTCGTCCAGAGTCTCACCTGGACTGAGGCCGGTGAACAGGATTCCGCTGTTCGGCCCCGACTGCCTGACGAGGTACTCCGCGACGTCGGCGATTCGCCCCGACGCGCCCATGTCGAGGACCTGAACCTGCCCGTCTTCGCCGATCGTGGCCGCCTGCAAGACCAGCTGCACGGCCTCGGGGAGGGCCATGAAGAAGCAGGTCACATCCGGGTGCGTGACAGTCACCGGCCCACCGTCGGCGATCTGCGCGGTGAGGGAGTGAAGTACCGAGCCGTGGCTTCCGAGCACGTTTCCGAACCGTACGCTCAGGCGGGTCCCCGTCGCATCTTCGCCGGCGGCCGCGGTCGTCCTCCTCGTTGATGTCGCGCACGGAGAAGACCCAAACCCTGCCGTCGGGCAGGTCGGCGGCCGTCGGCAGCACGTGCACACGGAGGCCGAGGCCGGTGGCTTCGGCTTTGAGGCCGCGCAGCAGGGCGGCACTCGCGCCGGGCAGCGCCCCGACGAGCCGCTGGAGCAGCGCGGCGATGCCGGCGACGAGGAGCACCGGGACCCACGGCACCTTGCTGGGGCGGAAATCCGATCGCAGCACGGCGGCGGCGGCGACGGCCACGAACCACACCGCGACGTCCAACGAGGCCTGCACAGCCCGGCGGCCGCGCACACGTGCCATCGCACACCTCGTCAGCTCGGTCCCACGACCTGGTGAGTGCCTCGGCGGCGCGGCCCCTCGCTGGTGAGGATGCGTTCCTCAGGAGTTACTCAAGGTGATCGTTCGACTCCTCATGGTAGGGACCATCCGGGGGCCGTGTCGCGCCCGAGCAAATACTCTCCGTTCCTCAAGATCACCCAATGCGACCATGGCGGAGAGTCAACGGCCGTCCGCGTCGTACGCTCGATCCAGGCGTCAGCACCAGGCAGCGCCCCGCGGCGACGAAGACCCAAGGACCTTCGGGACTACGCCCGCGTGCTGGGCAAGCGCTGGCTCCCCATCCTGCTGGTCGCGGTCCTCGCGGTCGGGGCCGCGGGCTCTTCACCTGTCTGAGCCCGAAGGTCTACACCGCGCAGACCCAGTCCTTCGTCGCCCTCCCCCACACCGGCCACGGCTCGTCCGACATCCTCTCGGGTGCGAACCTCGCCCAGCGGCGGGTCAACAGCTACACCCAGATCGTCGGCAGCCCAGGCGTGCTGCAGCCGGTGATCGACACGCTCCACCTCGACGCCACGGTGCGGGCGCTGGCCGGCAGGGTCTCGGCGCCGAGCCCGCTGCACACCGTGCTCATCAACGTGCAGGCCAAGGACGCGGAAGCCCAGCAGGCGGCCGACATCGCGAACGCCACCGCGAAGCAGCTCGGTCTCGCGCTCGGCCTGGCCCATGCCTTCCTCCGCGAGTCCCTCGACACCCAGGTGAAGTCGATCGAGGACGTGACGGGACTCCTGGGCGCCGCATCCCTCGGGGCCATCCCGTTCGACGCCAACGCGAAGACCAAGCCGCTCGTCGCGCTCGACCAGCGGGCGAGCCGCAGCGAGTTGTTCCGCTCGATCCGCACCAACCAGCAGTTCGTCGACGTCGACAAGCCTCCGCAGGTTGTCGTCATCACCTCGGCCGTCACCGGCGAGGGCAAGACCACCTCGGCCTGTAACCTCGGGATCGCCATGGCGCAGAGCGGCCAGAAGGTCGTGCTCGTCGATTGCGACATGCGCCGCCCGCGTGTGGCCAACTACCTCGAGATCTCCGGTTCGACCGGCCTCACCAACGTGCCCGCCTGCTCGGCGCCGTCGTCAGCTTCGTGCCGTCGAGCCGCAAGCCCTTCACGGGGCGGCTCTACGGTCATGGCTCCTGCGGATACAGCCCTACGACCGGGCGGCGGTCGAGCGAGAAGCACGAGCCCAAGCAGAAGAAGGCCACGGTCCGACTGGTCGCCGAGCGCCTGATGAGACGGGTGCCAGGCCCTGGCGCGAAACGCCACAAAGTTGGCGCGCTCTGCGAGTGACGTCGTCGTCGCGGCGGGGGATGCTGGCTGCACCCCAGCGAGCGAAGGCGACCCCATGACCTACACGACCAGCT
Source organism: Candidatus Nanopelagicales bacterium (assembly GCA_038206635.1). Taxonomy (GTDB): domain Bacteria; phylum Actinomycetota; class Actinomycetes; order S36-B12; family CAIYMF01; genus Longivirga. Next base: position 31,028 of record JBBRAQ010000020.1, on the reverse strand, counting down.
CGATCCCCGACCAGACCGGCCGCACCGCGGTCATCACCGGAGCCAACGGCGGGCTCGGGCTCGAGACCGCGAAGGCACTCGCGGCCAAGGGCGCGACGGTCGTCATGGCTGCCCGTGACCAGGACAAGGCGGCCGCGGCGGCGGCGCTGATCCGCACCGCCACGCCGGGCGCCGACGTCGAGGTCGTCGAGCTCGATCTGGCGTCGCTCGAGTCGGTCCGGGCCGCCTCGGCCCAGATCCTGGCAGCGCACCCGACGGTCGACATCCTGGTGAACAACGCCGGGCTCATGGCGATGCCCGAACGCCAGACTGCAGACGGATTCGAGATGCAGCTCGGCGTCAACCACCTCGGCCACTGGGCGTTCACCGCGCTGCTGATGTCGGCCCTCGTCGCCGCACCGAAGGCTCGCGTCGTCACCGTGACGAGCACCGCACACCACATGGGCTCGGCGATCGACCCGGACAACCCGCACCTGCACGGCACCTACAGCCCGTGGAAGTCCCACGGCCAGTCCAAGCTCGCGAACTACCACTTCGCCCTCGGGTTGCAGCGCGAGCTCGAGCAGGCCGGCGTCGGGGCCGGCAGCCTGCTGGCCCACCCGGGGCTGTCGAACACCGACCTGCAGGCGCGGACCGTGCGCGAGGGCGGCACGGGGTCGTCGGGGCAGTTCTGGCACAGCATGGCCGCCCGCACCGGCATGAGCCCGGCCGACGGCGCGATGCCCCAGATCCGCGCGGCGACCGACCCGGCCGCGGAGGGCGGGCAGTTCTACGCACCGCGCTTCGTCAACGCCGGTCCGGCCGTACGGCGTCCGTTCCTTCGCCTCGGGAACGACAAGGCGATCGCGACGCTGTGGGCCGTGTCCGAGCGCGAGACCGGCATCGCCCTCAAGGTCTGAGCAGTGAGCGACGCGGTCGGCTACACGCTCAGCCCCGGCCTGGGGTTGCTCCTGGCCGACCTGGGGGTGTCACCTGACGACGTCCTGCGTCGGGCGCACCTGCCGGGAGACCTGCTCGCACGCCAGCCGGCAGTCCTGGCGCCGGCGCAGTACTACAGCCTCTGGCGCGCGCTCGAGGACGAGGTGGGTGATGCGATCCTGCCGATCCTTGTCGGGCGCGCGATCTCGGTGGAGGCCTTCGACCCGCCGATCTTCGTTGCGTTCTGCAGCCCCGACCTGAACGTGGCCGCGGCCCGGATCTCCAGGTACAAGAGCCTCATCGGGCCGATGCGACTTCTCGTGGACATGGGCGACCGGCGTACGAGGTTGGAGATCCGGTGGCCCGACGGCTCGCCGCCGCCGGGCACTCTGGCGGCGGCCGAGCTCGTCTTCTGGGTGGCGCTCGCCCGGCTCGCGACGCGGGCGGCGGTGCGTCCCCTCGCGGTGTCGATGCCCCACCCGCCGGGGCCGAAGGACGCCTACGTCAACTACCTCGGCGTGCCGCTGCGTCGCGGGCCGGCGTTCTCCGTGGTGTTCGCCGCGGAGGACGCAGCGCGGCCGTTCCTCTCCGCCAACGAGCCGATGTGGCAGTTCTTCGAGCCGGAGCTGCGCCGTCGTCTCTCCACGCTCGAGCCCTGCTCCTCGACGGCTGACCGAGTGCGCGCCGCCCTGCTCGCGCTGCTGCCCACGGGTGGCGGCACCGTGCAGTCGGTGAGCCGCGAGCTCGCAGTCAGCACGCGCACCCTGCAGCGTCAGCTCAGCGCGGAGGGGACGAGGTTCCAGGTGGTGCTCAACGACACCCGTGCCGCACTCGCACGGCACTACCTCCGCGAGGGCCACCTGACGATCACCGAGATCGCGTTCCTGCTCGGGTATGACGAGGCGAGCTCGTTCTATCGGGCCTTCCATGCCTGGAAGGGTCAGACGCCGGAGCGCGTACGCCTCGCTTCAGTGTGACCGAAGGACGGAGCGGGCGTGCTGTGGCCATCGGCGGCCCGAGCCGACGGTTCACGACGCTCACCCGCGTCGCGTGCCGCTCCTGATGCCCGGCCCGCGGCAGTAGCCTCCACGTGCTCCATCCTCGCGCTGCACGGGTACGCCAGGGAAGCGCTGCGCACCGGTCCCGGGCACGTCACCGCTGAACCCCACGACGCCGGGTGCGCTCAGGCCCGGGGGTCCCGTGCCCGGGGTATGACCGCGACGGTCTGGTCGCCGGCATCGTGCACTTCGAGGTCGGCGCCCTCCACCGGTCGCACCAGGCGATGGTGCTCGACCAGCTCCTGGAGCAGGGTCGCGCGCGCGACTTCACCATCTGCGGGCCCGGTCTGCTCGAGCACGATCGGGTGATCAAGGAGGTGCTCGAGTCCCAGGTCGAGCTCCACACCCTGCTCGTCAAGCACCCCGACGGCACGCCCGAGCCGCGGATCGTGTCGCTCACGATCACCGAAGGCGGCTACGACATCGACCCCGCCACCGGTGGGTTCGACGCGGCGGCCCCGGACGTGGTCGCGGACCTGCTGCCAGGGGCGGCGCCCACGACGGTGTTCGCCTTCCTCGCCGCGGCCCTGCGTCTGCGTCCCGGCCGTGGGCAGACGCCGTTCAGGGTGATGAGCTGCGACAACATCCCGGGCGACTGCGACCTCACCTGCACCATGGTGATGTCGTTCGCACAGCTCGCCGACCCCGAACTCGCCGCCTGGATCGGTGAGCACGTCGCGTTCCCCAGCTCGATGGTCGATCGCATCACCCCCGTGACGACGGCGGAGCACATCGAGCACGTGGCCGAGCTCATCGGCCTGCGGGACGCGTGGCCCGTCGTGTGTGAACCCTTCTTCCGGTGGGTGGTCGAAGACCACTTCACCGACGGCCGTCCTCCGCTCGACGAGGCGGGCGGGCAGCTCGTGGCCGACGTCGCCTCCTATGAGCCGACGAAGCTGCGCCTGCTCATCGGCAGCCACCAGACGCTGGCCCACTTCGGGTGGCTCAGCGGGTTTCGCCACGTGGACGCCGCAGTGCGCGACCCCGCCGTCGCGGGACTGCTGCGGCGCTACCTGGCCACCGCGGCGGCACCCACCCTCGCGCCGGTGCCGGGCATCGACCTCGACGCCTACCAGGACACGCTCATCGAACTCGTCAGCAATCCCGAGATCCGCGACACGGTGGCGAGGCTGTGCGCAGAATCCTCCGACCGCATCCCCACGTTCCCGGTGACGGTCACCCGCGACCGGCTCGCACAAGGCGGCCGCGTACTCGGTGGTGGGCGACGCCGGCCCCCGCGCCGAATCGACGCTGTGCCGCGCGGCCGGGACCTGGTCACCTCGGCTCCCACCGAGCATGCGCCTCGATCGCGGCCTACCCTGCGGCTGATGGGAGGTGCCCATGGACAACCCGGTCGCGCTGGCTCCAGACCTGTGGTGGGTGGGGGTTCGCCTGCCCGAGGATGCGTTCCAGTGCCACGCGTACTTCCTCCACCGTGGACGCGACAGTGTGCTGATCGACCCGGGATCGCCGCTGACGATCGAGGCCACGTTGGACAAGGTGGCACAGGTCGCGGACCTCGACTCGATCCGCTACCTCCTCTGTCACCATGCAGATCCAGATATCGCGGCGTCGCTCCCGTACCTGTCGCAGCGACTTGGTCGTGACGACGTCCAGGTTGTGACCGAGTGGCGGGCCAAGGCACTGCTCAAGCACTACGGCCACCGCTTCGGCTACTACCTCGTCGAGGACCACGACTGGCAGCTCGCGCTGGGTCGCGACGACGCGCTGGAGTTCCAGCTCACCCCGTACCTCCACTTCCCGGGCGCGTTCGTCTCCTACGACCCGAGGACCGGGACGCTGTTCTCCTCGGACCTCTTCGGCGGCTTCGTCCCGGACTCGACCGTGCTGGAATCCGATGACCTCGCCTACATCATCGAGGCCGCCCGACCGTTCCACCAGCACTACATGCCCAGCACCGCGCTGCTGTCCGCGGGGCTCGCCCGCATCCAGCTGCGCTGGCCCGACATCACCCGGATCGCGCCGCAGCACGGCCACGTCATCCCCGCCGATCTGGTCACGCCCGCGTTCGAAGCCCTCAAAGACCTCGACTGCGGGGTGTTCGCGCTCGCCGACGCCGATCTGGACCTCCAACGACTGCTGCGGCTCTCCGAGGCCAAGACCCAGCTACAAGAAGCCCTTCTCACCGTGGCAGACCCGACCTCACTCATCGCGGCGCTCGACACCGTCCTGGCGCACACCAACGTGGTCAGCGAGTGCGCCTTGTACGTGTGCGTCCCCGTCGACGGTTGGATGATGTGGAGCCGGCGGTTCAGCGGCCTCATCGCGGGGGAGCCGGACAACACCGGGCCGGTGATCACGCTCCCCGGCACACCACGGGCCGAGCTGAGCGTCGAGCTCATCCCCGGCGCCGAACCCAGTGGCGATGTGCTGACCATGCTGCAGCAGATGGCCAACTCACTGCGCCCTGCCGTGGACCAGTTCATCCAGCACAACCGCGATGCCCACCGCATCACGACGCTTCGGACCGCGAGCCTGACTGACCCCCTGACTGGGCTGGACAACCGTCGCGCCCTCGACTCAGCTATCCCGACGGGGGCCTACTCGCTGATTTCCCTTGACCTGGACCACTTCAAGGCCGTCAACGACACCTTCGGGCATGCCGCCGGAGACGTCGTCCTGGCTCGCGTCGCCGAAGCCATCCGATCCAACGTCCGTGAGGGAGACCTCACCTATCGGCTGGGAGGTGAGGAGTTCCTCGTCGTCCTCCCCGGCGCGGACGAGGCACTGGTGGGGCGGATCGCGGAACGCATCCGGGACGCGGTCGCCGGCCTCGACCTGACCGGGCACACCCCCGACGGGCGCATCACCCTCAGCGGCGGATTCACCACGGTGACTCCGGCGGCACCCAAGGGCTTCGCAGCGGCGTTGTCAGACGCGGACCACGCCCTCTATGCCGCGAAGAACCGTGGCCGAGACCGCATCGAGGGCTACACCGCGTGAGCCCGGCAACGCCATCGACGCCAACCCGACTCGGCCGACCGCCACAGTAGTTGCTCGTTGAGAAGCTCGTCCGGCTGCTCCGATGCACCCGTTCGAGCATGTCGGCCCCGCCGACCGCTCACGACTCGCGTGCGTAGCTCACGCGAGCCGCTTGTCAACCTCAACGGATCCTCACCAACCGTGCCGCATCGGCTCGTCCCGTCGCGGAGCGTGAACGGCCTCGTTCGGCGCGTGGGGCGGGAGAGCGGGCCGCCCCGGGGCTCGGTGGATCGGGATGAGATCGAGGGGATCCTCTGTGGGGCATGCGATTCGCGGGTTCGAACGTCGGGGTCGTCTCCGAGCTCCGCGCGGCTGCGGCCCGTTCGGGAGCCCGCTGGCGGGTGGTCTGGGTGGAAGCTTGGAGAGCGAGTCGGTGTCCGGGTTGAGGACGTATGCCCGTCAATCGTCACACTGCGTGCCAGCTACCTGAGGTGGTCTTGAGGTGCTATCAGCCGATCAGGTGCTGTTTCCTGGGTGGAAACGAGCTTCCGCACGGTGCTTCTCTCGAGTCATGGCCCTCGACCTCCCACGGGCCCTCCGGAAACCCGGAACGGATGCGCCCAGGCGCACGAATCACAAGAAGGTGCACCATGCACCACGAGTCCTCGAAGAAGCGGAACAAGAAGCGCCTCGCCGTCGTAGCCGCCATCGGTGCGGCCGTCATGGCATCGGCTGGCGTCTACGCCACGACCCTCACGGTCACGGCGAACGCGGACTCCGGCGGTAACGCCGCAGTCCTCGCGTGCGACATCGACGGCGTCAACGTCGCAGCCGGAACCCCCGTCTACAGCGATATCACTCAGAAGTACATGCTGAGCGACCTGACGGTCACCGGTATCGCGCCCGGATGCCTCGGACAGACGCTCTACGTGTCGGCAGTCCAGACCGACGGCACCGAGCTGGGCAGCTTCAACCACACGATGCTCACGGCCGAGATCTCCTATCACGAGACCGCGATGACCCCGTTCGCGACCGACGACCTCGTGAAGTACGTCGTCGCCTTCCACCAGTAGGACATCCGGGTCAGCTCCTCCACCGAGCCGAGCACAGCGTGAGCACCATCGAGCTCCACCGCAGCACGCGGTCACCGCAGCCGGACAACCCCCGCCGCGGTGAGCGCGTGCGTTCGGCCTTGTCGGAGGTGTTCTTCATCGCGCTGCTGTTCGGTGCGGTGGGGGCGAGCTGGCTGTGGGGTCCGAAGTTCAGCGTGGTGCTCTCGCACTCGATGGACCCCAGCTACACCACCGGCGACGCGTTGCTCCTCCTGCCCTGGGGCAAGCCGGGCATCGGTGACATCGCGCAGTTCCGGGTGCCGCTTGCGCCCGACCGGCCCGAGACGACGATCCCGGTGGCTCACCGGATCATCGGACGCGACGATCGCGGCTTCATCACCAAGGGCGACAACCCCAAGGCCGTCCCGGACTACTGGCGCGTCACGCCCGACATGATCCAGGGCGAGGTCGTCTGGTGGCTGCCGCAGGTCTGGATGTTCCGCATCGCAGCTGGCCTCATCGGCTTCGCCGTCCTGGTTCTCCTGTGGCCGGCCCGTCAGATGTCGGTCGGGACGTGTGACCTGGTCGCCGCAGGCCGGCACCGTATGACCGCACCCACCACTCACTTCTCCCACTCGGCTGCCACGTCGGCTGCCGTGCTGGTGACCTCGCCCTCAGGCGGTCCGGCATGACGACATCGCGGCACGCGCGCAGCCCACGACGGACCTGTCGGGCCAAGGCGATCGTCGCCGTCGCCGTGTCTGGCGCCATGCTCGTCGGTGCGGGCGCCTACGCCACGTTGGTCGGCGTCACCGCCAACCGCGACTCCGGCGGCACGGGAACCCTGCCGGAGTGCCAGCCCATCTCCGAGCCGCTGCACGCCCAGACCGACACCCCGGTGCTCGACCCGGCCGCGGGTGCCTTCGTCACGACCGGCGTCACCATCGACAACATCGACGCCGCCTGCCAGAACGCGCAGCTAGGCCTCTATGTCACCGCGAGTGAGATCAACGGCCACTCGTTGCAGAGCTTCGGCCCGCTGCTCATCACCGCGTCGAGCCACCACTTCGCCCTCACCGCGGGTCCGGGCAGCACCCACGGCCTGCGGCTCGAGGACATCGTGCGCTGGACCCTCGCGATCCACCCGATGGCCCTCGGCGCGCCGTCCGGGCTGGCTGCTGCCGCCTCCGGCGCGACGTCCGTGGCGCTGGGCTGGACCGCACCGTCCGCTCCGTCGAGCAACCCGGTCATCGACTACCTGGTGCAGGTCTCGGCCAACGCCGGCGCCACGTGGACGACCTACGACGACGGCGTCGGAACCGACACCACTGCCACGGTCAGCGGCCTGACGACTGGCTCGACCTACCTCTTCCGTGTCAGCACGGTGAACAGCGCCGGCACCGGGCGCGCCGTGTCGTCGAGCGCGGTCACCCTTGCGGTTCCTGACCAGCCGACCAACGTCGGGGCGGCCGCCGCGTCGTCGACCACCGTGGACCTGTCCTGGACCGCCCCGGCCGCAGTGCCGGGCGCGCCGCTCACCGACTACGTCATCGACTACTCCACCGACAACGAGGTGCACTGGACGAGCTACGGCGCCGGCGTGAGCACCGCCAGCACGGCGACCATCGGCGGCCTCGCCGTCGGGGCGTCGTACTGGTTCCGGGTCTCCGCGGTCAACGCCGTGGGCACCGGCCTGCCCGGCTATGACGACCCGGTGGTCATGACGACCGTGCCGGGCGAGCCGCGCAACGTGACGGGCTCGAGCGTCAGCGCCGGAGTGGTGGGGCTGTCCTGGACGGTCCCCGCCGACAACGGCGGCAGCGCGATCACCGACTACGTCGTGCAGTACGCAGCGGCCGACGGCACCGACACCTGGCGGACCTTCACCGACGGCACCTCGACCGCGACGTCCGCGACGGTGACGGGCCTGACCGACGGAGCGCCGGGTTACTACATCCGCGTCAGCGCGCTGAACGTCCAGGGCGCGGGCGCCTACTCCACCGACCAGCCGCTCGTCGTGGCTGCCGGTGTGCCGAGCGCGCCTGGCGGCATCACCGTCGATGCGGGCACCGACCACGCCGACGTGGCCTGGACGGCGCCGGCCGACAACGGCGGGGTGCCGATCGCCGACTACACCGTCTCGACGCCGCGAGGCGACGGCACCTTCGCCTCGTGCACCACGACCGTGCTCACCTGCCGGCTCACCGGGCTGGCACCGAGCACGCCCTACCTCGTGACCGTCACGGCGACCAACGTCGCCGGCCACGTCCGCAGCGCCACGGCCAACGCTACGACGACGGCCTCGCACGCCGTCCCCGGAAGCCCCCTCGGCGTCAGCGGGACGCCGTCCGACCGCGCGGTGCGGGTCACCTGGACCGCACCAGTGAGCGACGGCGGACTCGCAATCACCGCCTACGCCGTGACCGCCAGCCCCGGTGGAGCCACCTGTACCTCAGCCGGCCTCAGCTGTGTCGTGAGCGGGCTGACCGACGGAACGCCCTACACGTTCACAGTGACGGCGACCAACGCCGACGGGACGAGTGCCGCATCTGCCGCCTCCAGCCCTGTGACCCCGGCCTCCGTGCCCAGCGCACCGCTCGCACTCGACGCGACCAGCCCCGGAATCAGCGGGCAGATCGACCTGGCCTGGACCGCACCGGCCAGCACCGGTGGTGCGACGATCGTCGACTACCGCGTGCAGAGCTCGGCCGACGACGGTGCCACGTGGACCGACGTCACGCGCGACCCCTCTGCCGCACGGACTGCGACGGTGATCGAGCTCGACGACACCCGCGACTACCTCTTCCGCGTCGCCGCGGTGAACGTCGTCGGAACCGGTCCCGCCTCCGTTCCGTCGTCGCCGGTCCCGCCGACGTCGCACTCCGGCGACCCCGGCATCGTCACCGGCCTCACCACGACCCCGCAGGACGACGGCATGGCTCTGGCCTGGACAACGCCGGCCTATCTCGGCGGGCTCGTGACCGGCTATCAGGTGCAGTACCAATGCACGCGCGTGCCAGGAGCCCGTCAGGACCACTGCGCCGACACCGCGCCGTTCCAGAGCTGGAGCGACTGGTACACCACCACCACCGCGGCCCCGAGCACCGACGTCGGCTACCTGGGGGTCAACGCTGCGGAAATCTGGGACGGGAACGACTACATGTTCCGCATCAGGGTCCTGATCACCGTCGGCGGCGTCACGCACACTGGTACCGCCATCGAGACCACCGGGCCCGACCGGCCGAACGAGGGCTGCGTCCCGAACGCCCCGGTCGCGGTGACCGCCACCGTGAGCTCCCCGACCTCGATCGGCCTTTCCTGGACAGGGGATCCCGGCGGACTCCCCACCGGGATGCCTCTGATCGGCTGCCTCGGCGTGCCGATGGACCCGCGCACCCACTACTACGTGATGTACCAGTCCTCGACCGACGGCGGAACGACCTGGTCGGGCTGGTCGAGCGCCATCGATACCGCCTCGATCGAGACGACGACCAACATGACCGGTCTGAGCCAGGACACCCGTTACCGGTTCCTCGTGCAGGAATGGCCCGACAACGACAACCGCAGCACCTGGTCGACCCCGAGCAACGAGGTCACCACGGGGCACGTCGTCGTCGCACCGGGTCGCCCCACGGACCTGACTGCGACTCCGGGTGGCACCGCCGCGACGGTGACCTGGACCGCGCCGGCCGGAACCGGCGGCGCAGCCATCGACTCCTATCGCGTCACCGCCTACGCCGACGTCCTCGGCCTGATCCCCGCATTCGGTCCCACCAACCCGCAAACCCTGACGCCGGGTGGCACTTTCACCGGCCTCGTCGACGGGACCAGCTACTACTTCCGCGTCGCTGCCCACAACTCCGCCGGCTGGGGAACGTTGTCCGACGTGTCGACCGCGCTCGTCCCGCGGACGGCAGCATCGGCTCCCGGTGCCCCGTCCGTCGACGCGTCCGCGGGCGATGGCACGGTGGCCCTCACCTGGACCGCACCAGCGTCGAACGGCGGGGCAGCCGTCACCGACTACGTCGTGCAGGTCAGCAGCGACGGCGGAACCACCTGGTCGACGTTCGGTCACTCCGTCCTCGCGGGCACGTCGGTCACCGTGACCGGGCTGTCCACCGGCCTCCCCTACGTCGTCCGCGTCGCGGCCGTGAACGTCGCCGGCACCGGTTCCTTCTCGGCCTCCTCGTCAACGGTGACGCCGTTCTCGGTGCCGTCGTCGCCCACCTCGCTGCTCGCCACCCCCGAGGCCTCGCTCGCGGTTGCCCAGTCGACGACCTACGTCGACCTCAGCTGGGCGACGCCGCTCGACAACGGCGGCAGCGCCCTCACCGGCTACGCCGTGCAGCTCTCGACCGACGGCGGCACCACCTGGGCGACGCCGACCTTCACGACGCCCACCTCGACCTCGGCGCACGTGACCGGGCTCCCGGTCTCGACCACCGTGCAGCTGCGGGTGCGCGCGGTGACCTCGGCCACGCGCGGCTCCGACGCCGGCTACCGCTGGGCGGTCACGACCGTGACGACAGCCACGCCACCAGCCCCGTCCCCGCCGCCTCCGCCGGCCGTCCCGAACGCCGTGACGTCGCTGTCGGCGACCCCGGGCGACACCGTCGTGTCGCTGACCTGGAACGCCTCGGTGGCCACCGGCGCGGCCGTGACCGGCTACTCCGTGCGCTACTCCGCCAACGGCGGCACGTCCTGGTCGGCAGCGGTGACCACGTCGTCGACGTCGATGACGGTCAGCGGCCTGACCAACGCCGCGCTCCACACCTTCGCGGTCAGCCCCACCAGCTCCTCGGGCAACGGGACAGCCGGCACCATCACGGCGACGCCGAGCTCGGCACCGGTGCTGGTGCCACCCAAGGCCGTCGGCGGCCTCGCCGCCTCGGCGGGGGTCCAGGCCGCAGGACTCACCTGGACCGCACCCGCGACCTCGTCGTCCAACGCCGTGGTCACCGGCTACGTCGTCCAGCGCTCCACCGACCGCAGCTCGTGGACCACCCTCACCACGATCGGGTCGTCGCAGCTGAGCTATCTGGTCACCGGCCTCACCTCGGGCATGACGTACTACTTCCGGGTGTTCGCGACGAGCACCGTCGGCAACGGCGCCGTGGCGTCCTCCGTCTCGGCGGTCCCGGTGGGCTCGACCGCCTACCAGATCCTCGCCGGATCAGCCGCCTGGACCGGGGGCACCGTGGTGCTGCAGGCCGGGACGAGCGTGCTGTCCTATGAGACCAAGACCAACCTGACCTACACAGCGACCGGATCCATGGCCGTCAGCCCGGTCGGGACCGGCTACGGGCTGTGGGTGCGTGCCTCCTTCACCAACAACCAGATCTCCGGCTACAGCTTCCAGGTCGACCCCGGGCAGGGCAACAACTTCGTCGTGCGCTGGTGGACCAACGCCAAGGAACGCTCTGTCCCCTGGGCCACCGCGAAGTTCCCCCCGGGATTCGACCCCAACGTCGTGCACCGGGTCTCGATCACCGTCTCGGACCTGAAGCTCACCGCGACCGTCGATGGCGCCACCGTGCTCACCACAGTGCTCCCCACCAAGAGCGAGACCGTCGGTGACGTCACCTTCGTCCCCAACAGCGAAGGTCGCTACGGATTCCGTACCTGGTACCCGACGATCGCGACCCTGACCGACATCACCGTCTCGGACGGCGCCGGCTGACGCGAGCGCCCGCGCGGAGCTTCGGAACGGCCGTGCCCGACCGCTCCGTGGAGGGAGCGGCCGGGCCTGGTGGACGGCTGAGCGGCCGGGTCAGCCGCGCTTGGGGTCCTTGATCGTGAGGAGCAGGAGCTGGCCGCCCTCGACGGTCTCGGCGTCCGTCGCAAAGTGGGCCTGGCTGTCGATCAGGTAGGCGCCCTTGCCGAGGAAGGGCACAGGGATGACGCCCGAGCTCTCCTCGTCGCGGGTGAGGAAGCCGACCGCGCCCGGTGTGAAGCGCGCGGGGTCGTGCTGCGCGATCCGGGTGGCGACGCCGGCGGCCGGGTCGACCTGGTAGACGCCGCCGAGGTAGTCGTTGTTACCGACGTCCTCGAGGGCGATCACCTGGCCGCGTTTGTTGACCGTGATGTTGTCGAACATGCGCGGACCGGCCTGATCGGCGTTGGGCTTGGTCGGGTCGAAGGCCGGGCCCTCGAGAGCGATGGTCGCCGTGCCGCCGGCGAGCACGTCGCTCGGGTCGGTGAAGGAGAACTTCCAGATGCGCGTCCTGGCGTTGAACGCGTTCGTCATGGCGACGTACAAGTTCTTCTCGTTGCTCGGGTCCCAGCTCGAGTCCTCGGGGCGAGCGAACTCCGTCACGCCCGCCGCGATGCTGTCGGCCTGGAGCTGGGCACCGGTCTTGGCGGTGACGTCGCCGAGCGGCACGAGGCTGAATGCCGCGGTGGCGCCGCCGACAGGCAGCACGCCCGTGTTGATCTCGGACGCTGCACCGTTGCCGACACCGTCGACCTTGATGCCGTACACGGTGCCGTTGGTGAGCCCTGCGCGCTCGACGGCGTTGCCCGTCTTCTGCTTGGTGCCGACGTAGACGTACACCTGACCTGGGGTGCTGTCGTCGGTGCCGATCACAACCGTCTTCTGACCGTAGCCCGGCTTGGCGACCGCGTTCTCCCAGCTGGACCGGCCCAGCCACGGGAGGGTGTAGCTCGAGCCGGCGTCGGAGCCGGTGGCGACGTGCGCGACCGCGCGGCCCTCGTTGCCGATCTCCTCCCCGTTGAGGTAGATGCGCTCCTTGGTCCCGGTCTTGGTCTTCTTGTCGTAGAAGGCGGAGACGGGGGCGAGGTCACCGGAGCAGAAGCGGCTGAACGCCGTCGTCACCGGCGTCCAGGCGCCGTTCTGCCAGTCGTAGACGCGCTGGATGAGGTCCTCTGCCGTGAGGACCCGCAGGGACTTCTCGTCGATGGTCAACTTCGTCACGAACGCGCCCGCAGCGCCGTGATCGCGAACCACGCCCAGCGGCGACGTGACGCCGGCAACGGTCGTCGTGCCGATCTCGTGGTTGACCAGCACGGTGAACGTGTCGTCGCCGGCGCCGTCCTTGCCCTCGTTCTCGAAGGCCGCGAGGCCGTCCGGGATGCCCGCGAAGCGGTAGCCGTCGACGGAGTCACCGGCGGTGAGGATCGCGCGCGTCGTGACACCGTCGGCAATCGGCACGATGTACGGCGACTGCGAGCTTGTGGTGCCGCGTGAGTCCGCGTCGTGCGAGGCGCCGGCCATCGGCGCGCTGAGCGCAACCAGCGCGGCGCTGACGCCGACGACGGTCAGAGTCTTGGTGGTCTTCACGTAGATCCCCCTCATGTGGTGAACGGTGCGAGAGCCCCTCGAGCCCCCGTCTGTGTTCTCGAGGGTCACGGGACCGGGTGGCGGTTGTCGGATCAGGCAGCGAACACCGGATGTCGGGCCGAGGAACGTGGCCCGACGCGAATCTCCATACCAGCGGCGAGGTCTGCGGTAGCGTCGCGGCACGCCGATCGCCGTCGTCGCCGTCGTCGTCGTCGTTGTCGTTGTCGTTGTCCCAGGGGGTAGTCGTGAGTCGAGTTCGAGTGCGTGGTCTCCGATCGATGCCCGCGATGGTCGCCGCGCTGGGCGCGGGCGTCCTTGCCGCGGGCCTGCTGGCGCCGGCATCGGCCGCTACGCCGTCAGTAGCAGGGCGCTCGGGGGGCCATGGCTCATCCGACCCGGCGGACCGGAGCGAGCGTCTCGCGGCGTCGTTGCTCTCGGCGCTGCGTGTCGCCGACTTCCCCGGAGTAGTGGACTTCACCAAGCAGGTCCCTGGTCTTGTGGCGCCGACGGTGACCTACACCCCGCACGTCGACGTCGCCGTGATCGAGCTCGACCGTTCAGGTCGCGCTGTCGCCGCTGCCAACGTGCAGCAGTCACGAGACTTCCCCCAAGGGCGCGTCGTTCCCCTTGGCCGTGACCTTCGTGCGCTCAAGACCGACTTCCGCGCATGGGACCTGTCCCGGTGGGACGACCTGACTCCGCACGAGTTCGCGACGACGCCCTACCCGGACGGGTCGGCGCTGGTGCCAGGCGCGAAGGGCGCGCCGTTCATGTCGCCGTACCCGGCGAGCACCTTCAAGCTGCTGGTCGCGGTGCAGGTGCTGCGCCAGATCGACGCGGGACGGCTGTCCCTCGCCCAACACACGGTCAACCAGGCGCCGGGGGCGGCGTGCATCGAAGGCGGGTCCCTCCCCGCGGCGGGTGACGAGCCGACCGTCGCTGCGGCGCTCGACGCGATGATCACCTACAGCGACAACACCTCGACGTGCCTGCTCCTGCAGCAGCTGCACGCGTTGGGGCAGCTCGATCCGACGTCGAATGCACTCAACGCCACCTTCGCCCGACTCGGCCTGTCGACGCTTCAGGTGAACGGGACTGACCCGGTCACGGGTGCGCGCTGGGGTGTCGGCAGCATCGACATGACGGCGATGGACACAGCTCGCCTCCTGCTCCTGCTCCAGGGTGGCCGACTGTCGTTCCTCGACCGCGGTGGTGTGAAGCCGTCCGCGATCCTGTCGGAGCGATCGCGGACGCGGCTGCTCTCACTACTGGGGCAGCAGGGCTTCCATGAGGTGCTGTCGACCACCAACTGGTGCGGGTTGCCATACCCGCAGCAGGGGATCCCCGCGCGAGCGCCGTCCCGGTGGATCGACGCCGACGGCACGGTCACCGTCGATGGCATCCCGTACGGACAAGACGTGCGACCGTGCAACGCAGCCGCACAGGTGACGTTCGCGCACAAGACCGGGCTCACCGAGAACTACGGCTCAGACGCCGGCATCGTGACCGCGCTCCCGGGCCAGGACGGTCGCCGCTACATCGTCACCATCTTCAGCAATGTCGGCTACCGCTACTCCGACGCTTCCCAGGCCGCCACGGACGGCTACCCGTGCTTCACCGGACTCGGGATCTGCTACTCGGAGAAGTTCGCCCAGATCGGCAAGGCGATAGACGACCTGTCACGCCGGGGCTGAGGCGTCGGTGGGTAGGGAGTCGGCCGGCCCTCCTGCGACATCGACCACTTCAGGACCATCAACGACACCTGGGGCCATGCGGTCGTCGACGACGTGCTCCGTGCAGCGGACCGCTTCGCCGTGACGGTGCGCGACGGCGACGTCGTTCCCCGGTGGAGTGACGGTGACCAGTCATCTCAGCCTGGGGATCTCCGGGCTGGCGTACGGCGACTCGCTGAAGGACTCGCTCGACCGCGCAGACACCGCGCTCCCCGCGTTCAAGCACAGCCGGCGCGACCGCCTCATCGGACGACCTGGCCAGTACGACGCGGCCACCTTCAGGCAGGACGCGCGCCCGCCTTGCACGACGGCAGGCAACGCAAGAACTTCTCGATCGATTGCAATGCCAAGGTCGAGCGCTGGGCCTTCGATGCGGACGCCTGAGCGCGGATGGATTGCATCCGGAAGAGCCTCAGGAATGCGCCAATGCTGGGGAGCGAGTATGACTACGTACCGGACGTCCTGGTGCTGCGAATCTCGGGCAGAGCCAAGCCTTCACAGGCGAAGGCCTACGAGTCGGCCTTCGGGCCTGAGGCGTCCGTGATCCAGGGCGGCACCGGCAGCAGCTGCTGCGATGTCACTTTCACGTCGTGCATCAGTGCGGACACGACGGTGTCGAACACTGAGCCCAGCGGCGGATCGGCCGACGATCCTCGGCTG
Source organism: Candidatus Nanopelagicales bacterium (assembly GCA_038206635.1). Classification (GTDB taxonomy): domain Bacteria; phylum Actinomycetota; class Actinomycetes; order S36-B12; family CAIYMF01; genus Longivirga. Next base: position 15,364 of record JBBRAQ010000020.1, on the reverse strand, counting down.
ATTGCCTGCTGCATGTGATACTTGGCAGTACAGAACGGGGCCACGATGGGAATCCAATGCAATTAGATCCGAGTGACGTGCGCGCGTGGGCCACGGCAGAGCACGTGCCGGTGGCCGCGCGTGGCCGACTTTCCTACGACGTCGTCATCGCCTACCTCAAGGCACACCCGTCCGTCGCCCGAGGCGTAGCCAGCGAGCACGGCGTTCCGGTCTCGACCCGCGGCGCAGTGAGTCTCGCGACCTGCGAGGAGCTTGCACTGATCGTCCGCTAGGGCCATCAGGGATTCTCCGGACGGGACAAGTCACCGCAGCTCGCGAGATGCGCGCGGTCGTGTGCCGGCAACGCATCGTCGAGGGAGTCGGTGACCGGCTCGACCACGGCCTGCCAGTTCGGCACCAAGCACAGTGTCACGAGTGCCCCATTCGATGCGGTCGCCGGTGCCACGGCCGTTACGGTTGACGGCAGCAGTCCACGGCCGTCAGCGGAGGCCGAGCTCGAGGACGGTCCCGTTGCTAGCACGGGGGCCGGAGATGCAATGCAGCAGGAGAGCCGCCCGTCCAGGTCCGCGACCGCGGCCAGGGCTTGTCGCCGGCGCTCGGCCGCGGTCGGCGTTGTGGTCCGCGGCTCGATCCACTCGACCCATCCCTCCACGGGTCAAGGCGCCAGCGCGGCGTACGGCTTTGTACGTGCGCTGGCCAGGCCGACGATCTCGAGTACACGTCGGGCACCAGGTGTTGATGCTCCTTGGCGACGATGGCAAGCGGAATGGCGCCATTGATCTTGGTCGGTTCAGCCGTCGGACGTCCGTCCGCGGGCCATCGACGGGGCGCTCCAGCCACCCGAGGGTCACGGCGCGTGAACCCATCTGTCGTCCGTCGTCGGGTGGGTTGCTTCAACGGTCGCCTACCCGCGTGCTCCCGCGTAACGCCAGGTCGCGACGAATCGCTCGGTCCCGGGCTCACCTTCGACGCGTACCGACCCCGGACCTTGCCTCACGCCCCACTCGGCCCACTCAGTCAGTCCCGAGGCGTGCCGATCTGCCGGTGCGGACTCGGGTCTGCGGTCGATTTCGGGGAGCACCGCACGGAGGGTGAGCAGCTCATCGGTGAAGGCCTCGATCCGGCTCGCAAGGTCGGGTGCCATCTCCCTGATCCGTTGTGGTTGTAGCCCGGCGCGACAGCGGGAGGGGAACCCCTGGGGGAGTGCGCCACCATGGGTCGCGTGGACGAGTCCGACTTCGTTGAGGCGGCGGATCGTCTCGGTCGACTTCCCTCAGCGCTGCGCGCGATCGCCGACGCGCGCTTGACCGTCGCGGTGAACAATCTCGACGATGACTCGTTGGCGAGCGCCGGAAGGACACCACGGTGGCGTGTGCACCAGTCGATCAGGTCACAGCCTTCCCCCCGTCGCGGCTTGTCTCCGGGTCCGGGCGAGGTCGTCGAGGGCGTCGGGGAGGAAGCCGTTGACGTGGTGCGGTACAGGCAGGATCCGGTGCGTGGGTCGCACTCCGATCTGGTGCAGTTGATGGTTCAGGGCCGTGGATCCCAAGTCCGAGAACGTGTCGTCCGCACTTCCGCCCGCGATGTATAGGTGGGGCACCAGCCGAAGCGCCTCGGTGTCACCCAGCACCCGGCGCACCGGATCGAACTGCAGCCACTGCGACCACACGCGGGGGTCGATCAGACCGCTGTGCTCGTCGAGGAGGGGTTGAGGTGACGCGTTGGCTGAGTATGTGTGGGCGAGCATCCACTGATCGGCCAAGGGATCGTCTGATGGGTCGCTCCCGGTGAGGGGGCGGGCCTCGTCGAAGCGCGACCAGTGACCGTCATAGGTGCTGAGCAGCCGGCGCTGCGCAGGGTGCGCAGTGGACAGGTGCACCCCCTCGAACGACGCATCTGCCGCGAGAAGCGCGACCCAGGCGAACGCACCCGGTAGCGATGTGATCAAGTTGTAGGCCCCGAGGCCGCCACTGGAATGCCCCATCAGATGGCGCACGCGTGGCCGATCGTGGATCGGGAAGCGGTCGTCGACCTCGGGGATGACATCGTCGCTGAGATAGCTCAGGTAGTTCCCCACCGCGGGCGAATTCAGGTACTGGGTGCCGCCGACGCTGCTCCAGGCGTCGGGCATGACCACGAGGAACTCCTGCCCTGTGGTAGCCATCCAGGCGTCCAGAAGCTCGAGTGCTCCGCTGCTCAGCCACGACGTTGCGCTCACCTGCGAACCGTGGAGCAGGTACAGGTGCTCGAGGTCGCGGGCCGGACGGACGGTGGACGGGTGGTAGACGAGGCAAAGCCGTTCGGTCGGGTCCCCGAGCGGGTTGTCGACCAGTGCCTGGGCGTCCACCCAGAGCAGGTGCAGGGTCCCGCGCAGTCGATCAGCAACCTCGTCTGCGGACCAGAGCTGGTAGGGGATGGGGCGGGCTCGGCGGCTCGGGCCGCCGCTGCGGTTGATGGTGGTCATGCTGTGCGCGCCGCTGGGGCCCCGAAGGCTGCGGCGACCTCGTCGTGGACGCCGTCACGGTCCATGACGTTCGCGCAGTCAGCCGTGCCGGGGGCACGCCTCGCGGCCTCCCAGCGGCCCCACGCGGCGAGACTGCGCACGTAGGGCAGGGCGCTTGAGGCCGGGGCGTGGGTCGGCGTCCGGGGCAGTGCGCCGGGCATGGTGGCGACGCAGTACTGGGACCGCTCGACAGCGACGGTGGGTTCCGTGTGACTGGTGGATCGCTGGCCTTGGAGGCAGCCGCTCTGGCCTGTCCGAAAGCCGACCGACACCGATGCGCCCGTAGACAGTTCCCGGACGCTGGCCAGGGTGACCGACACCCGATGCTCGTCGGTCTTGGTGTCGCGCAGGATCCTGATCGTCATTACCGTCCTTTCGTCGCCCGGGGGTCGGAAGTGGTCAGGCCCTGACGGAGCCGGCAGAGAGCCCGGCCCGCCAGTACCGCTGCAAGGACAGGAACGTCATGATGAGAGGCACGACCGACACCATCGATCCGACGACGATCAGGATGAGCAGCTGTGGGTCGCGGGAGAGCTGGGACTGCCAGCTGAACAACCCGAGCGTGACCGGGTAGAGCCGGTCGTCCTGCAGCATGATCAGGGGTAGGTAGAAGTTGTTCCAGATCCCCACGAACTGAAACAGGAACACGGTCACCAGCGCTGGACTGATCAGCCGCGACGCGATGGTGAGGAAGATGCGCAGCTCTCCCGCACCGTCGACTCGTGCCGCCTCGATGAGCTCGCGAGGGACAGCGGCAGTGGTGTAGACGCGGCACAGGTAGACCCCGAACGGGCTGACGATGCTGGGCAGCAGCACCGACCAGTACGAGTTCGTCAGGCCCAGCTGGGCGAAGAGCAGGAACGTCGGGAGGGCCAACGCCGTCGCGGGAACCAGGACACTGCCTAGGATCAAGCCGAAGACGAGTTCACGACCGCGGAACGCGTACACGGCGAGGGCGTAGCCGGCGGTGGCCGACAGGACGGTGCCGAGGAGCGCGCCGCCGCCGGAGTAGATGACGCTGTTGAGCATCCACTGGACGAAGACGTGGTCCTGCTCGGCGAACAGAGCTCGCAGGTTCTCGATCAGCTGCGGGTTGGCGAACCAGAACCCGAATGAGGACACCAGGTCGGTGCGGCTCTTCGTGGAGGCGACCAGCAACCAGAAGACGGGGAGGAGGAAGTAGAGGGTGGCGATCAGCAGGACGACGTTGACCGCCGCTGGTGTCACGAACCGGCTGGTCGTGCCCTCCTGTCGTCGTGCGTGCTCTGGGGCGTTCATGCCTGCTCCCCGCGGGTGGTTCGGCGCAGCAACCCGAAGCTGAACACGAAGCTCACGGCGGCCAAGATCAGCGACAGGGCGGCGGCGTAGGAGTAGTCGTTCGCGCTCGCGGCGTTGAACGCGGCCATGTTAGGGGTGTAGGTGCTGGTGATGCTCGTGGTGATGGTGCGCAGGACCTGAGGCTCGGTGAACAGCTGCAGGGTCCCGATGATGGAGAAGACCGCGGTCAGGACGAGGGCGGGTTTGATCAACGGGACCTTGATCTGCAGCGCGATCCGCAGCTCGCCCGCCCCATCGACTGCGGCCGCTTCGTAGAGCTCGGTCGGGATCGCCTGCAGCGCGGCGTACATGACGACCATGTTGTAGCCGGCGTAGGTCCAGGTCACGACGTTCGCGATGGACCACAGGATGTGCGACGGGCTCAGGAAGTCCGGGTCGAGCCCGATGGTGCTCATGGCTTGGGTCAGCGGGGAGAGCCGCGGGTCGTAGAGGTAAGCCCACATGAGCGCGGCGATGACACCGGGTATTGCGTACGGGACGAAGATCGCGAGTCGGTGGAAGCGGCGCAGCCGGGCGGTCTGCGTGTCGAGTAGGAGCGCGAGAACGAGTGCGACGAGGAGCATCACGGGGATCTGAATCAGCGAGAACCAGGCCACCCTGACCAGGCTGGCAACGAAGTCCGGGTCGTGGAGAGCACGGTCGTACTGGAACAGACCCGCCCAAACCGAGGTGGCCTTGCCGTAGGAGCCGCCCCCGCGCGAGATCCGTTGCAGGCTCTGCGCGAACGCGTAGACGACTGGCAGGACGTAGAAGGCGACGAACGGCACCGCGAACGGGAGGAGGAACCAGAGCGCGGCTCGCCGGTGCCTGGTTCCCGATGTGTGTCGAGTTCGCCGGTCAGTCCGGGTCTCCGTTGTCGTCACGGTGTCCTTCTCGTGGTGGAGGTTGGTGCCCGCGCCAACTCGCGGCGCGGGCACCAACCCGATGAGGTCAGCTTCCGTCAGTGTGCTAGGGCGCGACCGTGATGCCCTGCGCGGTGATGGCGTCCTTCGTCTTCTTCTCCGTGTCGGTCAGTGTCTGCGACAGCGTCTGCGAGCCGGCGAGGGTCTTGGCCACGCCGTCGGACATGAACCGGTAGGTGTCGGTCATGGTCGGCCCCCACACGAAGTCAGGATTGACCTGTGTGGCCGCCTGGGCGAACACATCGAAGATCTTCTGGCCGCCGTAGAACGGAACGGGCGCTGACAGGAACGGATCGGTGCTGTCGGTGGTGGCGGCCGGGTAGATTCCGGTCTCCTTGATCAGCATCGAGACGGCCTGGGGGTCGCTGTTGAGCCACAGGGCGAACTGCGCAGCTTCATACGGGTGCTTGCCGCCGCTGAGGACCGCGACGGTGGAGCCGCCCCAGTTCCCGTTGGAAGGCGCGGAGGCGTCCCACTGAGGGATGGGCGCGACGGCCCACTTCCCCGAGGTGCTTGGGGCGCCGTCTCGAATGGTCGACCATCCCCACGGGGCACTGATCCAGGTCAGGACGGACCCGTTGTCCCAGGCCTTGTTCAGGGCCTCGCTGAAGCCCTGGAGGTCCTTGGCAACGAGGTTCTCGTCGAGCATCTTCTGCCAATAGTCGGCCACCTTGCGGGTCTGGTCGGTGTCGATGGACACCTTCCAGGTGCCGGCGTCGTTGCTGAACAGCGTGGGCGTGTTCTGCCAGAGCAGCCCGGTGAACCAGTTGGGGTCGGCCTGGGAGAAGAACGAGATGTAGGACTTGGGGTCGGCCGCTTTGAGCTTCTTGGCGTCCTGGTAGTACTCGTCCCAGGTCGTGGGGGCTGCCAGGCCGTTCTTGTCGAAGATGTCTTTGCGGTAGTACAACGCGAGCGGGCCGATGTCCTGGGGGACCCCGTACACCCCGGAGCCGCCCATCTGGACCTGCTGCCAGGTCCAGGGCACGAACTTCGACTTCGCATCCGCGACCCCCGCGCACCCGCTGATGTCCTGGAGACCATCGACGAGCCGGAAGCTGGACAGCGTGTCGTACTCCACGGGCGCCAAGTCAGGCGCGGTGCCGGCCTTGAGACCGTTGAAGAGGTTCTGGTAGGTGCCGGCGTTGCCTGACGGAACGGTCTTGAGGTCTACCTGGATGTTCGGGTTTTGGGAGTTCCACAGGTTCACGACCTTGTCCATCCCGGTTCCCCAGTTCCAGAAGGTCAACGTCACCTTCCCGGTCGAGGGGGCGCACGCCGGCGCGGACGCCGTGGATGCAGCGGTAGCGCTGCCGGCGTCGGTGCTGCCGGCGGAGGCGCACGCTGTGGCGAGCGTCGCGACTGCCAATGCCGACGCTGCCAGCCCGACCGTTCGTGTGCGTGACCGACCACGAGTCTGACTCATCGAACTTCAACTCCTCGCTCACTTGACCGAGCCGATCTCGATCAAAACCAACACCAGCATCACGGCCGCGCTGTCCGAGCCACGCCCCAGGATGAGCCGTGCGGACGAAGCGTGAATGCGCATTCACATGATGCGGAGTGTGGCTTGCCCATGCCCCGCTGTCAACGACTATGGCGAGGTGCGTCCTACGATGTGTCCCGAATCGTGATCGGAGGGGAGGTGTGCGCCGTGACTCGCGCAGCTAGCGGTCGCTCACCACAGCGTGTGCGGATGGTCGACGTCGCCCGCGCTGCGGGAGTTAGCCAGCCGACGGCCAGCAGGGTCCTCAGCGGTGACCTTCGGGTGACCCGCGAGTCCCGCGAGGCAGTCCTCGCCGCGGCAAGCGAGATGGGCTACGTCGTCAATCGCGCCGCTAGCTCGCTCGCCGGAAACCGCACCAACTCCGTCGGTTTCGTCATCGCCGAGCCGGGTTCCCACCTCTGGGGCAATCCCTACTTTCCGCGCCTCATGGCCGGGATCACCGCCGAGCTCAATGCCCGGCGTCAACAGCTAGTGCTGTTCATGCCCCAGTCGCGGGTCGAGGAACGCCAGCTTGTCGACTACCTACTGGCGGGTCACGTGGACGGTGTCCTCATGACGACCAGCCGCAACCGCGACCCGCTTCTCCGGGCACTGCTTGATGCGCACGTGCCTGTGGTGGTCGGTGGGCGCCCCATCGGCATCCGCGGCGCGTCCTTCGTCGATGTCGACAATGAGCGAGCCGCCTACGAGGCCACCTTGCACCTGCTCGACAGTGGCTACCGACACGTCGCCACCATCGCGGGACCGCCTCAGACTGCAGCTGGAAAGGACCGGCTCGTCGGCTATCGACGCGCCATCACAGAGCGCGAGGGCAAGCATGCCGAACTGCGCGAGATGGTCGCGATCGACTTCAGCCAACCGGCGGGCGAGGCTGCCGCAGCAGACATCCTCATGCGTTGGCCTGACACCGATGCGATCTTCGCCGCAGCGGACCTCCTCTGCTTCGGCGCACTGATAACCCTCAAGCTCCAGGGACTGGCCGTCCCATCTCGGATCGGCCTGGTCAGCTTCGACGACTCCGAACCCAACGCGCTCTCCCACCCGCCCCTCACGAGCGTGAGCCAGCCCGTCGAACGCTTGGGAACGACGATGGTGCAGATGCTCTTCGAGCAGATGGCCGGTGATGGCCAACCACGGGACGAGGTCCTCGACACCTCGTTGGTCATCCGGGAATCCAGCACCGGTCCGGGTGCCTGAAGTCTCCGCCGTCGCGCTGGATCGACGATCGGGCCACTGGATCGGGAGTACCGACAACCTGATGCTTGCTGGTGGCCCTCGCTGTGCGTTGGGCGATGTCAGCACAACGAGCTCGTCGCCGGGGCAACTCAAGACCACACAGCCGACCTCCTGGAACGAGGAGCCGATGTGCGAGCCGCGCCCGTCGGCGCCGTGATCGGGTGCTCACTCGTCTTGCACTAGGTGCCCGTGCCGTCGCCTCGCCAGGCCCCGACGTCCTGTCGGGTTCGTTGACGGACCGTTCTCCGCCCGCGTTCACGGGGGTCCGTGCCGTACCTAGTCCTCTGATCCCTCGGCGTTGTCGGTGCATCGGATGTCGGCGGCCGGCGGGTTCCGCTACCTGCTGCGCCACACCGGCTCCGCCGACGTTGCCCGCGGCCAGCAGCCCCTCGTCAACCACTACGTCGAGTCCGGGAACCCTCAGGACCGTTGGATCGGCTCGGGCCCCAGTTCCGTGGCGGGGCCGACCCAAGGGTGGCTCGACGGATCGATCGACAAGAACGGCAACCGCGATGCGAGGATTGATCTTGGTCTACTCGATCAAGAAGTCCATCACAGCGGGTCACGCCGGTCACACCGGGTGGGCCGCCTGGGGATCGTACCCAGAACCCGCGGATTGAAGGAGCGTCCGGACTCCGGTCGCCACCATCCCCGGAAGTGCGTCGCCACAGTCAGACGGCATGTGCGGACGTTGGTGGCCACCGCCGAATCGGACTGAATAGCCGACAACGGCAACCGGAATGGCACCATTGATCCTGGTCGGATCGGGGTTCGTCGGCGCTCCTCGACCCGCCAAGCCATCCGCCGCGGATACTTCGACACGTAGAAGAACCGTCACCTCGATCCGCACCTTCATCGAAGGCTGGAACGACCGCGCCCACGCCATCACCTGCGCCAAGACAGCCGACGAGATCCTGCCCCACGCCACCCGTAAACGAAATTCAGACGCTCGACACCACATGCTCTTTGCCTCTGGTGGCGGAATGTCGTCGTCAGGCCTCGTTGGCCAAATCGATCGGTCGTGAGCGCAGCGACAGTGTCAGGCCAGCCGCTGCGCATCCACGAGCAACGCGGCTCCCAGGAGCCCGCCGACATCACCAAGCTCCGCCGCGATGACGCGTGCCGTCGTGCGTGCTGGAGCGAGGGCCTGGTGGGCGACCGCTGCGTCCGCGGCCTCCACCCAGCTCGGGTTGCCGGCGATCACGGAACCACCGAGCACAAGGCGCTCCGGGTTGAACACGTTGACGAGGTCGACTGCGGCCGATGCCATTGCGTCTCGAGCGTCGTTCAAGACTCGTTGGGCAAGGTCATCACCGGCCGCCGCGGCAGTGGCAACGTCCACCCCCTCGAGCGGTTTCGAGTTCAGATGGAGCAGTGATCTTCGGTCAGTGCTGAGTAGGCGCTGGGCGGCAGTGACGAGGCCCGGGCCGGAGGCGATCGCCTCGAGACATCCGCGGCGCCCGCACCCGCAGAGCGGCCCATCGGGGACGACCACGACGTGCCCGATCTCCCCTGCGACCCCGTTCGCGCCCCTCATGATCTGGCGGTCTAGCACGACTGCACCTCCGACGCCGGTGGACACCGTGACGTAGACGAGGTGCTTGGCGCCGCGTCCGGCGCCGTAGGCCAACTCAGCGAGGGCAGCGGCGTTGGTGTCGCGATCGACGACAACGTGCAGACCAAGGGCTGCGACGAGAGCGGCACGCAGTGGCAATCCAGCAAGCCCAGGGCCGGTGTTGGGTGGGGCGAAGACAACTCCAGTCGCAGGGTCGACCGGACCCGTCGTGCTGACGCCCAGTCCCCGCGGCCGCGGCGCATCTGTCGGCACGAGGGCCCGGAGCATCGACACGCATGCTGCGACGATCTCGTCGCCAGAGTTGTGAGTGCGGCTCCGTTGCTTGGCCGTATCTAGGATCGAACCGTCGCTGCTGACGAGCGCGGCGCGCGTCCATGTGCCACCGATGTCAAGGGCAAGAACGGGATCGCCGCGATGCTTGACGGAACTCCCCTGCAACTCCATGATTCATCATAACCTTATGAGTGGAGGTCGTCATGGCACATCCGCCCCGAGCGTCGAAGCGGTCGCAAGCGCGGCTGCCGATGGAGCTCGCGCCGGCGCCGGTCGCTGCCGTTGCGTCGACGCCGCTGCTGCGCGGGCTGGTTCCGCTGCATCACCAAGTCTATTCGGCGCTGCGCAACGCCCTCGATCTCGGCGAGTGGCCGCCGGGGCAGCGGATGCCGACGGAGCGTGCACTGGCCGAGACATTCGGCTGCAGCCTGATCACGGTGCGTAGAGCCCTCGACGAACTGGTGCGTGAGCGGCGCATCGTCCGTACTCGGGGGCTGGGGACGTTCGCGCGCAGCGCTCCGGTCGACCGCCAGCTCACGGAGTTGACCAGCTTCACTGACGAGATGAAGGCGCGGGGCCTGGACCCGCGCACGGTCCTCCTCTCAGCCGCCCTCACCGAGGCATCCCCGGCAGCCGCCGAGGCATTGGGGATACAGGTCGGCGCTGCCGTATACCGCCTCGAGCGAGTCCGGCACGCCGGCGCACAGCCGCTGCTGCTAGAGGAGGTGCACCTTCCGGCTCATCTGTTTCCTGGGCTGCTCGAGTCGGACTTCGTCAACCAATCCCTCTACGACGTCTTAGCCACGTCGTACGGCGTGGAACTGACCAGAGGTCAGGAGACGATTGAACCGGCACTGCCGACCTCGCACGAGGCGTCGTTGCTCGAGCAGGACAAGCGCGAGCCGGTCCTGCTTCTGCAGCTCGTGTCCTACACCGAGGGTGACGTCCCTATCGAGTACTGCCGCAGCGTGGTGCGCGGTGATCGCGCGCGCTACCACCTCGAGATGAAGCGCAGTCGGACGTCGCTGTCCTTGATCTCTGGATCCCGAATCACTCTCGACGAGCGAACGGACAACTAGCTGTGAACACGAAGATGGTCGGCTCTGCCCTGATCGCTGTTGCCCTGGCTCTCGCTGCTTGTTCGTCCGCGGGAACGGGCGAGTCTGGTTCCTCATCGGCAGCCTCATCGGCCAAACCATCCGGGGAGGTCGTGGTCTGGGACTACTACGGGTCGTCCACACCGCTCAAGCCCGCGATCGCCGCCTTCACCAAGGTGCATCCCGAGATCACCGTGAAGTACGAGGCATTCGACTACGAGACGATGCAGGACAAGTTCTCCGTCGCCGTGTCGTCGAACGCTGCGCCGGACCTCGCCACCCTCGACATGACCTGGATCCCTACCTATGCGGCGAAGGGAGTCCTCGCCGACGTATCGGCCTTGTCAGGTGGCCAGCTCAACGGTGCCCCGATCGAGTCGAAGTACAGCAAGGGCGCACTGGACGCGATGACCTTCGACGGCCATCTCATCACTGCGCTGTACGACTTCGACGCCTACGCCCTGTACTACCGAAGCGACATCATGAAGAAGAAGGGCATCACCGTCCCCACCAACTGGACGGAGCTGGCGACCGCGTCGAAGCAGATGGCAGAAGACTCCAACGGCGACGGCAAACCCGATCGCTACGCACTCCAGGTTCTGCCCGACACGTTCCACTTCGCCCAACTCTTGTTCCAGAACGGCGGCAGCCTGCTCGACAAGAACAACACCACAGCCGTGTTCAACGATCCGGCTGGGGTCGCGGCACTGGACTATATGAAGAGCCTGCTCGACGGTGGCGGCGGACTGTACTGGGGCGACTCCCAGGGTGACTCGACCGGTCTACCCGGGATCAAGGACGATCGCATCGGCATGTTCCTCAACGGGCCCTACATGATGGGCGTCCTGCATGATGGTGACGCCGGACAGAGCGGGAAGTGGGCGGTTGCACCTGCACCGTTCGCCAAGCAGCCCGGCAGCTACCTCGGCGGCACCGGACTCTCGATCCCGTCCAACGCCAAGAATCCCTCCGCGGCCTGGGAACTGACACAGTTCCTGCTCCAACCTGCGCAGCAGCAGCTGGTCTACACCTCCGCTGGTGCCGCGCCGGCGACCACGGAGGGCCTAGCGCAGCCTGCCCTGGCCCAGCCAGATCCATTCCTAGGCGGACAGGTCGCGTTCCCAGTATTCCGCGATGCCCTCGCGACAGCCACCCCGTACCCCTACGTCGCGAGCTGGCCCGACATCGACAAGGCGCTGACCGATGCTGTGACCGCAGCACTTCTTGGTAAGTCCACCTCTAAGGAAGCACTCGACCAGGCAGCCCAGACGGTCGACAGTGCACTCGCTGGCTAGACAACGGCGGCGCCGCGGCGGCGAGCAGTTGGCCGGCTACCTTCTCGTTGCGCCCGCTCTGCTGGCCACGGGAGCGTTCTTCCTGATCCCCATGGTTCTGTCGCTGGTCTGGAGCTTCACGAAGTACAACGGCATTGCCCCCCCCACCTGGGTTGGCCTGTCGAATTACACCGACTTGCTCAGCGACCCTGCGTTTCGCCATGCATCGGCAAACACCGCCACCTATGCCGTGATCACCATGACCGTCGGACCCGCGCTGGGGCTGGGAAGCGCTTTGCTGCTCAACAACCAAATCAAGGGAAGGGCGTTCTTCCGAGCGGTGTACTTCCTGCCCGTAACGACATCGCTGGTCGTGGTGGCCACCATCTGGAAGATGCTGCTCAACGACGAGGGTCTTCTCAACCGCCTCCTCGCTGTATTCGGGCTGCCGGGACACGATTGGCTGTCGGATCCGTCGACCTCGCTCTTGTCCGTATCCGCGGCGAGCGTGTGGCAGGGATTCGGGTTCGAGACTGTCGTATTCCTCGCGGCGCTGCAGTTGGTGCCGCGTGAGCTGCATGAAGCGGCCAGCGTGGATGGGGCTGGCGCCATACGCCGGTTCTGGCACATCACGCTGCCTGCACTGCGCCCGACCTTCGTCTTCGTCTACGTCGTCGGCATCATCGGCGCCTTCCAGGTCTTCGACCAGGTGTTCGTCATGACCCAGGGCGGTCCGATCTCCTCGACTACGACCGTCGTGTACTACCTGGTCCTGCGGTTCCGCGCACTCGACCTCGGGCACGCATCCGCAACCGCCTACCTGCTCGTGGTGGTTCTGGCGTCGGCGTCCGCAGCCCAACTTCGTCTCGGACGGCGCACCTCATGACCTTGCGGGCCAAGCGGTTCGCCCTCTACGCGGCGCTCGTCCTCACATCACTGATGATGCTCGTTCCGTTGGGGTGGACGCTCAGCACATCGTTCAAGCACCCGGAGGACGTGTTCGCCCCGGGGTCCGGCCTCATCCCGAACCCGTTCACGTCGCAGGCATATCGCGACGTCCTCGGTCTGCTGCCGTTCGGACGCTACTTCCTCAACAGCGTATTCGTGACAGCAGTGGTGGTTGGTCTCAATGTCGTGTTTGACTCCGCTGCCGCCTACGCATTCGCGAAGCTCAGGTTCCGAGGCAGCTCGTTCCTGTTCGGGCTGCTTCTCGTCACCTTGATGATCCCGATGCAGGTCAACCTGATTCCGCTCTACCGCATGATGGTCTGGGTGCACTCAATCGTCCCCTGGCTCGGTGCGGACACGCTCTCCGGCATCATCGCGCCCTCGGCCATCCAGGTCTTCGGGATCTTCTTGATGCGACAGTTCTTCGTCTCGATCCCCGACAGTCTGATCGAGGCCGCCCGACTCGACGGAGCGGGCGAGTTCACCATCGTGCGTCGGATCATCTTGCCGATTTCCCTGCCGGGACTTGCCACTCTGACGATCTTCACGTTCCTGGCAAGCTGGAACGATTTCCTCTGGCCGCTCATCGTGTCCAGCAGCGATGCGTCGCGCACTCTGCCTGTCGGGTTGGCGCTGCTCTCGCGCAAGAACACGGTGAACTGGCCGGACACCATGGCCGGCGCCGTCATCACCGCGATTCCCATGATCCTCATCTTCATCGTCCTTCAGCGACGCTTCGTTGAAGGTCTCACCGCCGGTTCAGTTAAGGATGTGTCATGACTTCAGTGGAGCTCCTTGCCCCCGAGGATGCGTTCCTCACCGAGATTCTTCAACAGCCGGATGCGATCTCGGCCGCGGGTCTTGGCCTGCTCGCACAGACAGAACTGCTCACGGAGCTAAAGGCGCTGGCACGCCGGGCCAGCGGTCTGCCACTCGTTCTCACGGGGATGGGCAGCTCGCTGGACGCCTTGCAGGCGCTCGACAGCACCCTGGCCAGGGCAGGTGTCAACGTCACGACTATCAACACCGCAGAGCTTGTCCATTTTCGGCTCCCCTCCGTGCAGCCGCATGGTGTCGTGGTGGCGGTAAGCCAGTCCGGGCTCAGTGCCGAGATTGTCCGCCTCGCCGATGAACTCACCGTCCGCGGTGACGTGGAACTCATCGCGGTGACCAACGGTCGGGACAACCCGCTGGCTCGGTCCGCACGAGTATCGCTGGACATGATGGCGGGGGCGGAGGCGGGACCCGCCACGAAGACCTTTGCCGCCACGACTGTCCTACTCAGTGCGCTCGGCCGACTCCTGGGTGACCGCCTTGATCCTCAGACTGCTGTGACGCTCACCTCAGGGACTGCCGAACGGTCTGCGCTGGCATTGGCGGCAGCGCTGGACGGTGCTCGTGAGCAAGCCAGCGACCTGTGCCGGTGGGCGGACGGCAGTTCGACCATCGCGATCGTCGGTCGTGGTGTCGCGATCGGGACGGCGGAACTTGGGGGCTTGGTGCTCAAGGAGGCAGCCAGGGTGGCGGCGTTGAGCATGGACGGCGCCGAGTTCCGGCACGGCCCGCTGGAACTGGCCGGCCCCTCGTTAGCAGTGGTTGTCGTCTCCCTCGAACCAGTGAGTCTGGACCTCGACCGACGCCTCATGGTTGACCTGAGCAGCGGTGGCAGCGCCGTACTCGCCGTGGGCCTAGCCGATTCCCAGTCCGACGTTCGGCGCGTGATCATCGAGCCGATCGATGCCCTGATCGACACTGCCCGAGCCGCACTTCCCCTCCAGCTCCTTGCCTGGGGGCTCGCCCAGGAGCGCCACCCACACCCCGGCCGCTTCCTGGTCGGTTCCAAGGTCACGACACAGGAATGAGTGGACCCATCAACGCCGAGAGCTGCTATCAGCAGGGTCACCACTTCCTTCGCCGAGACGGGAGATCGACCGTTCCCGTTGGCGTGCACTACGTGCCCACCTCCGGACCGGACTGGCCCTGGCGAGTCGGTGTGGATGAGTTCGACCGCGCCTTCGCCGCCATGGCCGACCTCGGACTCGACTCGGTTCGAATCGACCTGCTGTGGGCAGCCGTCGAGCCGGAGCCCGGACGACTTGACGTCGAGCACTTGGAGGTTCTCGACGGCATCCTCGAGGCGGCTGTGCGGCACGGCCTGACCCTGCACCCGACGTTGTTCGTCGGGGGCGAGGTCGGTGACGCCTACTGGGACCTGCCGTGGGCCAGTGGCGTCAACCCGCATCGCGACCTTGCCTTGCGCCACCACCAGGTAGAGCATGCAGCCGCGCTCGCGAGGCGTTGGCGCGATCATCCCGCGATCATTGCCTGGGACCTCACCGACGAGCCACCGTTCTGGATCTACCAGGGGACCACCACCGACGACGACGCCCGCGCCTGGACGACCCAGCTGTGCGAGGCTCTGCGCGGCGCTGATCCTGCACACCTGGTCACTATCGGAACCGCATCCCAGGAGATTGACCACGGACCGTTCCGCGCCGACGTCGTTGCACCACAACTGGACTTCTGCTGCGTGCACCCATACCCGATCTACTCACCCGAGCTCTACCCGGATGCGTTGCTCTCGAGTCGGCTCACCCGCTCGGCCGCGTTCGAGACGGCACTGGCCCGGGGCGCTGGACGACCGGTGATGGTCCACGAGTACGGCGCGTCCAGCACCCAGTTCGACCCGGCACGGATCGCTCATCACGACCGG
>JBBRAQ010000019.1:0-78151 GCA_038206635.1 Candidatus Nanopelagicales bacterium | reverse complement strand
TACGCCCTCGAGCTCAACCGGCTCATCGAGCTCCAGATGGAAGGGGCTGTCGGCTAAGTGCCTGCAACCGCCATGTCAGACACCGCCACCCCGGGCGTCGGGGGCGCACCTCGCGCGGGCGAGGTGTCCCCGGCCGCACCCGCGCGCGACCATGCGCCGCGCGTCCTGTCCCGCGACCCCGCCGACTTCCCCGTGCCCACCGGGCGCGAGGAAGAGTGGCGGTTCACCCCCGTGCGCCGCTTTGCCCGGCTCATGGAGGGGCTGGCGTCGGAGTCGCGCCTGTCGTGGACGTCGGAGAGCCCGGTCGGCGTCGTCATCGACGAGCTCGCCGCCGACGACCCCGCACTGCTCGCGCTGCCGCTGCCCGTCGACCGCCTCTCGGCGCTCGCCGTCGCGCGTGCCGGGGGTGCCGTCCGCGTCACCGTGCCGGAGTCCGCGTCCTCGGCCGAGCCGATCGTCTTTCGCCTGCACGGTGATTCGGCCGACGACCTCGTGTGGGGCCACATCGTCCTGGACGTGCGTCCGTTCGCCCAGGCCACCGTGGTGATCGAGCACACCGGCAGCGCGAGCTACGGAGAGCACCTCTCGGTGCTCGTCGGCGACGGCGCCACGCTCAAGCTCGTGCACCTGCAGACCTGGGACACCGACGCCGTCCACGCGGCCCACGTCGCCGTGCGCCTGGGTCGCGATGCCACGCTCCGGTCGATGCAGGCCAGCCTGGGCGGTTCCGCCGTGCGCATCCTCGAGACCGTCGACTACGCCGGCCCGGGCGGCGACGCCGAGCTGCTCGGACTCTTCTACTCCAAGGCCGGCCAGCACCTCGAGCACCGCATGCTCGTCGACCACTCGGTGCCCTACTGCCGCAGCAACGTCCTCTACAAGGGCGCGCTCAAGGGCGACCCGACGGCCGGTGAGGCCGGCATCGCGCGCAGCGTGTGGATCGGCGACGTCCTGATCCGCGCTGCGGCCGTCGGCACCGACACCTACGAGCTCAACCGCAACCTGCTGCTGAGCCCGGCGACCCGCGCCGACTCCGTCCCCAACCTCGAGATCGAGACCGGCGAGATCGCCGGTGCCGGTCACGCGAGCGCCACCGGGCGGTTCGACGACGAGCAGCTGTTCTACCTCGAGTCGCGCGGGATCCCGGCCGACGTCGCCACCAGGCTCGTCGTACGCGGCTTCTTCGCCGACGTCATCTCCCGGCTCGGCCTGCCCGAGTGGGAGTCGCGCCTGCAGGACCGCATCGACACCGAGCTCGGCTTCGGCACGGCGGACGACGATGACGACCATGACGATGTCGACGATGACGTTGTCGTCGGCGCCGAGCCCGCTGGCACCGAGCCCGCGGAGGACTCCGAGTGAGCGCCCAGCAGGTCTGCAAGCTCGACGACGTCCCGGTGCCAGGCGCGCTCGGCGTCATCGTCGACGGCATCCCCGTCGCGATCGTCCGTGATGACGACGGCGGCGTGCACGCCGTCCGCGACATCTGCTCGCACGCCGACGTCGCACTGTCGGAGGGCGAGGTCGACGGCTGCACCATCGAGTGCTGGCTGCACGGCTCGCGCTTCGACCTCCGCACCGGTGAGCCGACGGGTCCGCCCGCCGTCACCTCCATCCCCGTCTACCAGGTCGACGTCGAAGGCGAGGGCGACGAAGCCGTCGTTGTCGTCGATGTCACCGTCAACGCCGCCGCCCGCTGAAGGAGCACCACGACTCATGGCAACTCTCGAGATCCGCGACCTGCACGTCACGGTCGAGTCCGACGGCGGCCCGCGCGAGATCCTGCGCGGCGTCGACCTCGTTGTCCGGGCCGGTGAGACCCACGCGATCATGGGTCCGAACGGATCCGGCAAGTCCACGCTCGCCTACTCCATCGCCGGGCACCCCAAGTACACCGTCACCCAGGGCACCGTCACCCTCGACGGCGAGGACGTCCTCGCCATGACCGTCGACGCCCGTGCGCGCGCCGGGATCTTCCTGGCGATGCAGTACCCCGTCGAGGTCCCTGGCGTCTCCGTCTCGAACTTCCTGCGCACCTCGGTCACCGCCGTACGCGGCGAGGCGCCGAAGCTGCGCACGTGGGTGAAGGAGATGAAGACCGCGATGGAGGGCTTGTCCATCGACCCGAAGTTCGCCGAGCGCAACGTCAACGAGGGCTTCTCCGGCGGTGAGAAGAAGCGCCACGAGATCCTCCAGATGGAGCTCCTCCAGCCGAAGATAGCGGTCCTGGACGAGACCGACTCCGGCCTCGATGTCGACGCTCTCAAGGTCGTGTCCGAGGGCGTCAACCGCGTCGCCGCGTCGGGCGAGGTGGGCACTCTGCTCATCACGCACTACACCCGGATCCTGCGCTACATCCGGCCCGACTTCGTCCACGTCTTCGTCGATGGCCGCATCGTCGCCGAGGGTGGCGCCGAGCTCGCCGACCAGCTCGAGGCCGAGGGTTACGACGTCTATGTGAAGGCAGCTGCGTCAGCATGACCGTGGTGCACGCCCCCGTCACCGGGCTCCTCCACGTCGAGCGGGTCGCGGCCGACTTCCCGATCCTGTCGCGCACCGTGCGCGGCGGGAGTCGGCTGGTCTACCTCGACTCCGGTGCGACGTCGCAGAAGCCGTACGCCGTCCTCGACGCCGAGCGCGAGTTCTACACCCGGCACAACGCCGCGGTGCACCGGGGCGCGCACCTGCTCGCCGAGGAGGCCACCGACGCCTACGAGCTCGCGCGGGAGAAGATCGCCCGGCTCGTCGGTGCGGAGACCCGTGAGCTGGTGTTCACCAAGAACGCCACCGAGGCGATCAACCTCGTCGCCTACTCCTTCAGCAACGCCACGGCGAAGGCGCTGCACGGGCGTCCGCTCCCCGAAGGTGCGGAGCGGTTCGTCCTCGCGCCCGGTGACGAGATCGTCGTCACCGAGATGGAGCACCACGCCAACCTCGTGCCCTGGCAGGAGGTCTGCGACAAGACCGGCGCCGTGCTGCGCTGGATCGGCGTCGACGACGACGGTCGCCTCGACCTCGACCACCCTGAGCACGGCCTCGCGGCTGTGCTCGGTGAGCGCACGCGCGTCGTCGCGCTGACCCACCAGAGCAACGTGCTCGGCACCGTCACGCCGGTGCGTCAGGTGGCCGACGCCGCGCACGCCGTCGGGGCGCTCGTCCTCCTCGACGCCTGTCAGTCCGTGCCGCACATGCCCGTCGACGTCACCGAGCTAGGTGTCGACTACCTCGCCTTCAGCGGCCACAAGATGCTCGGGCCCTCAGGCATCGGTGTCCTGTGGGGCCGCTACGCCCTGATGGACTCCATGCCGCCGTTCCTCAGCGGCGGTTCGATGATCGAGACCGTGCGGATGGAGGGCTCGACCTTCGCGCCGCCGCCGCAGCGATTCGAGGCCGGCGTCCCGATGGCCGCGCAAGCCGTCGGGCTCGGTGCCGCGGTCGACTACCTCGAGGCTCTGCACTCCGCCGACGGCAGCCTGTCGGGCCTGGCGGCGGTCGCCGCGCACGAGCACGCGCTCACCGGCTATGCGCTCGAGGCACTCGCGGAGATCCCCGGTGTCCGCGTCGTCGGCCCCACCGACACACACGCGCGCGGCTCCGCGGTCTCCTTCGTGGTCGATGGAATCCACGCCCACGACGTCGGCCAGGTGCTCGACGACCGTGGCGTGGAGGTGCGGGTCGGCCATCACTGCGCGTGGCCGTTGCACCGACGCTTCGGCGTCGCCGCCACCACGCGGGCCACCTTCTACGTCTACAACGGCACCCGTGACATCGACGACCTCGCGTCGGCCGTCCGTCACGCGCAGCACTTCTTCGGGGTGGCCTGATGAACCTCGAGTCGCTGTACCAGGAGATCATCCTCGACCACTACAAGCACCCGCGCGGCCGTGGTCTGCGTGAGCCCTTCGGGGCCGAGGTGCACCACGTCAACCCGACGTGCGGCGACGAGCTGACCCTGCGCGTCGAGGTCGAGGGCGATACCGTCACCGACGTCTCCTACGAGGGCCAGGGCTGCTCGATCTCCCAGGCGTCGGTCAGCGTCCTCTACGAGCAGCTCGTCGGCCAGAGCGTGGCCACCGGGCTCGCCACCACTGCGGCGTTCCTGGAGCTCATGCAGGGACGCGGACAGGTGGAGCCTGACGAAGAAGTCCTCGGCGACGCGGTCGCGTTCGCCGGGGTCGCGAAGTACCCGGCTCGCGTGAAGTGCGCGCTGCTCGGCTGGATGGCGTGGAAGGACGCGGTCTCGCAGACCGTGGCACAACAGACCCCGGAGGTTGCGACATGACCGAGACCAGTGCACCCCTCGCGAGCAGCGGCGGCATCACCCCCGACGACGACGTCATCGAGGCGCTGAAGGACGTCGTCGACCCCGAGCTGGGCATCAACGTCGTCGACCTCGGGCTCGTCTACGGCGTGTCCGTGGACGACTCCAACATCGCCACCGTCGACCTCACGCTGACCTCGGCCGCGTGCCCCCTCACCGATGTGATCGAGGACCAGACGCGTGCTGCGCTCGACGGCGTCGTCGCGGACTACCGCATCAACTGGGTGTGGATGCCGCCGTGGGGCCCGGACAAGATCACCGACGACGGACGCGAGATGCTGCGCGCGCTGGGCTTCAATCTCTGATCGGCTCGCGGTCACGTCGCTGCCGGGTCCGGTCATCAGGGACTCTCCACCACCGCTGCATTCGGGCAACCGGGTGGTGCTCTGGTGCACAGCGGCGTGCAGCGCGTACCGTGACCGTCGTACGGGTTAGGCCCCCGGGCTCCACCCTCAGTCGCTCCTGAGCGACCACTCGCCGAGAGGCGCCACCGTATGAACACGCTGGGCCCGGTCCTCCTCGGAGGGCCGGGCCCAGTCCTCTGCCCCGGTGTCTCGCCCTCGGTCTCGGAGCACCGTCGGACCCTCTCGCCAACGTTCGAACACCGGTTCGAGGCGGCGAGGGGAGGTCATAGAGTCGGTCGAGTCGGCTCCGCCGGGGCGTGGCTTCGGCGACTCCTCGCTGTCGGACTGGGCACCGTCCCCGTCCGCCACAGCCGAGGAGATCGCGTCCGGTAGCGCCCTCGCCGTCGCCGATCGCGCGGACGACCGCGCGCACGCTCGCCTCGCGTTCCCGTCGTTCTTCCGGGCCCTGCACGACGGCGAGGCCAGCGAGACACGTATCCGGATCCTCGTCGACCGCACCCGGGTCGTCGTCGATGACGCCGTGGCTCCCACGACGCCGCACTGTCGGCCGACCAGGACCGTGCCGCTTCCTAGCGGCGCGGATCCTAGGCACGGTGTCCGAGGGCCGCGAGATCTCCTGGGACCAGCAGCACGTCCTGATGCACGCGCAGGCGGGGTTCGACCTCGACACCCACCTCCGCGACGACGGCCGCGAGACCTATCTGCACGCTCGGTTGTGCGCCTACGTCCTCGCTCGTGACGGCGGTTGGCTGGCCCCCGACCGCGCGCATCGCGACGAACAACGCGTCCAGATGGATCACCTGTCGCGTTCCCCGAGGGCCAAGCACGTCGTCGAACACCGGTGGGCTGTGCCTGCCGTGCCGCCCGCTCAAGACCGCGGGCCTGGCCCGTCTCACCCACTCGAGTGCCGACGGCCACTGCAGCCTGGACCACGACGTGGGGCCAGTCGGCACGCGTTCCGCGGCGCTCCCTTCTCATCGATCCTGAGCCCGAGCGGCCTTACCACCGACACCGGTTCAGACCTCACCTTTCTCAGTGGTGAGGCGCCGAGGGGATCGGCGGCGCTGCGAGACGGTTCGCGCCAGCGCACCGAGCCCCGCTCCCGTCGTGGTGAGCACGACGACCGCGAGCAGGGTAGGCACAGCGAGGATGACGAGTCCGGCACCTGCGGCAGTGTCGTTGTCACTCCCGCTATCGGCAGGTGTCATCAGCATGGCCGAGACATACCACGCCAGGACCAGGGTCCATACGTAGGCGACGAGGAAACCCACGTACGCCCAGCGTCCACGGAATCCGAGAAGCAGGCCCGAGACCACGGTTCCCCCGAACCACGCTGCCAGCAGGCCCAGCCCGGCGAGGTCGAGGGCGGAAGACAGGTCGGCGGCCGCGACCGTGGGTGGCAGCGCTGCCACTGACCACGCCACGGACAGGACCCATGTCGCGAAGATCCCCACCGCGATCCCGATCTCGACGCCTGTGGGCCGGCCAACGGCGTCAGGCCCGGTAGGTCTCCAGGAGCGGCCGTCGAACCACAGCCGCCGGTCGAGGGACCACGCCGGAAGCCAGCCGTCGCCGGACCACCACCAGGCACCGTCGGCCGAGTGCGACTCGCTCACCGGGATCTCCATCCCCGGATCATCCCAGACCGTCTGAGCGCTGCGCCCTGCCCGTCGCACGCCTCGGGGGACTCGCCCGGGAGGGCACGAGCATGTGTCCCTGGCCACCTCCCGCGGACCTTGCGGTGGTCGGCAGGGCGGCATTGCGCGGCTAAACTGCTGTCTTTGTGACCATCTCCGTCTCCGGCATCGAGCTGCGCGCCGGCGCCCGCCTGCTGCTGGCCGACGTGAACTTCCGCATCGGCCCCGGCGACAAGGTCGGGCTGGTGGGTCGCAACGGCGCTGGCAAGACCACCCTCACCCGAGTTCTCGCGGGCGAAGGTGAGCCCGCCGCCGGCACCGTCGCGCGCGGTGGCCAGATCGGCTACCTTCCGCAGGATCCCAGCAGCGGCGATCTCGACATGCTGGCCCGCGACCGCATCCTTGCGGCCCGCGGTCTCGACGAGGCCGTACGCCGGATGCGCGCCGCCGAGGAGCGGATGGCCTCGGCCGACGACGCCACCCGCGACAAGGCGATGCGCCGCTACTCCAACGCCGAGGCCGACTTCCTCGCCCAGGGCGGCTACTCCGCGGAGTCCGAGGCCGCGGCCATCGCCTC
Organism: Candidatus Nanopelagicales bacterium; assembly: GCA_038206635.1. Classification (GTDB taxonomy): domain Bacteria; phylum Actinomycetota; class Actinomycetes; order S36-B12; family CAIYMF01; genus Longivirga. The sequence continues at coordinate 71,251 of JBBRAQ010000019.1, read as the reverse complement.
GAGCCTGGGCCTTCCCGAACGCGTGCTGGAGCAGCCCCTCGGCACGCTGTCCGGCGGACAGCGCCGGCGCGTGGAGCTCGCCCGCATCCTGTTCTCCGGTGCCGACACCCTGCTCCTCGACGAGCCCACCAACCACCTCGACGCCGACTCCATCGTGTGGCTGCGCGACTTCCTCAAGGCCCACCGCGGCGGACTCATCGTGATCAGCCACGACGTCGAGCTGCTCGAGGCCACCGTCAACCGGGTGTTCCACCTCGACGCCAACCGCTGCGAGCTCGACGTCTACAACATCGGGTGGAAGTCCTACCTCACCCAGCGCGAGACCGACGAGCGTCGCCGCAAACGGGAGCGCCACAACGTCGAGAAGCAGGCCGCCGTCCTGAAGTCGCAGGCGGACCGGATGCGCGCGACCGCCACCAAGGCCAAGGCTGCGCAGAACATGGCGCGCCGGGCCGACCGCCTTCTCGGCGGACTGGAGGAGACCCGCCGCTCCGACAAGGTGGCCAAGCTCCGCTTCCCGACTCCGGCGCCGTGCGGCAAGACTCCGCTCATGGCCCGCGAGCTGTCGAAGTCCTACGGATCGCTCGAGATCTTCACCGACGTCGACCTTGCCATCGACAAGGGAAGTCGCGTGGTCATCCTCGGGCTCAACGGCGCGGGCAAGACCACCCTGCTGCGCATCCTCGGCGGCGTCGACAAGGCCGACACGGGCGAGGTGCTGCCGGGCCACGGGCTCCTGCTGGGCTACTACGCCCAGGAGCACGAGACCCTCGACCCCGAGCGCACGGTCCTGGACAACATGCGGACCGCGGCACCCACCATCCTCGAGCCGGAGATGCGCAAGGTCCTGGGCTCGTTCCTGTTCTCCGGCGACACCGTCAACCAGCTCGCCGGAACACTGTCCGGCGGGGAGAAGACGCGTCTCGCGCTCGCGACCCTCGTGGTCTCCTCCGCCAACGTGCTCCTGCTCGACGAGCCCACGAACAACCTCGACCCGGCCAGCCGGGAAGAGGTGCTGGGAGCCCTGCGGTCCTATGAGGGCGCGATCGTCCTGGTCTCCCACGACGAAGGGGCCGTCGACGCACTGAACCCCGAGCGAATCCTGCTGCTGCCCGACGGCGTCGAGGACCTCTGGAACGCCGGCTACGCCGATCTCGTCTCCCTTGCCTGATCCGAGGCCCGGGAAGATCACGAAAATGCCCGACATCGGGTGCGACGCAATCCCTGACGGGTACCGTGACCACAGGCGCGGGGTGGGCCTACCAGGTGGTGACGACCCCAGGAGGTAGTTGTGGCAGAGCTCGGAAAGGGACGTCGCGTGTCCGGCGCTGAGCGGGACAAGCTCACGACCGACCTCAAGAAGAAGTACGCCGCCGGCGCCAGCATCCGCCAGCTCTCGCAGTCGACCGGGCGTTCCTACGGCTTCATCCACCGGATCCTCAGCGACGGCGGGGCAGTGCTGCGCGGTCGCGGGGGCGCCACGCGCGGGAAGGCGAAGTCCTGAGCCTCGACGTGTCGCCGGTCGACCTCGACCTCCTGGCACGAGGGGGAGTGCACGTCGCCTGGACCGGTGGCTCCGGCGAGCCGGTCGTCACCGTGACCCTCGACCGACCCGACACGCGCAACGCCCAGACCCCCTCGACCTGGCGTGCTCTCACCGCCGTCGGTGCGGCCCTGCCTGACGCCACCCGCATCGTCGTCCTGCGCGGCGCCGGCCCGGCGTTCTCCTCGGGCATCGACCTGCGCACGTTCTCGCCCGAGGGGATCGACGGGGAGAAGGTCCTGGCCTCGATCGGCTCGCTCGATGATGCCGCGGCTGCGGACCTCATCGGGCAGTTCCAGGCCGGCTTCACCTGGTGGCACGACCGCGACGACGTCATCACGATCGCCGTGGTGCACGGTGCGGCGGTCGGGGCCGGCTTCCAGCTTGCGCTCGCCTGCGACTTCAGGGTCTGCTCCACCGACGCGCGGTTCGCCATGCGCGAGACCTCCCTCGGCCTGGTGCCCGACCTCACCGGCACCCATCCGCTCGTGACCGCCGTCGGCTACGCGCGTGCCCTCGAGATCTGCGCCACGGGCCGCTGGGTGGGGGCCGAGGAGGCCGCCATGCTCGGTCTCGCCTCGACCGTCGTCGCGCCCGAGGCGCTCGACGGGGCCGTCAGCGAGCTGGTGGGCTCCCTGCTCGCTGCGCCCCCCGCCGCCGTTCGGGCGACGAAGGCGGTGCTGCGAGCCGCACTGGTGAACGACGTCGTGGCGCAGCGCCGAACCGAGCGCGAGACCCAGGTGGGAGTCATCCGGGCCCTGCTCGCGGGCGGGTAGACCGCCGGTCGGTGTCGCCCTACGGAGACCGCCGGCCCGCCCGGGAACAGACCGGGCGCCCGTGCGGTTGAGTCCGTCAGTCGTCGTCCGGAGGTCCTGCCGCGTGTCCATGTCCAATCCGCACCAGGTGATGCGGTCCTACCGTCGCAACGACGACGTCAAGGACCGCAAGCTCGCCAGCGGCACGCTCCGGCGGATCCTTGGCTACGCGACCCCGTATCGGGCGATCGTCATCGGGTTCCTGATCACGCTCGTCCTCGACGCGATGCTCGTGGTCGCGCAGCCGCTGCTGTTCCGGCGCATCATCGACCAGGGCGTCACCCCCGGCAACAGCCAGGTGGTCACGACCACGGCGATCCTCATCGCCGTGCTGGCGATCATCGACAGCGGACTCACGCTCCTCGGCCGCTGGTACTCCTCGCGAATCGGCGAAGGACTCATCTACGACCTGCGTACCCAGGTCTATGACCACGTCCAGCGCATGCCCGTCGCGTTCTTCACCCGGGCCCAGACCGGCGCGCTGGTCTCACGCCTCAACAATGACGTCATCGGTGCCCAGCAGGCCTTCACCTCGACCCTGTCCGGCGTCGTCGGCAACGCCATCAGCCTCGTCGCCGTGGTCATCGCGATGCTCTTCCTGTCCTGGCCCATCACGGTCGCGTCGCTGGTGCTGCTGCCGCTCTTCCTCATCCCGGCGCGCTGGATGGGGCGCGCGCTGCAGTCCATGACCCGCGAGCAGATGCAGCTCAACGCGGACATGTCCAACCAGATGACCGAGCGCTTCAATGTCGCCGGCGCGCTGCTGGTCAAGCTGTTCGGCCGCCCCGACGAGGAGTCCGCCGACTTCTCCGGTCGGTCGGGACGGGTCCGCGACATCGGCGTCCGGATCGCGATGGCCAACCGCATCTTCTTCACGGCCCTGACCCTCGTCGCTGCCTTGGCCACGGCACTCGTCTACGGCGTCGGCGGCAACCTGGCGATCACTGGCGCGATCACCGTGGGAACGCTGCTCGCCCTCGCCTCGCTGCTCGGCCGCCTCTACGGTCCGCTGACCTCGCTGTCCAACGTGCGCGTCGACGTCATGACGGCGCTCGTGAGCTTCGAGCGGGTCTTCGAGGTCCTCGACCTCGAGCCGATGGTGCGCGACACTCCCACCGCCGTCGCCGTGACCAGCGGTCCCACGACGATCGAGTTCGACCATGTCCGCTTCCGCTACCCCTCCGCGGAGGAGGTGTCCCTGGCGTCGCTGGAGTCGGTGGCACGACCCGACGCTGCGCCTGCCCGCGACGACGTCCTGCGCGACATCACCTTCACCGCCCTGCCCGGACAGATGGTGGCGCTCGTCGGCCCCTCGGGTGCCGGCAAGACCACGATCACCGCGCTCGTGTCCCGGCTGTACGACGCCTCCGAGGGGAGCGTTCGCATCAACGGGCACGACCTCCGCGACGTCACGCAGGAGTCGCTGCACGCGCTCGTCGGCGTCGTCACGCAGGACGCCCACATGTTCCACGACACCATCCGCGCCAACCTGCTCTACGCCAGCCCCGATGCCACCGACGAGGATCTCCACGCAGCACTGCGTGACGCGCAGGTGCTGACCCTCGTCCAGGACCTGCCCGAGGGCCTCGACACCGTCGTCGGCGACCGCGGCTACCGCCTCTCCGGCGGGGAGAAGCAGCGCATGGCCATCGCCCGCCTGCTGCTGAAGGCACCCGACGTCGTCGTCCTGGACGAGGCCACCGCGCACCTCGACAGCGAGTCCGAGGTCGCGGTGCAGAAGGCCCTCGCGACGGCACTGCAGGGACGGACGTCGCTGGTGATCGCTCACCGCCTCTCCACGATCCGCGAGGCTGACACGATCCTGGTCGTCGAGGGCGGACGCATCGCCCAGCAGGGCACCCACGACGAGCTGCTGGCCAGCGGCGGCGTCTACGCCGACCTCTACCGCACCCAGTTCGCCCCGCAGGAGCCCGCCGCTCTCTGAGTGCGGTCCGCCACCGTCGACGAGGTGTGCGTCGTCACCGTCACGCGACCGACGCGACAGCGGGAGCCGACCCCACGCAGACTGGAACCATGACCCAGACCGCCGCGCTCCGGAGTGTCCTGCACCAGACCGCCGTGCCCTTCTCCCTAGACGCCTCGCTCGGCTGGAAGATGACGGAGGTCGACTCCTACGACATGGTCAAGGCGGCGACGCTGGACACCTATCCCACGCCGACCGAAGCCATGGCGGCCGCGGAGTCGATGCTCGTCGAGCTCCTCGGCTGCGGCTTCGTCCTCGTCCACGAGTGCAGTCTGCGGGTCTCCAAGCACACCGGTGAGGCCGAGGGATGGCGTGGTCACCTCGATGCCAGGCTCGCCCCGGCCGGCTGAGGAGCAGCCGACCCCGGGGCTTCAGAGGCTGCGCGAGACCCCGCCGTCGACGGGCACGAGGCTGCCGGTGATGTAGGACGCCGCCGGGGAGAGCAGGAAGGTCGCGACCCGGCCGAACTCCTCGGGCTCGCCGTAGCGGCCGAGCGGGATGACAGCCTCATTGCGCCGACGCACCATGTCGGGAGCGCCGTAGCGCGCGTCGAGGGCGAAGACGCGGTCGGTGGCGATGCGGCCGGGCATGACTCCGTTGACCCGGATGCCGCGGGAGCCGAGCTCGTCGGCGAGGTCCTTCACGATCATTCCGAGCCCTGGGCGCAGGCCGTTGCTCGTGGTGAGGCCGGGGAAGACCTCCCGGGCGCTGGTCGAGAGCACGAAGACCAGCGACCCCCCGACGCCGGCGAGGTCACCCGGCTCGCCGCTCATGGCGTTGGCGGCGGCACGGGCGACACGCAGCGAGCCGAGGAACACCGTCTCGAAGGCGTGACGCCAGGTGTCGTCGTCGGTCGTCATCGGCGTACCGGCAGCCGGGCCGCCCACGCTGATGAGAGCGCCGTCGAGGCGGCCGTAGCGCGCCACCGCCGCGGCCACGACCCGCTCCGCGGTCGCGGGGTCCGCGAGGTCCGCCGGCAGACCGACCGCTGACGCACCACCGCCGAGCCGTGCGACGGCGGTGTCGAGGGCCTGCTGCTCCCGCGCCACGAGGATGACGTGGGCGCCTTCGGCCACGAGCGCCTCGGCGGAGGCGAGGCCGAGGCCCCGCGACCCCCCGGTCACGACGAACACACGATTGTTCAGGCCCAGGTCCATGCCCCGATTGTGCCCGTCCCAGGACGCTCCGGACAGTTACGCCACGTCGGTACGGGTGGTGGTGTCGCCCGCTGCCACGGCGCCGGACGATCCGGCGGTGGCCGCGCCGTGGGTGTCGCTGTCGCCGTAGTCGCGCTCGCGGCGGATCAGCAGCACGAAGCCCGCGATGGCGACGCCGGCGAAGAAGACCCACTGGAGGGCGTAGGACAGGTGCGGTCCCTCGGAGAGGTCCGGCAGCGGGATGGGCGTGAGGCCCTCGGCCTGCGCGGGATCGGAGGAGACGAGGTCGACGTAGCCGGGGTAGACCTCCGAGCTCCCCGCCACGAGGCCGACGTCGAGGTCGGTGATCTGCCGCGCCGGGAGGTCCGTCGGCTGCGGCACGGGGGCCGCCTCGGAGGGCTGGATGCGACCGGTCACGGTGACGGTGCCGGTGGGGGGTGCAGGCACCTCCTGAGCGACGGCCGCACCGCCCGCAGCCTCGACCCAGCCGCGGTTCACCACGAGCACCGCGCCGGACGTCGTGACCAGCGGCGTCGTGACCCAGAAGCCATTGGCACCTTGGAGGGGGCGCTTGCGGACGAGCACCTGCCGCGACGCGTCGTAGCGCCCCACTGCCGTGACCGAGAGCCACGTCTGGCCGTCCCCGATCGAGGACACCGGCGCTCCCGGGGCCATCACCCGGCCGACCGGAACCGCGGTGGCGTAGGCGTTGTCGGTCACCACGGCGTTGGCGTGACGGCGCTGGTCCAGGCGCGAGAGCTGCCACCGGGAGAGCAGGACGAACGAAGGCACGACGAGCAGCACGACGAAGCCCAGCGCCAGCCACCGCGGCTGGCGTAGGAACGCATAACGGCTCATGGGCCGAGGGTAGGCGGCGGGGGGCGGAGGGCCCGATCCGGGTTGACCCGGGCTCAGGCTCCCGGTCCGATCGAGCGGTGCGTGGGACGGCTCACCAGCCGGATCGCTTCGCGGTCGCTGCGCGCGACCCCGGCGTTGGCCATGATCACGGCGAGGTAGGGCAGTACCACGGCGCCACCGGCGAGGACCCACCGCCAGGGCGACGGGGCGACCACGGCGCCGATGAAGCAGGCCGTCCGGACGCCCATGGCCCACAGGTAGCGGCGGGTCCGGCCGGACTGGTCGGCGGACAGCGGAACTCCCGCATCGGTGATGCGGTGAACCTGCGGCGCCTGGCCTGGGTCGGACACGGGCCTACGGTACGTCGACCCGCGCCAGGCGGCACCCGGAGGGCAGCTGCTCCTGGAGCTGGGCTGATGGGCCAGGATGGCGCCATGAGCAACCGTACCTATCGCGTGACCGAGATCGTCGGAACCTCCACCGAGGGGATCGACGACGCCATCAAGAACGGCATCTCCCGGGCGGGACAGACCCTGCGCCACCTCGACTGGTTCGAGGTCACCGAGATCCGTGGCCACATCCACGACGGCGAGGTCGACCACGTCCAGGTCGGAATGAAGGTGGGTTTCCGACTCGAGGACTCGTGACCAGCGTCCCCGGGCCCGGAGAGGGCATCCGAGAGGTCGTCGTCACCGATCTGGAGATGACCGACCCGTCCCAGCTGCGCCCCGGGCGCGAGCCGGAGGTCGAGGCGACGCTCGTGCGCGCCGGGCGGCCGGCGCCGGGGCTCTCGCGGTACTTCTACCGTGCCGTGGGTGGCGACTGGTACTGGGTCGACCGCCTCGGCTGGACCCTCGAGCAGTGGCACGCCTGGGTCTCGGCCCCCGGCTACGAGCTCTGGACCTGCTGGGTCGACGGCGTCCCCGCGGGCTACGTCGAACTCGACCGTCAGGACGGCGGCTCGGACGGCGGCTCGGTGGAGGTGGCCTACTTCGGTCTGCTCCCGGAGTTCGCCGGGCTCGGTGTCGGCGGCTGGCTGCTGACCCGCGCGGTCGAGCGCGCGTGGGAGGTCGAAGGCACCCGGCGCGTGTGGCTGCACACCTGCGACCTCGACTCGCCTGCTGCCCTGGGCAACTACCGGGCACGCGGGTTCGTCCCCTGCGCGACGTCGGTGGAGCACCGCGACATCTCCCAGCCCTCGCCCGGCCCGTGGCGCGGGAGCCGTTGAGCACTACCTCGGCCCCGGACGGCGTCTACCCACTCTCCGCCCGTGCCGCATGCAGCCTGTGCCGCAACGGCTTCCGGCATCAGCTCGCCCGGGACACCGTGGAGAAGTTGAACTCGCGCACGACGAGGGGCGGCATGGCCGCCCGGTTGAAGTAGTCGGCCATCTCCCGGCCCAGGGTGCCAGCTGCGACGCCCGCGTCGTCGATGCGACCGAGGATCGCGACGGGGGAGTCGTTGAAGCGGAAGTTGGTCACCGCGCCCACGACCTCGCCGCCCCTGACGACGTAGACACCGTCGCGCGTGAGCCCGGTGAGCAGCAGGGTCTGCGGGTCGACGATGCGGTTGTACCAGAGGCAGGTCACGAGCAGGCCGTCCTGCGTCCGGGCCACGACGTCCGCCAGATCGCCCTGCGCACCGGCGACGTCGAGCCGGAGGTTGTCGACGCCGGGACGGTAGGGCAGACCCGTGGCGGCGGCGGTGTGCCGCGTGGTGATGAGATTCTCCAGGACGCCGTCACCGATCCACCGGACCGGCTCCACCGGCAGGCCGTTGTCGAACACGCTCGAGGCGCCCGAGGACCCGCCGGCCGTCACGAACGGGATGGCCTCGAACCCGGGCATCGAGGGGTCGCTGTACAGGGTCACCCGAGGATCGCCGACGACCTCCCCGATCCGGGTACCACCGCCGGCGTGGCTCCAGACGCTCTGACCGTCGTCGGCGTCACGCGCGACCGAGGACCAGTACAGCTCGATCATGAGGTCGGCGACGGCGCTCGGAGTCAGGACGGCGGTGTGCCGTCCGGCCGCCACCTCGACGCGGTTCGCCTGCCATGCCAACCCCTGGCGCAGCTCGCGATCGGCCTGGCCGAGGTCGAGACCCGACAGCGCGCGCCCCGCCCTCCCGGCCCACGACGAGCGCGAGCGGTCGTGGCTCTTCGCCGTGAGCTCGAGCCGTGCCTCGGGGTCGCTGAAGCGGAGGCGCACCCCGGTGCTCGTCCCGAGGTACACGGTCGAGAGCGCTTGCTCGGCGTAGCCGAAGTGCTCGATCCCGTCGGTGCGGGCCGCGGAGAACACCTCGCCGATCTGGGGCGCGAGCTCGGTGAAGGCCGCGCTCGTGGCCCTCTCGGGCGCGTCGAGCCAGTCCGGCGACGCCGCGATCCCGGTGGCGAGGTCGGTGGCGTCCTCGGCCGCACCGTCCTCGCGGGCCAGCGCCTCGGCCCGGCGTACGAGGTCGGGCAGCGACTCGGTCGAGGGCGCGTTGACCGTCACCGAACCGGCGGCGACCCCACCGTCGACGTCGACGAAGGCCAGCACCGTCACGGCGACGGCGACGGTCTCGCCGTTGGTCGTGAGGGTGTTGCGCGCCCAGCGGAGGTTGGCGACGCTCTGGCTGCGCACCAGGACGGCGCAGCCCCGCGACGTCGAGGCCGCAAGTATCTGCTCGACGATCTGCTGGGGTGTGCTCATCGGCCGGCCTCCCGCGCACTGTTGAGGACGTTGACCGACTCGAACACCGCGGCGGGGCACCCGTGGGACACCGAGGCCACCTGGCCCGGCTGACCCTTGCCGCAGTTCATCGCACCGCCGAGGACGTAGGTCGACTCACCGCCGATCGCCCGCATCGAGCCCCAGAAGTCCGTGGTCGTCGCCTGGTAGGCGACGTCCTTGAGCTGACCGGCGAGCCGGCCCGCGCGGATGCGGTGGAACCGCTGCCCGGTGAACTGGAAGTTGAAGCGCTGCATGTCGATCGACCAGGACTTGTCGCCGACGATGTAGATCCCGTCCTCGACCCCGCCGATGAGCGACTCGAGATCAGGGCCGTCCGGTGCCGGCGTCAGCGAGACGTTGGGCATGCGCTGGATGGCGGTGTGCGAGGCGCTGTCGGCGTACGCGCAGCCGTTGGACCGAGGCAGTCCGAACTCGGCCGCCATCCCACGGTCGAGCTGGTAACCGACGAGGACGCCGTCGCGCACGATGTCCCAGCTCTGGGCGCCGACGCCCTCGTCGTCCCACCCGACGGTGGAGAGCCCGTGCTCGGTGACGCGGTCGCCGGTCACGTTCATGATCGACGAGCCGTACTGCAGGCTGCCGAGACGATCCGGGGTGGCGAAGGACGTCCCGGCGTAGTTGGCCTCATAGCCCAGGGCTCGGTCGAGCTCGGTGGCGTGGCCGATGGACTCGTGGATGGTCAGCCAGAGGTTCGTCGGGTGGATGACGAGGTCGTAGTGGCCCGGCTCCACCGACGGCGCGCGGGTCTTCTCCGCGAGGTTCTCCGGGAGCTCCGCGAGCTCGGAGTCCCAGTCCCAGGCTCGGGCCCCGGCGACGCTGACGGCGCTGCCCGTGACGTACTCCCAGCCTCGTCCGGCGGGAGGTGCCGTCGTCGACATCGTCTCGAACGACCCGGTCGTGGGGTCGACCGCGATGGCGACGACGTCGGACTCCACGCGGACCCGCTGCTGCGTCGTCCGCGTGCCGGCGAGGTCGGCGTAGTGGACCCGCTCCTTCACCGCTCGCAGCGACGCCGTGGCGTGCGACACGGCGGCGTGCGCCATCACTGCGGCGCTGCGCGACGCCAACAGGTCGAGGCGCTCGGACTCGGGCACGGTGAACGGGTCGACGTCGTACGCCGACACCCAGGAGCCGACGTGCACGGGCTCGGGTGCCAGCTCGACGCGCATGGTGCTCAGCGGGGCGCTGATGCGCGCCATCGCGACTGCGCGCTCGGCGAGGGTGCGCGCCGTGCCCGCGTCGATGACGTCGCCGGCCGCGAAGCCCCAGCACCCGTCGACGAGCACGCGGACGGCGATCCCGCTGTCGTGGTCGAAGGCGGAACCGTCGAGGCGGGCGTCGCGAAGGTGCGTGACGGACGTGTGCAGCGACACGACGCGCACGTCGGCATGGCTCGCACCAAGCGCACGCGCACGTGACAGGGCGGCGTCGGTGCAGGCCGCGAGCGGAAGGGCGAGGAAGTCGGCGTCGACCTCGCGGGTCACCGGTGCGGCCCGTCGAGCCGCGGGTCGAGCACGACCTTGCCGGTGGTGCGCCGCGCCCTGAGGTCGGCGTGGGCGCGCCGGGCCTGCGACAGGGGATAGGTGCTGCCTTCCAGTGGCCGGAGCCGGCCGTCGGAGACCTGGGCGACGAGCTCGCGCAGCGGGGCGCCGACCATGCCGTAGACGTAGTCGGGGCGCAAGCAGTCCATCAGCCAGAAGCCGATCACCGAGTGCGAGCCGACCATCAGCCCGCCCGGGTGCAGAGGCGTGGCGGGCACGCGCGAGGCCATCCCGAAGGTCACGAGGCGGCCGAACGGCGCCAGGGTCGCGAGGCTCCCGTCGAACGTCGCCCCGCCGACCATCTCGAACACGACGTCGACCCGGTGGCCGCCGTTGGCCTCCCGCAGGCGGTGCGTGACCTCGTGGGCGGTGAGGGAGTCATCACTGAGCACGCCGACGTCGGCGCCGAGGCCGACGGCGAGATCGAGCTTGTCCTGGTTCGAGGCCGTGGCGATGACCCGACCGGCTCCCGCCGCCTTCGCGAGCTGGACGGCGAGATTGCCGACGCCACCGGCAGCCGCGTGGACGACGACGGACTCACCGGGCTGGACCTTCGCGCAGGTGTGGACGAGGTGCCAGGCCGTCAGGCCCTGGACGAGCAGGGAGAGCGCCGCGGTGTCGCTGACCCCGTCCGGCACGTCGAACGCCAGGGCGGCCCGCACCACGGCCAGCTCGGCGTAGCCACCACCCCTGCTGACGAAGCCGCAGACGCGCCGCTCGCGGCCGCCCGGATCGACCACCGTTCCGACGACCTCTCCACCCGGAACGAACGGCAGATCGCTGCCGGACAGATAACTGTTCTCGGCCTGGTGGGTGTCCGCGTAGTTGACGCCGGCGCCCGTCACCGAGATCAGCAGCTCGTCGTGCGTGGCCACCGGATCGGTGAGGACTACCGGCTCGAGGACCTCCGGGCCCCCGAACTCGCGCACCTGGATCGCTCTCATGGATCGACCCTAGACCGCCGTGGTTCGGCGCGGGGTTCCGACCTACCGGCTGGTAGGCGATACCGTCGCGGAGCGCGACACGCTCCGTTGCGCCCACCGATGGTCGTGCAACGGCCGTGCGCAGGGGAGGTCGGCGTTGAGTCGGGTCGTTCTGGTGACAGGCGGGAACCGCGGTATCGGGCTGTCGATCGCCCAGGCGTTCGTCGCGCTGGGAGACCGCGTCGCGATCACCGCCCGGTCAGGGGAGATGCCCGAGGCCCTGGCCGGCTCCGACGTCCTGGTCCTGAAGGCGGACGTCACCGACACCGAGAGTCTCGATGCCGCCTTCATCCGGATCGAGGCCGAGCTCGGTCCGGTGGAGATCGTGGTGGCCAACGCCGGCATCACCCGCGACACGCTGCTCATGCGGATGTCCGACGAGGACATCGACGCCGTCATCGACACCAACCTCGTGGGAGCAATCCGGGTCGCCCGGCGCGCCGCGAAGGGCATGCTGCGCCTTCGACGCGGCCGTCTCATCTTCGTGTCGAGCGTCGTCGGGCTGCTGGGCTCCGCTGGTCAGACCAACTATGCGGCGTCCAAGGCGGGCCTCGTCGGCCTCGCCCGCTCCCTCGCCCGCGAGCTCGGCAGCAGGGGCATCACTGCCAACGTCGTCGCACCCGGCTTCGTCGACACCGACATGACCGCGGCCCTCCCCGATGAGCGTCGCGCCGAGATCCTCGGCGCTGTGCCCCTCGGCCGGTACGCCACCCCCGACGAGGTGGCGGGCACCGTCGTCTTCCTCGCGAGCGACGCCGCGGCCTACATCAGCGGGGCCGTGATCCCCGTCGACGGCGGTCTCGGCATGGGTCACTGACGCCGCGGGTCCGGCCACGGCGCCGCGGACGGCAATCGCGCCCGACCGGTCGACCGCACCACTGACGGCTGAGTCACGAGCCAGCGGCCATCAGCCAGCACGAACCGAGCCACAGACCGAGCCACAGACCGAGCCACAGACCGAACCAGCACGAACCGGGTCATCACGATCCGGGTCATCACGAAGGGTCCGACCATGGGAATCCTCGAGGGCAAGAAGCTCTTGATCACCGGTGTCCTCACCGACCAGTCGATCGCGTTCCACGTCGCGAGGCTGGCCCAGGCCGAGGGTGCGACCGTCGTCCTGTCCTCGTTCGGGCGGGCGATGTCGCTGACCAACCGGATCGCGGGCCGCCTGCCCATCCCGGTCCCGGTCGTCGAGCTCGACGTCACCGACCCGGAGCACCTTGGGGCCCTGGCCGAGCGGCTGCGCATGCACGTCGACCGCATCGACGGTGTGCTGCACTCCATCGCCTACGCGCCCGAGGCTGCGCTCGGCGGCAACTTCCTCAACACCGAGTGGCCCGACGTCGCCACCGCGGTCCACGTCTCCGCGTTCTCGCTCAAGTCCCTGGCCATGGCCGCGCTTCCCCTCATGGTCGGCGAGGGCCGTACCTCCTCGATCGTCGGGCTCGACTTCGACGCCCAGGTCGCCTGGCCCAAATATGACTGGATGGGTGTCGCGAAGGCTGCCTACGAGGCGACCGCGCGGTACACCGCCCGCGAGCTGGGGCCGCAGGGCGTCCGGGTCAACCTCGTCGCAGCCGGCCCGATCAAGACGATGGCTGCAAGGTCGATCCCCGGATTCGAGGAGTTCGAGCACATGTGGGCCGCCCGCTCGCCGATCGGGTGGGACCTCACCGACCCCGAGCCCGCTGCTCGTGCCTGTGTCGCCCTGCTCTCGGACTGGTTCCCCAAGACCACCGCGGAGATCGTGCACGTCGACGGCGGCGTGCACGCGATCATGGGCTGAGCCGGCCCCCGCGGGACCGACACGTCCAATCGCCGGGTCGCGACGCCGGCTCTGACGGCTGGCCCGGATGACCGCGTCGCGCCACGAGGGAACCGGGTCGGGCATGCTGGCCCCGTGCCCAGGTCCTCGCGACGCAACTACGAGCACGTCGCCGTACGACCGCTGAGCTATCACTCGCGCAACACCCGGCGCCTGGTCATCGCGCTGCTTGCGCTGAGCGCCGTCCTCGTCGTGGGCACGCTGGGCTACATCGCCTTGGGGATCAATGCGCTCGACGCGGCCTACCAGACGGTCACGACGGTGACGACGATCGGTTTCCGTGAGGTCGTGGAGTTCGACACCGCCCAGAAGGTCTACACGATGGTGCTCGCCCTCGTCGGCGTGGGCACCGTGCTCTACACCCTGACACTCACCCTCGAGCTCGTGCTCGAGGGACAGCTCGGCAACCTGTGGGGGAGACGACGCATGCAGAACGACATCGACGGGCTCGAGGGCCACGCCGTCGTCTGCGGGTGGGGCCGGGTCGGCCGCGCCGCCGCGGACCAGATAGCGCGGACTGGCGTCCGGGTGGTGGTCGTCGACCGCGACGAGGACCGGCTCGCGACCTGCCCGTACCCGCACGTCCTGGGCGACGCTACCGTGGACGACGTCCTGCGGACCGCCGGCATCCGGACGGCCCACACCCTGGTGGCCTCCCTCGACAACGACGCCGGCAGTGTCTACGTCGTCCTCAGCGCCCGCACCCTCAACCCCGACCTCTTCGTCATCGCGCGGTCGCGCACCGACGACGCCGAACCGAAGTTCGTCCGGGCCGGGGCCGACCGGGTCGTGAACCCTCAGCGCATCGGCGGCAACCGCATCGCCGCGTTCGCGGAGTCGCCCTACGTCGTCGACTTCCTCGACGTCGTGATGCATGAGGGCACCAACGAGTTCCGCCTCGCCGACGTCGAGGTGCACGACAGCTCGCCGCTCTCGGGGTCCACCGTGGCCGACGCGCGGGCGCGCGAAGGTGGTGCGGCCGTGCTGCTCGCGCTGCGGACGTCCGGGCACTTCGTCACCAACCCCACCCCCACGACCGTGATCGGGCCGGGTGACGTGCTCATCGTCGTCGGCACCGACGAGCAGATCCGCGACCTGCGTCGTCAGGCGGGGGAGTCATGAGCCGGCGCCTCGTCGTGCTGCGGCACGCGAAGTCGGCCTACCCGCCCGGTCTGCCGGACCACGATCGACCGCTGGCACCACGCGGCATCGCCGACGCACGAGCGGCGGGCCAATGGATCGGCGAGAACATCGGCGAGCCGGACCACGTCGTCGTGTCGAGCGCACTGCGCGCGCGCGAGACGTGGACGCTCGCGACCGGCACGCGCGGAAGCGTCCAGGTACCCGGGGACGACGCCGGCGTACCAGGGCCGCTCACCATCGACCCCCGGATCTATGAGGCTCGAGCCACGACGCTCGTCGAGGTGCTTCGGGAGCTTCCTGCGCGCGTCTCCACTGCCGTGCTGGTCGGCCACCAGCCCGGTGTCGGCGACCTCGTCCACCTCCTGGCCCGCGAGAGCGACCCCGACGCCGCACGCCTGCTCGCGGTGAAGTTCCCGACTTCGGGCATCGCCGTCCTGTACGTCGAAGTCGCGTGGCACGAGCTCGCTCCCGGGACTGCCCGACTCGCCGCTTTCGTGGTCCCGCGAGGCTGACCGATCCTCGGGCCCGCCGGTTCCAGCGCACGCGGTCGTAGTGCACGTGGAGATGGTGCCCGTGGAGGTGGTGCACGTGGAGATGGTGCACGCGGCGGTACCGCACGCGGTGGTACTGAACGTGGTGTCCGTCGACCGGCCGGATCGCGTCCACCCGCCGCCCCCTGTGCCTCGCACTACGACGCGTCATCCCTCGCGTTCACGAGTGGGGTGCGTGTTCGATGCTGATTGCGCCGGAGGCCCAGCGCTCGTCGACGGGAGACCGCCGAGCGTGGAGCTCTGGCCAACGCGAGCTCAGGCCCTGCGGACGATCACGAGTTCGTTGCCTTCGGGGTCTGCGACCCGCCAGCGATCCTCCGACTCGTCACGGAGGCGCCCGCCGGCTGCGACGGTCGTGGCGAGGCGAGTCCGCGCGAGGTCCGACGGCACAGCGAGCTCGACGTGGATGCGGTCGCGCTGCCGGCGCCGATACGTCTGGGAAAGATCCAGCTCGTGGAACACCAGCACCGGGTTCAGCCGCCGCGGATCGTGGAGGTCGCTGACCCCGGCTCGCCGGTCCTGGGTGTATCCGAGTGCGGCGACCCAGAACGTGCGGACTGCGCCGCGGCGGCGGCGGCCAGGTCGAGCTGCTGCGTCGGTGAGGTGATCCGGTAGCACGCCATCGCGCTGAGCACCGCCGGCCAGTCGGCTGTCCCGACACTCTCGCCGAGTGCCGCGCCTGGCACCAGGTCGACCTCGTCGCCGTCGGGGTCGGGGTCGTTCACAGACTCCGAACGGTCCGGCTGCCTCACCCAGACTCGCCTGCTCGACCGTCGCGGCCGGGCGCCACGTCGAGGTGGATTCGGTTTCGCAACGGCTGTGACTCGCTCGACAGCCGGATCCGTAGGGCGGGTCGCCCGCAACGGATCCGCTCAATCTCCGTCCTCCCCAGGAGTGCGATCGAGCACGCGCTGCCCGAAGCGCGTCGCCACAGGCGAGTGTGCCCATCCGGACACGACGCTCCGTGCTGCACCACGGCAGGGTTCGCGGCCAGCCCGTCGCAACGCCATCGACCACCCGCCGATCCGTTCCGATCTCTCCCATGCCCGGCGCTGCGGAGCCCAGTCTGGACGTGGATGAGGACTTGGGTCAGCGGTCAACGTCCCCGCGATCCGGGCCCGCCGGGCGCGCGGATGTGCCGCTCGCGCTCGCGCGCGTGAGCCGACGGTGGCTCCGGCGGCGAGGGTGCGTCCTGGGGTGGCTGGTTCCAGCTCACGTGGGCCACGGCACGTGGTCCTGCGTCACCTGGTTGCGGCACGCGTGGTTCGCGGACTCGCTCAGCGCACCGGGGGAGCGGGGGTCGGTGCCTCGTCCTCCGCGTCGGCCTGCTCGATCTCGTCGCGGGTGATGCCGAGGAGGTAGAGCACCGGGTCCAGGAACGGCACGGTGATGCCGGTGTCGGCCTGGGCCCGGACGACCGGCTTGGCGTTGAACGCGATCCCGAGGCCGGCCACCGAGAGCATGTCGAGGTCGTTGGCGCCGTCCCCGATGGCGATCGTGCGATCGAGGGGGACGTCGTCAAGGGCGGCGAACTCAAGCAGCGCAGCCGCTTTCGCGGCTCGATCGATCACGGGGCCGATCACCCGCCCGGTCAGTCGACCGTCGACGACCTCGAGCACGTTGGCGCGCGCGTGGTCGATGCCGAGCTCGACAGCAAGCGGTTCGACCACTGCGCTGAAACCCCCGGACACGACCGCGATCCGGAAGCCGAGGCGCTTGAGGGTGCGGACCAGGGTGCGTGCGCCCGGCGTCAACCTGACGTCGCGTCGCACCTGGTCGAGGGCGGCCGCCTCGAGACCCGCGAGGAGGGCGACACGTTCGTGCAGGGATTCTGCGAAGTCCAGCTCGCCGCGCATCGCACGCTCGGTGATCGCGCGCACCTCCGCCTCACACCCGGCGTGCGCGGCGATCAGTTCGATGACCTCGTCCTGGACGAGGGTGGAGTCGACGTCCATCACCACGAGGTAGGTGCCACGGCCTCGCAGACCCGCACGCTGAACGGCGACGTCGACCCCCAGTGCCGCCGACGCCTCGGTGAGGGCCGTGCGGAGCCGCTGGTGGTCCGCACCCGAGACCGACAGCTCCACCGCCGTCACGGGATAGGACGCCGTGCGCACGATCCGGTCGATGTTGCCGCCGAGCTCGGAGATGCGTCGGGTGAGGCCCGACATCGCTGCGGGCAGCAGCGGGTGGCCGAGCACGGTGACGAGGAGCCGGCCGCGCCGACGCGGACCGTGCTCCGCGGCCCCGAGCGTGACGTCGACGTCGAGCCCGAGATCCCGTGCGACGTCCCCTGCCGTCACGGCTGCCGCATCGAGCACGAGGGCGGCGCCGTGCTCGAGGGACTCGCCCGGTCCGACCAGGATCCCGAGGGTCAGCCGGCCCCGGATCACGACCTGCTCGACGTCGAGCAGCTGTACTTCGTGGGCCGCCAGCGCGCCGGTGAGACGAGCCGTGACACCGGGCCGGTCGGGGCCGGTGATCGTGATGAGCAGGGTGCAGGGGGAGTCCTCTCCGTCGGCACCCATGATCTGCCCAGACTACCCGGCGGCCGTCCCGCCGCTCTGCTCCGCGCCCGCGGAGTACGACGCACACAGTGCGCGGCGGGCGGCGATGCGTAACGGCCGCAAGGCGTCTGCGCGGCCACGAGCCTCGCCGGCGGTGACCGCCGCGCCGTCGGAATCGGCCGCGACGGCGAGGACGCCGAGCAGCCTCGTGGCGCTGGCGATCATCCGCTGGGCACGCGGCGGCATCGAGGCCGGCAGGTCGATCGAGCGCAGCTGACGCTCGAGCCGGGCCAGTCGTCCGGCGACGTCGTCCCGCCCGCCCGCGACGTCGAGGGCCGTGAGGGTCGACGTCGTGTCGGAGAGCGCCTCGGCGAGGGCACGGTCGGCCTCGGAGAGGGTCGGCAGCCCGTGGGGTGCCACCGAGTGCTCCACCTCGAGGACGTCCCAGCACACGGCGACACCGGACGCGCTGGGTGCCGACGACGCGACCAGGAGATAGGACGCGCCGTCGCGGGGGCCGACCGTCAGGACCCCGGACCCCGCGGCCATCGCGCGGGCGTTGGCCGTCGCCGGCCCGGGCAGGCCGGTGGGATCACCGGGCTCGGGCAGCACAAGGCGCAGCGCCGTCACGCCCTCGGAACGGAGCCGCCCGAGCGCCACCGTCAGCGAGACGGGGTCGGGCTCGCCCGGTACGCCGACGACCCGGTGCACGGCGTCGTCACCGACGACGCCGTGCACGGCCTCGTCCAGGCTCATCGACCCGAGGAGATAGGCGTTGCCCCAGGCGGTGAGGGCACCAGCGCGACGTGGCTCGGACACCCCTGCACCCTAGGTGTCCGTCGTTGACGCACTAAGGTCTGGCCTGTGAGCGACGTCCTACGATTCCTCGACGTCGACGTCGTCCGTGGCGGTGTTCCCATCGTCTCGAGGGTCTCCTGGGACGTTGCCGAGGGTGAGCGCTGGGTCGTCCTGGGGCCCAACGGCGCGGGCAAGACCACTCTGCTCGCGCTCGCGGCCACCCTGATCCACCCCACGCGCGGGAGCGTCGAGGTCCTCGACGAGCTGCTCGGACGTACCGACGTCTTCGAGCTGCGCCCGCGCATCGGCCTCGCCAGCGCCGCTCTGGCCGAACGGATCCCGCCGCACGAGCGTGTGTCCGACGTCGTCGTGACCGCGGCGTACGCCGTCACGGGCCGATGGCGCGAGGGCTATGACCGCGCCGACCACGGACGCGCGGCGCAGCTGCTCGACCAGCTCGGCGTCGGCGCGTTCGGCGACCGCACCTTCGGCACGCTCAGCGAGGGGGAGCGCAAGCGCGTCCAGGTCGCGAGAGCCCTCATGACCGACCCGGAGCTGCTGCTGCTCGACGAGCCGGCTGCCGGTCTCGATCTCGGCGGGCGCGAGGACCTCGTGCGCCGGCTCGGCGTGCTCGCCCTCGACGAGGAGGCGCCCACGACGGTCCTCGTGACGCACCACGTCGAGGAGATCCCCGTCGGCTTCACCCACGCGCTCCTGCTCCGGTCCGGTGCCGTCGTCGCACACGGCCGCATCGACGATGTCCTCACCGACGACCTCCTCGGCGCAACGTTCGGCCTGGCGCTGTCCGTCGAGCGTCGTGGCGAGCGCTGGGCGGCGCGCGCTCGTTGATTGAGGCGGCACTTCTCGCCCCGAGGCATACGATCAGGACATGGACCCGTGGTTGTGGTGGCTCGTCGCCACCGCCGTGCTCGTCGTGGCC
This sequence comes from Candidatus Nanopelagicales bacterium, assembly GCA_038206635.1. Taxonomy (GTDB): domain Bacteria; phylum Actinomycetota; class Actinomycetes; order S36-B12; family CAIYMF01; genus Longivirga. The sequence continues at coordinate 51,868 of JBBRAQ010000019.1, read as the reverse complement.
GAGATCCTCACCACGAGCCTCGTCTTCGGCATGATCGCCGGTGGCACGGCCGCGGCCGCGATCGCCGCGGCTGTCGGTGGCGGTCCTGCGGTCCAGGTCGCGGCGTTCGCCCTGGTGTCCGTCGCGCTCCTCCTGGTCGTCCGGCCCATCGCGACGCGGCACCTGCACACGCCGAGCAAGATCCGCACCGGCGTCGCGGCTCTCGTCGGGGCCGAGGCCGAGGTGCTGGCGGTCGTCGACAGCCGCGACGGCCGCATCAAGCTCTCGGGGGAGATCTGGTCGGCACGCGCGTATGACGGCGAGAGCGAGTACGCGGCCGGAAGCCTCGTACGCGTGGTCGAGATCTCCGGGGCGACGGCTCTCGTCGCCTGAGGAACATCGGAAAAGGGGAACGTCGTGTCTGACCTGGGTGGCGGCACCATCGCCGGCCTGATCATCGGGCTGCTCGTCGTCGTGCTCGTCCTCGTGACGCTGGCCAAAGCCGTCCGGATCGTGCCGCAGGCGCGCACCGGCATCGTGGAGCGGCTCGGCCGCTACAACCGCACGCTGGTCCCGGGGCTGTCGCTCCTGGTTCCTTACGTCGACCGCCTCAAGCCCCTCGTCGACATGCGCGAGCAGGTCGTGTCCTTCCCGCCGCAGCCGGTGATCACCGAGGACAACCTCGTCGTCAACATCGACTCGGTCATCTACTTCCAGGTCACCGACCCCAAGGCCGCGATGTATGAGATCGCGAGCCCCATCACCGGTATCGAGCAGCTCACGGTCACGACCCTGCGCAACGTGATCGGCGGCATGGACCTCGAGAAGACGCTGACGTCCCGCGAGGACATCAACAACGCGCTCCGCGGCGTCCTCGACGAGGCGACCGGCAAGTGGGGCATCCGCGTGAACCGCGTCGAGCTCAAGGCGGTCGACCCGCCCAAGAGCGTGCAGGAGACGATGGAGAAGCAGATGCGGGCCGAGCGCGACAAGCGCGCATCGATCCTCACGGCCGAGGGCTTCAAGCAGTCGCAGATCCTGACCGCCGAGGGCGAGAAGCAGGCCGCGATCCTGCGCGCCGAGGGCGACTCCCAGTCTCGTGTGCTGCGCGCCGAGGGCGAGGCCCAGGCCATCCAGAAGGTCTTCGACGCCATTCACGCTGGCGGGGCCGACGAGCAGGTCCTGGCCTATCAGTACATCCAGGCGCTGCCCACCCTCGCGAACGGCACAGCCAACAAGGTATGGGTCATCCCGGCGGAGCTGACGACGGCGATGACAAACCTCGGCAACGCCTTCAAGGGCAAGTCGGACGACGCCGGCTGACCTGTGAATCTCCTGCTCCTCGCGGGAGCAGGAGTCATCGCCGGCGCGGTCAACAGCGTGGTCGGCAGCGGGACCCTGCTGACCTACCCGCTCCTGCTCGCTGCCGGGCTCCCCCCGGTCGTGGCGAACGGCACCAACTCCATGGGCATCGCACCCGGCAACGGGTTCGGTGCCTGGGGATACCGGCGGGAGATGGCCGGTCGGGCTCCGCAGGTCCGGCTCATGGCACTTGCCATCGGCGTCGGGGCCGTCCTCGGAGCGACCCTCGTTCTGGCGCTGCCCTCGCACGTGTTCGAGACCGTCGTGCCCTGGCTCATCCTGCTGGCGTGCGCTCTCGTCATCGTGCAGCCGCGCGTCGTCACGATGCTGCAGAACCGGGGGATCGACCCGACGTCGCTCCCGCGGCGCGTGCTCTACCCGGTGCTCCTCACCGTCGGTGTCTACGCCGGGTATTTCGGTGCGGCGCAGGGAATCATCCTGATGGCTGCCCTCGCGGCGCTCTATGACACCGACCTCCAGCGGTCCAACGCCGCCAAGAACGTCATGCAGGGCGTGTCCAACCTGTCGGGCGCAGTCGTGTTCGCACTTGCCGGCGCCGTCGCCTGGCCGGCAGCGCTCGCGATCGGCGCAGGCGCCTCGGTCGGCGGGCTCGTCGGCGCCCCGTTCGCGCGACGCCTGCCCGACCGCGTCCTGCGCGGCATCATCGTCGCCATCGGCCTCCTGGCCGCCGCCGTCAGCATCGCCCGGAGCTGAGCACCCCATGGCACACCTCGTCCCGGTCACCGACGTGTCCGACCCCCGGCTCGTCGACTTCACCGACCTCACCGACGTGGCCCTGCGCCGGGTCAAGGAGCCGGCTGAGGGACTCTTCCTCGCCGAGGGCGAGAAGGTCGTACGCCGCGCCCTCGAGGCCGGGTACGTCCCGCGCTCGCTGCTGACGTCGCGACGTTGGGTGCAGTCGCTCGAGGCGGACCTCGCGGGGCACGACTGCCCGGTCTTCGTCGCCGACGACGACCTGCTCCAGAAGGTCACGGGCTACCGGGTCCACCGTGGTGCGCTGGCCTCGATGCAGCGCCGCCCCCTGCCCTCCCTCGACGACGTGCTCGCGACCGCACGGCGCATCGTCGTCCTGGAGGACCTCGTCGACCACACGAACGTCGGTGCCGTCTTCCGCAACGCCGCGGCCCTCGGGATCGACGCCGTGCTGGTCAGCCCGGAGTGCGCGGACCCGCTCTACCGCCGCAGCGTGAAGGTGTCGATGGGTGCCGTGCTCGCGGTCCCGTGGACGCGCGCTGCGCCATGGCCTGACACGCTGGATCTGTTGCGTGCCAGGGGATTTCGCACTCTGGCCATGTCACCTGACCCTCGCGGTCGCTCCCTGCCGGCGGCTGATCTCGGTGCTCCGGTGGCGATCGTGCTCGGCACGGAGGGGGAGGGGCTCTCGGCCGCGGCGATCGCGAGGTGCGACGAGTCCGTCCGCATCCCGATGTCGGCCGGCGTCGACAGCCTGAACGTCGCAGCGGCCAGCGCGGTCGTCTTCTACGCCGTCGGTGCCGACCCGCGGCGCTAGCCGTCCGCAGTCCTTGTGTCCGCGGCGCTTCCGTCCGCGGTGCGTCTGTCCGCCGTCCTTCTGTCCGAGGTACTTCCGTCGCCCGTACTTCCCTAGGCGTACCGGCCCGCGTTCGACGACGTGGAGCCCGACGAGTGGACCTCGTCGCGGGACGCCCCGAAGTCCGCGAGCAGAGCCGGAAGCACCGCGGCGTGCGCGGGGGAGACCATGACGTGGAGCCCGGGTGGCCCGCCTCCGTTGCCGGTGAGCCGGTTGAGGAACCAGCCGCGCGCCTCCATCGCGTCGCCGATGGCGTAGAGATCTAAGTCCTCGCGGGTGGAGTGCCAGGACAGGATCGTCCCGATCGGGTCGCCAGTGACCGCGACCCCGTCCACGGTCGCGAAGCCGTCGCGGATCGCCTCCGACGTCGCCAACAGGTCGCGCACGATGTCGGTGAAACCGTCCCGCCCGAGATGGCGCAGCACGGCCCAGGCCGCCAGCACCGGCGCCGCCGACTTCGCACCGGCGACCGCAGGCGACCCGTAGATGCCGGCGGGCCACTGGTCATAGACGAACCACTGGTGCTGGGCCCAGTCGGGGTCGCGGTGCAGCACGACCGAGCACCCCTTCGGCACGTAGCCGTACTTGTGCAGGTCGATCGACATCGAGGTGACACCCGGCACGCGGAAGTCCCACGGTCGCAGCGAACGCATGCCGCCGCGCTCCGCGAACGGCAGGACCATGCCGCCGACGCACGCGTCGACGTGGCAGCCGGACCCGGAATCGGCTGCGATCGCAGCCATCGCGGCGACGTCATCCATCACGCCATGGGGGTAGGAGTACGCCGACGCCACGACGAGGGCGGTGCGTTCGTCGACGAGCTCACGGGCCGCCTCGACGTCGACGCCGAGCGAGCCCTCGCGCAGGGGGACGACGCGGTAGTCGAGGTCGAGCAGGTGCGCGGCCTTGGCGTACGCCGGGTGCGCCGAGGCCGGCGCCACGATCGCCGACCTCGGGATGCCGCGGGCACGGGCCCGACCGCGAGCGACGAGGCATGCCATGAGGATCGACTCGGTACCCCCTGACGTCGTGCTGCCCCCGCCGCCGACGGGCAGGTTCACCAGGCTCCCGACGTCGCTGACCACATCGCCGGCGAGGCGTGCCTGCTCCGGGAAGCGGAACGGGTTCAGGGCGTTGGAGTAGAGCATCCGGTCGTGGACGGCATGGGTGAGCGATTCGATGTCGTCGCGGCCCGTCGGGTAGGTCAGGCCGAACAGGTGGGCGCCGTGAGGGTCGGGCTCGCGCCCACGCGCCTCGTCGAGCTCGGCGAGCACGTCGTCGACCGTGCGTCCGGAATCGTCCATGGATGGCAGGCTACGACTCATGACCCCCCTGCCCGGTCGAATCCTCGTCGTTCGTCACGGTGAGACCGGGTGGAGCCGTGAATACAGGCACACCGGCCGCACCGACGTCCCGCTGACCGAGGCGGGACAGGACAGTGCCCGTGGCCTGGCGCCGATGGCAGGGGAGTGGCATCCCGCCGTCACGCTCTGCAGCCCCCTGGTGCGGGCTCGCGACACCGCGCTGCTGGCGGGCCTGACCCCCGAGATCGATCCCGACCTCCTGGAGTGGGACTACGGCGCCTTCGAGGGACGCACGACCGCGGAGATCCGGGCCGACACCGGTGATCCTGACTGGTCGGTGTGGACGACGTCGGAGGGCCTCGGGGAGTCGCTCGAGGAGGTGGGGGAGCGCGTCGCCCGAGTCCTCGCCCGTTGCCTCCCTGTCCTGCACTCCGGCCGCGACATCGTGCTGGTATCTCACGCGCACCTGCTCCGCGTCCTCACCGCCCGGTGGCTGGGCCTGCCGAGCGGCGGAGGCGCGGCGTTCGTGCTGGAGACTGCCGGCACCGGAGTGCTCGGCTACGAACGTGAGACCCCGGTGCTGCTGGCCTGGAACGCCTGACGCCGCGCCGAGCTCCTCGGCGACGCAACGGCCGCGGTCAGCGCCGCGCGCCGCGCGCCGAGAGAACAGTCCCGGTGAGGAAGGCGCCCACGAACGCCCCGATACCACCGTCGATCGGGTGCTGGTCGAAGGGGAGCCAGCTGAAGAAGAAGGTCACCGCCCAGACCCCGCCTCCGCACACGGCGCCCGCGACCACACCGGTGCGCAGCGCTGTCCCGACGCGGCCGCGCTCCGCGGGTGCGGCTGAGTCGTGGCGCAGCGCCGGGGTTCGTGCCGCCGGGTCCTTGCCCGCTCTCGGGGGGCCGCCCGCCGCCGGGGAGAGCGAGGCATCGACCTCGCGCAGGAGCCGTTCGAGTTCCTCGTCGCCACTCATGTCACCATCATGACCCGTCCGCCCCCACCGGTCACGACCTGGTCGGACCCCAGGCCCACGTAGGCGGACGGACCTGGCCCGGCCGTTGCGCTCCCCTGGCGCCATCCCTGCCGCGGCGTACCCTCTCGAGATGACTCCTCGCCTCCTCGCCGCCGCGCTCGCGACCCTGCTGTGCGCGGGCTGCGCCACGACGGGTGCTGCGTCCTCCGACGCTGGGACGTCGGCGCCCTCGTCACCGGCGGCGAGCGCACCCGGGGCCGCCCAGCCGATCGCTCGGTCCCTGCCCCCGGTGCCCGCGCCGACGGGGAAGCTGCGGACGGGGGAGTCCTGGCTCACCGTCGGTGTCGCAGAATCCCTCCCGGGCGAGGTCTACCAGCCGAGTGCTCCGGGCGGCGGCACCGACGACTACCGATGCTTCCTCGCCGACCCGGCCATCACGTCACCGTCCTTCGTCACCGGGGTGCAGTTCCTGCCGGGTAACAAGACGATCGTGCACCACTCGATCCTGTTCCGGGTGGACCCCGGACAGGTGGCGGCGGCAGAGGCCAAGGACGCGGCCGATCCCCGCCCGGGGTGGGAGTGCTTCGGCGGCCCCGGTCTTCCCTCGACCTCGTCCAACGCCCTCGACGGCCTCGACTCGGCGCCCTGGCTCGCCGGCTGGGCACCGGGGGGCAAGGAGAACGTGTTCTCGGCCGGCTTCGGCGTCCCGATGCCGGCGGGGAGCCGCATCGTGATCCAGATGCACTACAACCTGCGCGCCGCGTCGGCGACTCCCGTGGTGGACAACACCCACATCCGGCTCCGGATGTCACAGAACAGGCGCCTGAGGGCTCTGGAGACGATGCTGCTACCGGCCCCCGTCGAGATCCCTTGCCCCGCAGGCGCATCAGGGTCTCTCTGCGACAGGGCGACGTCCGTCGCCGATGTCGTCGGCCGCTTCGGCGCCGACTCCTCGCGCACCATCGCCGGGCTCCAGCTGCTCTGCGGCGGCAACATGATCGCACCGCGCGCGGGGCTGACCCAGTCCTGCATCCGGTACGTACGAGCCCCGGCCACGGTGCGCGCCGCGGCTGGGCACATGCACCTGCTCGGCCGGAGCATCCGGATCGTCGCCAACGCGGGCACGCCACGTGAACGTCTCATCCTGGACATCCCCGTGTGGGACTTCGACAACCAGTCCGCGCAACCGCTCGCGACACCCGTGGGCCTGCGGACGGGTGACACCGTCACGGTGACCTGCACCCACGACCCCACGCTGCGAGAGCGGCTGCCGGCGCTGACGGGCACGCCACCCCGCTACGTCGTGTGGGGCGAGGGGACGACCGACGAGATGTGCCTGGGGATCCTCATCACGAGCTGAGCGCGACCCCGACCTCGACGCAGACTCCCAACCCGGGGGAGCAGCGGTGGCCGAAGCCGCCGGACGGTCGACGCGAGGAGGACGCCGGGGGACTGCGGCCGGCAAGAGGCACGTCACCGTCGGGGAACTCACCATCGCCTGAACCTCCCGGCCGCTCGAGGTGCGCGGTCGCCCGCCGGCACGACGTAGAGTCGGGGCAGGTGATCGGCTTCGCCGAGCGGCGCCACCGGCCCCCTGCAGGGGGCAGCGTTCATCACGGGGCGATCGAGGGGAGCACGGCCATGGCCAGCGGTTCAGGGACGCCTGGGGATCCGTGGGTCCTCGCGACACCCAGCGGCGGTTCCGGTTACACCATGTGGCGCGAGGAGGACGCAGACCCGCCCGTCATCGTCTGCCTGGTCGGGAAGACGAAGCTGACCTATCTCGCGAGCGCGATCGACGACCTCCACGCCTGGCTCGTCGAGCAGGGCGGCTGGGTCGCGCTGGGCGCCTCGGACGAGCAACGTCCCGCCGTCGAGGGAACGGTCGAGGCCTGGGCGCGCTCCTCGTCGAACCCGGCCGGCGGCTGGTACGGCCAGAAGACGGGTATGCGCGGGCGGTTCGGGGTCTACGTGCCCCCGGTGCTGGTGCACCAGGGGAGAGCCGAGATCGCCATCGAGAACCGCAAGGCGCGCATCCGGGCCGTCTGACCCGCTGGGGTGTGCTTCCGGCTCGCCTGCCGCCAACGTGACATAATGTCCCTTATCGGCGTGAGGTGGACACGCGTGCCCGGGGGTGGATGGTGGGCCTCACAGGGCCGATCGCAGCCCGGCCAGCGCGGCCTCGATCTCCGAGAGCACCGTGGTCCCGAAGTGGCGCACGTGCTCGTTGAGGGCGGCCGCCACCGCCCGCCCGGCGTCGTCGGCCGCGAGAACTGTGGTCGAGAGCACGACGTCGCCGACGACGTGCTCGGCGACGAGGCGCCCGTCGCCGTTGGCACGGAACCTCCGGTCGCCGACGGCCACCGCGTGAACCGTCGAGCGCCATCCGGTCGTGATCTCCACGTCATGCACCTGCGGGACGCGGCTCAGCGCGTCGAGCACCAGGTCGTCACCCCCGAGCGTGACCAGGACGGCCGGCACGGTCTCGGCCCACTCCAGATCCCAGCGGCGCGCCGCGGGTACCGCCTCCAGCGGTGGCTCGCTCATCGCTGCGGACTCCTCACTGTGTCGTCGTCCGACCGGTCACCGGCCGTCTGCTCGTTTGTCGACTTTACGCTCACGGGCTGCTCACGGGCTGCTCACGGGCTGCTCACCTGGCCGCTCCCGACGTGGCTCATGGCATCGGGACGACCGGCGCCGGGACGCTGGTGCGGGCGTCGCTCACCTGGCGGATCGCCGTCCCGTCGCAGTAGAACTCGAGCGTGTGCATCCCCCACGCGTCGTTGCTGACCGAGAACCGCACGCCGACGACGCCTTCGGCACCGACCTCCTCGGCCTGCGCCTGCCTGCGCGCCATGGCGGTCTCGCGCGCCTCGTCGTCGCCCTGGGTCCACCGAGACATCTCGACGTACTGCCCCATCTGCTTCATCGTCTGCACGAAGCCCTGCGCGGCGACGTGGTAGACGCACGTCCCCAGCACGAGCCCGACCGGCGCCGCCGTCGGCCCCGAGGGAGTCCGCCTCGGCCTGCATCCGTGACAGGGCCTGGTGTCTCGCCGTGTCCATCGCCTGGGTCAGGGTCGTGAGCTCCTGCTGCGTCCGCAGGTTCTGACGCTGCCAGCCGATGTGGAACACCGACACGCCCATGACGAGGTCCACCGGCCGGAACCCGGCATGGTCGAGGACGGTGAACTCCGACACCGACAGGTCGGAGGTGAAGATCCGGCCCACGTGCGAGAGCCGAGCTGCCGCCACCTCGTCCACCGGTTCGGTCATGGCTGCCCCACCCTTCGCACCCCACCGCTCCCGCCACGGACCGCTACCGCCGCCGCGACTCTAGCCGCGTGCTCCCGGCAGACCGGTGCGCCGGCTCGGCCTCACGCATCGGGCTGGCATTGCCCCCGGCCCAGTGCCGACAGCCCGGCAAGATCGCCCTTCGCGTAGCCGCGGACCGTGCCGAGGTCGGCCGGGTACATGATCTGCGCCCTGTCATCCACGTGCGCAAGGCCGACGAGGTGCCCGATCTCGTGCAGCACGGTGGTCATGACGGCGACGGTCCGATGCGCCCTGGCGTACTGGGTGAGCTTGACCGAGTCCAGGTAGACGATCCCGGAGACGTAGGTGTCGTCACCGCTGGCCGTGGTGACCCGGTTCGGACCAGATTCACCCAGGACGTCGATCCCGAAGTCCGGGACCTCCTGGTGCGTCGCCCAGGCCACCAGGACGGGCGCCCACGTCGTCCCGTAGCGGTCCGGCTGGTACGCGGGTCGGTCCTCGGTCGGGCCCTCGGTCGTGGCGCCGTCGTCGACGAAGGTGAGCCCGGTCGCCGCATGCAGCTGGGCGAACGCGCTCGCGATGACCGATGCGCCGCCCGGCGGGGCGTTGGCCGCGCGGACGACGTAGTGCACGCGACGGCAGGGCGACCAGGTGACCGGGGCGACCCGGTCCTTCTGGTGGGCCTGGAACCGGAAGCCGGACGTCGGGGTCTCCACCGGTCCCCCGACGGGAAGGCTCGCCGGCCGGTCGCTCTCCCCCTGACCCGGCGCAGGGAAGGCGTCGTTCCCCGCCGGCGCGGACGTCCCAGCGAGCGCCGCGGCGCTCCCCTGGGCGCGACCCTGCACGACCCACGTCGCGCCGCCGAGGATCAGACCGCTCACCAGGAGCCAGCCGATGATGACCAGCACGTTCGGTCGGCCGCCCTGACGCCGCGATCGGCTCGGAGCGTCCATGACCGACGCGGCTGCGCCACGGAAGGGTGCCGGTGCCACCGGCTTGCCCGCCGCCTCGTCGCGCACCCACTGCGGCACCCGGCCCGACGGGGACCTCGGGACGTCGTCGGGCGGGATGATCGGTGTGCCGGCCACGTGTGCTCCCCCTTGCCGACGAGCGGCAGCTGCTGGTGTCGCGCACGAGAGTACGTGCCCGCGCCCGATCAGCCGTGAGCCGAACCACCGTGATGCTCCGTGGTTCTCGGCCAACTACCGCCGTACCTGGCGGTGTTCGGCGGTGCAGGACCGCCGCCGGTCGTGATCAGGGTCAACCGGCGTGGACGGTGTGCCCGGCGGCGCGGAGCGCCTCGACCGCCTTCTCGATCGCTGCGGCGTGGACGAGCACGTAGTCCGTGTCGTACGTCGAGACGACGAAGACGCTCACGTCGACGTCGGCCAGCGGTGCGGTGAGGGCCGCCATCACCCCGACCATCGAGAAGTCGAGCGGGCCGGCCACCTCGAGGGCCCGCCAGTCCGGTTCGACGCGCACGTGCTCGCCACCGGGTGCCGAGTCCTCGGCACACACGAGGGAGATCTCCGACCCGGTCCTGGTGGCGGAGTAGAACGAGGTCCCCGGCGGCGGTACCGGCCACTCGGACTCCACCGGCAGCCGGCAGACGGACAGGCGCTCGGACAGCACTCGCAGTTCCATGGCCCCATGGTGCCGTACCTCGACTCCCCCGCGACGCCGACGGGTCGGGCCCGGCCGGTACGGACCCTCAGCGAGCCACTCCCCCGACCTGCCGCGAGAGCCACAGGAAGTCCTGGGCGAGCTGGGCGGACCACTGCCCGGTGTTGTGTCCGCCCTGGGGGTAGAGCGTCGTCGTGACGAAGGTGGGCGGGCGAGCCTCCCGCCGGAGGGCGGTCAGGCTCCCGCTGCTCTGCGGGTCCTCACGACTGGCGCTCGCGAGCAGAGCGACAGCCGGGGCGGTCCGGAGCAGGGTGGCGAGCCGGCCGGCTGCGAGCTGGGAGGGCTTGGAGAGAAACTCCGAGGACTGAGGAGCGTCATAGCCGGAGATGCTCACACCAGCGGCGTAGAGGTCGGGGTGGCGCAGGGTGAGCTGGGCCGCGCAGTAGCCGCCCTCGGAGTAGCCCATGAGACCCCAGCCCGCACGGTCCTGGCGGACCCGGAAACGGCTCGCGACGATCGAGTGCACCTCTGCGGTGAGGAACGTGGCGACCTGGGGCTGTCCCGGAAGGTCCGTGCACTCGAGGTCGGGTGATCCGGGCACCGAGATCTGCGGTACCACCAGCACGAACGGCGTTCCGCCGCCACCGACGGCGTCGCGCAGCCGCGCCCGGACGTCCATGGCGTGGAACCAGGTCGTCGGCGTCCCTGGATATCCGTGGAAGAGCTCGACGACGGGGAATCGCGCCCGGGCGTACGCCGGCTGAAAGTACTCGGGGGGCAGCGCGACATAGAGACGCAAGGGCACCGACGACCCCGGCACCGCCACCATCGCGAGATAGGTGGTGTCGCTGTCGTAGCTGGTGAATCCGGCCGGAAGCCCGGCGGACCAAGGGATCGGGGACAATTCGGGAACCGGTCGGGCCGGCGCGACCAGACTCGACAAGCCGGTTGCGCGACTGCGGTGGCTGGAGGCTTTCGGGCCGGCAGGCGCCGTCGGACTCTGGATGACGTTCGACCCGTCGCCCGACGCACGCCCGAGGAGATCCTCCCAGCTCGCATAGAGCCCGAACTGGTTGTTGATCACCGCGAGAACGGCCAGGATCCCGGCCACCTGCGAGGCCACGATCAGCACCCACTGCGCCACGTCGCGCCCGACCGAGGACCGGGCGGCTCTCCTGCGCCCGGTCAGCACGGTCGCCAGCGGGAGGGCCAGCGTCGCACAGAGCAGAAGCGTCGCGAGCAGGCCGCTGGTCAGCCCGAGGTTCATGCCCGACCACGCCCCTGCGGTCCAGCGGATTCCTCGGGTACCGGGAACCCCGTGGACGTCGTGCGGACGACCGCGGGCTCGTCGTGCCGGTCGTGCGATCCCCTGGTGCGCGGCCGTACGCCGGGGCGCGGCACCCGCAGGACCGACTCGGCGTCGAGGTAGGCCACGGCAACCCGCGGTAGCCCGGCAGCCGTGCCGTACACCAGATACCGGGGCTGCCAGGTGGGACGGAACTTCGCGTTGAACCGGTACAGCGAGTCGGCCTGGCTCCAGCGGGACACGGCCTTGAGCAGCCAGCCCCAGGCGCGCGTCGCCGGCCCGGCACCGATGCGTTCGGCACGCTCGATGGCGTCGCGGAACACGGCGAAGTTCAGCGAGACCCGATCCACCCCGCACTCCCCCAAGCCGGCCATGAGCGAGGACACCATCAGCTCGTTGACGCCGGACTCGCTCGAGGGCGACCTGCGCATGAGGTCGAGAGACAGGCCCCTGCTCCCCCACGGCACGAAGACGAGCAGGGCTCGCGGCCGTCCGTCCTGATCGGCCGTCACGACGACGGACTCGGGGTCCCGCTCGGCGTCGATCCGGCCGAGCCCCATGGAGAATCCGCGTTCGACGTCGCCCGCACGCCACCGGGACGCGCAGTCGCGGAGCTCCTCGAGCCGCGCGTCGTCGAGGTCGCGGAGCCGGGCGACCGAGACGGTGTGTCCGGCACGCGTGGCACGGGCCACCGCCTGGCGCACGTTGCGCATGTCACGACCGACCAGGCTGAAGACGTCCCGCTCCAGGATCGCCTCGTCGCCGAACTCCAGGGCGGTGAACCCGGCCCACCGCTCCCAGGCCTCGGCGCCGGACTGCCCCGCGGCGACCACCGCCGGAACCCAGGCATGGACGCGCGCCACCTCGAGGAAGGCACTGATGGCACCGGGCCACTCGGCTCGCGGCCCGATCGGGTCTCCGGCCGCGAGCGCGGCACCCGAGACTGCGCGGTAGGACACGCACGCACGACGGTTCGCCGACCAGACGACCGCACGGTCGTCTCTCGTCGCGAAGTAGGCCAGCGAGTCGCTCGACCCGTGGACGGCGAGGAGCCCGCGAAGGTCCGCCTCGTCGGCAGTGGCCCGACGAGGTGCGTGCGCGGCGCTGCGCAGTGCCAGGTACCCCGTCACCGCGATCGTCAGCGCACCCAAGGACAGCAGGAGGTAGTAGACGACGTCGGACTGGCGGTTGTCCGGCTCCGTGGCCGCCGAGGGGATCCCCACCAGACCCTCGGTCGTCGCCTCGAGCCGGGCTCCGGGCGAGAGCCCCAGGTGCCGCTCGTGGTCGAGCAGCGACAGCGCCATCCAGCCGACGACGAGGCTGGCGACGAGCAGGGATGCGCCGACCACCAGGGTGTGGCGACGGGTCGAGGGATCGGGGCGGCCGACGAACTGACGACGAGCGACGTACAGGAGCACCACGAGCGCGCCCGACGCGAACGCCACGAGCGGATGACCGAGCGAGCACTGCAGGAGCACTTGGGCGAGGAGAAGGACGAGAGCGATCCTCCAGGCCCGGTACTTCCCCCGCGCCAGTCCCTGCGCGAGCCCGAGCAGGAGCAGCCCGAGCGCGACGCTCACCCCCGGGGCGGCTACGCCGACGACAGGGAGCACGTCGGCGAGGAGCTCGAGGTGCCGCGCGAGGGCCGGTGTGAGCACCGACGTCAGGTTCATCAGGGCGACGACGGCCACGAGGGATGCGATCCACCTCGGGGACGCCAGTCGCTGGCTACGCTCGCGTCCCTTCGAGCTCGTGTCCCCCGGCTTCGTGCTGTGGCGAGTGTCGAGGTGCTCGTGAAGGTGGGACGGGTCTGGCCGTTGCCCCGAGACTGCTTTCCCGCTCCCGCTACCACTCATCGCGACCTGTGGGACGAGTGCCGACACCGAGAGGTTCCCGAAGTGGCACGCGAGTCGCGGGTCAACTCCCGCTCCTGGCCGACCAGGGTCGGGCATCATCCACCCATGACAACGACGCCCACGGCCGTCCGGGTCTACGCCGAGACGCAGGAGCGACGGCGTGAGCAACGTGCCTGGTACTGGTATGAGTGGGCGCAGTCCTCCTTCGTGACCACTGTGTCCGTCGTGCTGGTGTTCCCCTACCTCACGACCGTCGCCGAGACCGCCGCCGGCTGCTCCGACGTCACCGACGCGAACCCCTGCCGCACGGACCTGCACGTCCTGGGGATCCCGGTGTCACCGGAGTCGGCCATCTTCTACGTGGTCACGATCGCCACGGTCCTCTCGTTCCTCGCGATGCCGGTCGTGGGCGCCCTGGCCGACCGATCCAGCTCGAAGCGGTCGTGGCTGGCGTTCTACGCCACGGTCGGCGCCGTCGCCGCCGGATGCCTGTTCTCCGTACGGGACGGCAACTGGGGCCTCGGCGCGGTGCTGCTGGTCATCGGCAACATCGCGCTCATCGCCAGCCTGACGGTCTACGCCGCGATCCTCGTCGATATCGCCGAGCCCGCCGAGCGCGACCGCGTGTCCACGCGCGGCTGGGCGTTCGGCTACGTGGGCGGGCTCGTCCTGCTCGTCGTCAGCCTGGTTGTCGTCCAGCTGCACGACACGTTCGGGCTGACCAAGGGCGGCGCCGTGCGCCTGGTCTTCCTGGTCGCCGGCGTGTGGTGGCTGGTGTTCACCCTGATCCCCTACCGCGGACTGCGCGACCGGCCGGTCGTCGAGACACGCGCCGCGGTGACCGTCGGCGGCAGCTTCGGCCAGCTGCGCGACACCTTCCGGCACGTCCGGGACTACCCGCAGACCCTGCGCTTCCTCGTTGCGTTCCTGTTCTACAACGACGGCGTCCAGACGGTGATCGCGGTCGCCGCCGTGTACGGCGCGAAACAGCTCGGGATGGAGACGACGACGGTGATCATCGCCGTCATCATCGTCCAGATCACCGGCATCATCGGCGCCCTCACCATGGGCCGACTGGCCGCGACCAGGGGCGCCTACCGGGTCATCCTCGGGTCGCTGGTCGTCTGGGTGGTCATCGTCGTGGCCGGCTTCGCCATCCCTGCCGGGGTGATACCCCTCTTCCTGGTCATGGCCGCCGCGATCGGGCTGGTGGTCGCGGGGACGCAGGCGCTGTCTCGCTCGCTGTTCTCCCAGCTGATCCCGCTCGGCCGCGAGGCGGAGTACTTCAGTCTCTACCAGGCCTGCGAGCGCGGCACCTCGTGGCTGGGCACGCTCGTCTTCGGTCTCGTCCAGCAGTTCACCGGTTCCTACCGCTACGCGATCGTCGCCCTGGTGCTCTTCTTCGTCCTCGGCGGTCTCCTGCTCCGTCGGGTGGACATCGAGCGCGGCATCCGTGACGCGGGCAACGAGGCCCCGGCCGTCGTCTGAGCGACGTCCACCCGGGCCCCACCGCGATCGCCCGGCACCGGCCCGCCATCGGACGGGGCCGAATGAGTGATCTGCGTCATGTTCAGACCCCCTGCTTCCCGATGTCTCTGCGGGGAGGGGTTGTCCTCGGCACCGTGAGCGGACACCGCATAGCGGTCAGGGAGGAGAGACGGGATCCTCGGGAACACGCCGGGCGTCTCGACCGTTACACCCACACGAGACCGATCTCCCCGGACCGGCCCACGATAAGGCAGGCACACCATGAGCGACGGAGCCCTCCGCGGCACCCGACTCGGCGCGACCAGTTACGAGACCGACGCCCACGTCGAGCTCGCACCGCGCCAGGTCGTGACCTACGACTGCCCGAACGGGCACACCGTGTCGATGCCGTTCTCGGTCGAGGCCGACATCCCCTACACGTGGGAGTGCCGCTGCGGCGCCGAGGCGATTCAGCGCAACGGCGAGAAGCCCGAGGCCAAGCCCACCAAGCACGTCCGCACCCACTGGGACATGCTCCTCGAGCGTCGCACCATCGATGACCTCGAGGTGCTCCTCCAGGAGCGCCTCGACCTCCTCCGCGGGCGCAAGACCCCGGTGAAGAAGACCGCCTAAGTCACGACCGCGCCTCCACCGGTCCCTGCGACCGACACAGGTTTCCCCCACTGACGAGCCCGGTGTCCACTCCGACACCGGGTTCGTCGGCGTGTGCGGGTGGGTGCGGCGGGAACGCCCCGGGGGTCGGCGCGGCCCCGGTCAGGCGGACGTCGCAGGCCACCCTGCGTACACCGTCCTGCTGGGACGTCGTGCTGCTGGGGACGTGCTGCTGGGACGTGGTGCTCCTGCTAGGCCGTGCTGCTGGGGAGGCGTGCTGCTACGAGCTGTCCGGCTGACTGCCGCCCTGCCTCGGCTCGTCCCGGACGACCTCGTCCCGGACGACCTCGTCCCGGACCAGCTCCCCGGAGATGATCTCCCCGCGCGAGGCGGGCGGTGCGTCGTCGCGGACGACATCGCCGGGGATCGTCGTGCCGCGGACGGTCGCCGCACGCGCGTCGAACGTGAGGCCCGCTGCTTCGGCCCGGCGTCGCACCGTACGGGCGAGCCCGCCACGCACCCAGCGGCGCACCGGCGGAACGAGGAGGACGAGCCCCAGGGTGCTCGTGAGGAGACCGGGCAAAGCGATGAGGAAGCCGCCAACGAACAGGGCGCCGGCGTCGCCGACCTCCCGCCCGGTCTTGCTCATGCTGTCGCTCGTGACGCCGGGCATGACATTCGCGCCATCGATGCTAACCGGGCGAAGCGACCGGGCCGCAGCGAACCCGGCGCGGCGCATCACGGCCACGCCGACGATCACGAGGACTGCGACCACAAGGGCGACGCCGCCCCAGCCGATCAGGCTCGCGAGCCACGATGCGGCTATCCACTCCGTCACGAGGTAGACAACCAGGACGAGGATCAGCCACGGGTTCACGCGCCGACCACCTCGGCGCGATGCGGTGCCGCGGCCGTCGATGCTCCCCGGACGGGGCGCATCCCGATGGCCGCCCGCTCGACACTGCACACCCGGGTCACCGTCGTCGCTGGATTCCCCGAGGTCGGCGAGGTCAGGGGCGTCATCGGGTCACCTACGGCTGCCGGACCGCTTGCTCGCCAGGAGCCGCCGGGTCTTCGCCGCCTTGTCCTGGGCACCCCACACGGTGACGCGCCAGAGCGCCTCGACGACGATGCGGCGGTCCATCTTGGAGTCACCGAACTCGCGCTCGACGAACTCGATCGGGACCTCGCGCACGCGCATGCCGGCCTTGACCGCGCGCCACCCGAGCTCCACCTGGAAGCAGTAGCCGGCGCTCTCGACACCGGTGAGGTCGAGCTTGCGCAGGGTGTCGGCGCGGAAGGCGCGATAGCCGCCGGTGGCGTCGCGCATCGGCACGCCCAGCATCATCCGCGTGTACAGGCTCCCGCCACGGGAGAGCGCCTCCCGGGACTTCGGCCAGTTGACCACCGAGCCGCCCTTGACCCAGCGCGAGCCGAGCACAAGGTCGGCGTCGCGGAGTGCGTCGAGCAGCAGCGGCAGCTGCTCGGGCTGATGGGAGCCGTCGGCGTCCATCTCGACGACGACGTCGTAACCCTGCTCGAGGCACCAGTCGAAGCCGGCGAGGTAGGCAGCGCCGAGCCCCTCCTTGCCCTGACGGTGCATCACCCGGACGTGGTCGTCGGTGCCGGAGAGGGTGTCGGCGATGTCGCCGGTGCCATCAGGGCTGTTGTCGTCAGCGACGAGGATGTGCGCCTCAGGCACGGCCGCGCGGACGCGTGCCACGATCCGCTCGAGGTTCTCCCGCTCGTTGTACGTCGGGATGATCACCACGATGCGGCCGAGATCGGCGAAGATCGCCTCGCTCACGATACGGACTCCTCGGTCGGCTGGGTGACGCCCGAGCCTACGTCTCCGGGTGGCCTGCGACGTAATGCGGCGACGCCGACGAGCGCCAGAGCGAGCAGGCAGGCGAGGTACTCGGGGGTCGCGCCGAGGCGGTCGGACACGGTGAGCGTGTCCCGGAGCGGCACCTTCTCGACGAGGTAGCCGGCCGTGAACTCCGGGAGCGACGCGGAGATGGAGCCGTCCGGCCGGATGATCGCGCTGATCCCGCTGGTGGCGGCGATGAGGACCGCCCGGCCGTGCTCGACGGCGCGCAGGCGCGACATCGCCATCTGCTGCTCGGGCTGCCCCGTCCTGCCGTACGTCGCGTTGTTGGTCTGCACCGAGAGGATCCTGGCGCCTTGGCCGGCGAGCTCACCGGTGACGCCGTCACCCCGCACTACCGCGAGCCCGAGCTCGTCATAGGCGACCTCGAAGCAGATGAGGTCTCCGAGGCGGGCGGGGCCGAGCTGGAGGACGCCGGTGCTGGGGCCCGGAGCGAAGTCCCGCGGGACCCGGTCGAACCGGGGGATCAGCCTCGACAGGATGCTGCGGAACGGGATCCACTCACCGAAGGGCACCGGGTGCTGCTTGACGTAGTAGTCGCTCGGACCGGCTGACCCGCTCGACGTCGGCTGCCAGACGATCCCGGTGTTCCAGATGTGGCTCGGGTCGTTCGGTGCGTTGACCACGGCACCGACCAGCACCGGCACGTCGATCGCGTCGACCGCGCGCTGGATCGCCGCGTGCGCGGATGCGTCGAGGATGGGGTCGATGTCAGTGGAGTTCTCCGGCCAGATCACGAGGTCGGGCCGGTCGGCCTTCCCGGCCGCCACGTCCGCGGCCAGGCGCTCGGTCTCGCGCACATGGTTGCCGAGCACCGCTGCCTTCTCCCCGAAGGCGTCCATGCCGGCGCCGGGGACGTTGCCCTGGACCACCGCCGCCGTGAGGTACGCGGGGGCGCCGGTCCCGCCCTCGCCCTCGACCGGGATCGACACGAGACCGCCCGCCGTGCAGAGCACCGCGACGGCGACGAGGGCGGCCACGGTCGTGCGGGGCTGTCGTCGCTCGACCCAGGCGAAGGCCAGCAGGGAACCGACCAGGGCGATCGCGAACGTGACGGCAGGCGCTCCGCCGAGCGCCGCGTACGGCGTCAGCGTCGTCGCCGTCTGGCCGAACGCCAGACCGCCCCAGGGGAACCCACCGAACGGGACGCGATCCCGGATGGCCTCCGACAGCACCCACAGCGCGGGCACGGCCAGCGGCCAGACCCGCAGCCGTGAGGTCACCGCGGTGCCGGCGCCCACGAGCCCGTAGAACAGCGAGAACGACCCGGCGAGGAGCAGCCAGGCGTCGTCCCCGATCACGCGCATCCAGGCGAGGTGCCAGATGAGGAAGGCGGTGCCGGCCAGCGCGCCGAGCCAGAAGCCGCGACGGGCGCGGACGCCGTGCCAGCTGAGCGTCAGGAGCGCCAGGGCAGGGGGCGCGAGCCAGACGAGGTCGTAGGGCGGGAACGACAGGACGAGCAGGAGCCCCCCACCGATCGAGCCGAGGACTCTGCGGAGCAGGTGCCCCGTGTCGGTCTCCGTCCCCGTCCCGGTCTTGGTCTCTGGCCCGTCAGACATGTCGACAGGCTACGGGAGCGAGGGTGCCCGAACCCGAGGCGGCAACGCGGGAAGCGGGTCGGCAGGCAGCACGGGCCGCGGCCCGAGAAAGGGCTCGAGAGGCGGCTCGTGAGGTTCTGACCGACGAACCGCCACCGCCGGACCCGCGACGACCCGGATCCACAGCGCCGGGGTCCCAACGACTGAGAGGCTCAGGCACGGAACGGCTCACGTGGCTTTCGACGGCCACCGCGGGCCGAGAGTTCCCGGCCAGGGACACAGGGGGCACCTTCGGTCCTCCGTCGCCTCGCGACTCCTCGGGACAGGCGCCCCGGCTGGTGCCTATTCGAAGCGGCTCGCGTTGCCGGCACCGCGTCGCAGGATCTCCGGCTCGGGACCGGACAGGTCGACGACCGTCGTCGGTTCGACGCCGCAGTCACCGGAGTCGATCACCGCGTCCACGAGATGGTCGAGACGCTCCTTGATCTCCCAGCCCTGGGTCATCGGCTCCTCCTCGCCAGGCATCAGCAGGGTGCTCGAGACGAGCGGCTCCCCGAGCTCGTGCAGGAGAGCCTGGACGACGGTGTGCTTGGGGATGCGAACGCCGACCGTCAGCTTCTTCGGGTTCTGCAGCTTACGTGGCACCTCGCGCGAAGCCGGGAGGATGAACGTGTAGCTGCCCGGCGTGCACGCCTTGACGGTGCGGAACATGACGTTGCTGACCTGGACGTACTGACCGAGCTGGGCGAAGTCGGCACACATGAGCGTGAAGTGGTGCCGCTCGTCGAGATGGCGGATCTCACGGATGCGGCTCAGTGCCGCGACGTTGCCCATCTGGCACCCGAGCGCGAAGCAGGAGTCGGTCGGGTAGGCGATGAGCCCGCCGTCACGGACGATGTCGGCCACCTGGGTGATCGCTCGGGCCTGCGGATTGTCGGGGTGGACGTCGAAGTAGCGGGCCATCGTCGGAGCGTACGCGCGACGGCCGTCGCCCGACGGCCGTCCTTGCGGATCGGTCGGGGTGGTGGCCCGCGTCGCGATCGTTCAGTCCCGATCACGCCGTCGTGAGCCATTCCTGTGCTACTGGGAGGGGGGCGGCGGTGCCGATGTCGAGGGTGGGACGGGGCACCGGCCGCCGCGGCCGGCGTGCCGACGTCCTGGCTGCCGGTCACCGTGCCCGGGTCGATCACAGCCACGCGGACCGACTGCAGCTCCGGCGTGGTCCGCGCCGCGGCGAGGACATCGTTGACGACGGCGGGGGAAGGCGGCGACGTGCTCGACGTCGGGCTCCCTCGGGGCCTGGCGGCCGCCGCCTCGCCGTGCGCGATCCGGTCGATGGCGGCGAGGACACGGGTGCGGACGTCCTCGGTGAACGTGCGCACGTTGAGCACGAGCTCGGCGTCGTCGGGGATGACGTTGTCGGCTAGGCCGGCTGTCATGCGCCCCACGGTCACGGCCGCCGTCTCGTTTCCCGCCACCTCGTGCGACACGATGGTCTGCGGGCGCACCACTGTGGCAGCGGCCATCACGACGGGATCGACCGAAGCCTCGGGCCGGGAACCGTGCGTCCCCTGGCCGTGAAGGACGATCCGGAGCGAGTCCCACGCCGCGAAGGCCGGCGCGGTGACTAGCCCGATGACTCCTGAGGACAGCGGCGCGATGCGCTGGCCAGCACGACGACCGGTGTGCCGAAGCGCTCGAGCGAGCCGTCTGCCACCAGCGCGGCGGCACCCGCGACGAGCTCCTCCGCCGCCCTAGAACACCGCCAGGACGCTGCCCGCCCAGGTTGCATGGTCCTGAGCCAGGACCCCACAGGCCGCGAGCAGGCAGGTGCTGTGGGCGTCGTGGCCCTACGCATGCATCAGGGCGACGTCGTTGCCCTCGTGGTCGCGGCCGCGGGCGATGCTGGCGCACGGCAGCCCGGTCTTCTCCAGGACCGGCAGCCCGTCCATGTCGGCGCGCAGCAGGATGGTCGGGCCGTCGCCGTTGGGCAGGAGGCCGACCTCTGCGGTGCCGCCGACGCCGGCCCTCACGTCGTAGCCCATCGCTGCCGGACGCGCCGCGACGATTGCCGCCGTACGCGTCTCGTAGAAGCCGAGATCGGGGTGGCGCGGAGGCCCTCGTAGAGCTCGACCCTCTCGTCGGCGGTCGTCATCGTGGTTCCTGTCAGGTTCAGGTCGTGGTCTGGGTACGGTGACGGATCTACGGGTGCTGCAGATGCGATGGCCACCGCTTCAAGAGCCACGCGTGCGACGGACGCGACGACTCGTCACCGTCGAGTCACTACGGAGGATCTGCCCCGTCCCGCGGTGGCCCTTCGCCCACGCGAACCGGGCTAGGTCCCGGCTCCTCGTCGATCTGGTCGCGTGTCAGCCCCCCACGCTCGAGATAGGCCCCTGACCGGACCGAGACGCGTTCGCCCCAGGCCGTACACGACACGGCTGAATCGTCAGACGACGAGGACTCGAGCGAGGCGAGCGCTGAGTCTTGATGCGGGGGCAGTCCTCGCGGAGGACGCCGGTGTTGGCGGCATCGCTCGCACCTGTCGGGAGCTCGACGGCGTGGTCCATCCCGCCTCGGGCCGCGGGCTGCTCGCACCAGGGGCTGCGGCACACCTGGTCGCGTTCGAGGACGACGTCGCTGATGCGTGCGTGCATCGCGGAGATCCTGGTCCACTCGTCGATGACGATCATCTCGCCGAGCCCGTTCTCGACCCGGCGGATCCGCACCTGGCGGTCTCCACGTGCCCGGTCGTGCCGGCGCGCCTCGTCCTCGGCGTCGACCGAGCAGACCGCGGGGGCGCCGTGCCGGCGGTACTGGCCGACGCTCGTGCAGCTGCCCAGCGGGAGCACCCTGGCCACGATCGCCCGGCGCCGATCGAGGTCGCAGACATGGCGCGGGCTGCTGCGTGCGCCTGGCTGATCAGCCC
Organism: Candidatus Nanopelagicales bacterium; assembly: GCA_038206635.1. Taxonomy (GTDB): domain Bacteria; phylum Actinomycetota; class Actinomycetes; order S36-B12; family CAIYMF01; genus Longivirga. The sequence continues at coordinate 30,185 of JBBRAQ010000019.1, read as the reverse complement.
CGACTGCAGGGCCCCCGCCCCGTGCGGGTGAAGTCAGTGGCGAGCGCGCGTACCGGCTCGATGGAGCGACCGGCACTCCCCCGCGCGGCGCGTCGGGCGACGGCGACCTCGTGCTCGACGGGCCTCTCGGTCACGCTGTCACCGGAGGACTTGGCCCCGGCGACGGCGACGATGGCGCGATGGCGCAGTGTCGCGACGTCGCGACGTACGCCTCGACCTTGTCCATCGCCTGCCGGTAGCGCAGCCGGTCGAGCGGGTCCAGGGGCGTGCTCGGGTCGATGCCGGCGAGGATGTCGGGGGCCCACGGCTCGATCTCCCCGCTGAGGCCGCCGTCGAGGAGTTCGATGTCCGTGGGCATCTCCCCCGCCCCACCGCCATCGAGCGAGAAGCCGACAAGGAAGCCCGCGACACCGACCAGGTCAGTCGGGGCCGGCGGCGCACATCCGTCAGGTGATGACGAGGATCTGCTTCCACACGCTGATGACAGGGAGGCTCAGCAGGACACCCAGGAGATGCAGCCGCTCGCGGCACCGCTCGCCCGCCCACAGCCGCAGGAGCAGGAGTCCCGGCCCGGTCGGAGGGCAGGACCGGAAGGACTTGTCGGCCTGCACCCAGCGGCCGCCGCGGTAGGTCGTGATGTCCCCTACCCCGCCGGTAGGGGCACGCCCGGGGAACACCATGAGATGGGGCAGGACCCCGTGGCGGACATGGACTCGGACCACCCCGCGCGCAGTCGTGGGGGCGTCCTGCACGAGCGGGAACTGCCGCGGGGTCGAGTACAGGTTCAGCGAGACATCTCGCAGGGAGCAGACGGCGTCGCCGGCGAACGTCGCCGTGATGATCGTGCGCCACGTCATCGGGCAGACGCTGATCACGTCGTCGAGCGAGTTGACCGTGAACGTTCCCTCAACACGAGTGCTCAGTCCGTATCTCGTGACTACGACGGTCAGCTTGCGATTCGTCGCGGTCCGCCCCAGCTGCCCGGTGATCGGTGACTGCTGCCGGTAGTCGTAGCGCACGACGGGTGTCGTCACGGTCAGGACCGGAGCAGTACCGGCGACCCTGAGGGCCAGGGAGGTCGCTGTCGCAGGCTCGATCTCGGGCGTGCCGGGCAGTCGACCGGGTAGGTGACGCTCCCCTGTCCCGGCGGACCGTCCGTGACGTCCAGGCCATCGTGGGGTCGGTCACGACGGCGCCGATCGGGGCTGCTCCGGACGAGTCGCGACGAACCACGTGCATGAGCGCACCTGACACACGTACTCCATCGACCGCAAGCAGGCACGTGACCGCGATCGCTCCAACTCGCGCCGCCGAGCCCGGCGTCACGACGGTCACCGACGCGGGAGCCTGAGCAGCGTTCGTGACACCGACGAGGCTGTCCGGACCACTCTCCATCCCGAAACAGGGTGGTGCCGTCGTCGGACCCCGTGACCTCGCGGGTACCGAAGGACGCACCGACCGTTCGCGACGAAGGAACCGTTGCGGCAGATGGAGTAGCCGACATGGTCACCGTCCCCCAACGCCACGAGCCGCCGTTCGCCGAAGTGGTGGCGATCCACCGGCTGGCCTCGGTGCCGGCGTGCTCCCCCGCCACCGCCCTGGTGGCGGGATCGAGGATCTGGATCGAGCCGCTCGCCCGCGACACCTCGAGACGGGTCCCATCAGGGTCCGGAGCGATCCGCGTGGCCCGCAACGTCGGGGTCGGTCCCTCGACCATCCCTCGGTCCGATACGGCCGAGAACGCGTGGACAGCGCCATCGACCACAACGAGCAACGTCGACGGATCGCCGGGCACGGCGAACTGCAGGGGGTCCGTGAACGTCGGACCGACGGTCCTCACTGCACCTCCGTCGACCGCGACGCTGCTCAACTGCGGACGGGGTTGCCACCGGAGCCGCAGCCCGTACCGAGCCAGACCCGGCCCGACGCCTGGACCGGCGCGCTCGGACACGTCCACCGGCCAGCGTGAGGGGCTTCCTCAGGGTCGCCGTGACGGTAACGACCCGCGTGAGGGTCGACTCGACGTCGCTCGAGGGAACGACGAGCGCGCTGCCGTCAGGGGTCAGGACAGCCCGCCCTGTCCGACCCGGGGTCCAGATCACCGAGAGCGAGAAGCCTTTCTCGTCGAGACCTGGACGTAGCCGTTCACCCCGAGGTAGACGTGACCGTGACCAGGTACGCAGGCGCGACGACAGGGCGTCGAGATGTTCCAGGACGCGGGGCCAGCAGCAGCGCGATCCCCGCGAGCAATCAGGCGGCGGACACGAGCGTGATGCGGCGTAGTGACGCCACGATCCTTCTTCCCCCGGAGGCCGTTGAGCCGGGGCGACGTCGGTGCCCGCGGCGGCTCGTTCGCCAGATCACCGAGGTCGTACCTTCGCTGACCATGGTCACCACCGGACCCCGCGGGAGAGGTTCGACGGCCATCGGCCGGTTGCAGCCGGTCGCAGCCGGTCGCAGCCGGTTCAGCCGGGGACGACGACGGTGCCGGTGGCGGTGGTCACGACGATCGGCTCACCGAGCACCTGAGCGGCGGACGGCGAGACCTGGGGCGTCGCACGGCACACGACTCGCGCCTCGAAGGCCACGGCACGAGACCGACGGCCGACACGTGTGACCGTCGCCGTCGCCTCGAGCACGTCGCCCGCGATCACCGGCGCGCGGAAGGCCACCGAGTCGTAGCCGGCGAAGAGACCTTCGTCGCCGTCGGTGCGGATGCAGAGCTCCGTCGCGACGTCGCCGAACATGCCGAGCAGGTAGGCGCCGTCGACGAGGCTGCCGCCGTAGTGGGCGTGCGAGTGCGGCACGTAGCGCCGGTGCGTGACGGACAGGCCGAGCCGCGGATCGGGCTGGTCGGACGGGTTCTCGCTCACGTGGCCTGCTTCCGGGTCGTGGGGCTGGGGCTGGGGCTGGGGACGAGTGCGGAGACGAGGTAGGACGCGACCTCACCAGGGGTGGTGCCCTTGCCGAAGATGCGGTCCACGCCGAGCTCGACGGTCTTCATCTCGTCGAAGCGGGGCCCACCGACGACGAGCAGCGGGCGCTTGTCGGCCGGGAAAGCCTCACGGAAGGCGGCGCTCATCTCGCGGGTGTTGTGCAGGTGGGCGTCTCGCTGGGTGACGACCTGGGAGACGAGGACGGCGTCGGCCTTGTGCTGCCGCGCCTCCTCGACGAGGTCGGGCACGGACACCTGTGCGCCGAGGTTCACGACCACGATCTCGGTGTAGTACTCGAGGCCCTTCTCGCCCGCGAACCCCTTGATGTTGAGGATCGCGTCGATCCCGACGGTGTGGGCGTCGGTGCCGATGCAGGCGCCGACGACGACGAGGGGTCGGCGCATGCCCTTCTTGATCAGGACGTTGATCTCCTTGGGCGAGAGCAACGGGTAGTCGCGCTCGAGGACCACGACGTCACGGATGTCGACGAGGTGGTTCACCGAGCCGTAGACGACGAAGAAGGTGAAGTTCGGCCCCATCGCCTTGGCATGCACGACCATCGCGGGGTCCATACCCATCTTGTTCGCGAACAGCTGGGCAGCGCCCTCCGCACGCTTGTCGTGCGGGAGAGGCAGTGTGAAGGACACCTGCACCATGCCGTCGCCCGTGGTGTCGCCGTAGGGCCGCACGATGTTCTTGCCGGACTTCTTCACCGCTACGTGCTCGACCGGGGGTCGGTGCGGGCTCATCGGGTCGCCCCTTCCTCGAGCAGGTCGGTCGCCGGGTTGAGGTAGCCGCTCGACTTGCGCACGACACCGTCGAGCCCGCGGCCCTTGTCCGACGGGCGCTTCATCAGGCCGAACGTGCCGTCGGCGATGGCCTCGAGCAGAGTGTCGTCGACGATGGTCTCGAGCAGGTCGACCGCCTCGCCGAGCACCTGCCGCGCCCGGTTCGCGATAAAGCCGTCGGGCGCGGGACGGAAGTCCTCGCGCAGGTTGCCGGCGGCGTTGAAGACGTAGCGCACGTTCTGCAGTGCGAGGTCTCGGTCGGAGAGCCACGGGGTGACCACCGCCTCGGTCATCATGCCGACGAGCAGGATCCCCTGACCGGTCAGCGCACCGGCGAGGTTGAAGAACCCGTCGAGGAGGTAGCCGCGGAAGACGTCTCCCGTCATGTGTTTCGTCGGGGGCATCCACTTCAGCGGCGCGTCGGGGAACAGAGCCCGCGCCAGCATGGCGTGAGCGAGCTCGAGACGGAACGAGTCGGGGATGTCGGGGTTGATCTCGAAGGCGTGCCCGAGACCGAGCTGCCAGTTCTCGAGCCCCGCCTCCTTGGCGAAGAACTCGTTCAGCAGCTGGCTCACGGTGACCGTGTGCGCGGCCTCGACGGCATCAGCGGTGGTGAGGTAGTTGTCCTCGCCGGTGTTGATGATGATGCCGGCTCGTGCGTGGATCTGACGGCTGAAGCGCTGGTCGACGAACGTCCGGATCGGGTTGATGTCGCGGAAGAGGATCCCGTACATCGAGTCGTTGAGCATCATGTCGAGACGCTCGAGCCCGGCGAGCGACGCGATCTCCGGCATGCACAGGCCGGAGGCGTAGTTCGTCAGCCGCACGTAGCGGCCGAGCTCCGCGCTCGTCTCGTCGAGCGCCGCTCGCATGAGCCGGAAGTTCTCCTGAGTCGCGTAGGTGCCGGCGTAGCCCTCGCGCGTGGCGCCCTCGGGCACGTAGTCGAGGAGCGACTGGCCGGTCGAGCGGATGACGGCGATCACGTCGGCACCTTCGCGCGCGGCGTTCTGCGCCTGCGGGATGTCCTCGTAGATGTCGCCGGTGGCGACGATCAGGTAGATCCACGGCGCCGGCTGCGGCCCGTGCTTGGCGATGATCCGGTCACGGACCTTGCGCTGGGAGTCGATGCGACGGATGCCCGCCGAGACCTGCGCCCGTGACGCCTTCGCCGCCTTCGCGGCGTCCTTGCCCTCCGGCACGCGGAACGTGACCGACCCCGACGCAGCCTTCTGCGCGAGCGTCATGAGGTCGTCGCCGGTGCGCAGCATCGCGTCCCAGACGGGGAGCGAGACACCATGCTCGAGGCCGGCCTCCTCGCGGACGACGTCGACGAGGCGGTTGACCCACGGGATCCCCTCGACGTCGGCACCCTCGAGCCCGGCGAGCCGCAGCACGGCGCGCTCGACGGACACGGTGGTGTGCCGTTTCGCGATCGTGACGACGGGAGCACCCGCCCTGCGCGCGAGCGAGCGAGCCCTGCGGATCCTCGCGGGATCCAGGTCGAGCATGCGACGGGGATCTGTGTCGGTGCGGCTCACGCCGCCACCTCCTCGAGTTCGCCGGAGTCATGGACCGTCGTCCCGCGCACCACGGTGCGCTGGCAGATCGGTCTCACGGCTCCAGGGGATAGGTCGGGCCATCCGGTGGGGTCAAAGTCTGCCGTCCAGACCGCGTACGTCGCAGGTGCACCGACGGCGAGGCGCCCGGCGGTCGTGTCGCCTACCGCGGCGTGGGCGGCGCGAGTGTGCGCGTCGAACGCCGTCAGCAGGTCGATGGCGCTCGTGGCAGTCCGGTGGTTCACGGCGGCGCGCACCGTTCCCCACGGGTCGAGCGGGGTCACGGGGGCATCCGAGCCGAGCACGAGCGGGACATCGGCGGCGTGGAGGGCGGCGTAGGGGTTGAGTTGCGTCCCGCGGTCGGTACCGAGTCGTTCCGCGTACATCGACGCGCTCCCGCCCCAGGCCGCGTCGAACGCCGGCTGTACCGAGGCGACGACACCGAGACCGGCCAGGACAGCGATCTGTGCGGCGTCGAGCATCTCGGCGTGCTCGAGCCGGTGCCGCAGCGAGCGCACGCGGTCACGTCCCGCGATGTCCACGGCGGCCAGCAGCCCATGGATGACGGCGTCCATCGCGGCGTCGCCGATGACGTGGAACCCCGCCTGCACCCCGGCCAGCGTGGACCGGACGAGGTGATCGGCGACGGCGTCCTCGTCGAGGTACAGCGCGCCGTCCGTCCCTGGCGCGTCGGCGTACGGCGAACGCAGGCACGCGGTGCGCGAGCCGATCGCGCCGTCGACGAACAGGTCGCCACCCGCACCCTGGGCGCCGAGCTCCCGCACGACGTCAAGACCCCCGTCGGCGGCAACCTGCCCCCAGTAGACGACGACGTCAGGGACCGCCCCGGCGGCGGCCAGGGTCTGAAGAGCACGCACGTCGTCGATCCCGCCGATCGCCGGACCGGCCATCTCGTGGACCGCGCCGATCCCCAACGAGGCTGCGTGCGTGAGCATGCGCCGCTGAGCATCCCGCCGCTGAGCCACGGTCAGCGAGCCCATCGCTGCAGCGCGCACGGCATGGTGCGCATCGCGCGTGACCCACCCCTCGGGCGTGAATCCCGGCAGCGCCGTCAGCCCAGGGACCGACGCCATGAGCGCACCGCTCGCGAGCGCCGAGTGGACATCGACGCGCGACAGGTAGACCAACGAGCCGAACGACGCGCGGTCCAGCTCGGCCGAAGTCGGCAGATCCCTGTCGGCCCAGGCTGTCTCGTCCCACCCATGCCCGAGCATGACGTGGCCACGCAGCTCGCGAGTGCGACGCGAGACGGCGTCGAGCAGTTCCCCCTTCGAGCGCACACGGGCGAGGTCGAGACCCGTGAGCACCAGCCCGGTGTCGGTGGCGTGGACGTGGCCGTCGACAAAGGCAGGCAGCAGAAGGGCACCGCCGACATCGACGCGGCGGTCGGCCGTCGGCGCTTGCGATTCCGCCCCGACGAACGCGATGACGTCGTCCACGACGACGAGGCAGGCCTCGACGATCACCTCGCCGACGAGCACGCGGCCTCCGCGCAGGAGGGTCGCGGTCATCCGCGGATCACTGGTGGCCCTCGGCAGCGAGACGCTCCTTGTAGAGCTGGGCGACACCGGCGTCGCTGCGCAGCAGGTCGAACGCCAGGTCGGCGTGACCCGGGGTGAACCCGTTCCCGATGAGCATCGTGACGTCGGCGGCGAGCCCCTCGGCACCGAGTGCTGCGGTCGAGAACGACGTCGCCATCGAGAAGAAGATGACCGTTCCGCCGTCAGCGGTGGACAGGATCGCGCCGTGCTCGCACCCGGCGACGTCGACGCAGACGACGACGATGTCGGCCGGCGCACCAAGAGCGCCGGCGACCGCGTCGGAGATCCCGACCGGGTCGCGCGCGTCCGCGAGGGCGACGACGTCCGCCAGGCCGACGCGGCGCAACAACTCGGCCTCGCGCTCGATCGGCACGACGCCGACGGTGCGCTCGGCGCCCGCCCGACGCGCGGCGGCGAGCGAGAGCGAACCGCTCTTGCCCGCGCCACCGATCACGGCGACCGTGGGCCGTAGCCCCGCGTCGACGTAGCGGTTGACGACGCGGGCCGTCAGCGCCGGCGCGCCGCACACGTCCATGACCGCCATCGCAAGGTTGCCAGGAAGGTCGGCGGGGACGCGGGCGACGATCGTGCGGTCGAAGAGGATGGCGTGGCCGTCGCAGGGCACCTGCTCGCCGCGGCCGTCCCAGTCGCGCAGGCCGTCCTCGATCGACAGCGGAGTCAGGGTGAGCGATACGAGGGTCGTGATCTGGTCGCCCACGGCGAGCTCGAGGTGATGGCTGTCGGGCCCGATCTCCTCGACGATTCCGACGAGCATGCCGCCGGACCCGGTCACCGGGTTGTGCATCTTGCCGCGGGTCCGCACGATCTCGAGGACCTCCTCCCGCACTGCGTCACCGTCGCCGAAGTGCTTGTCCGACAGCTGGCGGAAGCTCGCGGCGTCGAGGTTGAGCCGCGTGACTCGAATCCGCATCTCGCCGGCGACGAGCTCTGGGCTGGCATCGAGCTTCCAGGCAGCCTGCGGGAGGACGCCGGACGGCTCGAGAACCCGGTGCAGCCCCACGGGGCTCGCAGTGCGACGCGTGGTCATCGTGGGGGTCCTTTCCCTTCCGGCGGCGAGCCGGTGCACTCTCGGGTGGGGCGTGCTGTCGGCCGGCGTTGCCGCGGGGCCGGGTCGTCTCTGCTGCTCGGAACTCGTTGGTGCGGTGTGACTGGTGCGGTGTGACTGGTGCGGTGGTGCCGAGCCGGTGTCACCAGAAGCGGTACCACCGGAGTAGCCCTGAACGGCACCATCATCGGCGCCAACAGGGCATCTGACGGCAGTCCTTGCGTCTCCGTCAGCACTTTGGCGCAAATCCTGCGGCGTCATAGTGCCAGATCCGCAGGATATCCCGTATCCTCCGGTGAATGCTCCACCCGGAGCATGAGTTCCGCGATCGGGCCAGAGGCACCTCTGGTCGGCGCGCACCCTGCCCGGAGGCATCCGTGACCGAGACCCTCGAGGCGGCAGTCGAGGCCGCCGACGGCCGCGCCATCCCGCAGCCGTACTCCTACACCCACCATCCGCTGGTCGAGCCCGACTGGCGCCGCTTCCCGGGGTGGGCCGACGTCACCGACGCCGACTGGCGCTCGGCTCAGTGGCAGCGCTCGCACTGCGTCAAGAACGTGGGCCAGCTGCGCGGCGTCCTCGGCGACCTCGTCGACGACAGCTTCTACGCCGATCTCGAGAACGACATCGCACGGGCCGCGACCATGTCGATGCTCCTGCCGCCGCAGATGCTCAACACGATCGCGTCGTCCACCGAGCTCCACGGGCCCGGCTCGCTCACCGACGCCTTCTACAGCGACGCCGTCCGCCGCTACATGCTCCCAGTGTTCTCCGACCGCCTCACCGAGGGCACGAGCCACCCGCACGCGACCCGCGACTCGTTGCACGAGCACGAGATGTGGGCGGTCGAGGGCATGACCCACCGCTACCCGACCAAGGTCCTCGCGGAGCTCCTCACGACGTGTCCCCAGTACTGCGGGCACTGCACCCGCATGGACCTCGTGGGCAACTCGACGCCGACCGTCGACAAGCTGAAGTTCATCGCCAAGCCGGACAGCCGGCTCAACGACATGCTCGACTACCTGCGTCGCTCCCCCGGTGTCCGCGACGTCGTCGTCTCGGGTGGCGACGTCGCCAACATGCCGTGGCCGCGCCTCGAGGCCTTCGTCGCGGCGCTTCTCGAGATCGACAACATCCGCGACATCCGGCTCGCGTCCAAGGCCCTGATGGGCCTTCCGCAGCACTGGCTCCAGGACGACGTCCGAGCCGGCATGGAGCGCCTCGCGACCGTCGCCCGCAGCCGAGGCGTCGGGCTCGCCATCCACACCCACGTCAACGCCGCACAGTCCGTCACACCGCTCGTAGCCGAGGCCGCGCGCGCCATGTTCGACGCGGGCGTCCGCGACGTGCGCAACCAGGGCGTGCTCATGCGCGGGGTCAACGACTCCGTGCACTCGCTGCTCGACCTCTGCTTCGGACTCCTCGACGGCGCCGGGATCATGCCGTACTACTTCTACATGTGCGACATGATCCCCGCCGCCGAGCACTGGCGCCTCTCGGTCTGGGAGGCCCAGGCGCTGCAGCACGGCATCATGGGCTACCTGCCCGGGTTCGCGACGCCGCGCATCGTCTGCGACGTCCCCTATGTCGGCAAGCGCTGGGTGCACCAGGTGCACGAGTACGACCGCGAGCGCGGCATTACCTACTGGACGAAGAACTACCGCACCGGCATCGAGACCTCCGACGCCGACGCGTTGTCGCGCACGTATGAGTACTACGACCCGATCCACTCGCTTCCCGAGAGTGGTCAGGAGTGGTGGCGCGAGCACGGCGCCGAGTCCGTGGCGCACGCGGACGCGAGCCGGGAGATCCACAGCTAGCGGCTCGTAGTCCGCGTCGGTCGACTGGCGCTGCACGCAGCACGGCGCGCAGCGCTGCACTCGTCCCAGATCGCCCACTGCTAGCCCGGACCGATCCTGCTGTGTGGGGTGCCAGCGCTCCGACTCCCCCGCTGATGACCGGTGCCGTGCAAGATGCGGCTGTCCTCGCGGTCGGCGGCCACGTCTCGACGTAGACGTGGCTCAAGGCCGAGTGCAGGAAGTCCGACGCCACGTCTGGGGCGATGTTGGGTCGTGCGCGGGATCTGGCCGGGACGTTCGCTGCGACGGCTGTGGCGTTGTTGGCAGGGGAGATCAGTTCGGGGCAGGCGCAGGAGATCCCCCAAGCAGGCCGTGACGGGCACTATCGCTTGCAGGGACTTCCACGACCGAGACATCCTCGCCACGGGACAGGTCAACCCGACAGACCGACCCCCACCACCCGAGGGAGCCGCCATGCCGCGCGTCCGCATCCACAACTTCTCGATCTCGCTCGACGGGTTCGCCACCGGTGAGGGGCAGACCCTCGACGCGCCGTTCGGCCACGCCGGGCATCGGCTCCACGAGTGGCTGTTCGCCACTCGGTTCGCGCACCGCGAGATCCTCGGCGAGCCGGGCGGCACCGAGGGAGTCGATCACGTGATGGCCGACGGCACGGACCGGGGATCGGTGCGGAGCTCATGGGCGCGGGCAAGTTCGGTCCTCCGGGGTGGCAGGAGGACCCGGAGTGGCGTGGGTGGTGGGGCGACAACCCGCCGTTCCACACACCGACGTACGTTCTGACCCACCATGCGCGCCCGTCGCTGGAGATGGAGGGTGGCACGACGTTCCAGTCCTCGACTCCGCGCCAGCAGATGCACTCGAGGTGGCCCGGGACGCAGCCGCCGGTCAGGACGTCCGCATCGGCGGCGGCCCGACCATGATGCGCGCGTTCATCGCCGCCGGTCCCGTCGACCACATCCACGTCGTGCAGGTGCCGATCCTGCTCGGCCGCGGTGTTCGGCTGTGGGACGGCCTGGAGGGGTTGGAGCAGCAGTACGACGTTGAGGCGGTGTCGACGCCTCGCGGCGTCCTCCACCTCACGTTCACCCGATGACGACGACGCCCTCACAGCGACACGCTGGGGTCATCCCCCGCCCACGGATCTGAGGGCACCTGCCGGAGGCGTCACCTGTCGCACCCTCGGCGTCGAGGGGCGCAGAGACCTGGACGAGCTCGACGCCCTCGGTGAAGAACGACATTCAGCCCCCCGTCAGATGCTGGGCGCCGTACCGTGTGAGCGAGCACGGAGCACGCTCGCTCCTCTGCCGCGGGGAGGACCCCATGAAGCGCCGAATGACCCCTGTCTCGATCGTTCTCTTCGTCGTGCTGACCGGTTGTTCTTCGACGCCGAGCACGGTCGCGTCCAGCGCGACCCCTGCAGACACGACGGCGTCCAGCGTGGCTCCTTCGGACTCGGTGGCGTCGTCGCCGCCACCGAGCGAGACACCGAGCTCGTCGACGGTGGCGGGAGGGACCGCCACGGACTTCTGCGGTGCGTTCAAGGAGATCCAGGCGGTGAGCGACACGCCTTCTGGGGACCTCGCGAGCGCCGGGGCCAAATTCCAGGGCGCAGCGGCCGACATGCGCAAGTACGCACCCGCTGAGATCGAGAAGGCGGCCAACACCTACGCCGATGTCATGGACAACATCGGAAAGGCCGTGTCAGGTGGAAGCGTCACCCAAGCGGACATGGCCAAAGCGGTGTCGGACGGCATTGCGGGGAACGCGAAGGACATCGGGACGGTCGCGCTCTGGGTCGCGAAGAACTGCAAGTTGTGACCGAGCGCTCGGCGAACCGGGACGGGCCTTGACGCTTCTTCTCACGTCCGGCGGCGTCACGAACCCGAGCATCCGCGACGCCTTGGTCGACGTCTTGGGCACACCGATCGCCGACGCCCGCACCGTCTGCATCCCGACCGCGGAGTCCGGGCACCCCCGTGCACGCCCGCCTCGGCCGGGCGGTTCATCGCGGGCCAGTCGCCGGGACCGATGTGCGAGCTGGGCTGGTAGTCGTGGGGAGCGCTTGCGCTCACCTCGCTCCCCAGCATCGCTGACGAGCGCTGGGAGCCGTGGGTCCTTGATGCCGACGTCCCGCTGGTGGATGGCGGCGATGCGATGTACCTGTGCCGCTGGAGGCGAGAGTCCGGGTTGGCGGACCTCCTGCCCTCCTTGCGCGACACGGTCTGGGTGGGGGGAGTGCAGGAAGCATGGTCATGACCTTCCCTATCGGGGAAGACTTCCTCACCTTGACGTCGCCGACCGGGGGTGACCGCACCCAGGGGATCGTCGACTTCTCGATCTTCCCGCACCTGGGTCACGAGCTCATGCCGCGATGCGCCCGCTAGGTCTCGGCCGAGCGACCGAGCTCGGGTAGCCGAGCCCGGCAGGCCAGGCGCGCTGTGTCCGGCAGTCTCACACTCACGTCGGACCGGCCGAGGGGCGGTTCGCAGTTGCCTTGAGAGGCCGTGGTGCCGGTGGTCGTGGGCCCGGGCGACAATCTCTGTCACATCGGCACGCCATGGGTAACAACGCCGGGCAGATCCGAGCCGGCAGCACTGCCACGACTCTGGCACGAGGCTGGCTCAGATGGCTGGAGGGCGGTTCTCATACGGCGTGGACAGCACGACGCTGGTGCGCGTGGAGACGTTGGCCACGGCGCGGATCTCGGCGAGGAGGTGCTCGAGGTCGGCCGGGCTGGCCACCCGGACCTTGAGGACATAGGACTCGTCGCCGGCGACGGAGTGGCACGCCTCGATGGCCGAGATGCCCTCGAGGCGTGCGGGCGCGTCGTCCGGGGCGGCAGGGTCGATGGGCTTGATCGAGATGAGCGCAGTGAGGGGAAGCCCGAGGGCGTCGTGGTCGACGATGATCGTGTAGCCCTTGATGGCGCCACGCTGCTCGAGGCGCCGGACGCGCTGGTGCACGGCGGACGTCGAGAGGCCCGTGGCCTTGCCGAGGTCGGTGTAGGACATGCGCCCGTCGGCGGCCAGAAGCCGGACGATCGCCTGGTCGATCTCCTCCACGCGTGCTGTTCCTCTCCCACCCGCCGCCCCTGAGCGGACGACCTGCCGTCAACCTATCCGCCCGCCTTCCCTGTCGCGCGGAAGGTATCCGGATCGTGGCCGCACCGGCGGGTGGATTCGGGTAGCTGACGGCACCGGGGTGGAGCGAGATCGAGCCGTGGTCGACTCGAACGATGGAACTCCTCGACGTGACCTCGATGACGCAGGCGGCGCAGTTCACCGGAGTCGCGGGTACCCGTGCGCGCCCGAGCAGTCCGCGGTCGCGACGTGCCGCACCAGCCCGTCACGCCGTGAGGGATCGCCCGATCACCATGCGCTGCACCTGATTGGTGCCCTCCACGATCTGGAGCACCTTGGCCTCGCGCATGTATCGCTCCACGGGGAAGTCCTCGACGTAGCCGTAGCCGCCGAAGACCTGGACGGCGTCGGTGGTGACCCGCATCGCCATGTCGGTGGCGAAGAGCTTGGCCTTCGCCGCCTCGATCGCGAACGGCAGCCCGCGGTCCTTGCGCCGTGCTGCTGCCAGGTAGAGGGCCCGCGCGGCCGAAACTCCGGTGGCCATGTCGGCGAGCATGAACTGCAGGCCCTGGAACTCCCCGATGGCCCGCCCGAACTGGCGGCGTTCCTTGGCATAGGCCGCCGCGGCGTCGAGCGCCGCCTGCGCGAGCCCGACCGCGCACGCGGCGATGCCGAGGCGGCCGGCGTCGAGCGCCGTCATCGCGATCGCGAACCCCTGCCCCTCCGCACCGAGCAGCCGGTCGCCCGAGACCCGGACGCCGTCGAGGAGCACCTGGGCGGTGCGAGAACCCTTCGCGCCCATCTTGCGCTCGGGCGTCGCACTCGAGAGGCCCGCCGCGTCACCGGGCACGAGCAAGCAGGAGATCCCGCGCGGTCCGGCGTCCGACGTCCGCACCATCACGTTGTAGAAGTCCGCGATGCCACCGTGGGTGATCCAGGCCTTGGTCCCGGTGACGACGTACCCACCGTCGCCGTCGGCCACGGCGCGCGTCTCGAGCGCCGCGGCGTCCGAGCCGGACTGAGGCTCGGACAGGCAGTAGGCACCGAGCAGGTCCCCCCCGAGCATCTCCGGGAGCCATCGCTTCTTCTGGTCCTCGGTGCCGTAGCTGGCGACGGGGAAGCACGCGAGTGCGTGCACCGACACGGAGATCCCGACCGACAGCCAGGCGCCGGCGAGCTCCTCGAGGGCCTGGAGGTAGACCTCGAAGGGCTGGCCACCGCCACCGAGCTCCTCGGGGTAGGGCAGGGACAGCAGCCCCGCCCGGCCGAGCGTGCGCATGATGTCGCGCGGGAAGACGCCGTCGCGCTCGGCGACGTCGACGGCCGGCAGGAGCTCGGCGTCGGCGATGTCACGTACGAGGTTGAGCAGGGCCTCGGCGTCCTCGTCCGGGAGCATCCGGTCTGCGGGCGTGTGGGACAGGGCCATCAGAGCACCACCAGGTCTCGCGGTCGGAGGGTGAGCCGCTCGCCGACGGTGGCACCGCACACGAGGATGTCCTCGATGCGCGCGCCGTGCTGGCCGGGCAGGTAGATCCCGGGCTCGATCGAGAACGCCATGCCGGGCTCGAGCTCCTCGGTGTTCCCCGAGACGATATAGGGCTCCTCGTGGGTCTCGAGCCCGATGCCGTGTCCCGTGCGGTGCACGAAGTACTCGCCGTACCCCGCTGCCTCGATCACGGTGCGGGCGGCCGCGTCGACGCTCTCGGCCGTGACCCCGGGACGCACGTGCTGGCAGGCCGCCTCCTGCGCGGCCCGGAGCACGGCGTAGTACTCCGCGAACTCCGGCGGCGGCTGGCCCACGCAGTAGGTGCGGGTCTCATCCGAGCAGTACCCGTCGGGCATCGTGCCGCCGATGTCGACGACGACCGGCTCACCCACGCCGATCACCCGGTCGGACAGCTCGTGGTGGGGGCTCGCGCCGTTCGGCCCGCTCCCGACGATGACGAAGTCGACCCGGACATGCCCCGCGGCGAGGATCGCGTCCGCGATGTCCTTGCCGACCTCGCGCTCGGTGCGTCCGGCCCGCAGCCACTCGTGCACGCGGGCGTGCACCAGGTCGATGGCCGCACCGGCCCGGCGCAGCGACGCGACCTCGTCGTCGGTCTTGCGCATCCTCAGCTCGCGCAGGACACGTCCGGCCAGGACCTGCTGCGACCCGGGCATGGCATGGCGCAGTCGGAGCGCCTTCTCGGCCCACATCCGGTTGTCGAGGGCCGCGCGCGCACCCTCGGGAAGGAGCGATGCCACGAGACGGTAGGGATCGTCGGTCTCCCCCCACCGGAGGATCTCGAGCTCGAGATCGCCGATCGGGCTGGCGAGGGCGGCTGGCTTCTCCAGACCGGGAACGACGATGACGGGCTCGCCGTGGGCCTGCACGACGAGACAGGTCAGGCGTTCCAGCGGGATCGCGTCGTACCCCGTGAGGTAGCGCAGGTCCGGTCCGGGGGTGATGAGCAGCGCGTCGATCTCGGCCGCGCGCGTAGCCAGCTGGGCCCGTGCCAGCCGTTGGGCGAGCTCGGCGACGGGCGGGTGATGGGGCACTCCGGAGGTCGTGGTCACGGCGCCGACCCTACGCCGATGCCGCATCCGGCACAGTCGCCGTCGGCGATGTGCCCGCACCCACCGTGCACCCGGTCATCAGGCGCAACGCGGTGAGGTCGCTGACGCTGAGCCCGTCGAGCCGTGACGCGAACCGGGGCAGGAATCCTGAGCCCTGATCACTCGTCGCGGCGATCCCCTGGGCGTGTGCGAGCAGGAGGCGGGCGGCTCGGCGCATCGTTACCGGATCGTCGCCGATGGCGTCGGTGTACATCGTGATCTGCACGTCGGTGAGGACATCATGGGCGCCGTCGGCTGCCCGGGTCGTCCCGTACGTCATGCCCAGTCTCTGCGCCACACCGTCGGCCTGGGGTGACGGCCCCGAGTACGCCGCCACCTCGACCAGGGCGACGCCCTCGGGCGCCTGGGGGTCCGGCGACCCGGCTGCCACGCCGGTGAGCCGCTGAGCGCCGGCGAGGTCCGTGACCGCGATGTTCAGCCGGCCCCCTCCTCGTACGCGATCACCCCCGTCAGCTCCGTGCGGAAGGCGAAGGGGACGTTGTCCGGCAGCACCAGCAGGACGAGGTCGCAGCGCCCGCCGTACGGGCTGCCGACGGCGAGCGGGCGTCCGGTCCGGCCCGAGTAGGTCTGATACCCGGCGGGAAGCCCCTGGGACGCGCGCGCCGCAGCCTTGGCCCGCTGGTTGGTGTATGTGGTCATCGCCGTGACCAGCAGAAGGACGACGACGAGGACGGCCGCCGTCCCGCCCGCCACGATCGCGACGACGGTGCCCCGTGAGATCCCGGCGCGAGGGGCGGCGGAGGTCGCCGGGGTGTAGTCGACGCCGACCGCCGCGTGGTGAACCCGCCCCGACGCGACCGGTGGGAGCCGGGAAGGCGCGGAGGCGACGGGGGGTGGGTAGGAACTACCCGGGGTGGGTGCTTGCGTCGGGAGGGGCTGCTGAGCCGGTGGCAGTGGCGGGGCAGGTGCCTGAGCGGATCCCGGGTGCGGTTGCGCGTGCGGTTCCGTGGCAGCGGGCGGGTTCGGGCGGCCTTCGGGAAGGAACATGCGCGGGGTAGCCGGGGAGGCTGCCCCGCCATCAGCAGCAGGACCGTGCTCCACCATGCGTCCCCCAGGTCGATCCGTGCCGTGAGGACCTGCGTTGGGCTGGTCGAGCCGCGTCGACAGGTGCCTGTCGTGAGGGCATCGACGCACGACGCCACCGCCTGTAGCGCCCAGCACCGCCGAACGCCGGTGGACCCGGGCCGAGTGCCCGGTCTCGAGGGGCGTCGTCACCGGCAGGTGCATCCCGATACGGTTCCCAGATGCCGACGCCGTCCCGCGAGAAGCTCCTGCTCCTCGACTCCGCCAGCCTCTACTTCCGCGCGTTCTACGGGATGAAGGAGTCCATCACCGCGCCGGATGGCACGCCCGTGAACGCCGTCCGCGGGTTCCTCGACTTCATCACCCGCCTCGTCACCGATCAGGAGCCCACGCGCCTCGTGTGCTGCTGGGACGACGACTGGCGCCCGGAGTTCCGCGTCGCAGCGATCCCCTCCTACAAGGCGCACCGCGTCCTCGACGTCGCAGCCAACGCCGAGGAGGTGCCCGACACCCTCGTGCCGCAGGTGCCGATCATCGCCGACGTGCTTGCCGCACTCGGGATCGCGCGCGTCGGATCTCCGGGACACGAGGCCGACGACGTGATCGGCACCCTGGCCGCGCGTGCGACGATCCCCGTCGACGTCGTCACAGGTGATCGTGACCTGTTCCAGGTGGTCGATGACGAGCGCGGCGTGCGCGTGCTGTACACGGCCAAGGCAGGTGTGGCCCGTGCCGAGGTCGTGACGGAGTCCTCGGTCACCGAGCGATACGGCATCCCGGGGCGTTCCTACGCCGACTTCGCCGCACTGCGCGGGGATCCTTCTGACGGGCTGCCCGGAGTGCCCGGCATCGGGGAGAAGACGGCGGCCGCGCTGATCAACCTCTACGGAGACCTCGCCGGCGTGCAGCGCGCGGCAGAGGTGGGCGACCCTGCCACGAGACCCGCCGTCCATGCCAAGGTGCTGGCTGCGCGCGACTACCTGGCGGTGGCTCCGGCCGTTGTCCACGTGGTCCTTGACTGCCCGCTCCCCGAGTTCGACGATGCCGTGCCGCACGCACCTGCGGACCCCGATCGGCTTGCGGAGCTCGCCGCCCGGTGGGGCCTGCGCACTTCGGTCGCCCGACTTCAGGCAAGCCTCGCCTGACCGAAGCCCTCACTCGGACAAGGGGTTCGAGGAAGCAGGCTCACCGTGTCGAGCACCTGTTCCTGAGCAAGGGCCTCGGCAGTCGTGCCGTCGTGGGCCGCTCCAGGGGCCGACGCGGATCGGTCACGAGCTCGTGAGGATGTACTCCGACGCGAGCTGCTGGGTGGCCGGGACGCCCGAGCCCCACACCAGCACGACGTCGTCGCCCTGGGTGAAGCCGACCACCGTGATGGCGGTGCCGCGGGCGCCATCGGCGACCTGGACGGCTGTGGTGCCCAGCTTCCCCGCGGTGGGGGCCTTCTGCGCGAAGCTGCCCACCATGAGGGGCACGAACTTCGCCCGCGAGTCCGCGGGCACGCGTGCGCCGAACCGGTAGAGCTCGACACCGCCCACGGTCTTGCCCTGGTAGACCAGCTCGCGGGAGACACCCCCGGTGAACACCGCGGAGATGCTCGGCTTGATGCCGTTCGCGGCCATCGCCTGGTCGGCGCCGGCAGGGGTGCTGTAGGTCAGCGGCGGCATCGCGGCGAGCACCGACTCGGGCAGGAGCGCGAACATCGTCGGTGCCGACGCGGAGGATGACGCCGGTGCACTCGCGGACGAGGCCGACGCGGATCCGCTCGCGGGCGCCGAGGAGCTGCAGCCGGTCAGCGCGAGGGCGATGACGGCCGCGATGATCGCGGGCACTGCGGACGTCGGTAGGTGCACGGAACCTCTCTCGGGTCGACCGTGACGGTACCCCGGCGAACCGCCGGACCGGGAATCGTGCGCCGAGCGTGCGCGGGTGCCTCACACCGAGGAGAACGACACGACGCCGCGCTTCACGGCGTCAACGGCCGCGTGCGCCGTCGCCGAGAGCGCCTTGCCCTCGGGGGTCTTGAGCGACCCTGCAGCGTCGGCGATCTGCCCGAGCAGGTCGGCGAGCATCTTGCACCAGCGCACGAAGTCACCCGCCGCGAGGTCGACGTCGCGCAGGACAGGTTCGAGGCGGTGTCCTGACGCCCACCGGAACGCGGCCCAGGCGAAGCCGAGGTCGGGCTCGCGCAGGAAGGAGACGCGTTCCTCTGCCTCGAGCTCGGCGAGCTCCCCCCACAGCCGCACCGTGTCTGCCAGGACCTCACGGACGCGCCCGATCGGCAGCTTCGGCGGGACGGCGTCGTCGGACTGACGCGCCTCGAACACCAGGACCGAGGCGCACGCCGCGAGCTCGGGGGCCGTCAGCCCGACCCACAGCCCCTGACGCAGGCACTCCGCCGCGACGAGGTCCATGTCGTTGTAGAGCCGCTGCAGCATCCGGCCGGCATCGGTGACCTCGGCGGTGTCGTCATCGGTGCTGACGTAGCCGAGCCGCGCCAGGATGGCGCACACGCGGTCGAACTGGCGCGCGATGGAGTTCGTGCGGTTCTCGACACGTCGCTCGAGGCCCTTGGTCTCCCGGTCGAGCCTGAGGTAGCGCTCGGCCCAGCGGGCGTGCTGCTCGCGCTCCTCGCACCCGTGACAGGGGTGCTGGCGGATCAGCCTGCGCAGCTCGAGGACGCGGGCGTCCTCCCCCGACCCCGACCGCGACTTGCGCGGGCGGTCGACGCGCAGGTCACCGACGGCCTCCTTGAGCTTGAGAGCGAGGTCGCGACGGGAGTTCGCCGACCTCGGGTTGAACAGCTTGGGGATGCGGATGCTCTCCAGCGGCTCGACCGGCGAGGGGAAGTCGGTGACCGAGAGCCGCTTGACCTGCCGGTCGATGGTGAGCACCGAGGGCCGCGGCTCGTCGCGATCGTGCAGCCCGGGGTCGATGACGACGGCGACGCCGGATCGGCGCCCGCTCGGGATGACGATGACGTCGCCCGGCTTGAGGGCCGCGAGCGACGTCGCCGCGGCGGCACGACGCCGCACGGCCCCGTCGCGCGCGAGCTCCTTCTCCCGGTCGGTGAGCCTGCGGCGCAGGTCGGCGTACGCCTCGAAGTCCCCGAGGTGGCAGATCATCGCCTCGCGGTATCCCTCGATGGCGTTCTCCTGCTTGCGCACCTGCTTGGCGAGGCCGACGACCGCACGGTCGGCCTGGAACTGCGCGAACGAGGTCTCGAGCAGCTCACGGGCGGCATGGTGACCGACGGATCCGACGAGGTTGACCGCCATGTTGTAGGACGGGGTGAACGACGACCGCAGCGGATAGGTGCGGGTCGAGGCGAGACCCGCGAGCGCGGAGGGGTCGAAGCCCTGGTGCCACACCACGACGGCGTTGCCCTCGACGTCGATCCCGCGACGACCGGCGCGACCGGTGAGCTGGGTGTACTCCCCCGGCGTGACGTCGGCGTGGGTCTCCCCGTTCCACTTCACCAGCTTCTCCAGCACCACGGTGCGCGCGGGCATGTTGATACCCAGGGCGAGGGTCTCGGTGGCGAAGACCATCTTCACGAGCCCCTGCTGGAAGAGCTCCTCGACCGTCTCCTTGAACGTCGGCAGCATCCCGGCATGGTGGGAGGCGAAGCCGCGCTCGAGCCCGTCGAGGAACTCGAGGTAGCCCAGGACGTCGAGGTCCTCCCGGGGAAGGTCCGCACACCGGTGCTCCACGACGCCACGGATGATGAGCCGCTCCTCGTTCGACGTCAGCCGGAGGCCTGCGGCGAGGCACTGTTCCACGGCCGCGGCGCACCCGACCCGACTGAAGATGAACGCGATGGCGGGCAGGAGCTTGTCGCGGTTGAGGCGCTCGACCATCTCATAGCGCAGGGGAACGTTGATGCCGCGCGGACGCCGCCCGCCACGGCCAGGACGCGGGCCGCCAGCACGGTACTCACCGTCGCGCCTGGCCTCCCGCGTCATGCGCACCATGCGCTCCTCCTCGCGCGCGAGGCGCACGAGCTCCGGGTTGACCTTGGTCTGCTCGTCGTCGATGAACAGGTCGTAGAGCTGCTGGCCCGCCATGACGTGCTGCCAGAGGGGAACCGGGCGGTGCTCCTCGACCACGACGCGGGTGTCGCCACGGACCTCGCCGAGCCACTCGCCGAACTCCTCGGCGTTGCTCACCGTCGCCGAGAGCGCCACCACCGCGACGTGCTCCGGCAGGTGGATGATCACCTCTTCCCAGACTGCGCCACGGAAGCGGTCGGCGAGGTAGTGCACCTCGTCCATCACGACGTAGGACAGGCCCTCGAGCGTGCGGGAACCGGCGTAGAGCATGTTGCGCAGGACCTCGGTCGTCATGACGACGACGGGCGCCTCGCCGTTGACCGTGTTGTCACCGGTGAGCAGCCCGACCTTGTCCGCGCCGTAGCGATCGACGAGGTCATGGAACTTCTGGTTCGACAGCGCCTTGATCGGGGCGGTGTAGAAGCACTTGCGTCCCTCGCGCAGGGCGAGGTGAACGGCGAACTCGCCGACGATCGTCTTGCCGGCGCCGGTGGGTGCGGCCACGAGCACGCCGGCACCCTCCTCGAGGGCCCGGCAGGCCTGGATCTGGAAGTCGTCGAGCTCGAAGTCATACAGGGCCCGGAACTCGTGGAGCGCCGACTTCTCGTCGGAGGTCCGACGGCGGGAGGCGGCGTAGCGCTCGGCGGGCGAGGTCATGCCCGAAGGCTATGTCGCCGCCACGGCGGTCGTCGGCACCAGGAGGCGCACGGCGCCCGGGACCACGTGGATCTCCACGGGCAGGGGCCCGATCCGTTCGCCGTCGGCGTAGGCGATCTGGCCCGGCGCGTCGAGGCGGACGGTGGTCGCGGAGTGCTCGTGCACCTCGGGCCGGGAGATGTGCGTGCCCTTGTAGACCCTCGGGAACACTCGCAGGAACGTCCTGGTGGTCATCTCGTCGAGGAAGATCAGCGAGAGCCGGCCGTCGTCGATGAGGGCTCCCGGGCACACCTTCATCCCGCCGCCGTAGGACGTGCCGTTGCCGACGGCGACGAGCATGCCGTTCTTCTCCTCGCGCAGTTCCGTCGCGAGTCCCTCGTCGACCACCATCGTGTAGGGCACCGGCGTGAAGACGCGGAGCTCGGCCAGGATGGCGCGCAGGTAGCGGGCCTGCCCGGTGGGCCACGTCATCACGTTGGCCCGCTCGTTGACGGAGGAGTCGAAGCCGCTGGAGAGGACGCCGAGGAACCACCGGTCGACACCGTCGGCGGAGACGGCCTTCCCGGCGTCCACGAGCCGCCGGCGGCCCGAGGCGAGGGCTTCGGCGATCACGTCGGCGGCGAGGGCTGCGTCCTTGGGCATGCCCAGGACGGTGGCGATGTCGTTGCCCGTGCCGGCGGGGATGATCCCGAGCGGGAGGTCCGTCCCGGCGAGGACCTGGAGGCACAGGTTGACCGTCCCGTCTCCGCCGCAGCTGATGACCCCGGCGGTGGGGGCCTCCGCGATGGCCGCCCGCAGGCGCACGGCGGCGTCCGCGGCGTCGGACCCGACGACCTGCACGACATCGAGCCCGCGCTCCTGGAGCCGGGTGACCGCGACGGGGGCAGCCACTGAGGCGCGTCCCCTGCCTGAGGCCGGGTTGAGCAGCAGCACCACACGAGTCACGTCCGTCACGGTGCCGGACTCTAGTGCGCTCAGGCCCGTCCCGCGATGCCCCGTCCATGCCCATGACCTGACCGAGGCCCGGGCTCAGGCGATCGGGCCGCCTCAGGTGATGTCGTCGTCGAGCCGGCTGGGCTGGAGGTCGTCGGGCTCCACGATCTGCTCCGGGAGGCTCGAGGCCTCGTCGTCGGACATCGGCCCGAAGCCCTCGCGCCTGGCCTTCCGCGCACGGCGGGCGTCGTTGACCGACATGACGATGACGGCGACACCGACGATGCCCATGAACGGCAGTGCCACCGCGAGCATCGTGACCGGGTCCGGGGACGGAGTCGCGACGGCGGCGAAGGTGAGGCAGAAGATGATGAGCCAGCGCCAGGAGACGATGACGCGGCGGCTGCTGAGGATCCCGGCGAAGTTGAGCATGACGAGCACCAGCGGGATCAGCGCCCCGATCCCGAAGAACAGCAGGATCTGGATGATGAAGCCGAGGTAGTCGTTGACGTTGATGATGTTGGAGACGTTCTCCGGCGTGAAGCCCAGGAGAAGCTTCAGCAGCTGGGGCATGCTCTCGTAAGCCAGTGCTGCGCCGAAGAGGAACAACGGTGTGGCGGCCAGCACGAAGCCGTAGGCCCAGCGCCGCTCGGTGCCCTTGAGCCCGGGGGCCAGGAAGCGCCAGAGCTGGTAGAGCCACACCGGAAGTGAGATCACCAGCCCGGCGACCAGCACGATCTGCAGCTGCAGGGTAAAGGCATCCGTGACACCGCTGACGGCCAGGACGATCGTCTTGCCCTGGGCCTTGGCGGTGTCGACGACGAGGAGGAACGGCGCCTCGACGAAGCGGAAGATGCGCTCGTAGAAGATCCACGCGATGCCGGCGCCCACCATGATGGCCAGGACAGACCGGAACAGTCGGACCTGGAACTCACGCAGGTGCTCGAACAGCGTCATCGCGCCGTCCGGGTTGGGCTCGCGTCGGGCCCGGCCGCGGCGGCCGGTGCTCACGTCACCGGCGACCACGACGGTGGGCTCCCCCTCAGGCGCGCGGGGCGCCGTCAGCCGGCGGTGTCACCGGCTGAGCGAGGACGGTCTCACCCGTGATGGGGTCGACGAAGTAGCGAGGCGCCGGCGGTGCGGCCTGAACGACGGGGGGCGCGGGCGTCGCCGTGACGGCCGACGGCTCGACGGAGTCCGAGGCCGAGGAGTCGCCGCGAAGGCCATCGGTCTCGGACTTGAAGATGCGCAGGGAGCGCCCCACGCCACGGGCAAGGTCGGGAAGACGCTTGGCACCGAACAGGAGCAGGACGATCAGGAGAAGGATCAGGAACGCCGGCTTCTCGAACAGGGCCATCGTGCAGTCCTCACATCGCGAGCGTCATCGCCACGGACCGACTCCGGGCGTAGGGCACCACGATAACCCGTGGATCGAGATCAGCGACCGAGTGAGGGCACCATGTCCTCGGCAACCGCGTCGTGGGTCTCGAGCCACAGCACGAGGTCGAGCAGGTCGTCGTACCCGATCGGGCGGCCGGAGTGGTGCTCGCGAGCCTCGGCGGGCACCGGGACCCTCTCGACCCGGACTCCGGCCGAGCTCAGCAGCCGGACGACCTCGTCGTCGGCGGGCTTCTCGACGTCCGTGCTGCACTGCGGGCAACCGAAGGTGTACGTCCGGCGCGAGTCGGACTCCTCGATCGCCTCGATGACGCGAACGTGGACCTGGCGGGGCGTGAGGTCCACATCACCGCACATCGGACAGGTCGCCTTGATGGTGGCCATCGTGATCCTCCTCCCGGTCATCTCTCGGTGACGGGCGACTTGCGCTTCTCGGAGACTCGGGGCTGGCGAGCCTCTGTGCTGACGAGATTCACTTCGGCACGCTCCCGGGGGGTTCTTGAGCGCGAACGGGGCACGGATGTTCACGCTCGGTCGAACGGCGCCGGCGAGTGGCCGGACGGCTACCCGGCGCAGGGGCGCGCAGAAGCACCCGGACGGCGGGACGGGCACTGCCGGGGAGAGCGGTCGAGGGCGGACGAGCCCTCGATCCGGACGAGGCAGCGGCCCCGAGGGCGGGCTGGCTCAGCCGACGGACGGGCTCGCTCAGCCGGCGTCGGGGGCGTACGCCGCGAGCGCCCCGAACGCCTCGGCCCGCACCCGCTCGACGATGTCGGGGCGGTCGAGCACGGTCACGGCGTCGCCCGATCGCAGCAGCAGCCGCACGAGCCAGCGCTCATCGGCCACCGGCATGACGACGCGGAGACGGCCACCGCCGAGGTCGGTGACGGACTCGACCGGGTTCTCCTCGGCGATCCAGGCGACCTCGGGGGCGAGGGCGAGGGTGACCGGGGGCCCCTCCGGATGTAGGGCGCCGGCGCCGAGGTCGACCGGGACGGCGTCCTCGGGCACGTCGGCATCGAGGTCGAGGACCTCGATCCCGTCGATGCGGTCGAGACGGAACGTGCGCACCGCCTCCGCGCGACGGCACCACGCCTCGAGGTAGGTGCGGCCGTCGAGGGTCAGGACGCGCATCGGGTCGACGTCACGCTCGGTGCGCTCGTCGACGGCGCCGACGTAGCCGAGGTGGAGCCGCTTGCCCTCGGCGAGGGCTCGTGTGACGGCGGCGGTGACCTCGGGGTCGAGGGTGGAGTCGACGGAGACGGTGAGGCCGTCGGCGGCGCGCAGGGCCTCACCGGCCGCCGCCTCGAGCTTGGTGGTGGCACCGGCGAGCGCCGCGCGGTCGTGCGGACCGGGAACCTGGGCCAGGACGCGCAGCGCCACGAGGAGCGAGGCGGCCTCGTCCGGCGACAGCCTCAAGGGACGGTCGAGGGTCTGGGCGTCGATGACGCTGATCCGGCCGTCCTCGTCCCAGAACTGGATGTCGACGAGGTCACCGTGCATGTGCCCCGGGCGACCGGTGCACACCAGCAGCCAGAGGTCGGACTGCAGCTGCTCGGGCGTGACGCCGAAGTGCGCGGCCGCATCGTCGATCCTGATGCCCTCGTGGGCCGAGAGCCACGGCACCAGGGCCAGGAGGCGCGAGAGCCTCGTGGCAGCAGTGTCGGGGGTGCGCTTGGGCGTGCTCATGAGGTGCCCTCCCCCGCAGCCGCACGCAGACGGCGCACCACGGCAGCTCGCAGTGACGGCGGCTCGAGGACGACCACGGCACCGCCGAGGGCGACGAGCTCGGAGGCGAGCGCCTCGTCGTCGGAGTACGTCAGGTCGAGCACGTCGCCGTCGGGACCGGGGTCGACGTGGACGGCTCGGCGGCGCAACCGGTGCGCGCGGTCCGCGGCCACCCGGACCCGTGCGGCGAGCGCACCCTCGCGGGCGGCCGGCGACGCGTCGATCTCCCGCCCGATGCGGTCGCCGGACCCGCCCACGTCGGTCGGCACGATGGCGTACGCGCCTGCTGGCCCCACGAGCACGGCAGCTCCCACGACCCGGGAGAGCCGGAACACCCGGGGCGCGTCGCGGTTGACGTCGCGACCGAGGAGGTACCAGTGGCCCCGCCGGGACGCGATGCCGTGCGGCTCCACCTCGCGAGTCTCGGGGACGGCGTCGCCGGGCTTGCGGTAGTCGAAGCGGACACGACGGCGAGCGCGCAGCGCATCCACGAGGACAGGGAAGGACGGCTCGGCCGTCGCGATGCGGGTCTCGATCCCGACCGGGCCGTCGATGACGTAGCCGGGGCCGAGCGACTCGAGCTTGCGCATCGCGCTCTGGGCCGCCGGGCCGAGGCTGGCCTGCTCCCACACCCGGGCGGCCAGCCCGAGGACGGCGAGCTCGTCGGCGGTGAAGTCGACCGCCGGCAGCGCGTAGTCGTCGGCCGCGACGCGGTAGCCCTCGATGCCGCCGACGCCGTCGGCGCCCTCGACGGTCTCGACCGGGACCCCCATGCTGCGCAGCTCGTCCTTGTCGCGTTCGAACATCCGCTCGAACGCCTCCTCGGAGGGGCTCTCACGGTAGGCGTCGATGGCCTCGCGCAGCACGTGCTTGGGCACCGGGCGCGACGACGCCATTAGCGCGAACAGCAGGTTGAGCAGGCGCTCGGTGCGGTCCTTCTGGCTCACGACGGCGTCCGGTCCAGGCCCGGCGTCAGCGGACGGCGAGCAGGTCGATGACGAACACCAGCGTCTTGCCCGAGAGGCGGTGACCGCCGCCGGCCACCCCGTAGGCCAGCTCCGGCGGGATGGCCAGCTGACGACGACCGCCGACCTTCATGCCCGGGATGCCGTCCTGCCAGCCCTGGATCAGGCCGCGCAGCGGGAACTCGATGGGCTCGCCGCGGTCCCAGCTGGCGTCGAACTGCTCGCCGGAGGTGAACTCCACGCCGACATAGTGCACCAGGACCGTGGCGCCCACGACAGCCTCGGCACCGTCGCCGACGACGAGGTCGGTCACGACGAGCTCCCTCGGGGCCTCGCCCCCGGGGAACTCGATCTCGGGCTTCTCGCTCATGGCTGTCTCCTCGGTGTGCGGGTCGGACGTCGGTACCGCCGGACGGGGTGCTCTGGAGCGGTGGTGCCGCGGAGCAGGTGGTACTGGCGGACAGTGCTGATCGTGCCGGGTGCGGCGCCCGGTCAGGGGATCGACACGAGGTCGACGACGAACACGAGCGGCTCGTTCGCCGTGACCTTGAAGCCCGCCGGGGGCTTGTCGGCGAAGCCGAGGGCGGCCGGCATGACGATGAGCCGGCGGCCACCGACCTTCATGCCGGGGATGCCGTCGGCGATCCCGGGAATGATCTGCGCCAGGTCGAACTGCGCCGACTTCCCGGCCGTCCAGGTGGAGTCGAACGTCCTACCGGTGATGCCGCCGGCTCCGACGTACTGCACGGTGACCTTGTCCCCCGGCTTCGCCTCGGCGCCCGTGCCGACGGTGATGTCGTTGATGGTCAGCGCGGACACCTTGGCCGTCTCCGACGTGGTGGCGATCGACGGCGCCGCACCCGCGGCACCGGTGACGGTGACCCCGGCGGTGCCCTCGACGTGCGGACCGACCGTCGGGACCGGGGTGGGCACGGCGTCGACCACGAAGACGAGCGCCTCGTTGGCGCCGATGCTGGCGTTCGGCGGGCTGGCGCCGTAGGCCTGCGCGCCCGGGATGACCAGCAGCCGACGGCCGCCGACCTTCATGCCCGGGATGCCCTTGGTCCAGCCCTCGATGACTCCGGTGAGGGAGAACGTCGCGGCCTTGCCGCGGTCCCAGGAGGAGTCGAACGGCTTGCCCGACACCGCGCCGATGCCGACGTACTGCGCGGTGATCGACGCGCCGGCGGCCACGGCGTCGCCGCTGCCCTGCACGAGATCGCAGACGGTCAGCGTGGCTACCTTGGAGGTGTCGCCTCCGAGGACCACGACCGGTGCCTTGTCCATCGTCCCGGTCACGGTGACGCCCTCGGTGCCGACCGTGTAGTCAGCGCTCGCCGGTGTACCGGCGCAGTTGTTGAGGGTCGATCCCGTGGCGGAGCCGGACGAGGCGCTCGTGGTTGGCGCGGACGAACCGCAGCCCGCGAGGGCGAGGGTCGCCGCGAGCACGAGGGTGGCAGGGGCAAGGGTTCGCGACAGGCGGTGCTTCACGAGAATCGACCCTAACCCGACGACGAGGCCCCGACTGACACCAGGTCGATCACGAACACAAGGGTCTCGTTGGCCCCGAGCCCGGTGCTGGCGGGCGGGTTGACCCCGAACGCGAGTGCCCCCGGCACCACGACGAGGCGCCGGCCGCCCGCCTTCATCCCGACCACGCCCTCGGAGAACGCCGGGAACGCTGTCTTCCCCGGCACGAAGGTGTACATCGTGCCGCGGTCCCACGAGGAGTCGAACTGCCGCTTGGTCTTGGCACTTCGGGCGGCGTACTGGACGGTGACGGAGTCGTTCGAGGTCACGGCCGGGCCGGTGCCCACGACGACGTCGTCGGCCGTGAACGCCTTCGTGGTCTGGGTCGAGTCGCTGATGAGGAACGACGGCTTCGTCCCGATCGCCCCGGACACCGACACCCCGTCGACGCTGAATGCGCTGACGCTGGCGCTCGCTGAAGGGCCCGACGCGGCCGACGTCGAGCAGCCGGCAAGCCCTGCGACGGTCAGGCTGAGCGCCGAGAAGGTGGCTGCACAGCGACGTCGACGGCCGGGTCGGGTTGGCGTGGTCACCGGGGGTCCTTGTTCGTGGGGCGCTTCGCGCGCGTGGGCTGACGACCCATTGACGCGTGGCCCGGCGAAGGGACGGCGACGGCCAGGTTCACGGCAGATGAACGTCACCGTTGGCGGGCCCGGCCGGGCCGGATAGGACACGGCGGCGTGAGAGGACCCGCCTAGCACGCCGGGTGCCACGGAGCCGTGACCTCGTGGAGCCGTGACCTCGTGGGGCCGTGACGTCGTGGGGGCCGAGCGTCGTAGGGCCGAGCGTCGTGGGGCCGAGCGTCGTGGGGCCGTGACCTCGTGGGGCCGTGACCTCGTGGAGGCCGAGCGTCGTGGGGCCGTGACCTCGTGGGGCCGTGGCACCGGTCACATGCTGGCGATGAGCTTCTCGACCCGGTCGTCGACGGCGCGGAACGGGTCCTTGCACAGCACGGTCCGCTGGGCCTGGTCGTTGAGCTTGAGGTGGACCCAGTCGACCGTGAAGTCGCGGCGGCGTTCCTGCGCGCGCTTGATGAAGTCGCCGCGGAGCTTGGCCCGGGTGCTCTGCGGTGGCACCGACTTGGCTTCGAACACCTCGAGGTCGCGGGTCACGCGGGCGACGGCGCCCCTTGCCTCGAGCAGGTAGTACAGGCCGCGGGAACGCGTGATGTCGTGGTAGGCGAGGTCGAGCTGGGCGATCCGGGGGTTGGAGAGATCCATGCCGTGCTTGCTCATGTAGCGGTCGAGGAGCCGCAGCTTGATCACCCAGTCGATCTCGCGCTCG
This sequence comes from Candidatus Nanopelagicales bacterium, assembly GCA_038206635.1. GTDB lineage: Bacteria > Actinomycetota > Actinomycetes > S36-B12 > CAIYMF01 > Longivirga. The sequence goes on along the minus strand of JBBRAQ010000019.1, from coordinate 1,188 downwards.
ACCAGGGACAGGTTGCCGGAGTCGACGGCTGTCACGGTGCGCGTCCACAGGTCGATGACCCGGGAGTGGATGCCGTGCGGGTCGTCGAGCAGCCCGCGGCGCTCGGCGAAGTCGCGGGCGCGCTCGAGGTACTCGGTCTGGATCTCCAGGGCGGAGAGCTCGCGGCCGTTGGCGAGCTTCACGGTCTTGCGTCCGGTGGGGTCGTGGCTGATCTCGCGGATGGCGCGGATCGGGTTCTCCAGGGTCATGTCGCGCATGACGACGCCGTGCTCGAGCATCCGCAGCACGAGATCGGTCGCGCCCACCTTGAGCATGGTCGTGGTCTCGCTCATGTTGGAGTCGCCGACGATGACGTGCAGACGGCGGTACCGCTCGGCGTCGGCGTGGGGCTCGTCGCGCGTGTTGATGATCGGACGCGACCGCGTGGTGGCGCTCGAGACGCCCTCCCAGATGTGCTCGGCCCGCTGGCTCACGCAGTAGACAGCACCCCGCGGCGTCTGGAGGACCTTGCCGGCGCCGGCGACGATCTGACGCGAGACGAAGAAGGGGATCAGCGCGTCGGAGAGGCGGGAGAACTCGCCGTGGCGGCCGACGAGGTAGTTCTCGTGGCAGCCGTAGGAGTTGCCCGCGGAGTCGGTGTTGTTCTTGAACAGGTAGACGTCGCCGGCGATGCCCTCCTCCTGCAGCCGCGCCTCGGCGTCGACGAGGAGCCCCTCGAGGAGCCGCTCCCCCGCCTTGTCGTGGGTGACGAGCTCGGAGATGACGTCGCACTCCGGCGTCGCGTACTCCGGGTGGCTGCCGACGTCGAGGTAGAGGCGCGCACCGTTGCGGAGGAAGACGTTGCTCGAGCGCCCCCAGGACACGACGCGGCGGAACAGGTAGCGGGCGACCTCGTCCGGCGAGAGGCGTCGCTGCCCCTTGAAGGTGCACGTGACGCCGTACTCGGTCTCGATGCCGAAGATCCGCCGGTCCACAGCCTCACCCTAGGCACGCTCCCCGACCCACCGCAGTCCGCCGCGCAGTGAGATGGGATGAAGGTGGCCTTCGGTGCTAAGAGGGTGTGTCCCTATGCGGTCGTGTCCCCGCCGTAGCCGATAACAGTGGTGTGACCGGTTACCCGTCCGACCTCAACGACGCGCAGTGGGCTGTCCTAAGTCCCTATCTGCTGGACGAGCAGCACAAGCGGGG
>JBBRAQ010000018.1:0-86254 GCA_038206635.1 Candidatus Nanopelagicales bacterium | reverse complement strand
GGCCTTGATGCGGGCCACGGCCGCCTCAGCGATCGCGCGGACCTGGAGTGCGAACAGACCAGGGACGACGAGACCGAGACGTACCCCGCGCAGGCCGAGCATCGGGTTGGACTCGTGCAGCCGCTCGACCGCGGCGAGGAGGGCCAGCTCCTTGGCATCGGGGTTCCCCTCCGAGTGCGCCACGGCGACCCGGACGGACAGCTCGGTGTAGTTCGGCAGGAACTCGTGCAGCGGCGGGTCGAGCAGCCTGATGGTGACCGGCAGCCCGTCCATCTCCTCGAGCAGGTCGATGAAGTCCTTGCGCTGCATGGGGAGCAGGGCCTCGAGTGCGGCGTCGCGGTCGTCGCCGGACTCGGAGAGGATGACTCGTTCGATGAGCACGCGACGGTCGCCGAGGAACATGTGCTCCGTCCTGGTGAGTCCGATCCCCTCGGCGCCGAGGTGCCTGGCCCGCGCCGCGTCCTCGGCCGTGTCTGCGTTCGCACGCACCCGCAGCCGCCGCGTCGCGTCAGCGTGGGCGAGCAGCCGGTCGACCGACCGCACCAGCAGCGCGGTCTCCGCGTCGGCGTCGGCGACAGCCGAGTCGACGCCGTGCTCGAGATAGGTGACGACCGGTGACGGCCGCACCGGGACCGAGCCGAGGAAGATCTCGCCGGTCGAGCCGTCGATGCTCACGACGTCGCCCTCGAGGATCGTGACGTCGCGGACGCGCGCGAACTTCGCCGCTACGTCGACCTCGAGCTCCTCCGCGCCGCACACGCACGTCTTCCCCATACCGCGGGCGACCACGGCCGCGTGGCTCGTCTTGCCGCCGCGTGAGGTCAGGATGCCGGCCGCCGCGATCATGCCCTCGAGGTCGTCGGGGTTGGTCTCGCGGCGCACGAGGATCACGTGGTCGCCCCGAGCAGCCCACAAGGTCGCGGTGGCCGAGTCGAAGACCGCGCGCCCCACGGCCGCGCCCGGCGACGCCGCCATGCCCTTGGTCAGGAGGGTGCGGGACGAGGAGGAGTCGAACTGCGGGAACATCAGCTGGGCGAGCTGCGCTCCGGTGACCCGGTCGAGCGCCTCGTCCTCGGTGATGAGGCCCTCGTCGACGAGCTGCGTGGCGATGCGGAACGCCGCAGCCGCCGTGCGCTTGCCGACGCGGGTCTGCAGCATCCAGAGCTTGCCGCGCTCGATGGTGAACTCGATGTCGCACAGGTCGCGGTAGTGCGTCTCGAGCCGGCGCATCACGTTCATCAGCTCGGCGTGCGTCGACGGGTCGAGCTCCTTGAGGTCATCGAGGCTCAGGGTGTTGCGGATGCCAGCGACGACGTCCTCCCCCTGCGCGTTGACGAGGTAGTCGCCGTACGCGCCGGGTGCACCGGTGGAGGGATCGCGGGTGAACGCCACCCCCGTCCCGCTGTCCGAGCCGAGGTTCCCGAACACCATGGTGCAGATGTTCACCGCGGTTCCGAGGTCGTGCGGGATGCGCTCGCGGCGACGGTAGATGCGGGCCCGCTCGGTGTTCCACGAGTCGAACACCGCGCGGATCGCGAGGTCGAGCTGCTCGCGCGGGTGCTGGGGAAACTCCCGCCCGGACTCGTCGCGGACGATGTCCTTGAAGCGCTGGACGAGAGCCATGAGGTCGGTGACGTCGAGGTCGACGTCGCTCGCGACCCCCTTGGTGGCCTTGGCCTTGTCGAGCGCGCCGGAGAAGTGCTCGCCGTCGATGTCGAGCACGGTCCTGCCGAACATCTGGATGAGGCGCCGGTAGGAGTCCCAGGCGAACCGGTCGCTGCCGCTCGCCTCAGCCAGTCCGGCGACGCTCGCGTCGTTGAGCCCGATGTTCAGAACCGTGTCCATCATCCCCGGCATCGAGAACTTCGCACCCGACCGCACGCTCACCAGCAAGGGATCGTGCCGGTCGCCGAGCCGACGGTCCACGGCGTCCTCGAGATGGCGCAGCGCCTTGGTGACCTGCACCCGCAGCTCGGCCGGCTCCTTGCCCGCGGCGAGGAACGACCGGCACGCCTCGGTGGTGATCGTGAACCCGGGCGGCACCGGGAGCCCCAGCCTCGTCATCTCCGCGAGGTTGGCGCCCTTCCCGCCGAGAAGCTCCTTCATGTCCTTCGACCCCTCGGTGAAGTCGAAGACGTACGTGTTGGTGGCCATGACACCGGACCCTTCGTCACTCAACCCGACGAGACCACCCCACCGACGGCCCCGGCTTGCAGCGGTACGGCGATGCCGCACCTACGACGGCTCGCACCCCGCGACACGCCCGGGATGCGGTCAACCCGAGTGTGGCGCAGGCGAAACCATCGATTCCACCCGACCGGAAAGGGCGGACGTGCCGATCACGTCACACCTCGGCGAACGCGGCGCCCGCGGGTCAGGTATAGACGGACTCGGGACCGAAGACCACACTGTGTTCCATGTCGCGGAACAGTGGATCGGCTCCCTCCGCCGCATCGACGACGCCAGTACCAGCAGCGAGAACCGCGGCAGCAGAGAGACGGACGCGGCTGAGCATGCTGGAGCGTGGCGTCCACGTCCTTCAGTCGTTCCGTCCGGCGGGAAACCCGCTCAGCATGTCGGAGATCGCCAGGCGGACCGACCTGCCGAAGGCGACCACCCACCGGCTCATCGAGGAGCTCGTCGGCCTCGGCCTGCTCGAACGTGGCCCCGGTGGGTTCGTCCTCGGGCGTGCGGTCTTCGAGCTCGGCGAGCTCGTCCCGCTCAAGAAGCGGCTCCGTGAGGCGGCCCTCCCCTTCATGCAGGACCTCTACGAGGCCACCCACGAGACCATCCACCTCGGAGTCCGCGACGACCTCGACGTGCTCTACGTCGAGAAGATCCGCGGCCACTCCGGCGTCGACGTCGCCTCGCGGGTCGGCGGTCGCCTGCCGATGTCGAGCACCGGAATCGGCAAGACCCTGCTCGCCTTCTCCTCCGCCTCCCTCGTCGAGGAGGTCGTGTCACGCCCGCTGCGACGTCTCACCGCGTTCTCGATCACCGACGTCCACGTCCTGGAAGGCGAGCTCGCGACGATCCGCGCTGCCGGCGTCGGGTACGACCACGAGGAGGCCACCCTCGGTGTGAGCTGCGTCGCGGCACCGGTGCTGGTGCGCGGGCAGCCGGTGGCGGCGCTGTCCATCTCCGTCCCCACCTCGCACCTGCAGCCGGCGCGGCTGGCACCTGCGGTCAAGACGGCGGCGCTGGCCCTGTCACGCACCCTCGGCCGCTGACCCCGACGCGAGGCGTTCCGGCGTTCCGGCGTTCCGGCGTTCCGGCGTTCCGGCGTTCCGTCCTCCGGCACGCACGGTGACCGCACCGGCCCGATGGCGGAGGATCTCGGTCATGACGCGCTCCCTGACGCTGGACGCCGCCCGCACGATCGCCGACTCCGTCCTGGCGGAGGCACGGCGTCGCGACGTCTCGATCTCCGTGGTCGTCGTCGACGCCGGTGGGGACGACGTCCTCACCTGCCGGATGGACTCGGCGCCGCGCTTCACGCCCTACGTCGCGCGGCAGAAGGCGCGCAGCGCCGTCGCGATGCGGTCCGACAGCGGGGACCTCGCCGCCCTGCAGGCGGACTACCCCGAGCTGCTGCCGCTCGTCAGCGACGGTCTCGGCTTCCGAGTCACGAGCCTCGCCGGCGGCGTGCTGCTCGCGCACGACGGAGCGGTCGTCGGCGCGCTGGCGGTGAGCGGCGCGCACCCCGACGTCGATGTCGCGTGCGCCTCGGTCGGTCGGGAGACCTGGGCGGCCGCCGCGCTCTGATCGGTCGGCCCGGTCGGAGAATGGTCGAGGTCAGCCGAGGTCAGCCCGCGGTCGAGGTCAGCCCGTGGTCGAGGTCGACGCGGCGCGGTTGCGCGCCTCGGCCAGCACCTGCGCGAGCACCTCGTCGGGCTGTGCCCCTTGCAGCGCCACGGCCGCAGCCGACAGCCCCATCTCGGGGTCGACGTCGGCACCGGCATCGGCGACGAACGTCGGTACGGCACTGATGCCGAGCGAACGGCCGAGTGCGAACGCGGCGTCGAGCGCGTCGGTCGGCCGATCGAGGCGCTCGCGGACCTCCTCGGCGCTCTCGCCCGTCGCCGCCGACACGACCGCGACGACCGTCTCGGCGTCGGTGATGTCGAGACCCTGCTCGAAGTAGGAGCGGTAGAGCGCCATCACCGCGGGACGCTGGCCGGCGTCGCCATCGAAGGTCAGCAGGAGCCCGTGGACGAGGCGGGTGCTGGGCGCCTTCCCGACGGCGTCGAAGTCGTAGGCGAGCCCGAGGTCGAGCCCCATCGAGGTGAGCCGGGCCTGCGCATCCCTGACCGGCTGCGCGTCGCCGAACCGAGCCTCGAGGAACCCGCTCATCGCGACGCCCTGCGGCGGCAGGTCCGGGTTCAGCTCGAACGGCCGGTGCCGCACGACCACCTGACGCCCGGCCTGCGCCTCCGCCTCGACGACGCGGTCGAGTCGGGCCTGACCGAGGTAGCACCACGGGCAGGCGATGTCCGACCACACGTCGATACGGACGGGGGCCTCGACGTGGGCGGTCTCGGTGCTCATGACTCCTGCTTCGCTTCGGGGGGTGATCCTGCCGGTCAACCGCCGCGGCGGCTGCGGCATTCCGGGCAGCTGAGCCTGGCTCAGCCGCCGGAGACGGAGAGCTCGGCCGCGGCGATGGTGTCGAGGAAGCCGACGAGGTCGTCGGGGTCCTCGAGCCAGCGGTCGGGCAGGGCCACGCGCTTGCCCGGCTGCGTGCGGCCTCGCGGACCCTCCGACACCTCGCCCGGCCACGGCTGGTCGAGGTCGATCAGGGCGATCCAGTCGTCGATCTCGGCCAGGCTGCTCGCGAGCGCGAGGCCCTGCCTGATCTCGCGACGAACGACGAAGCCCTTGAGGTACCAAGCGATGTGCTTGCGGAAGTCGCGCGGGCCCTTCTCCGGGCCGAGGACCTCCCCCAGCAGCACGGCGTGGTGACGCATCGTGGCGGTGACCGCCCGCAGATCAGGGTCCGCCGGCACGTCGCGACCGGTGAAGGATGCCGCGAGCTGGCCGAACAGCCAGGGTCGCGCGAGGCACCCGCGTCCGACGACGACACCTGCCGCACCCGTCTGCTCGACCATGCGACGCGCGTGCTGGTGGGTCCAGATGTCACCGTTGCCGAGCACCGGGACGCCGTAGGGCTCGAGCTCCTCGACGAGTCTCGCGATCGCCGACCAGTCGGCCTTCCCGCCGTAGAGCTGCGAGGCGGTGCGTCCGTGCAGCGCCACCCACGCAGCGCCCTCCTCGACCGCGGCGCGACCGGCCTCGAGGTAGGTGAGGTGCTCGTCGTCGATGCCGGTCCGCATCTTCACCGTGACGGGAACGGGATCCCGGCCGTGCGCCCGCGCCGTGTCGTCGGCGGTCGTGACCGCGGCGCGGACGATCGCACGGAACAACCCACGCTTCCACGGGAGGGCGCTACCGCCGCCCTTGCGGGTGACCTTCGCAACGGGGCAGCCGAAGTTCAGGTCGATGTGGTCGGCGCGGTCTTCGGCGACGAGCAGCCGCACCGCGTTCGCGACGGTCCCGGGGTCGACGCCGTAGAGCTGCACGCTGCGTGGGGACTCGTCCGGGTCGGTCGCGATCATCTTCATGGTCTCCTCGTTGCGCTCCACGAGGGCGCGCGAGGTGATCATCTCGGTGACGTAGATACCGGTGGCCGCACCAGCTGTGGCAGCACGGGCGTTCTCCCGGGCCAGCCGACGGAAGGCGCGGTTGGTGATGCCGGCCATCGGCGCGAGGACGACTGGGACGCCGCCGCGCGCGAGCAGCTCATAGCCGGGATGGGTCACGCGGCCCATTCTCCCTCACCCGAGGAGGTGCTCAGGCGCGCTCGACCGTGAGCTCGAACCCGGCGGCCCGCAGGCGGTCGGCGAGCGCATCGCCGAGGGCCGCGGCCGGTGTCAGCACCCCGGCGCGGTCCGGGGTCCGGTCACGGTCGAGAGCGAGGCTCAGGGCGCTCTCGCCGAGCATCACGCAGGTGGCCTGGTAGCCGGGGTCACCCTCCGCGGCCACCACGCAGCGGTAGCCCGCACCGGTGGACGTGCGCGTGCGGATCTCGATGTCGAAGCGCCCGGATCGCCGGGTCTCCTCATCCGGGCCCTCACCCGGAGCAGGGAGGAACCGGTCCAGGACGGTCCGCGTCGGGCCGAAGGCCAGACCGACCACACCGACCGCAAGCCCTGCCGCCGTGGCCGCGGCGCGCAGCGGCGCAGCGGCGTCCGAACCGAACGCCATGGCCTCGCGGTAGCGGAACGCCCGCCCGTAGGACCAGCCCTGGAGAGCGTTGCTCAGCCTCACGACGCGAGTGTTGTACGACGCCATCACGAACGGCCCCACCCACGCGCCGACGCTCGCGTCCCGGCGGATCCGGACGGTGTCGGGCTGCGACCCGACGTCGGGCTCCTGATCGCGATCGGGGCTGAGGGAGTAAGGATCGGCGAGGACTCGCAGGAGCGAGCGGTCTGCGGCCACGGCCTGCGCCATGGCCCGGGCGGAGTCGACCGTGCCGCCGCTGAAGCCGCCCTTCATCCGGCGCACCACCAGCGTGGTGTCCTCCAGATGGCCCTCACCGTCGGCACGGGCACGCTCCGCGAGCAGCAGCACACCGAGGTCCGAGGGCACGGAGTCGAAGCCGCACGAGTGCACGATGCGGCTCCCGGTGGAGGCTGCGACGCCGTTCCACGTCGCGAGCGTCTCACGGACGAAGAGCACCTCACCGGTGAGGTCGGCGTAGTCGGTGCCCTCCTCGGCGCAGGCCTCGACGAGGGGCATGCCGTAGCGCACGTAAGGCCCGACCGTGGTGGCCACCACGCGCGTCGACCGTGCGAGGGCACGGACCGACGCCGGATCGGTCGTGTCTGCGACGATCAACGGCCAGGCCGCCGCCACGGGACCGAGGCTCTCGCGGACCACCTCGAGCCGCTCCCGAGAGCGACCGGCGAGCCCGACGCGGACGCCGGGCGGCGCATGCTCGCCGAGGTACTCCGCCGTGAGACGACCGACGAAACCTGTCGCACCGAACACGACGACGTCGAGCTCGCGCTCACCCCGTGGCACTGCGGTCATGTCCTGCACCGGCCCTTCGGCTCAACTCCTCAGCAGCCGGGAAGGCGTGCTGCCAACCAGGATCCGACGCCGTCGAGGCCGATCCGCTCCTGGGCCATCGTGTCGCGGTCGCGCACCGTGACCGCGTTGTCCTCGAGGGTCTCGAAGTCGACCGTGACGCAGTAGGGCGTGCCGATCTCGTCCTGGCGCCGGTAGCGACGCCCGATGGCGCCGGCGTCGTCGAAGTCGACGTGCCAGGACTTCCGCAGCTCCGCGGCGAGGTCCTTCGCCTTGGGCGTGAGGTCGGCGTTGCGCGACAGCGGCAGCACCGCGACCTTGATCGGGGCGAGCCGCTTGTCGAAGCGCATGACCGTGCGCTTGTCGACGCCGCCCTTCGCGTTGGGCGCCTCGTCCTCGTCGTAGGCCTCGAGCAGGAAGGCCAGCACTGCGCGGGTGAGACCGGCGGCCGGTTCGATGACGTAGGGGAACCAGCGCTCTCCGGCCTCCTGGTCGAAGAAGGACAGGTCGACGCCGGACGCCTCCGAGTGTGTCGTGAGGTCGAAGTCCGTCCGGTTCGCGATTCCCTCGAGCTCGGCGAACTCCGCACCGCCGAACGTGAATCGGTACTCGATGTCGACGGTGCGCTTGGAGTAGTGGGAGAGCTTCTCCTTCGGGTGCTCGAAGAAGCGCAGGTTCTCAGGCGAGAGCCCAAGGTCGAGGTACCAGTCCCAGCGCTTTTGGAGCCAGTACTCGTGCCACTCCTCGTCGGTGCCGGGCTTGACGAAGAACTCCATCTCCATCTGCTCGAACTCCCGAGTGCGGAAGATGAAGTTTCCGGGCGTGATCTCGTTGCGGAAGGACTTGCCGACCTGCGCGATGCCGAACGGCGGCTTCTTGCGCGCGGTCCCCGCGACGTTGGCGTAGTTGATGAAGATGCCCTGGGCCGTCTCGGGACGCAGGTAGTGCAGCGAGGAGTCGTCCTGCACGGGGCCGAGGTGGGTGCTGAGCAGGCCGTTGAAGTTGCGGGGCTCGGTGAACTGGCCCTTCACCCCGCAGTGGGGGCAGTTGACGCCGGCGAGGCCGCCCTCGGGGACGCGGCCGTGCTTGGCCTCGTAGGCCTCGATGAGGTGGTCCTCGCGGAAGCGCTTGTGGCACGACGTGCACTCGGTGAGCGGATCGACGAAGGCCTCGAGGTGGCCCGACGCCTTCCACACCTGCGGCGCGAGGATGACCGCAGAGTCGAGCCCCACGATGTCGTCGCGGCTCTGCACCATCGAGCGCCACCACTGGCGCCGCACGTTCTCCTTGAGCTCGACACCAAGAGGGCCGTAGTCCCAAGCGGACCGGGTTCCCCCGTAGATCTCGCTGCACGGGTAGACGAACCCGCGTCGCTTGGAGAGGTTGACGACGGCATCGACGCGATCGAGGGCCATGAAGAAGTGCTCCGTCCGGCTGGTGTGTCGGCGAGTGGGTGGTGCGTGGTCCAGGCTACGCGAACGTGACGTAGTGCCATCTCAGCGATCGACGCACGATCGGCCGCGTGACGGCGATCACGTCGTCGTAACGGCGGCGCAGGTCGGGCTCGACCTCGCGCGGGCACACCGGGACGGCGAGCACGATCCGGGTCGCGCCCGCGCCCCGCAGCGCGACGGCGACCGCCTGCGCAGCGGTCCCCGTCTCGACGCCGTGGTCGATGACCATCACCTCTCGCCCGGTGACGTCGACCGTCACCTCGACGCGTACGCCGTCATCGGTGCGGACGACGCGCAACGCAGCGACGTCGCGGCCGAGGGCGGCGGCGACCGCCGCCCCGACCGTCATCCCGCCGGGCGGGACGCCGACGAGCAGTGACGAGTCGGTCAGATGGGTCGGGAGCAGCTCGGCGAGCTGGCGTCCGCCGTCGGCGAGGTCGAGGAACTTCATCCGAACTCCCCGGGGGACACGTGCGGCGCGGCCGCCGCGCCGAGCCCCACGGTGTCGGCGTCGACACCTCGCGCACTCGGCCTGGTGACCACGGCCTCCGGCGTGCGCGAGACCAGCACCTCGAACGCCGTGGCCTCATCGACCGCCGTCTGGAGGAACGGCCAGCGCATCTTGACGTCGAAGGACGACAGCGCACGACGGTAGGAGCCGACGTCGGCCCACTCGTGCGCCACGACGAGGAGGTCGGGGTCGTCGATCGCGCGGGTGAGCCACCCCCGCAGGTAGCCAGGACGGTCGGCGAGTGCCTCGAGGGTGTCGCGGGCGGCCTCGAGAGCGGCCGAGGCGTCCGCGAACCCGGACAGCGGGAGGCGGTGGCGGGTCACGACGAGCACTCCCCCACCGTACGGCGCGCGCGGGTGCGACGATGGCGCTGCCGCGAGCCCGCGGAACCGTCGACCGCACCGCCGAGGACCCTCAGTGCCCCAGAGCAAGCGCCACCCGGCCCGTCGCCCGAGCCGGCGCCCGAGCAAGACCGGCCACCGCAACCCGGCACGCACCACGCCCGCACCGCCCCCGACCTCGCCCGCGCGGGCCACCCTCAACCGCTGGAGCGCCGGCCCGCTCCTCATCGTGCACCGGCTGCCGTCCTGGCTCGTCCCGGTCCTGCTCGCGGTGCTGCTCGTCGCCGGGCTGGCGATCTCCGCACCGGCGGCCGGCATCCTGCTGATCGTCCCGGCGCTCTTCCTCGCCTGGCTGCTGGCCGTGGCCTGGCCGGTCACGTCCGTCGGTGGGAGGGTGCTGCGGCTGACGGTCGTGACCGCCCTCCTCGTTGCCGCGGTGCTGAAGATCCTGGGCCGGATCTGACCCGACCGCCGCCGCCAGGGTGAGCCGCGGTGCCGATCTGGCCCTTCCGGTCCCCTTCTCGATTTTGACAATCATTGTCACTAGTGCGACGCTCGATGCATGTGGTCCTCCCGCACCCGAGCCCGAGCGGCATCGCTCGCCGCCCTGCCCGCCCTCGCGCTCGCCCTTGCCGGCTGCGGGTCGACAGCGTCCTCCTCGACCGACCAGGTCTCGGTCGTCGCTGCCTTCTACCCCCTCGAGTGGGCGGTCGCCCAGGTTGGCGGCGACCGCGTCAGCGTCACGTCCCTGACCGCGCCCGGCGCCGAGCCCCACGACCTCGAGCTGACCCCGCAGCAGGTCGCCACCGTCTCCGACTCCCGGCTCGTCGTCTACATCCGCGGCTTCCAGCCCTCCGTCGACGACGCGGCCGCCGCGCACCCCGAGACCGCCCTCGACGTCTCCACCGCACCCGGGATCACCGACACACCGTCGGGCAGCGCCGCCGCATCGCAGCAGGCGACCTCCGCGACCCCCCCGCGCGACCCGCACATCTGGCTCGACCCGGTGAACATGGCGGCCATCATCACCGCGGTCGCCGCCCGGCTCACCGCCGTCGATCCCGCCAGCGCGGCCCTCTACGCCGCCAATGCCGAGGCCGTGACCGCGCGCCTCCGCCTCCTGGACAAGGCGTGGCGAACCGGGACGACGACGTGTGCCAGCCGCGACCTCGTCGTCTCGCACGACGCGTTCGGCTATCTCGCGCAGCGCTACGGCTTCACCCAGATCGGCATCTCCGGGCTCTCACCCGACGCCGAGCCGAGCCCGTCGAAGATCGCCGAGGTCACCGACTTCGTCCGGACGCACAACGTCACGACGATCTACTACGAGACCCTCGTCGACCCCAAGGTGGCGCAGACCATCGCGTCGGAGACCGGAGCGACCACCGCCGTCCTCGACCCGCTCGAGGGAGCGCCGAAGACCAGCGGCCGCGACTACGTCGACGTGATGACCACCAACCTCGCTACCGTCCGACAGGGGCAGTCCTGCACATGAGCCACGACCACTCCCCCGTCTCCCCCGTCGGCACAGCCGCGGGCGATGTCGTCCCCCCGGTGTTCGCGGCGTCGCGCGTGTGCGTCACGTTCGACGACGAGTGCGTCGTCGACGAGGTCGACGTCACGATCCGCAGCGGGGAGTTCGTCGCCGTCCTCGGGGAGAACGGCACTGGCAAGTCGACCCTCATGCGCGCGCTCCTCGGCCTGCTCCCGCTCTCCCACGGCTCGGTACGCGTGCACGGCATCCCGATCGGGGACTTTCACGACTGGAACCGCATCGGCTACGTGCCGCAGAGGCTCCTGTCGGCCGGGGCCGTCCCGATGTCGGTGCGCGAGGTCGTCGCGTCGTCGCGATGGGGGCCTCGCACCCGCTTCCGGCTCTCGCGCAAGGAAGATCACAATGCGGTCCACCGCGCCCTGGACGCCGTCGGTCTGTGGGACCGCCGCGACCATCGGCTCGACACGCTGTCCGGCGGCCAGCAGCGGCGCGTCCTGATCGCCCGCGCACTCGCCACGGGAGCCGACACGTTCGTGCTCGACGAGCCCACCGCCGGCATCGACACCGAGAGCCAGGCACGGCTCGCCGACACCCTCCTGACCATGCGGAACGACGGCGACACCGTCGTCCTGGTCACCCATGAGCTCGGGCCCATCGCCGACCTCGCGACCCGCGCCATCGTCCTGGGTCGCGGCGACCACGGCTCGGTGCGCTACGACGGCCCGCCGCGCCGCGAGGAGCTCGCCCACCACCATGCGTGGCACCACAGCAACGACCTGGACCCGCACGTCCCGGCCGCCACGCTGATGGAGGGCTGAGAGGTGAACCTGCTGTCGTATGACTTCATGCAGCGTGCGCTCATCGCCGCCGCGCTCGTCGGGCTCGTCGCGCCGCTCATCGGCGTATTCCTGGTCCAACGACGCCTTGCCCTCCTCGGTGACGGCATGGGCCACGTCGCGCTGTGCGGCGTGGGAATCGCGTTCCTCGTCGGCACGGCTCCGGTCCCCACCGCACTCGTCACTGCCGCCGTCGGAGCCGTCATCATCGAGCTGATCCGCGCGCGATCCCGCACCGCGGGAGATCTCGCGCTGGCGCTGATCTTCTACGGCGGCATCGCCGGCGGCGTGCTGTTCACCTCGCTGGCCGGCGGCAAGTCCTCTGCCGCCCTCAACCAGTACCTCTTTGGCTCCCTGTCGACCGTGGGGGCCACGGACCTCGTGTGGCTGGCGCTCGTCGCCCTCGTCGTCCTCGTCATCCTCGCCCTGTTCGGCCGCGAGATCTTCGTCATGGCCCTCGACCCTGACGTCGCGAGGACCCAGGGCATCCGCACCACCGGCATGAGCATGCTGCTCACGGTCCTCGCCGCGCTGACCGTCGTCATCGGCATGCGCACCGTCGGCCTGCTGCTGGTCAGCGCCATCATGATCGTGCCGATCGCCGCGGCCCAGCAGCTCACCCGCGGCTTCCGCACGACGGCCCTCGTCGGTGTCGTCGTCGGTGAGACGTCGGCCGTCCTCGGACTCGTCGTGTCCTTCTACCTCGACGTTCCACCTGGCCCATCCATCGTGTTCCTCGCCCTGGGCCTGTTCGCCGTCTGCGCCGTCATCGCCGTCCCGGTTCGCCGCCGTCGAACCCGGGCCGTGCCACGCGTCGACGCCGCGCCGCACGCGGCGACGGGGGTCGCTGCGCCATGACAGCACGCGAGCCGACGTCGGTCCCCGGTGTGCGCGCCACCCGCCAGCGCAGTGCGGTCGCCTCGATCCTCGACGACCTCGACGCGTTCCGCAGCGCGCAGCAGATCCATTCGGCGCTCGCCGACCGCGGCGAAGCAGTCGGCCTCACCACGGTCTACCGGACCCTGCAGGCCCTCGCCGAGGCCGGAGAGGTCGACACCCTCCTGCGCGACGACGGCGAGGCGGTCTACCGCCGCTGCGCCGACACCACGCACCACCATCACCTCGTCTGCCGCAGCTGCGGCGCGACCGTCGAGGTCGACGGCCCGGCGGTCGAGACGTGGGCCGACCGTGTCGCCGACGACCACGGCTACGACCAGGTCAGCCACACCCTCGAGATCTTCGGGCGCTGCGCCGCCTGCCGCGCTGGCTGAGATCGCCTGACGCTCAACGCAGAACAACCGCGTCGGCCGCCCGACAGCGGTTCGGCCCGGGTATGTTCACAAGCCTCGTACGTGGCGGACGAACGTCTAGGCGCCCAGCCCGAGCAGGAACACGGTCCAGAGGACGACGGCGACGGCTGCTGTGCCGATGAGCCACCCCTGCACTGTGTCCCGACGTGTGAGCGGTCGTGGCTGGGCCGGCGGCGCAACAGCAGGAAGCCTGCATTCACCGAGGTAGGCCGATGCGTGCTCGGCGGAGCAGAACGCAAGGTCGAGATCGTCGAGTCCGAGATGGTCAGTGGGGAGGTCTGACCGCGGCCGAGCGATCTCAGGCCCGAGCCGATCAACCTCACCCAGTGGCGACCCGCAGTAGTCGCAGTCAGACGACCCCTCCTCCTCTACGCGCCCGGCAGGCCGTAGGAAACCGAGCGCGACTGCGCCGATCGGGCGCGTCTCGGGGACAGGGCTCGCGCGGCGAGTCGGTCTGCTGGGGTGCGGCGGGGACCGTGCTCATCAGGGCCGGAGTTGTCGGTCAGGTGGGGCGAACTCCCAGTACCCGGTCGTTCCCGGGCTGGTGTCGGCCCGGGGGGTGATGACCCATCCACCGCCGTGGAGGACATGGTGGTGGGCGATCGCAGAGAAGAACCAGGTTGGCCAGGGAGGTGTCGCCGCCGTGCTCCCGTCCGCGGACGTGGTGGGCGTGGGTCCGGTCGACGTGGACCCGACATCCCGGGAACGCACGGTGCTCGTCGCGGGCTTCGAGGGCGCGGCGCAGCCTCGGCGGAACGGTCCCGAGGCCACGACCGACGTAGAGGACCGTGCGGGCCGGGTCCTGCCACCACTGCGGTGCACCGGCGCACCCGCCGGCCTCCGGTGCCCCGCCGAGGAGGGGCCTGCACTCGGCCTTGAGCCACGTCGTCGTCGACACATACCCGGACACGGCCAACACGCCCGAGGCATGGACAGCACCGGTCATCAGCGTCGCGCACGTCTCGCCGAGGTCAGTCGAGCGGTGCACCACAGCCGTCAGCTCGGGCAACGCCGCCGCGGGGATGTCCGCCAACCGGCCCTGCGCGAGCTCGGCAGCCAGGGCCGCCGCGGCGGCGTCGAACCGGGCGACCAGGTGCGCGAGGCGGGTGCCTCGGCTCCCGGGTCCCGAGGGCAGTGGCGAACACAGATGGCGATACTGGCCGACCCTGCCGACAGTCCACCATCCTCGCAAGTCAAGGGAGAGTGCGGATTCCTCGGTCCTTCCGTGTCGGCCATCGACACGCGAGCACCTGCACACGGCGGGTCTCGTCGCAGGCCAAGCGTCGTAGGGCGTGTGGGGACGGCGAGCCACCTGTCACCACGCGCAGCCGTTCACTCGTCCACGCCGTAGCAGCCGGCAGTCTCGCCTGTCTCAGCAGACTCGACGGCTCACGACGGCGAGACGTCCGTCGGCAGGTCGTCGGGGAGGGCGCCGCCGTAGCGCCGGTCGCGCGAGGCGTACTGCTCGCACGCCCACCACAGGTGCCGCCGGTCGAAGTCGGGCCAGAGGGTCGGGACGAACACGAGCTCGGCGTACGCCGCCTGCCACAGCAGGAAGTTGCTCGTGCGCTGCTCGCCGGAGGACCGCACGAACAGGTCGACGTCGGGCATGTCGGGCTCGTCGAGGAACCGCTGGATCGTGCGCTCGTCGACACGCGCAGGATCGAGGCGGCCGGCGGCGGCCTCGCGTGCGATGGCCGCGGCGGCATCGGCGATCTCGGCGCGACCGCCGTAGTTGACGCACATCGTGAGGGTCAGCGTGGTGTTGGCCTCGGTGAGGTGCTCGGCGTCCTCGAGCTCGTCGATGACCGACTTCCACAGCTTCGGACGCCGTCCGGCCCACCGCACCCGGACTCCGAGCTCGTTCATCTCGTCGCGACGACGACGGATCACGTCGCGGTTGAAGCCCATGAGGAACCGGACCTCGTCCGGCGAGCGCTTCCAGTTCTCGGTCGAGAAGGCGTACGCCGACACCCATCCGACGCCGAGCTCGATCGCGCCGTGCACGCAGTCGAGGAGGCTGGCCTCGCCCGCCTCGTGACCCGCGGTGCGCGGCAGCCCTCGCTCCTGGGCCCAGCGTCCGTTGCCGTCCATGACCAGGGCGACGTGGCGCGGCACCAGCTCGAGCCGGATCGCGGGGACGACGGCGCCGCTCGGGTGCGGCGTGGGCGCCCGCGTCGGCGTGGCGGCCCGCGTCGGCGTCCGCCGTCGTTGACCTCGCGAGAGTCGGCCTGCCACGACGCCATCGTGGCACTACGTGCGCCGCGGTGATGCGTCGACCCGCGACGCAGGATCAGCCGCGCTCGACGAGGGGAAGGCTCCGCAACCCGCGCTCGAGCTGCCAGGAGAGGTACGCCGCGATCAGGCCTGACGCCTCACGACGCGCGCGCTGGTCGCTGACGTCCGCGACCGACCAGTCGCCGGCCAGCAGCGCGCCGAGCAGCACGAACGTCTCCGGCGAGGGCGACGCCGATCCGGCGATGCGGTCCTCGGTGCAGAGGGCACCGCCGGCGGAGACGTTGAACGCGCGGTGCGGGCCGGCCGTACCGCAGCGGGCGCAGGCGTCGAAGCTCGGCGCCCAGCCCGCCACAGCGAGAGAGCGCACGAGGTAGGAGTCGAGGATGAGACCAGCCTCGTGGTCACCGGAGACGAGCGCACGCAAGCCGCCGACGAGCAGGAGGTACTGCTGGACGCAGGGCTGCCCCTCCTCCGGGGTGAGCCGCTCGGCCGTCTCCAGCATCGCCTGGCCCGTGGTGTAGCGCGCGTAGTCGCGCACGAGGTTGGCGCCGAAGGACGCGATGGTCTCGACCTGCGTCACCCCGTCGAGGGAGCGTCCGGAGTAGAACTGCACGTCGACGTGACCGAACGGCTCGAGCCGCGCTCCGATCCGCGACGTGGTACGCCGGACCCCCTTGGCCACGGCCCGGACCCGGCCGTGGTCGCGAGTGAGGATCGTCACGATCCGGTCGGCCTCGCCCAGCTTCTGGGCGCGCAGCACGACTCCCTCGTCCCGGTACAGGCTCACCGGTCCATTGTCACCCGCAACACCGACGAGGCTCGCCGGGGCGCGCCCGACCGAGCAGGTACGGTCGGTAGTGACGAGAGGACGTGGATGTGGACGGGGACGAGCAGGTCGGCTACGGCGACGCGCCGTACGCGAGCGAGCGCGGCACGGTCCGCACCCCGCTCGTCGTCCAGTTCGAGCCGAAGTCCCTCCGCCGGGCCGTCATCGTCATCCTGCTGCTGCTCGTGGCCCTCAAGCTCGCCCTGTTCGTCTATGAGGCCCTGGGCTCGTTCCTGTTCCTCCTGCTGCTCGCGTGGCTGCTCTCGATCGCGATGGAGCCCGCCGTCGCCTGGTTCGCCAACCGCGGGATGCGCCGGGGCCTCGCCACCGGGCTGGTCGGGCTCATCCTCATCCTCGCCACCCTCGCGTTCACGGCAATCTTCGGCAGCCTGTTCTTCACCCAGCTCTCCGAGCTGATCAAGGGACTCCCCGGCTACGTCGAGCAGACCGTCACCTGGCTCAACACCACCTTCCATCTGACGCTGAACTCCGCCACGATCCTCGGACAGCTGCAGATCACGCCGACCAAGGTGGCAGAGCTGGGGAGCAGCCTCGCGGGCGGTGTGTTCGGCTTCGTCGGCGCGGTGTTCGGTGTCCTGTTCGACGGCCTGACGATTCTCGTGTTCGCCTTCTACTTCTCCGCCGACGGCCCGCGCCTGCGTCGTGCGGTCGGCTCCTGGCTGCCGCTGAGGTCGCAGAGGGTGTTCGTCACCGTGTGGGACATCGCGGTCACGAAGACTGGTGGCTTCGTCGTGTCGAAGGTCGTGCTCGCGGCGGTCTCCGCGTTCTTCCACTGCTCCTTCTTCGCCCTCATCCACGTCCCGTACTGGCTGCCGATGGGCATCTTCGCCGGCATCGTGAGCCAGTTCATCCCCACCATCGGCACCTACATCGGGGTCGCGATCCCGGCCCTGTTCGCGGCGTTCAACGACCCGATCGACGTCGTGTGGATCGTCATCTTCGCCACCGTCTACCAGCAGATCGAGAGCTACGTCTTCACCCCGCGCATCAGCCGGGCGACCATGGACGTGCACCCAGCGATCGCCCTGGGCTCGGTCTTCGTCGGATTCGCCTTCTTCGGCCCGATCGGCGCGATCATCGGCATCCCGTTGGCCGCCGCGGTCATCGCCGTCATCGAGACCTACGGGCAGCGCCACGAGCTCGTCCCCGAGCTGCAGGTGCGCACGAAGGGTGAGAAGCCAGGCAAGCCGGGCGACGTCCTCAGCGGCGACCCGGACGTCGAGGTACGCGCAGGCACACCCCTCACCCCGACCGTCGAGGACGGGCCTCTGGACGACGCCTCAAGCGCCACGACGGCCTGACCGCCCCGCGATGGCCACCCCGCTCGACCTGCTGAAGCACGTGGACAGCTATCTCGACGCCGCCCCCCGCGGCTGTGCCGACCACCTCGACGTCGGTCCGCTCCGGGCTTTCATCTCACGAGCCCCCTGGCCGTTCTCCATCAGGCCGCGGCCCGACGCCGACCTCGGCGGCCCCCAAGCCGTGACGTCCGAGGACGTGCTCCGCGCGGCGGCCGTGCTCGAGGCGGCGAGACAGGACGTGTCCTTCGAGTGGGTCGAGGAGCTCGTGCCGTCCCTGCGGGGAGCCCTCACCCGCTGCGGCTACGCCGTCACCTCCTACCCCCTCCTGGTCCGCCCGCTCGACGTGCCGGTCGCCCGCACGTCATCCGGGACGAGGCTTCTCGCCGCCGACTCGCGCGACCTGGTCACGGCGTTGGCCGTCTCCGACCTCGGCTTCGCAGCGCCGGGGACGTCCGTCGGTGAGGCCGGCCCGGCCGACCGGGACGCCATGTCACTCGATCGCGCCGTGCTCGCCCACGTCCAAGGCCGCATCCGCGACGGCAGCTCGGTCGTGGTGGTCCACGACGACCCGGCCGACGGGATCACTGCCGTCGGCTGGCACCAGCCGATCGGTGCCGACACCGAGCTCGTCGGGATCGCGACCCTCCCGACGCACCGACGCCGTGGTGCGGCGGCCGCCGTGGTGGCCGAGCTGCTGGGCGACGCGCGTGCTCGTGGTTGCACCCTCGCGCTGCTGTCCGCCGGCGACGACGATGTCGCCCGCGTCTATGAACGCGTGGGCTTCGGGCGCATCGGCCACTGCGGCGCGGCCGAGCCGGCGAGCACCTCACCGACTCCCTGAACGCTCAGAAGCCGAGCTTGCGCAGCTGGCGCGGGTCCTGCTGCCAGTCCTTCGCGACCTTGACGCGGAGGTCGAGGTGCACGCGGGTGCCGAGCAGAGCCTCGATCTGCTTGCGCGAGGTGATCCCGACGTCGCGAAGCCGAGTTCCCTTGTGCCCGATGATGATCGCCTTCTGGCTGTCGCGCTCGACGTAGAGCGAGGCGTGGACGTCGAGCAGCGGGTTGTTCTCCGCGCGACCCTCGCGAGGGATCATGTCGTCGACGACGACGGCGATCGAGTGCGGCAGCTCGTCGCGGACACCCTCGAGCGCAGCCTCGCGGATGAGCTCGGCGCACATGATCAGCTCGGGCTCGTCGGTGAGCTCGCCGTCCTGATAGAGCGGCGGTCCGGGGGGCATGAGACCGACGAGGAGGTCCTCGAGCAGCTTGACCTGGTCGCCGGCGACGGCGGACACCGGGACCACCTCGGCCCACTCGATCCCGACGGCCTCCCCGAGCTTCATCACCTCGAAGAGTCGCTTGCCGACGGTCGCGTGGTCGACGAGGTCGGTCTTGGTGACGATCGCGACCTTGGGCGTGCGGCGAGCCGTGGCGAGCTCGGTGGCGATGAACTTGTCGCCGGGGCCGATCGGCTCGTCGGCAGGCAGGCAGAAGCCGATGACGTCGACCTCTCCCCACGTCTCGCGCACCACGGCGTTGAGGCGCTCACCAAGGAGTGTGCGCGGCTTGTGCAGCCCCGGCGTGTCGACGAGGACGAGCTGTGCGTCGTCGCGGTGGACGATGCCACGCACGGTGTGGCGCGTGGTCTGCGGCTTGCTCGAGGTGATGGCCACCTTCTCGCCCACGAGCGCGTTGGTGAGCGTGGACTTGCCGGCGTTGGGGCGACCGACGAAGCAGGCGAATCCGGAGCGATGATCGGTCACAGGGGTGATTGTCCCCCACCACGGGCCGAAGCCGCGCCTTGCAGTGCAAGACCGGTCAGCACGAGGGCCGCGCCGATCCACCCGAGCACGGCCAGCGACTCCCCCAGCAGGACCACCCCGAGGACCGTGGCCACGACCGGTTCGGCCAGGACGAGGGTCGTCACCGGCCCGGCAGGGAGGTGGCGAAGCCCCCGCCCGAACAGGACGTACGCCAGCGTCGTGGTCGCAAGACCCAGCCACAGCGCCAGCACGAGCCCGCTCGGCGTCGCCAGCCACGCCACTGGCTGGGTGAGGAGCAGCGGCAGGAGAAGCAGACCCCCGAGGCCGAACGCGCCGGCCATGACCTCGTCGCTGCGGTGCCCGTCGTTGAGCAGCCGCTTCGCCGCGACCGTGTAGACGGCGTACCCGAGACCGGAGGCGAGCGCGAGAAGGAGCCCCCATGCATCGACGTCGGGGCGCGCGGCGCCGCTGCCGATCAGCAGCGCGAGCCCCACCACGCACACCGAGGTCGCCAGCACCCACGTGGCACGGGGTCGTTCACGCAGGAGCACCCAGGACAGGATGCCGGCGAAGACCGGGCCGCTGCCGATCGTCACCAGCGTGCCGAGGGCGACCCCGGCTCGAAGGACCCCGCCGAAGAAGCACACCTGGTACAGGGCGGTCATGGTCCCGGCGATGATCCCCCACCGAGATCGCCACAGGGACAAGGCATCCCGGCGACTGCCACCGATGAAGGGCAGGACGGCGAAGAGCCCGGCACCACCGACCACGATGCGTGCGGCACCGATGCCGAGGGGTGTCGTGCCCGAAGGGCCGAGAGCCTGGGCAGTGCCTGTGGTGCCGAAGAGCATGGCCGCCGCGATCACCGACGCGACGGCTCGTCCCCGGAGGTGGTGGACCGGGTCGGCGGTCGTGGCCACGTCAGGTCGTGACACTCGCGAGCACGCTGCCGTCGGGTGCCACGACGTGCACGGGCACCCCGGCGGCACCGAGGTCGCGCACGACGTCGAGGTCGGCGGCGGCGATGTCGGCGTCGCGACGCACGACAACGGCGGCCTCGAGGCCGCGCGCGCCGGAGGCGGAGGCCACGGCGACCGCGAGCTGCACAGCCGAGAGGCTCAACGAGCCCAGGGAGACCGTGGCACCGGAGTAGGTGCGACCGGTCTCGTCGCGGACGGCGGCACCCTCGGCGGCACCGACACGGCCACGTGCACCACGGGCGAGCGTGACGAGCTTGGCGTCCTCGGCGGAGAGCCCAGAGCTCGGCTCAGGCATCGGGCTGGTCCCCTAGGTCGGCCGCGTCGGAATCGTCCACGGCCGCCGACACGGGTTCGGCGAGGACCGTGCTGATCCGGTTGCGGCGCCCGGCGGACGTCTCCGCGGTGAGGTCCCAGCCCTGGACGGTGATGCGCGCGCCCGGGATCGGCACGCGGCCGAGCCGCTTGGCGAGCAGGCCGCCGACCGTGTCGACACTCTCCTCGTCGGCGTCGATCGAGATCCCGATGAGGTCGGCGAAGTCCTCGACGTGCATCCGGGAGTGAACCCGGAAGCAGCCGTGCCCCAACGCATCGACCTCGGGAACCTCGGTGTCGTACTCGTCGGTGATCTCCCCGACGATCTCCTCGACGACGTCCTCGATCGTGACGATGCCCGCGGTGCCGCCGTACTCGTCGACGACGACGGCCATGTGCACCCGGGCCGCCTGCATGTCCTTGAGCAGCTCGTCGGCCCGCTTGCTGTCGGGCACCATGAAGACCGGTCGCATCAGGCTGGCGACTCGCTCGCTCTGCTCGGCGTCGTGGTGCTCGAAGGTCCGTCGCGCCATGTCCTTGAGGTAGACCACCCCGATGACGTCGTCGGTGTTCTCACCCGTGACCGGGATGCGGGAGAAGCCGCTGCGCAGAGCGAGGGACAGGGCCTGACGCAAGGTCTTGGTCGACTCGACGAACACCATGTCCGTACGCGGCACCATCAGCTCGCGCACCACCGTGTCGCCGAGCTCGAACACCGAATGGATCATCTGCCGCTCGTCGTCCTCGATCAGGTCGCTCGCCTCGGCGAGGTCGACGAGCTCGCGCAGCTCGGCCTGCGAGGCGAACGGCCCCTCCTTGTACCCCTTGCCCGGGGTCAGCGCGTTGCCGATGAGGATCAGCAGCTGGGCCAGGGGACCCACGAGGGTCGCGAGCGCCTTGGCCGGTCCCGCGGTCCGCATCGCGATGCGGTCGGCATGCTGCACCCCGAGAGTCCGCGGCGCGACGCCGAGCGCGACGTAGCCGACGACGATCATCACCAGCACGGTGGCCGTCAGCTTCCACCACACAGGGCCGGCGAGGGTGTCGAGGAAGGCGCGCGTGACGAGCACGGTTGCCGCGACGAAAAGCAGCATGTGCAGGAACAGCAGCGCATTGACGTACTTCGGCCGGTCCTCGAGCAGCGGCCGGAGGCGTACGGCACCCCGCACGCCTTCGCGCACGAGCTCGTCGACACGGGCACGCGAGACGCGGCCGACCGCGGTCTCCCCGGCGACGAGGAAGCCGGCGAACACGACGAACAACGCGGCGACGACGAGCGAGACGACGTCGGGGGTCACCTCGGTGACCCCTGGTGACCGACCCACTCCGCGAGCAACCGGGCCTGGAGGCCGAACATCTCGGCGTGCTCCTCCGGCTCGGCGTGGTCGTAGCCGATGAGGTGCAGGATCCCGTGCGTGAGCAGGAGCGCCATCTCATCGTCGCGGCCGTGACCGGCGTCGCGCGCCTGGCCCTCGGCGACCTGCGGGCACAGGACGACGTCGCCGAGCATGCCCGGCTCGGGCTCCTCGTCGTCCTGCGGCTGACGCAGCTCGTCCATCGGGAAGGACAGCACGTCGGTGGGACCTGGCTCGTCCATGAACCGCACGTGCAGCTCGGTCATGGCGACCTCGTCGAGCAGCAGGACGGACAGCTCGGCCTGCGGGTGGATGCGCAGCCGGTCGAGGACGAAGCGCGCCTGGGCACCGAGCGAGTCGATGTCGACGTCGACGCCGCTCTCGTTGACAACATCGATCGTCATGAGCGACTCCTCACCGTCGGCTGCGGCGCGGGCCGCGGCCCGGCAGCTGTGCCGCCGCGGCCGCCTCCGCGTCGAACGTGGCGTAGGCGTCGACGATCTTCCCGACGAGCTTGTGGCGCACGACATCCTGACTGGTGAGGCGGCAGAAGGCGATGTCGTCGAGACCGTCGAGGATCCCCTCGACGACCTTGAGCCCGCTCGCGGTGCCGGCCGGGAGATCGACCTGCGTGGTGTCGCCGGTGACGACCATCGTCGACCCGAAGCCGAGCCGGGTCAGGAACATCTTCATCTGCTCGGGCGAGGTGTTCTGCGCCTCGTCGAGGATGATGAAGGCGTCGTTGAGCGTGCGTCCACGCATGTAGGCCAGCGGAGCCACCTCGATCACGCCGCTCGTCATCAGCCGC
Source organism: Candidatus Nanopelagicales bacterium (assembly GCA_038206635.1). GTDB lineage: Bacteria > Actinomycetota > Actinomycetes > S36-B12 > CAIYMF01 > Longivirga. Next base: position 63,611 of record JBBRAQ010000018.1, on the reverse strand, counting down.
GGGATGGAGTCGGGGTCGATCATGTCGTGCAGCGCGTCGTAGAGCGGCCGGAGGTAGGGATCGATCTTCTCCGAGAGCGTGCCGGGCAGGAAGCCGAGCCGCTCGCCCGCCTCGACGGCCGGACGCGTGAGGATGATCCGGCTGACCTGCTTGGCCTGCAGTGACTGCACAGCCTTGGCGACAGCGAGGTAGGTCTTTCCGGTACCCGCGGGGCCGATGCCGAACACGATCGTGTGCTCGTCGATGGCATCGACGTAGGCCTTCTGGTTGACCGTCTTCGGGCGGATCGTCCGGCCACGGTTGCTCAGGATGTTGGCCGTCAGGACGTCGGCCGGGCGCACCGTGGAGTCCGCGCGCAGCATCTCGATCGACCGCTCGACCGACTCCGGCGTGAGGGCCTGCCCGGAGCGGATCACGGAGAGCATGTCGCCGATGACGCGGTCGACGAGGGCGACCTCGGTCGGCGCTCCCGTGACGGTGATCTCGTTGCCGCGGACATGGATGTCGATGCTGGGGAAGCCGCGCTCGACGGCCCGCACCAGCTCATCGCCCGACCCGAGGAGGGTCACCATGTCGAGGGACGCGGGGACGAAGATCTTGACCTGCGTGTCAGTCGTGGTCGTCATGGGTCGGCCCGGTCGGCCGTCGCTGCCCTTCTCAAGTGGTTCGGTTCGGTTCGGTGCTGGTCTGGCGGTGCTGGTCTGGCCTGGTCTGGTGTGGCGGTCATCGGGTGCGGCCGGGGCTGGAGACGGCCGTCGTGGCCCGTCAGTCGTCGACCGGGGCCGACCCGCTCATGGTACGGCGAACCGGTCCCCTGCCACTGCCCGATACCGAGCGCTCAGCCCGGCGGCCACGACAGGCTGCGCCCGCCCAGGAGGTGGGCGTGCACGTGGAACACGCTCTGGCCGGCGTCGGCCCCGGTGTTGAGAACCACCCGGTAGCCGCGGGTGAGCCCCTCCGTGCGGGCGACCTCTGCCGCCGTCGCGAGGAGCTCACCGGCCAGCGCCGGGTCAGCGGTGGTCAGCGCCGCGAGGTCGGCGTGGTGCTCCTTGGGGATCACCACCACATGGACGGGAGCCTGCGGCGTGATGTCGCGGAAGGCCAGCACCCGATCGGTGTCCAGGACGATCGTGGACGGGATCTCGCCCGAGACGATCCGGCAGAACAAGCAGTCGACACTCATGGTGTGAGCGTAACGACCGTGGTGCCGGCTAATCCCAGCGACCGCACGACGCGAGGACCACGGCGGCGGCAACCGTGCCGGCCGTCGACGTGCGCAGCACCGACGGCCCGAGGCGGACCGAGAGGGCACCCGCACGCTCGAAGGCCGCGCGCTCGTCGTCGCTGATGCCGCCCTCGGGGCCGACCACCAGCACGACCTCGCCCGAGGTGGGGACGCGCCACGACGCCAGGCGCAGGCTCGCGGCCTCGTGGAGCACCAGGCACGTGCCGCCTCCGGCGACCACCTCGGCGATCAGCGCGACGACATCACCCGTGCCGGCGAGCGGCCGGATCACCGGCACGTAGGGACGCCGGGACTGCTTGGACGCCTCGCGCGCCGTCGAGCGCCACTTCTCGACGCCCCGACCGGACTTCTCACCGCGCCACTGGGCGATCGACCGCTGCGCCGACCAGGGCACCACGACATCGACGCCGACCTCGGTGAGCAGCTCGACGGACAGCTCGCCGCGCTCACCCTTGGCCAGCGCCTGGACCACCGTGACGCGAGGCGCGGGCGCGGGGTAGGAGTCATGCGCCGACACGGTGACGTCGAGGCGGTCACGGCCGACGACGGCGGATACGACCCCGTCGACGACGTGGCCCTCGCCGTCGCCGACGAGCACCCGCTCACCGACCTCGAGGCGCTTCACGGTCGCGGCGTGCCGACCCTCGGGCCCGTCGACGACGACGACGCCACCGATCTCGGGAGTGAGCGCCGTGGGAGCGACGAGGAAGAACGGCGCGGTCATGCGCGGGTGCCCGTCAGCTCGTGAACGCGTCGCGCAGGCGCGAGAACAGCCCGCCCTGGGAGGGGTGCCCGGCCAGCACGGTGCCGGTGGGGCGTTCCTCGCCACGCAGGGCCGCGAGCTGGCGCATCAGCTCCTGCTGCTGCTCGTCGAGCTTGGTCGGCGTCAGGATCTCGACGTGCACGTGGAGGTCGCCCCGACCGCTGCTGCGCAGGTGGGAGGTGCCCTTCTGACGCAGCGTGAGGACCTGCCCGGACTGCGTGCCGGCACGGACCTCGATGTTCTCGGGGCCGTCGAGGGTCTCGAGGTCGATCGTGGTTCCGAGCGCGGCTGCCGTCATCGGCAGCGTGATGGTGCAGTGGAGGTCGTCGCCCTGGCGGGAGAAGACCTCGTGCGGTGTCTCGACGATCTCGAGGAAGAGGTCGCCGGCCGGGCCGCCGCCCGGGCCGACCTCGCCCTCGCCGGTGAGCTGGATGCGCGTGCCGGTGTCGACGCCCGGCGGGATCTTCACGGTGATCGTGCGGCGCGTGCGCACGCGCCCCTCGCCGGAGCACTCGGGGCACGGGTGCGGGATGAGGGTGCCGAAGCCCTGGCACTGGGGGCACGGTCGCGCGGTCATGACCTGGCCGAGGAACGACCGCTGCACCGACTGGACCTCGCCGCGGCCCTGGCACATCGTGCAGGTGACGACGGCGGTGCCAGGCGCGGTGCCGAGGCCCTGACAGTCCGTGCAGGCGACCGCGGTGTCAACGGTGATGTCACGCGCGGCGCCGAAGGCGGCCTCGCCGAGGCTGACCTGCAGTCGGATCAGGGCGTCCTTGCCGCGACCGGTGCGCGGGCGCGGACCCCGCGACTGCGTACCGAAGAACGCGTCCATGATGTCGCCGAAGCCGAAGCCCTGGCCGAAGCCAGCACCGGCCCCACCGCCGCGCGGGTCGCCGCCGAGGTCGTACATCTGGCGCTTGTCGGCGTCGGAGAGCACCTCATAGGCCGCGGTGACCGCCTTGAACCGGTCCTGGATGCTCGGGTCGGGGTTCACGTCGGGGTGCAGCTCGCGGGCGAGCTTGCGGTAGGCGCGCTTGATCTCCTCGGGGGTCGCGTCGTGCGCGACGCCGAGGACGGCGTACAGGTCGGATGCCACTGTGTCCCTACTGCTGCTCAGTCAGGATGCGGCCGACGTAGCGCGCCACGGCGCGCACCGACCCCATCGTCCCGGGGTAGTCCATGCGGGTCGGGCCGACAACCCCGAGCTGGGCGACGACCTCGTCGCCGCGCAAGTAGCCGACCGTGACGACGGAGGTGGAGCTGAGGCCCTCGAACTCGTTCTCGTGACCGATGCGGACGGTCAGGGAGTCGCCGGACCTGCTCTCGCCGAGCAGGCGCAGGAGCACCATCTGCTCCTCGAGCGCCTCGAGGACGGGCCGGACGGCGCCGGTGAAGTCCTCGCCGAACGTCGCGAGGTTGGCCGTGCCGGCCAGCATGACCCGCTCCTCGTGCCGCTCCACGACGGTCTCGAGCAGCGTCGCGATGATGGCTGCCACCGCGGTGCGCTCCTCGCCGGAGAACTGCTCGACGACGTCGGCCACCTTGTCGGCGACATCGACGAGCCGGACACCGTTGACGCGCTCGATCACCAGGAGCCGCAGTCTCTGCAGGAGGTCGTCGGGTACGGCGGCGGCGGTGTCGATGACGCGCTGCTCCACCCTCCCGGTGTCGGCGATGAGCACCAGCAGGATGCGGGTCGGGCCGAGCCCGACGAGCTCGATGTGGCGCACGGTGGAGCGAGTGAGCGAGGGGTACTGGATGAGCGCCACCTGGCGGGTGAGCTGGGCCAGGAGCCGCACCGAGCGCTGCATGACATCGTCGAGGTCGACCGCGCCGTCGAGGAACGAGCCGATCGCGCGCCGCTCCGCGACCGACATCGGCTTGACCTGCGAGAGCTTGTCGACGAACACGCGGTAGCCCTGGTCGGTGGGGATCCGGCCGGCACTCGTGTGCGGCTGGGCGATGAGGCCCTCGTCCTCGAGCACCGCCATGTCGTTGCGGATCGTGGCCGGGCTCACCCCGAGGGAGTGCCGTTCGACGAGGGAGCGGGAGCCCACCGGCTCGTGCGTGGCGACGTAGTCCTCCACGATGGCGCGCAGCACGGAGAGCCGACGGTCCTCGACCACGTGCCACCTCCCGTGCCGACGATGCGCCCCCGGATGCTGGCACTCCGGGGTTTCGAGTGCCAAGTCTACGACGGGACCCGGCAACCCTCCTCCTGGCGCGCGCCGCTGCACGTCACGTGGGTGCGCTCGGCCTAGGCTCGCCGCCACGGTCGAGCACGCCCGCCCCCCGAGGCGAGCGCTACGACCGGGACGACCCGGCTCCACCCCCCTCTACCTCCACATCCACCGAGAGGACGGCATGACCGACCGCTACGGCCGCGACGTCCTCTCGACGGACCCGCACGCGCCGCGCCGCATCGTCGTCGCCGAGGTGGAGGCCGAGCCCGGCCTCGTCGTGGAGTGCGCCGACTCCGGCTGGTGCGGTGCTGTCGTCGGCACGGAGAAGGGCGCCGAGGGGTGGGCGGTCGTGCTCGAGGACCGCCACGGCACGCGGCGTCCGTTCTCCCTGCGGCCCGCGGCCTTCCTCCTCGACGGGCGCACCGTGACCCTCGTGCGGGCGACGCCGTCGGCTCCTGCCGGCGCGGTCCGCACGGCGTCGGGCTCGATCGCGGTCGCCCAGGTGCGTGCCGTCGTCGCCCGCGACTCCCGCATCTGGGTCGAGGGCCTCCACGACGCCGAGCTGGTCGAGAAGGTCTGGGGCCACGACCTGCGCATCGAGGGAGTCGTCGTCGAGCCGCTCCACGGCGCCGACGACCTGCTCGACCTCGTGCGGGCCTTCGACCCCGGGCCGGGTCGCCGCCTCGGGGTGCTGCTCGACCACCTCGTGCCGGGATCGAAGGAGACCCGCATCGCCGAGGCGGTCCGGCGTGCCTACCGTGCCCACGTCGTCGTCCTGGGCCACCCCTACGTCGACGTCTGGCAGGCCATCCGGCCCCAGGTGCTCGGCATCGAGGCCTGGCCCGTGGTCCCTCGGGGCCGGCCCTGGAAGAACGGCGTGCTGGCGGGCCTGGGGCGCCCGCACGAGACGGCGGCCGACGTCGCGGCAGGCTGGCGCTGGCTGCTGGGGCACGTGCGGACCTACGCCGACCTCGAGCCGAGCCTGCTCGCCCGCGTCGAGGAGCTCATCGACGTCGTCACCGCCCCGGACTGACTCCTGGCCATTCGGACGCGCAGACCGCCTGAACGTCCCACCACTCGAGGGGTGCGGTCGCTACGGTGGAGCCGGTCGCCACCACGTCCTGGATGGATGGCGTCCGCAGTCTCGAGGAGGGACACCCCCATGTCTGACCAGTTCCCGACCGAGGGCGAGCCCCTGCCGCCCGTCGGCGACGCCACGCCCCCGCCGCCCCCGCCACCGCCCGCCGCTGCGACGCCGCCACCACCGATGGCCGCTCCCGGCGCCATGGTCGGGGAGCAGCCCCTGTCCCCCAGCGACGAGCGCATGTGGGCGATGCTCGCCCACCTCGGCGGCATCGTGTTCGGGTTCATCCCGAGCCTGGTGATCATGCTCGTCTTCGGGAAGCGCTCGGCGTTCACCAACGACCAGGCGAAGGAAGCCCTCAACTTCCAGATCACCGTCGCCATCGCCTGGTTCGTCGCGCTGATCCTGACCGCCGTCGTCATCGGCGCGCTGCTGCTCCCGATCATCGGGATCGTCAACCTCGTGTTCTGCATCATCGCGGGCCTCGCGGCCAACAAGGGCGAGCTCTACCGCTACCCCTTCGCGCTGCGCCTCGTGAAGTAGTCCGTCATCTCGTCGCGGCGGCGGGCACCCCCTCGGGGGCGCCCGCCGCCGTCGCGTCCGGGTCAGGTCGTGACTAGCGTGAGGGGGACGAGCCGCAGGGCTGCTCCCACTAGGTGCGTGGAGGAAGCTGATGTCCGAGGAGATCCCGGCCGACAGCGTCGATCCCTCGGCCCCGCCGTTCCCTCCGTACGTCCCGCCGATGCCGCTCCCCGCGCCACCGGTGCCACCCGGCCCGCCGACGCCACCCGGACCGCCCACCCCACCGGCGCCTCGACCGGGCGATCCTCCGCCGCTGCCGTCCTACGCCACGATGCCCGCGCCGCCACCGGTGGCCTACGGCTACAGCCCTCCCTCGGAGGTGCCGCTCTCGCCGGGCGACGAACGGTTGTGGGCCATGCTCGCCCACCTCTCGGAGATCGCGTTCTCGATCGTCGCCCCGATCCTCATCCTGGCGATCTTCGGCAAGCGGTCGGCCTTCGTCGAGGACCAGTCCAAGGAAGCCCTCAACTTCCACCTGACGGTGCTCATCGCGGCGATCGTCAGCGGGATTCTCTGTTTCGTCCTGATCGGGTTCTTCCTGCTGCCGGTCGTCGCGGTCGGTGCGCTCGTCTTCGCGATCATCGGCGCCGTGAAGGCCTACGCCGGCGAGCTCTACCGCTACCCGGTCACGATCCGCTTCTTCACCTGAGGCACAGGATCCCGGCCACCCCATCGGGTCGCGCCGAGGTCGTCAGCCGACGAGGAGACAGTCAGTCGACCAGGTCGCGCACGAGGGCGTCGGCGAGGAGCCTCCCGCGCAAGGTGAGCACCAGCCGGCCGGCGTCGTAGGACGACTCCTCGGCGAGGCCGTCGCGCACGGCGCGCTCGGCCACGACGCGACCCGTCTCGGTGAGCGTGGCCAGGGGCAGGCCCTCGCGCAGCCGGACCCGCAGCAGGACGTCCTCCACGCGGCGGTCGTCAGCCCCGAGCACCTCGCGCGCCTGGGCCGGGCTCACACCGGCGGCGATCCTGGCGGCGTAGGCCGTGGGATGGCGCACATTCCACCACCGCACGCCACCGACGTGGGCGTGCGCCCCCGGGCCGGCGCCCCACCAGTCGTCGCCGCGCCAGTAGGCGAGGTTGTGCCGGCACTCCGCCCCGGGCCGCGCCCAGTTGCTCACCTCGTACCACTGCAGGCCCGCCGCGGTGAGCGTCTCGTCGGCCTGCAGGTACCGGTCGGCAGCGACGTCGTCGTCGACGTCGGGGATCTCTCCGCGTCGGATCCGCGCCGCGAGCCTCGTGCCGTCCTCGACGATGAGTGCGTACGCCGACACGTGGTCGGCGCCGCTGTCGATCGCCGCCTGCAGCGACCCGGCGAAGTCGCGCTCGGTCTCGCCGGGCGTGGAGTAGATGAGGTCGACGTTGACGTGCTCGAAGCCGGCAGCACGTGCCTCCTCGATCGCCGCCACCGCACGGCCCGGGGAGTGCGTGCGTTCCAGGACGACCAGGACGTGCGGGGCCGTGCTCTGCATCCCGAACGACACGCGGGTGAAACCCTCCTCGCGCAGCGCCTCGAGCGAGCCTGCGGAGACGGAGTCGGGGTTGGCCTCGGTCGTCACCTCGGCGTCGGGCTCGAGCCCGAACTCCGTGCGGATCGCCCCGAGTATCCTCCCGAGGTCGCCGGGTGGGAGCAGGGTGGGCGTGCCGCCACCGACGAACACCGAGGAGACGGGCAGGTCGCGGTCGCCGAGCACGCGTCGCGCCAGACGGACCTCGGCGATGGCCTGGTCGGCGTAGGAGGCGCGGCCGACGCCGGGCCCGAGGTCCGCGGCGGTGTAGGTGTTGAAGTCGCAGTAGCCGCACCGCGTCGAGCAGAACGGCACATGGACGTAGAACGCGAACGGCCGGACGCCGACCGACGCGAGGGCCGAGCGGGGCAACGAGCCGTCGGACGGGGCGGGATCACCCTCGGGCGGCAAGGACGGCACGGAGCGAGGCTACGCGCCGCCGCGGCCCTCAGGTCACCGGCGCCCGGGTGGGACGAGCGCGTCAGTCCTTGGGGTACATGGCCTGGAGCAGGTCGGCGTACTTGACCTCGACCGCCTTGCGCTTGATCTTCAGGCTCGGCGTCAGCTCGCCCTCCTCGACGGAGAGGTCCCGCGGGAGGATCCGGACGTCCTTGACCGTCTCCCAGCGGTTGAGCCCCTTGTTGAGCTCGGTCAGCGCCTCGCGCACGTTCTTCTCGATCTTCGGGTCGGACGGCCAGGCTTCGGGCCCGCCCGCGATGCCCTCGGACTCCGCGAACCCGGCGGTGACGTCAGGGTCCAGAGTGACGAGCGCCGTGGCGTAGTTGCGACCGTTCGCGTGGACGATCACGTTGCCCAGGATCGGGCAGAGCGCCTTGAACCGGGACTCGATCAGGCTCGGCGCGATGTACTTCCCGCCCGAGGTCTTGATGAGGTCCTTCTTGCGGTCGGTGATCTTGAGGTTGCCCTCGTCGTCGATCTCACCGATGTCGCCGGTGGCCAGCCAGCCGTCGCCGATCAGCATCTCGGCGGTCTGCTCGGGCAGGTTGTGGAAGCCGCGCATCACGCCTCCACCGCGGATGAGGATCTCACCGTCGGCGGCGATACGGACCTCGGTGCCGGGCATGGGGAAGCCCACGGTGCCGACCCGGTTGTGCCCGGGTCGGTTGACCAGGGTGCCGGCGGAGGTCTCGGTCAGTCCGTAGCCCTCGAGGATGGGCAGGCCGCAGGCCGCGAACCAGGCTCCGACGTCCTTGGACAGGGCGGCCGACCCGGACACGAAGTGGGCGATCCGTCCGCCCATGCGGTCCTTGACCTTGGAGAAGACCAGGCGGTCGGCGACCTTGTGCTGCAGGGAGAGCATCGTCGGGATGCTCTTCCCGGCGGCCTCGAGCTCGACCACCTCCATGCCGACGCCGATGGCCCAGTTGAAGATCTTCGCCTTGGCGCCGCCCTCGGCAGCGTTCATCGACACCACGCGGGCGTAGACCTTCTCATAGATGCGCGGCGCACCGGCCATGACGTTGGGGCGGATCACGGCGAGGTTGTCGACGATCTTGTCGATCCGCCCGTCCACAGCCGTCGTGAAGCCGATCTGGAGCTGGGCAGCGAGCAGGACCTTTCCGAAGGAGTGCGACATCGGCAGCCACAGGAAGTGCAGCTGGTCGCGCCCGACGAGCCCGAGCGGCTCGACCGCCGCACCCTCATACGCCCAGTTGCCGTGAGTGAGCTCCACGCCCTTCGGCCGACCGGTGGTGCCCGAGGTGTAGATGAGCGTCGCGAGACGGTCCGGGGTCACGGCGTCGTTTGCCCGGGTCACGACGTCGGGGTCGTTGCCCAGCAGGGTGCGCCCCCGGCCGGCGAGGTCCTCGAAGGTGATGACCCACTCGTCGGTGCGCGTAGCAAGGTCGACCTTGGCGGTGTCGAGGAGCACGACCTTCTCGACGGCAGGCATCACCTCACGCTGGTCGACCAGCTTGGCGAGCTGGACGGCGTCCTCCGCCACGACGAAGCGGGAGCCCGAGTCGCCGATGATGAAGCCGACGTCCTCGGCGTTGGTCGAGGGGTAGACGGTCGTGGTGGCGCCGCCGGCGCACATCACCGCGAGGTCGGCGAAGATCCATTCGAGCCGTGTCGCCATCGCGATCGCGACACGGTCCTCGGGCTGCAGGCCGAGCGCGAGCAGGCCAGCGGCAAGCTCGACGACCCGCTCGCTGCTGCGCCCCCAGCTCCAGGACTCCCACCCGCCGCTGGCGGTCGGTGCCCGGAACGCCTCGCGGGCGGGGTCGGCCTCGACCCGCGAGAAGAACATCCGACCGACGGACTGAGCCACCTCGGGGAGGGGCTCTGGTGCCACGGTCGTCCTGCCAGCGCTCGGAACTGCACTTTCGGCCACGTCGGACACTGATCCCACTCCCTCGACTCCAGCACCTCCACCGGACTGCGCGGAAGCGTACGCCGTGCCACCCCCGACACGCGTCCCGCTCCACCAGTCTGGCGTGAGATCCGGTACGACGCACGGATTAGGGCGACACCATCGGAACTACTTCGGTTTGACCGCGGAGTCGTCGGTGGACAGGGCGGCGATGAAGGCCTCCTGGGGCACCTCGACCCGGCCAACCATCTTCATCCGCTTCTTGCCTTCCTTCTGCTTCTCCAACAGCTTGCGCTTGCGGGTGATGTCACCCCCGTAGCACTTCGCCAGGACGTCCTTTCGGATCGCACGGATGGTCTCGCGGGCGATCACGCGGGCACCGATCGCGGCCTGGATCGGGACCTCGAACTGCTGGCGCGGGATGAGCTCCTTGAGCTTTCCGGCCATCGAGACGCCGTAGGCGTACGCCTTGTCCTTGTGCACGATGGAGGAGAACGCGTCGACCGGGTCGCCGTGGAGCAGGATGTCGACCTTCACCAGGTCGGACGCCTGCTCGCCCGTGGGCTCGTAGTCCAGCGAGGCGTAGCCGCGGGTCTTGGACTTCAGCGCGTCGAAGAAGTCGAACACGATCTCGGCGAGGGGGAGGGTGTAGCGCAGCTCGACGCGGTCCTCGGAGAGGTAGTCCATCCCGAGGAGCTCGCCGCGGCGGTTCTGGCATAGCTCCATGATCGCGCCGACGTACTCGCTCGGGGCCAGCACCGTCGCGCGCACCATCGGCTCGTAGACCGCGGCGATCTTGCCGGTCGGGAACTCGCTCGGGTTGGTCACGACGATCTCGCTCGCGTCGTCCATCTCGACCCGGTAGACCACGTTCGGCGCGGTCGAGATCAGATCGAGGTTGAACTCCCGCTCGAGGCGCTCACGCACGATCTCGAGGTGGAGCAGCCCGAGGAAGCCGCAACGGAACCCGAACCCCAGCGCGACCGACGTCTCCGGCTCGTACACGAGCGCGGCGTCGTTGAGCTGGAGCTTGTCGAGGGCGTCGCGCAGCTCGGGGTAGTCCGAGCCGTCGAGGGGGTAGAGGCCCGAGAACACCATCGGCTTGGGATCGCGGTAGCCGCCGAGGGCCTGGGTCGCCCCGTTGCGCTGGGAGGTGACGGTGTCGCCGACACGCGACTGGCGGACGTCCTTCACCCCGGTGATGAGGTAGCCGACCTCGCCGACGCCGATCCCGGCCGAGGGCACAGGGTCCGGTGAGATGACACCCACCTCGAGCATCTCGTGCACCGCGCCGGTACTCATCATCTGGATGCGCTCACGGGTGGAGAGATGCCCGTCGATGACGCGGACGTAGGTGACGACTCCGCGGTAGGTGTCATACACGGAGTCGAAGATGATCGCCCGTGCCGCCGCCTTCGGGTCACCGATCGGAGCCGGGACGGACCGCACGACCTCCTCGAGCAGGTCGTTCACGCCGAGGCCGGACTTGGCACTGACCTGGAGGACCTCGCCGGGGTCGCAGCCGATGATCCGCGCGAGCTCCGCCGCGTACTTCTCCGGCTGGGCGGCCGGGAGGTCGATCTTGTTCAGGACGGGGATGACCTGGAGGTCGTTCTCGAGCGCGAGGTAGAGGTTGGCGAGGGTCTGGGCCTCGATGCCCTGCGCGGCGTCGACGAGGAGGATCGCGCCCTCGCACGCGGCCAGGCTGCGCGAGACCTCGTAGGTGAAGTCGACGTGGCCGGGGGTGTCGATGAGGTTGAGGACATAGGTGACGCCGTCGGCGGCGGTGTACGGGAGCCGCACTGCCTGGCTCTTGATCGTGATGCCGCGCTCGCGCTCGATGTCCATGCGGTCGAGGTACTGCGCACGCATGTCACGACCGTCGACGACACCGGTGATCTGCAGCATGCGGTCGGCCAACGTGGACTTGCCGTGGTCGATGTGGGCGATGATGCAGAAGTTGCGGATGATCGACGGATCGGTCGAACCCGGCTTCGGGGCGTTGGCGTTGGCCACGGCGGTCTGGACGTCCTCGGGGTGGTGGTGGCGGTGTGGGGCTCCCTATCGTCCCACGACCTTCGGGCTGCCGACGCTGGCGTGCTCCTGCGTGGCGTAGCCCGGATCCGGGCTGCTGAGCTGCGGCTTTCGTGCCGTCGCGCGGATTTGGCCCGGAGGTACCCCGACAGGTACCCTGGCGTGTCGCGCGGTGCGCTCGTCGCACGCGTGCCCGGAACCTGCTCCACCTGCTCCTGTACCTGACCCACTTGCCCCTGCCCCACCCCGAAGACGACGCGAAGGCGATACCACCCGTGGCGAACATCAAGTCGCAGATCAAGCGCAACCGCACCAACGAGGACGCGCGACTGCGCAACAAGTCGACCAAGTCGGCCCTCAAGACCCAGGTGCGCAAGTTCCGCGAGGCCGCCGAGTCCCCCACGGCCGACGCCGCCGTCGTCGCCGAGCTCGCCAAGTCCGCGACCCGCGCGCTCGACAAGGCCGCCAGCAAGGGCGTCATCCACAAGAACCAGGCCGCCAACCGCAAGTCGGCGATCGCGGCACGCGCCGCCGAGCTCGCCAGCGCCTGACCTACCGCTTCGCCCGAAGGGCGCCGCTCCCGCACCCGGGACGGCGCCCTTCGGCATTTCCGGGTGCGGCCCTGCCGGCGGCGGTGCGCGCTGCGCCCGGTCAGGAGCGCGAGCGGTTGCGGACGGCGTGCAGCAGCGCCCGCTCGAGCTCATAGGTGCCCTGCTCGCGGTCGAGGCCGTCCTCGCTCATCGCCCGGCCGGTGACGTCGCGGCCCTTGACCGCGGCGTCGGCGACGGCGATGGCCACGAGCGCCTCCGCCAGGGCGGCGGGGTGCCACTTGCCAGCCTGCTCGCGCAGCGAGCGCACCTTGAACGGCGGCACCCCGGCCTCGCGGGCCACCTCGGCGTCGGGGATGCCCCGAGGCATCGAGGCGACGCGGGCCAGGCCACGCAGCCCGGACGCGACCGCGGCCGAGAGGGCCGGTCCGGCACCCGGGTCGTTGGCCAGGGCCCAGCGGGTGCGTCGCAGCACCTCGACGGCGCGACCGCCGATCACGGCGTCGGCGACGAGGTAGCCGGGGACGTCGGCGACACCGTCGTAGTAGACGGCCACGGACTCCCCGGTGAGGGGATCGGTCTCGATGTCGCTCACAAGCTGGGCGCAGGCCGCGGCCAGGGAGCGGAGGTCGTCGCCGATGGCCACGCGCAGGGCCTCGACGGCGTCCGGTGTCGCTGTGCGGCGCGCGGACCGCAGCTCACGTGCGATGAACTCCTCCACCGCACGACCCTTGGCCTTCTCGCACGGCGCCACGGTGAAGCCGCCCTTGGCCAGCGCGTCGGCGACCTTGCGGCCCTTCACCCCGCCCGGGTGGACGACGACGATCCGCACGTCGCCGGCGCCGAGCGCGTCGAGCAGGGCTGCGACCATCTGGTCGTCGGCCTGCTCGGCGTTGCGCGCGACGACCACCGCGGCGTCCCCGAACAGGTTGGGCGAGCAGGCTTCCACCAAGGCGCCGAGCCCGGTCTCCGAGCCGAGGTCGACGTCGCGCCGCTCGACCGTAGGGTCGGTGCTGCGGGCATCGGCGATCACCGCTGCCACGACCCGCTCGGCGAGGAAGTCCTCGGCGCCCAGAGCCAGGACGGCGTGGACGGCGGCAGCGGCGGCCTCGGGCGTGGTGGAGGCGGGGGGCCGGGGTGCGGAGCGCTTCGCTGGGGGTGGCGTCATGACGTCCCGAGCATGTCACGCGCACCCGACGCCCCGTCATCGCCCCGCACCCGAGGGGCTGCCCCGACGGACGAGGCCGAGGCGGTGGTCCGCGTCGAGGATCACCGCGAGGTCACCGTCGAGGTCGGTACGCCCCACCAGTGCGCCCTCGCCCCGATACGCCGCGACCGTGCCGGCGTTGGGGTGCCCGTAGTCGTTGCCGAGCCCCACCCCGATGAGGGCGATCCGCGGCCGTGCGGCGGCGACCCAGCCCGGTGCCTGCTTGGCCGAGCCGTGGTGCGGGACCTTGACGACGTCGACGGGTCCGATCACTCCCGACGCCAGCACCGCCTCCTGTGCGGCGGTCTCCAGGTCGCCCCCTAGGAGAACCGACACTCCCCCGACGTCCGCGATCATGACGACGCTCGCGTTGTTGGGGTCTGAGCCCTCGCCGCGGATCAGCCGCGTGGGCCAGACGACCCTGAGGCGGACCTCGCCGACGCTCCACCGGTCACCCGCCACCGCGATGCGGAGCGACGTGCCCGCCGCGGCCAGCCAGCGCTCCACTCGCGTCTTCTCCGTCGGAGGCTCCCCCAGCGGCGAGACGAGCACCGGGCCCGCCGCTCTGCCGCGAAGCACCCCCGCAACCCCCTCGACGTGATCGGCATGGAAGTGCGTCAGCACCAGGAGCGGCACGCGCCGGACGGCGAGGCGTCGCAGGCAGCGGTCGACCAGGTCGGGGTCTGGGCCTGCGTCGACGACGACGGCGTCGCCGTTGCCGGCGTTGAGCACCGTGGCGTCGCCCTGGCCGACGTCGCACATGACGATCCGCCAGCCCGGCGGTGGCCACGGGGCGCCGAGCGGCAGGGGAACGGCCCCCGACGGTGCGAGGACGACGACCCCGCCGACCACTGCGATCGCCAGGCAGGCCCGGACGAGCGGTCCTCCGCGCCGGTGGGCGAGGAACGCCGCCACGCCCGCGAGTGCGAGCACCGCAGCCATCTCCAGACCGCCGCCCCAGCCGTCGGGCCACGGCAGCGGCGGGGCGAGCTCGGCTGTCGTGCGGGCCACGGCGGCGACCCAGCCCACCGCCCACGACGCCGGGAGCGCGATGATCCCGGCGAGCGGCTGGGACAGGACGCCGGTCAACGCGGCGACGAGGCCGAACGACGTCGCCGGGGCGACCGCCGGCGCCGCGAGCAGGTTCGCGACGACGCCCCCGACCGGGATGCCCCCGCCGATGCCGGCGATGAGCGGAGCCACCGCGAGCTGGGCCGCCGCCCCCACGACCACGAGGGCCACGACCGCCCGACGCGCGCGGCGGGGCCACGACCCGCCCTCGGGGTCGGGACGCCAGCGGGCCGCCAGCAGGAGGAGGCCACCGGTCGCGGCTGCCGACATCGCGAACCCCACGGACAGGGCGAGGAACGGGTCGAGCAGGACGAGCCCGCCGACCGACCAGCCGAGGGCGTCCAGCGGCCGCACCCGGGCGTCGACGAGCACCGCGAGCAGCACCACGGCCGTCATCCCCGCGGCGCGTACGACCGAGGGCTGGGGTCGCGCGAGGACGACGTAGGCAGCCACCGCGAGCGCCACCAGCACGATCTGCGTGCGGCCACGGCGTACGCCGACCAGGCGCACGGCACCAAGGGCGAGCAGCACCACCACCGCGACGTTGCCGCCGCTGACAGCGGTGAGGTGGGCGAGGCTCGAATCGCGCATCGCCTGGTCGAGATCGGGTGGCACACCGGAGGTGTCGCCGACGACGAGGCCGGGGAGAAGACCGGCCTCGTCGGGCGGGCGGTCTGCGACGGAGTCGCGCAGCGCGGACCGCACCACACCCGCGATCCCCTGCACCACAGGTGGTCTCGCGGTCACGGTGAACGACTCGGCGATCAGGGTGGCGGCCCGGCCGTGGATCGGGTCGGCCGGCAGGACCCTCGCGACCACGTGCGCCCTGGTCCCGGGCAGCACGCCGGCGACCTCGCCCGAGGTGAGCAGACGCACCGGGAGATCGGTGTCGACGACCAGGAAGCCGGCGCGTCGCCACGACAGGAGGGCGGCGTCGAGCTGCCAGGAGTCGTCGGTGCGCCGGGACCCGGACGTGCGGCCCTGGCGGGCCTGGGGGTCCGAGGCGACCAGCACCTCGGCGTCGAGCACCGCCCTGGTGCCGACGAGCGGGGTGAGGGGCCCGTCGATGAGCGGCTGCACCCGCCAGGTGACGACGCTCGACCCCAGGACGAGTGCGACCGCCGCCAGCACGAGCGGGAGCTGCACCGGCCACGAGTGGCGCCGTCGGGCGACAACCACCACGAGGGACGCGACGGCGAGCAACGCGCCCACGACCGCCCACCACGTCGTGACGCCGAGGTGCACCGTGCCCGCCAGCGCGAGCGCGCTCGCGGCCCAGAGCAGCACGCCGACGAGGAGCCCCACGTCAGATCCGCACGTGGGGCTTGAGCCGGGCGAAGGTACGCGCCCCGATGCCGGAGATCTCGCGCAGCTGGTCGACGGAGGCGAACCGGCCGTGGGCGGTGCGCCACTCCAGGATCCGCCCGGCCATCACCGGGCCCACCCCCGGCAAGGAGTCCAGGTCGCCGGCCGTCGCGAGGTTCAGGTCGACGACGACCGCGTCGGCCGACGCGCCGGCCGTCCCGGTGACACCGGCGGTGGGGGCCGGGGCTGTTCTGGGCGACACGACGATCTGTTCGCCGTCGACGACGGGACGCGCGAGGTTGAGCCCGCCGCTGCCGCCGCCGCGCACGAGACCACCCGCCGCCGCCAGCGCGTCCGCGACGCGTGCACCGGGGCCGAGACGCACGAGGCCGGGACGACGCACCTGACCGATCACCTGCACCACCACGACGGCAGCGCTCGACGCGCTCACTGACGGAGCGGCCCCCGGCGAGGAGGCCGCTCCAGGCTCCGTGCCCGGCACCAGCACTCCGGCCACCGAGGGGATCGGGCTTCCGGCCACGAGCTCGACCGATGCGGGAGCCCCGCCCGCGACGACGTGGACGACGGCCCATGCGCTGAGCGCCGTCGCCAGGACGGCGACCACGACGGGCCGCAGCGACGTTCGCGCCAGCACGACCGGTCTCGGGGTGTCGCCCTCCGCGGAGCCGTCGTCGTCGAGGCCGGACGAGCGGCCCTCGACATGGCTCCCGTCGACCATGCTCCCGTCGCCGCGGGGGTCACCGAACCCGGCCGCGAGCAGGTCCAGCGAGGTGAGCCCCGCCCTCGGCCGGGTGGGCTCGGGCTCGCCGTGGTGGCCACGGCCGTCGGCGAGTGCGCGAAGGCGATCCCGCACGAGCTCGGGATCGAGACGACGACGGGGCAACGGAAGCACGCCCGGAGGCTAGGCGGGCACGGGGTCCCCGACGTCGCCGACCGCCGGGCCTTGGGGACGACACCACGGGCTGGGGACGCCGGATGACGACGCACCCTGCCGGTGCTGCCAGGACGAGCCGTGCCCCCGCGCCCGTCTCACTGCGGGGCCGCGGCCTCCTGCAGGTTGCGGCGGTGCCGGATGACGATGATCGCCGTGAGCAGCGCCGCGAAGACGATGTCGGCGGGCCGGTCCCTCTCGACGAGCGAGGCGGGCACCAGCATCAGCGCTCCGGCGACCGACGACAGACCCACCCGACGGGTGGCCAGCATGACCACGCCGAACACCACGAGCACCGGGATCGCCCACAGCGGCTGCACGGCCAGGACCGCGCCCAGCGACGTCGCGACGCCCTTGCCGCCACGTCCGCGCAGCCAGGGCGAGGAGATATGGCCGATCACGGCGGCGAGGCCGGCGACCAGCGCCGGCACGGGGTAGCCGAGGTACTGGAGGACGATCACCGGCAGGAAGCCCTTGAGGATGTCCAGGACCGCGACGAGGACGCCGATCGGCCAGCCGAACGCGCGACCGGCGTTGGTGGCGCCGGGATTGCCGGACCCGATCGTGCGCAGGTCGGTGCCGCGCAGGCGGGCGATGATCGCCGCCGGGTTGATCGAGCCGACGGCGTACCCGACGAGCGCCCCGAGCGCCGCGAGCACGAGAGCATCGACCGTCGCGGGCAGCGCCACCACGAGGTCCGCGAGCCCGGCCATCCTCAGCCCGATCCGGGCGCGCCCGGACGCGGAGACACAGCCACGGCGACCATGCCCGGCCCCACATGGGCGCCGACGACGGCGCCGACCTCGCTGACGAGCACCCGGGAGTCGACCAACCGGGCGACGAGCCGCCCGGCCAGCGCCTCGGCACGAGCAGCAGCGTCGAGGTGGTGGACGGCGACGTCACAGGGCCGTCCGGCGGCGCGCTCGACGACGAGCTCCTCGAGGCGCGCCAGAGCACGAGCCGAGGTGCGCACCTTCTCCAGTGGGGCGACGCGGCCGTCGACGAGCTCGAGGATCGGTTTCACGGAGAGGGCCTGGCCGAGCAGAGCCTGGGCGGCACCGATCCGGCCGCCGCGGCGAAGGTAGTCGAGCGTGTCGACGTAGAACAGGGCGCTGCTCGACGCCGCGCGGTCGCGGACCACCGCGGCGACCGCCTCGGCGTCCGCGCCTCCCTCAGCGGCCCGCGCGCCGTCGAGGACGGCGAAGCCCATGGCCATGGCGACGCGACGCGTGTCGACCACCACGACCGGGATCGGTGCCGTCCGTGCGGCGAGCGTGGCGGAGTCATACGTCCCGGACATGTCGCCGGACAGGTGCGCGGACACGATCGCCGTTGCGCCTCGCGCGGCGGCTGCGGCGTAGGCGCTCGCGAAGCGTTCGGGCGAGGGCCGCGACGTCGTGACGACCTTCCACGAACGAAGCGCCTCCGCCACCTCGGCGGGGGTGATCTCGGTGCCCTCGTCGAACGGGTGCCCGCTGACCACCACCTGGACCGGCACGACGTCGATGCCGTGCGTCGCCAGGAGATCGGCCGGCAGGTACGCCGTCGAGTCCGTGACGATCGCGACCCGGTGCTCCATGTCGCCTGACCCTACCGAGGTCCGGGTCGTCTGGGCGTCCTCCGCGGTCACGCCGGAACGATGTTCACGAGCCTTGGCGCCCGGACGACGACGGTGCGGATGCCGGCACCGTCGAGAGCTTTGACCACCGCGGCCGAGGCGAGCGCCAGGGCGCGCAGCTCGTCCTCGCTGATCAGGGGCGACACCTCGAGCCGGTCGCAGACCTTGCCCGCCACCTGCACGACGCACGTCACGGAGTCCTCGACGAGCAGCGCGGGGTCGACCGTCGGCCAGCCGACGAGGGCGACCGTGGGCTCGTGGCCCAGTCGCTCCCACATCTCCTCGGACGTGTAGGGAGCCACCAGCGACAGCAGGATCGCCACGGCCTCGGCCGCCTCGCGCACTGCCGGATCGGCCCCGCCCGGCCCGGAGTCGATCGCCTTGCGTGCGGCGTTGACGAGCTCCATCGTCTTGGCGACCGCGACGTTGAAGCGGTAGGACTCCACGGCCTTGCCGGCATCGTCGACGGCGCGCGCCGTGGCACGACGCAGAGCGAGGTCGCCGGTCGTCACATCGACACCGGGTGCGCTCGTGACGTCGCCGGAGAGCCTCCATGCGCGGGCGAGGAACTTCTTGGCGCCGGACGGGGACACGTCGGCCCAGTCGATGTCGTCCTCGGGCGGACCCGCGAACACCATCGTGAGACGGACGGCGTCGACGCCGTTGCCCTCGAGCTCATCGGTGAGCCGCACGAGGTTGCCGCGCGACTTGCTCATCGCCGAGCCACCCATCACGACCATGCCCTGGTTCAGCAGGCGGGTGAACGGCTCGGTGAAGTCGACCATGCCCATGTCGTGCAGCACCTTGGTGAAGAACCGTGCATAGAGCAGGTGCAGGATCGCGTGGGTGACGCCGCCGACGTACTGGTCGATGGGCATCCACTCGCGCGCGGCGGCGGGGTCGAACGGACCGTCGGTCTTGTCGGGGTCGAGGTAGCGCAGGAAGTACCACGACGAGTCGACGAAGGTGTCCATCGTGTCGGTGTCGCGCCGCGCGGGCTCGCCGCACGTCGGGCAGGCGACGTTGACCCAGTCCTCGGCACCGCCCAGCGGCGACGTCCCCTTGGGTGTGAGGTCCAGGCCGACGGTCGAGGGCAGGGTCACCGGCAGCTGGTCCACCGGCACGGGCACCTCGCCGCACGACGGGCAGTGGATGATCGGGATCGGCGTGCCCCAGTAGCGCTGCCGGGAGATGAGCCAGTCCCGCAAGCGGTAGTTGACCGCCCCGGCACCGAGGCCCTTCTCCTCCAGCCACGCGACCGTCCGCTCGATCGCCTCGGTCTTGCGCAGCCCGTCGATGAACTCGGAGTTCACCGCGACGCCGTCGCCGGAGTAGGCCTCGCCCGACCAGCCCGCGGGGGGCTGGACGACGGTGACGATGGGAAGGCCGAACGTCGTCGCGAACTCCCAGTCGCGCTGGTCGTGCGCGGGCACGGCCATGATCGCGCCGGTGCCGTAGTCGGCGAGGACGTAGTCGGCGGCGTAGATCGGGATGCGCGCGCCGTTGACCGGGTTGACTGCGTATCTCTGCAGGAACACGCCGGTCTTCGGACGGTCGCTGGCGAGGCGGTCGATGTCGCTGACCTGCTTGATGCCCTCGAGGTAGGCAGCGAAGTCGCCCTCGGCCGAGGTGCCGGCAGCGAGGGTGGCGGCCAGCTCGGAGTCGGCGGCGACGACGAAGAACGTCGCGCCGAACAGCGTGTCCGGCCGCGTCGTGTAGACGGTGACCGGCTCGTCGCGGCCCTCGACCTCGAAGCGCACTTCGGCGCCGGTCGATCGTCCGACCCAGTTGCGCTGCATGAGCAGCACCTTCTCCGGCCACTGGCCCTCGAGCTGGGTCATGTCCTCGAGCAGGCGGTCGGCGTAGTCGGTGATGCGGAGGTACCACTGTGTGAGCTTCTTCTTCGTGACGACGGTGTCGCAGCGCTCGCAGCGCCCACCGACGACCTGCTCGTTGGCCAGCACGGTCTGGTCGTTGGGGCACCAGTTGACGGCCGAGTCCTTGCGGTAGGCCAGGCCCTGCTCGAACATCTTCACGAACAGCCACTGGTTCCAGCGGTAGTACGCCGGGTCGCTGGTCTGCAGGACGCGGTCCCAGTCGAACGAGCAGGCATAGCGCCGCATCGACGCCTTCTGCTGGGCGATGTTGGCGTCGGTCCACCCGGCGGGGTCGAGTCCGTGCTTGATGGCGGCGTTCTCCGCCGGCAGGCCGAAGGAGTCCCACCCGATGGGGTGCAGGACGTTGAAGCCCTGCTGTGCCCAGTAGCGCGCGATCACGTCGCCCATCGCGTATGCCTCGGCGTGACCCATGTGCAGGTCGCCCGAGGGATAGGGGAACATGTCCAGGACGTACTTCTTGGGCCGCTCGTCGTCGGGTCGACCGCTGCGGAAGGGCGCGAGGTCGTCCCAGACCGGCAGCCACTTCTCCTGCACGGCATGGACGTCGTAGGTCTCACGGCCTTCGGGGTCGTGGGACTCCGGCGTGCTCGTCTGGCTCTGCGTCATGGCGTCTTCTCTTCGGTCGCTGGGGCCCCGGACAGAACAAAACCCCTCGCACAGGAGGGGTCTGCCGCACCGGCTCCGCCAGCAGGGGGCTAGCGGCGAATCGTCCGGTGCGGCCCGATAAGCAGGAGTCCGGCTCGCACGGGCCCAGGATAGCCGACGACGGACTCCTGCCCCGTTCGGTTCAGTCCCACCCGCGCGCGCGCAGCTCCTCGGCCAGCCCGCAGCCGATACCCGTGTGGACCTCCCAGCCCCAGTGCATCCCGTCCGGGTTGCCCGTTCCCGCCGCCAGCGACGGCACGACGATCGGGTCGAGGTCGACGAGCCCGGTGCCGTGCTCCCTGGCCCAGCGACGCGAGGCGGCGACCGCCGGCTCGTGGTGGCGGTGGGAGGGATAGGCCGGAGCGGCGTGCGGCGACGGGCCGATGAGGACCACGGGGATCCCCGGACGAAAGTGGTGCACGGCCTCGACGATGCGGGCGAGGTAGTGGTCGGTGGCGACCTGCGGCAGCTGGCGCAGGCGGCCGCCGGACGCTCGGATGACCCAGGGCGAGGCCTCGTTGTACGCCCGACGGACCTGGCGGCGCAGGCGGCCCGGCCGTACGTATGGGATCCCGTCGCGCAGCCAGGTCGGCATAGAGGCGGGCAGATGATCCATCTGACCCACGCCGAGCACGAGGGCGTCCGCCCGTGGGAGGAGCTCGCCCCAGACGCGCGGGTCCTTCGTCAGCGCCCACCAGGCGTCGCGCGCCGTCCAGCCCAGCCGTGCGACCAGGTCGGCGCGCACGTCGTCGCCGAGGGCGGCGGCCATGACGTTCGGGTAAAGCCGCGGGTCGCTCGGAGGGTGCGGCTGGTCGGGCCCGTGGAAGGCCAGCGAGTCCGCCAGCACGAGCACGTGGCGACGGGTGGCCGAGGCCTCCGGCGTCATGAACCGAGCTCGGTCAGCGCGCCGTCGAGCTCGGTGACGAAGCGCGTCGCGTCGGCGTCGGAGAAGACGAGGGGCGGCCGGACCTTGAGGACGTTGTTGTCGAGGCCGGCCGTGCCGATCAGGACCCGACGAGCTCGAAGGCAGTTGACGACGCGCAGGGTGAGCTCCTCGTCGGGCTCACGGTCGCCCGTCACCAGCTCCACGCCGATGAACAGCCCGGCGCCGCGCACGTCGCCGACGACGTCGTGCCGCGACGCCACCTCGCGCAGCATGTCCCGGATCGAGGCACCCACCCGGGCGGCGTTGTCCTGCAGACGCTCCTCCCGGACGACGTCGAGCACCGCCTGCGCCGCGGCGACCGACACCGCGTTGCCGCCGAAAGTGTTGAAGTAGCGCATGTCCCGGCCGAAGGCCTCGATGACCTCGGGTCGCACGATCGTCGCGGCGATCGGCATCCCGTTGCCCATCGGCTTCCCGATCGTCACGAGGTCCGGGACGAAGGGCGTCTCCGCGGTGCCATGGCGCTCGAACCCCCACATCGCATCGCCGGTGCGCCCGAACCCTGGCTGCACCTCGTCGGCGAGATACACGCCGCCGGCACGGGCGACGACGTCGCGCACCGGGGCGAGGAAGCCCGCCGGATCGGCGAGCACGCCGTCGGAGGCGAAGATCGAGTCGGCCACGAAGGCCGCGAGGCGGATCCCGTCGGCTGCGAGGTCGTCGATGGCGTCCTGCACCTGGGCCGCGAACCACTCCCCCAGGCTCGTGAACCCCAGCGCCTCGTGGTCGACCCGGTAGGCGTCGGGTGCCGGCACCCAGCGCACCCATGTCGGCAGGCTGTCGAGGCCACCGAGCGACGGCGAGATCGCCGCGACCTCGGTCGTGACACCGTGATATGCGTTCCGCGTCACGATGACCCCGGTGGCTCCGGTGTGGTGCTTGGCGATTCGAAGGGCGAGGTCACCGGCTTCGGACCCGGTGCACGTGAACATCACGTGACCGAGCTCGTGCGGCAGGGTCTCCAGGAGCTCCTCGGCGTACCGCACGATGCCCTCGTGCAGGTAGCGCGTGTGGGTGTTGAGCACGGCCGCCTGCTGGGCGATCGCGGCGGTCACCCGCGGGTGGGCGTGGCCGAGCGACGAGACGTTGTTGTAGACGTCGAGGTACTCAGCCCCGTCGACGTCATAGAGGTGGACGCCCTCCCCCCGGACGATCTGCACGGGCTGCTGGTAGAAGAGCCGGTACGCCGGTCCGAGCACGTCGACGCGACGTCGCACGAGCGCCGCGGTCCGCGCATCGAGGGTGTCGATCCGGGCGGTGTCGAAGTAGCTCGACGGGCCGACACGACGAGCGGACACGTCAGGCTCCTTCACGGTCGGACGGGGACGGCGTCTCCAGCAGACGACGCAACGCGAGACCGGATCGCGCGATCGAGCGCCCGGTGTAGTGGGCGTTCGCGGGGTCGGTCGACGCAAGCCAGGAGTTGAGCAGCAGGCGTTGCGCCAGCCGAGTCGTGACCAGGTGCGGCAACAGCCGCTGCTCGTCACCGGCGAGACTGCGAACCTCCTGGAACCCCTGTGCCAGCTGGTAGGGCGCGGTCCACGGGTCCGTGTCGAGGTCGCCATCGAGCACGCCGCCGGAGTCGACGGCGTAGGACATCGCCACGGCGAGATCGCCCACCACGGAGGAGCGCACGACGTCACCGAAGTCCAGGATCCCGATGACGAACGCGTCCGGGCCGGGATGAACCTCGGGGTCTACGTCGGGGTCCACCAGAAGGTTGTCGGCGTTCAGGTCGTGGTGCACGATCTGCTGCCTGGTGGCAGACAACGCGGCACCGAGGTGACCGTCGTAGGCGTCGAGCTGGCCCCCCACCAGCACCCGGGCGGCGGGGTCCGCCACGTGGCCGAGCAGGGTGCGCAGCGTCCCGAAGTGCTGGAGG
The DNA here is from genome assembly GCA_038206635.1 of Candidatus Nanopelagicales bacterium. Taxonomy (GTDB): domain Bacteria; phylum Actinomycetota; class Actinomycetes; order S36-B12; family CAIYMF01; genus Longivirga. The sequence continues at coordinate 39,804 of JBBRAQ010000018.1, read as the reverse complement.
TCCCAGGCGTGCACGCGCGTGGAGGCGGCGTGCTCGACCTCGGACAGCGCGAGGGACAGCCGGCCCGCAGCGCGACCGATGGACCGTCGCTGGCCAGGCGTCGTCGTCGCGTAGTCGAGTACGCGGCCGGGAAGGTAGGTGAGCAGCCGCGCAAGCCGCGGCGTCGAGGCGGCATCTCGGACCTCCCGCATCACCACACCGTCGAGATCGGGGACGAGGTGCGGCAGGGGCAGCACCGGGTCGCGGGCGGCCGCGAAACGGAGCACGGTGCACTGCAGGTCGAGGACCGCGGGGTCGTCGAGGGGATGGGCGACCTTCAGCACGTGGCGCCCGGTGGCGTGGGTCACGAGGTAGGTGTCGTCTCGCTCGGTGTCGAGCCGCCGCAGCGACGTGGCCGTCAGGCCCCATCCCTGCTCGAGGACGCCCGCAGCCGCCGTCTCCTCGATCCGGACGAACGGTGCGACCAGCGACTCGTCGAGCGGAGACGTGGGTCGCACTCCTGGGTCAACCACGCCGGAACGCTACTCGACGGACGCGGCGACCGCGGCACGCGGCGCAGCGAGGAGACTGGGCACGTCGAACGCGAGGCAATCTGTCGAAGGAGTGTGCATGAGCATGGAGTACCGCTACCTGGGCCGCTCGGGGATGAAGGTCAGCGAGGTGTGCCTCGGAGCCATGACTTTCGGGCGCGAGGCCGACGAGGCCACGAGCCACCGGATGCTCGACGCGTTCGCAGAGACCGGCGGCAACTTCATCGACAGCGCCGACGTGTACGGGCCCGGGACCTCCGAAGAGGTCACGGGCCGCTGGTTGCGACGCCAGGACCGCGACGCCTGGGTCGTCGCCACCAAGGTGCGGTTCCCGTCCGGTCCCGGGGTCAACGACGTCGGCCTGAGCCGCAAGCACATCCTGGCCTCGGTCGATGCGAGCCTGCGCCGGCTCCAGACCGACCACATCGATCTCTACCAGATCCACTGCTGGGACTCCGGCACGCCCCTGGAGGAGACGCTGATGACTCTGGACTCCCTCGTCACCTCCGGCAAGGTCCGCTACCTCGGGGCCAGCAACGTCGCCGGGTGGCAGCTGCAGAAGGCCGTGGACCTGAGCCGCCAGCTCGGCCTCGAGAGGTTCCTCACCCTGCAGCCGCAGTACAACCTCCTCGCGCGCCCGACGGAGTGGGAGCTGATCCCGGTCTGCCTGGCCGAGGGCCTCGGCGTCATCCCGTGGGCGCCGCTGCGCGGCGGCTGGCTCTCAGGGCGGTACACGCGCGACATGACCGGCCCGCCGGCCGGTTCGCGCGTCGAGACCGCGGGGCGCCAGGGCTGGAGCGAGACTTGGCAGGCCTACGCCACGGAGCACACCTGGGGCATCCTCGACGTGCTCCGGGATGTCGCCGCCGAGCACGGACGGCCGCTGGCCCAGGTCGCGATCCGCTGGGTGTCCCAGCGCCCCGGCGTCACCGCGCCGATCCTCGGCGCCTCGACCTTCGAGCAGCTCGAGGCCAACCTCGGCGCTGTCGGGTGGGCACTGACGCAGGACCAGATGGCTCGCCTCACCGCGGTCAGCGACATCACGAGCTCCTACCCCTACGACGACATGATCGCCAACGCGCAGCGCGACCGCTGACCCCGGACATGACGAAGGCCGCCCGAGGGCGGCCTTCGTCGATCGGTGGAGCTGAGGGGATTCGAACCCCTGACCCCCTGCATGCCATGCAGGTGCGCTACCAGCTGCGCCACAGCCCCGTTCCAGTCGTGCCGGAGCAGCATAACGGTGGGGTGCACCCGTGGTGAAATCGCCCCCGCACCGGCGCCGGGTGATCGACTTGGACGTCCGGAAGGCGCGGACCGACGGTCAGGCCTCGTCGCCGACGACGTCCTCCGGGAGCGACCGGGCGTTGTGCTCGACGAGGCGCCACCGCGCGTCGGGCTGCTCCTCGAGGACGGACCAGGCACAGTTCACCAGCCCGCCGAGGGTCGTCCAGTGCTCGAGCGGGAGCCCGAGCAGCGACCCGATCCCGGCCCGCGCGGCGCCACCGTGGGTGGCGATGACGAGGGTCCCGCCGGCCGGGAGGTCCGCCACATGGCGGCGTACGGCGGCCGACACACGTGCGGCCACCTCCGTGCGCGACTCGCCGCCACCGGGACGCACGTCGGCACCGGACGTCCAACGCGAGTACTCCTGCGCGTCGAGTGCCACGATCTCGTCGCGCACGAGTCCCTGCCAGTAGCCGGCATAGGTCTCCCGGAGCGCTTCGTCGGTGTCGACCTCGAGGCCGACGAGATCCGCAAGGGCCCGGGCCGTCAGGCGGGCGCGCTCGAGATCGCTGGACACGATCCGGTCGGGCTCGAGGGTCGCGAGATCACGCGCTGCTCGCTCCGCCTGGGCGCGCCCGACGTCGTCGAGCGGAACGTCCGTCGTGCCCTGGAACCGGGACTCGACGTTCCAGGCCGTGCGCCCGTGGCGCCACAGGACGACGCGGCGCGCGGTCATCAGGCCTCGCGCGTGCTGTTCGGGCGGTGGACCGAGGCCGGGAGCTCGATGCGGGCCCCGTCCTTCCACAGCCGCTCGAGGCCGTAGTACGAGCGCTCCTCGGAGTGCTGGACGTGGACGACGAGGTCGACGTAGTCCAGCAGGACCCATCGACCGTCGCGCTCGCCCTCGCGGCGGATCGGGTCGACGTCCATCTCGTCGAGGCGGGCCTCGATGCCGTCGACGATGGCCTTGACCTGACGGTCGTTGGCCGCCGAGCAGAGCAGGAAGATGTCGGTGATGACCAGCGTCTCGGAGACGTCGAGGGCGACGATGTCCTCGGCCAGCTTCTCCGACGCGGCCTCGGCAGCGGCGAACGCCAGCTCGAGTGCGTGGGCGGATGCGGTCACGAGATCCTCTTTCGTCGTAGGCGACACGGTGCCGTGATCGACTCCGCGCCATGGGCGACACGGGGTCGTGGGCCGCACAGGGAGGCGCCAGCGGTGTCGCGGTGGGCCCGGGCAGCGGCCGGTGGCCAGCTCTCCGAACCCGTCTATCGTCTCACGGACGGGCACCCGTCCCGGACCGTCAGGGCGCGGTGGGCTTGAAGTCCGCGCCGAGCACCACGATGACGTCCGCCACGTTCTGGCCCGTCGTCGCCACCTGGACGGCCGTCTGCGGCACCTTGAGCGCCGTCGCTATGTCGCTGCCCCACTTGAGCGAGGCCGCACTGGAGTCGGGGACCTCGATCGCGGTCGAGGCCAGGCCGAACTGCCCGGCGTTGCCACCGTTGACGTAGGTGAAGCCCGCGTCGACGAGCAGCTGGCGGGCGGCGGCGTTGAGGCCCGGCGACCCGACGCCGTTCTGCACGAGCACTCGCACCTTGGAGTTGGGTCCGGGCGTGCGCACGGCGTCGGAGAGCAGCTTGTCGACCATCGTGGCGGTCGCGTCCTGGTCGACGCGGTACGCCGAGGGGCCGCCGGTGTCGATCTGCTTCACGGGCAGGTTGACGTAGGCGATGTTGTCGGCAAGGACGTCGGAGCGCATCCGCACCAAGAACGCCGCGATCTGCGAGGAGGGGACGGTCGACTTCGCTGACGCCCCGAGGGCGGTGAGGATCGCCTCGACCTTCGTGACGTCGGTGGGCAGCTTGGCGATGACGAGGCGCAGCACCTGGGTGAAGCGCGCCATCCGCGCCTCCTCGGGCTCGCCGGGAGCGAGGTAGGTCGCATACGCCGCCGCCTGAGGGCCCTGCAGGAGCTGGTTGGGCCCGGCAGGCAGCAGCACCACCTTGGTCCCGTCAGCCTGGGGCTGCATGACGTCGACGTCGACGTCGACCGTGACACCGCCGAGGGCATCCACGAGGCCGGACAGTCCGAGAGTGTCCATGGCCATCGTGGCGTCGACGTTGACGCCGATCGCGTCACTGAGGGCGCCCGCGGACCCGTTGGGGTCCGGCAGCCGGGCGATCTCCCCGAACGGCAGGGTGCCGCCCGTCGCGACGTCGACCACGACCGTCGGCGGGACGGTGATCATGTTCGCGCGCCCCGACGTTCCACCGACGGAGAGCAGCGCGTTGTTGACGGCGATGCCCTCGGTGTTCTTGACCTGCCAGAGCAGGGTCGGCTGGATCGGTCCGCTGGCCGACGCCGAGGCGCTCGGCGCGGGGTTCGCCGAGCCGAGCGGTCGCGCGATCACGGCCCAGACCAGCACGATGACGGCGAGCACTCCGAGGACGGCGCCGCTCACGATGAGCGCCCGCCGACGTGAGGTCAGGGCCGAGGAACGCGCATCCTCCTCCACCGCTCGTCGTCGCGCCGCGCGACCGCTCTCGAGCGCGGCGGCGTCCTCCTGTGCCGCCCCGGGTACGACGGTGTCGCCGCCGTCACGGCCGGAATCTTCTGTGCCCGGGGCGATCTCGGTGCTGCCCGTGCTCTCGGTGGTGCCCGTGCTGTCGGTGCTGCCCGTGCTGTCGGTGCGTCCGGTACTCGTGACCCCGTCCGAGCTGTGACGTCCCGCGATCAGGCCCGGCGCTTCGTGGCCGGGCAGCTCGGGAACCGCCGTCGCTGGGGCTGGTAGGTCGGGGCCGGGCAGCTCGGGGCTGCTGCCGTCCGTCCCGCTCATGCCGGGACCCCGTGGTAGAGGCCGCGCTTGGCGACGTACTCGCGCACGCCGTCGGGCACGAGGTAGCGGATCGGCTCGCCGCGAGAGACACGCTCTCGGCAGTCCGTCGAGGAGATCGCGAGCGCAGGCACCTCGACGAGAGTGACCGCCCCTGTCGGCAGCCCGGGGTCGAGGAGCACGTGGCCGGGACGCGTCACGCCGACGAAGTGCGCGAACTCGAGCAGCTCGTCGGAGTCCCGCCATCCGGCGATCGAGGCCAAGGCATCGGCTCCGGTGATGAAGAAGAGCTCGACAGCGATGCCCGCCGCGGCGTACCCGTCGCGCAGGTCACGCAGGGTGTCGACGGTGTAGGTCGGCCCGTCACGGTCGACGTCGACCCGGCTGACCTGGAAGCGCGGGTCCGCGGCTGTCGCGATGACGGTCATGAGGTAGCGGTCCTCCGCGGGCGTGACCTCACGGTCGTCCTTCTGCCACGGCCTGCCGGTCGGCACGAACACGACCTCGTCGAGGCCGAACCGGTGCGCGACCTCGGAGGCGGCCACGAGGTGGCCGTGGTGCACGGGATCGAACGTCCCCCCCATCACCCCGACCCGACGCATGCCTGTGACCACGACGCCCCCGACGCCGGATCAGCGGTCGATGTTGAAGCGTGTGACGACCACGAGCAACGAGACGAGCACCAGGAGCGCGAGGCCCCCGAAGAACCACTTGGAGGGCTCGAACGTGGTGGTGACGGCGGCCTCGGCCAGCTGTGCAACGGAGCTCATGCCCGTCCCCTCGCATCTCGATGTAGGACCCACGTCGTGAGTCACCGGAGGATACCAACGTCGGCCCCTTCCTCGACGCAACGGCTCAGCCTCGGTTCGTCGGCCCTCCTCGGACCCAACGGTCGTCGCAGCCGCCCCTCGCCTAGCGGCTCGGGATCGGCCCTCCTCGGGTGTGGCCCGCTCCCGACACCACGTACGTCGTGCTCGTCAGCTCCACCAGACCCATCGGGCCCCTCGCGTGGAGCTTCTGGGTCGAGATGCCGATCTCGGCGCCGAAGCCGAACTCGCCACCGTCGGTGAACCGGGTCGACGCGTTGACCATGACGACCGCGGAGTCGACCCCCGTGGTGAAGGCCGAGATCGCCGTCGCAGAGTCGGAGACGATCGCCTCGGTGTGACCGGTCGACCAGCGCCTGATGTGCGTGAGCGCGGCCTCGAGGTCGTCGACGACGCCGGCGGCGATGTCGAGGGAGTAGTACTCCGCCGCCCAGTCGGCGTCGGTGACCGGTGCGAATCCGATCCCCGCGGACTCGGCGTACGGCGCGATGCGCTCGTCGCCGTGCACGGTGACTCCGCGCTCGCGCAACGCCTGGAGGGCTCGCGGGAGGAATCCGTCGGCCACGGTCCTGTGCACTAGGAACGTCTCCGCCGCGTTGCACACGCTGACCCGCTGCGTCTTGGAGTCGACGAGGATCGCGACCGCCTTCTCGAGGTCGGCATGCTCATCGACGTAGACATGGCAGTTGCCCACGCCGGTCTCGATCACCGGCACGGTGGAGCCCTCGACGATGGAGCGGATGAGGTCCGCGCCACCACGCGGGATGAGGACGTCGACGAGACCGCGAGCGGTCATCAGGTGCGTCACCGACTCGTGCGTCCGACCAGGGACGAGAGCGATCGCATCCGCGGGAAGGCCTTGTGCCGCAAGAGCTTCACGCATGACCTCGATGAGCACGACGTTGGAGTCGTACGCCGACGACGATCCGCGCAGCAGCGCGACGTTGCCGCTCTTGAGTGCGAGGACCGCAGCATCGACCGTGACGTTGGGGCGCGCCTCGTAGATCATGCCGACGACACCCAGGGGAACACGGAGCTGCCGCACGGTGAGCCCGTTGGGGAGCGTGTAGCCGCGGACCACCTCACCGACCGGGTCGGGTAGGTTCGCGACGTCGCGGACCGCACCGGCGATCGCGCGCAACCGCTCGGGCGTGAGTGTGAGCCGGTCGACGATGGCGGGGTCGGTACCTCCGGCCACCGCGCGCGCGACGTCGCCGGTGTTGGCGCTGACGACCCGATCGGTCGCTGCGTCGAGCGCGTCGGCGATGGCGAGCAGTGCAGCGTCCTTCCGGCTGCGGGGCAGCGCCCGCAGAACTACCGCTGCCTCGCGGCCGCGACGGGCGACATCAAGGACGGCCTCTCGGTCGCCGTGCGAGCTATCAGGATCGAGGGGCGTCGCGGAGCCGGTCTCGACGGCGAAAGCGTGGTCGGTGCGAGTTTCGGTCACCCGAGGAGAGTAGGAGATCCCGGACCCGCTCCGCTCCGCCCCGCCAGGTGCCCTGGTGCGGGCGCCCGGGCCTTCGCTCGGCCTCGTCGCCCGTTCGGGCCTCGGGCTGCCGGGGTCCGGCGCCGCACTGAGGCTGAGGCTCATGTGCTCGGGCTCGGGTGCTCGGGTGCTCGGGTGCTCGGGTGCTCACCGCGCGGGCTCGGGCTCGGTCTTGGGCTCGGTCCCCCTCGCCAGCCTCGTCGACCGGTCCACCTGGCTAACGTGGACGACATGACAGCAGCAGAGCGATGGCGTGTGCAGCTCGCAGCGTGGGCGATCCCGTCGGGGATACTGGCGGCGGCGCCGGAATCCCCCTGGATCCATCCGGCCGAGATGTTCACGGTGTCCGACGACGTCCCCGACTCGCCGTCGCACCAGTGCGCGAGCGCTGCACTGCCGGCTGGGGGAATCGTCCTCGACGTCGGGTGCGGCGGCGGTCGCGCCGCGATGGCGCTCGTGCCCAAGGCAGCCGTCGTCGTCGGCGTCGACCAGCAGCAGTCGATGCTCGATCTGTTCGCCGAGGCCGCGGCACACCGGGGAGTCACGCACCGCGAGGTGCTCGGCGACTGGCCCGAGGTCGCGGGGCAGTCACCGTCCGCCGACGTGGTCGTGTGCCACCACGTCGCCTACAACGTCGCAGAGCTCGTGCCGTTGCTACGGGCGCTGTCGGCGCACGCGACCCGACGCGTCGTCCTCGAGCTGCCGACGACGCATCCGCTGTCGCACATGGCACCGCTGTGGCGAGAGTTCTGGGGACTCGAGCGTCCGGCCGGCCCGACCGCGGTCGACTGCCTGGCGGTGGCACGGGAGGCTGGTCTCGACGCCAGGATGACGACCTGGGCTGACGAGACGTTCAACGCACGCTCCGGCCTGACACCCCAGCAGCAGGCGCACTTCATCCGCATCCGGCTGTGCCTTCCCGAGGACCGCGAGGCAGACGTGGCCGCCTTCCTTGCCGCAGCCGGACCTCCAGACCCGCGCGCGAGTGCGACTCTCTGGTGGGATGTCTGACCCGGCACCTCACCCGCGCCTCGCCCACAGGGACGGCGGTGTCACGCCGAACGCCGGACCGACCCGACGTTCGTCGGCACTGCCGCGCCCGGCACGGCCCTGCGCTGGACTCCCCCGCCTGCACGCCTCGGCAGCACGGCACGGCAGCACGGCACGGCAGCTACTGCCAGGCGCAGACCTGCGTCGGATCGCCTGTCGCGCCGACGCGGACGTCGCACCACGCGTTCGTTCCGTCGGCCGTCGCCCGCATCGCGCCGTCGTAGTCGGTCCAGGTCACTCCCGGTGCAACGTTGTTCTTCGGGGAGAGCAGGCTGGGATCTGCGTTGCTCAACACCTCGTACACATCCGGCGCGGAGCCCGCTGGGCGTGCCGCCCCGAGGACATCGGGATAGAGCTCCGCAGCGCGTACCGCCGTGGCACGCGTGATGTGAACGAGCAGGCCCGCCGTGGAGGTCGGGTCGGGGCAGTCGACCCTGAGCCCCTGGGTGGCACGCGAGTCGACCGTCACCGCGCCGAAGGTGACCGTGCACTGCGGTGCGCGGGGCTCCCCCGGCACGGTCGCGGACGAGGTAACCACGAGTGTGAACGACGGGTCGGACGCGACGGTCTGATCCTCGACGGTGACGGCACCGATCTTCGCCACGGATGCGACGAGCTGCCTCCACTGTGCCGCAGTCGGGACCTTCGGCGTCGTCGGAGGCGTGGGCTGGATCGACGAGCTGACGAGCAGGAACATCCCGCGACGTCGTAGCCCTGGGCCGAGGCTGCAGTCGCAACCTGGTCGACGGTGTCGTAGACGTCGGCTCATCGACGGGCCTCCGCGACGGTCGGCGCATCGGCGGCAGTCAGCGCCGCTGTCTCCGCCGGCGACCTGCGGTCGAGCAACGAGGACGCCGGGACCGCGACGAGTGCCGATGCGGCCACAACTGCGACCACCGCAGCTGTCCTGCGGCGACGTCCGCGTACCCGACGTTCAACGGCGTCGAAGCGGTCCGACACGAGCGGCGCAGCAGCGCTGGAGCGCTGGAGCGCTTTCCGGAGGTCCTGTTCGGTACTCGTCATGTCACCGCACCTCGAGGCTCTGTTGGTCGGCCACCAGCTCGACGTCGACCCGGAGGGCCGCCAATGCCTTGCTGGCCTGGGATTTCACGGTTCCCACAGTGACGCCCAGGATGCGCGCGGCCTCGGCCTCGGTCAGGTCGTCGAAGTAGCGCAACACGATGACTGCGCGCTGCCTGCGCGGCAGTCGCCTGAGCGCCGACCGCATCTCGTCCTCCTCGTCCACGTGGCGCGTCCGGTCCGCGACCTCGATCTCGGGGAGGTCCTCGGTCGGGCGTTCTCGGTGCCAGAGTCGGCGCGACCAGGTCGGGTAGGTGGTGACCATGACCTGGTGGACGTAGGGCTCCGGGTTGCCCGAGATCCTCGACCACCGTCGCCAGCACGTGGCCAGCGATGTCTGGAGCAGGTCCTCCGCACTCGCCCAGTTGCCGGTGAGCAGGTACGCCGTCCGCAACAGGGACGGCGATCGCGCGGCCACGAAGGCGGAGAACTCGGGCCGATCGGCCATGACCGTCTCCCCCGCCTCGACCCGACCGCCTGGTCGCTCACCCCCCTAGTACCCCCTGGACCCCGGCGCTGGTTGCCGCACGGTGCGCCGGAGTTGGGTCGACGCGGGCGGACGAGCGCCTACCTGGACGAGCGGGCGCCCGGGACGCCGGGTCAGCGCCGTGCACGGTCCGTCAGTGCTCGAGGTTCAGCGGTACGCCGCCTCAGAATGGGGCCACGCCGACGAGCGACACCGGCGTGAGCGGCACGCGGCCGCGGCGGTGGAACGTGTCGCGGTCGACGACCTCAAGGCCCACGACGTGCCAGTCGGGGAGGCCGGAGGTGACCCGGTGATCCGCCCAGAGCCGCAGGGCGAGTCCCGCGACCGTGCTGGCGTCAGGGGCCTCCTCCCAGTACCGCACCTCGGCCCGGTCGTGGCCGTAGCGGCCCGACAGCAGGAAGGGGTGCTCGTGGCTGAGACTCTCGAGACCGCAGCGGATCTCGGGGTCGGGCACCGGCGTCCCCGCCACGGTGAGCGTGACGTGCCAGAACGGCCAGCCGACCACGACACCTCCGCACAGGGGCTAGCGGCGCAGGATCACGAGATCGTCCCGATGGACGACCTCCCTCTCGTACGCGGGTCCCAACTCCCGCGCCAGGTCTCGTGTCGAGCGACCCAGCAGTCCGGGAAGTTCCGTTGCGTCGAAGTTCACCAGTCCGCGGGCCACGGCGTTGCCGTTTTCGTCCACTAGGTCGACCGGATCGCCGGCGACGAACTTCCCTTCGACTCCCGTGACGCCCGCGGGGAGCAGGGAGAGACGGCGGCGTACGACGGCGTCGACGGCTCCCGGGTCGAGGCGGAGCCGGCCGCGGGCGTCCGTCGCGTGGGCCAGCCAGAGCAGGCGAGTGCCGGTGCGCTCCCCCGTCGGGTGGAACAGCGTGCCCACCGGATCCCCGGCGAGCGCCTCGGCGGCCTTCGCGGCGGAGGTCAGCACGACCGTCACGCCGGCGGCCGTCGCGATCCGCGCAGCCTCCACCTTGGTGACCATGCCGCCGAGACCTACTCCAGACCCGCTGCCGCCCACGGCGACGCCGTCGAGGTCAGACTCACCCCGAATCTCGGGCACGAGCCTCGAGCCCGCCTTGGCGGGCGGTCCGTCGTAGAGGCCGTCGACGTCGGACAGCAGGACGAGCAGGTCGGCGTTGACCAGGTGTGCCACCAGAGCCGCGAGCCGGTCGTTGTCGCCGAAGCGGATCTCGTCGGTGGCGACCGTGTCGTTCTCGTTGACGATCGGCACGACGCCGAGCTCGAGGAGGCGGTAGAGCGTGCGCTGGGCGTTGCGGTAGTGGACGCGGCGGGTGACATCCTCCGCCGTGAGCAGGACCTGCCCCACCGTGCGCTCGTGCCGGGCGAAGGCTCCGGAGTAGTGCGCCAGCAGGATCCCCTGCCCGACGCTGGCGGCGGCCTGCTGCGTGGCGAGGTCGCGCGGACGACGGGTGATCCCTAGCGGGCCGATGCCGGTGGCGATAGCACCGGAGGAGACCAGCACGATCTCGACACCGGCAGCGAGCCGCGCGCCGAGCGCGTCGACCAGGGCATCGACGCGGTCGGAGTCGAGCCCGCCCCGCGGCGCCGTCAGCGACGACGAGCCGACCTTCACCACGACTCGGGACGCAGCAGCAACCACGGCACGCCGCTGACCCACGTCCCGCGCCTCCACTCCCACCACCGGACCGAAACCGCCAGTGTGTCAGCAGCCCCCACAACAACCACCAGCGGTCAAGCGCAAGCTCCAGCAGTACGTCAGATCGACAGGGGTGACGACCCCCCCCCCCACAATTCCGCACCGGCACCGTCAGTACGGCAAAGCGACGGGGCGACGGGGGACGACCGCCCCCGAAGGGGTCGGAAGGAGCCCGTCCGGGAGGCGAGGAAGGAGCCGACCCAGCCCCGCAGCGGAGCCGGGCGACGACGCGACCGCGACGAAGGAGCGGTCGCCTGAAGCCGCTAGCGGAAGAGCCGGTCGTCGGACCCGCGGGGGCCCGTGAGCGGGGAGCCGGCGGCGATCGTGGGCTCCCAGTCGAACACGACGGCGTTGTCCTCTGGCCCGATGAGGACCTCGGCGCCGGCGGCGGCGCCGAGCTTGAGCAGGCGGTCCTCGACGCCGAGGCGCGCGAGGCGCTCGGCGAGGTATCCGACGGCCTCGTCGTTGCCGAAGTCGGTCTGGCGCACCCAGCGCTGCGGCTTCTCGCCTCGGACGCGGAAGCGGACGCCGTCCTCGTCCTCCTCACGGGTGACGCTGAAGCCGATCTCGTCGACCGCACGCGGGGTGAGCACGACACGTGGAGCGCTCTCGGCGGGGTGCGCCAGGCGCGCGGCCGTCACGAGGTCGGCCATGGCGTAGCCCAGGGCCTTGAGGCCGTCGTGGGCGGCGGCGGAGACCTCGAGGACGGTGTAGCCGCGCTCGCGCAGGATCGGCGCGACCATCTCGGCGAGGTCGCGCGCCTCCGGGACGTCGATCTTGTTGAGCACGATCAGGCGTGGGCGGTCGGCGAGGTCGCCCTCGGTTCCGCCGTACTGGGCGAGCTCGTGCTCGATGGCCTCGAGGTCGCTGAGCGGGTCACGGCCAGGGTCGAGCGTGGCGCAGTCCAGGACGTGGACGAGCACGTGGCAGCGCTCGACGTGGCGGAGGAACTCCAGCCCGAGCCCCTTGCCCTGGCTGGCACCGGGGATCAGCCCGGGGACGTCGGCGACGGTGAAGATCGCATCGCCGGCGGTGACGACGCCGAGGTTGGGCACCAGCGTCGTGAACGGGTAGTCGGCGATCTTCGGCCGGGCGGCCGACATCGCCGCGATCAGCGAGGACTTGCCGGCGCTCGGGAAGCCCACGAGCGCGACATCGGCGACGGACTTGAGCTCGAGGACGATCTCGAAGGACTCGCCGGGCTCGCCCTTGAGGGAGAAGCCCGGGGCCTTGCGGCGGGTGTTGGCCAACGCCGCGTTGCCGAGGCCGCCGTGGCCCCCCTCCGCGATCACGGCCTCCATGCCTGCGGCGACGAGGTCGGCAAGGACCTTGCCGTTCGGATCCTGGACGCTGGTGCCCGGGGGCACCCGCAGCACGATGTCCTCGCCGTTGCCGCCGTTGCGGTTGCTGCCCTCACCGGGACGGCCGTTGCCCGCGCGGCGGTGTGGGCCGTGGTGGAACTCCAGCAGCGAGGTGACGTTGGCGTCCACGACGAGTCGCACGCTGCCGCCGTGCCCGCCGTTGCCGCCGTCAGGGCCGGCGAGGGGCTTGAACTTCTCGCGCATGACCGACGTACAGCCGTGGCCGCCGTCCCCTCCTGCAACGTTGAGGACGACGCGATCGACGAACGTGGTCATCGCGCTCGCTCCTTTCCCTTCACAGGCCTTGCGGGAAGCAGGTGGTGTCTCGCGGACATGGGTGAGGGGGCGAGCCGACAGGCTCGCCCCCTCACCCATGTCATGCGTGGAGTCCGACAGTCACTCGCCGACGAGGATGTTGACGACCCGGCGACCGCGGCGGGTGCCGAACTCGACGGCGCCTGCGGAGAGTGCGAACAGCGTGTCGTCGCCACCGCGGCCGACGTTCTCACCGGGGTGGAAGTGGGTGCCGCGCTGGCGGACGATGATCTCCCCGGCGTTGACCTGCTGGCCACCGAAGCGCTTCACGCCGAGGCGCTGCGAGTTGGAGTCGCGGCCGTTCCTGGTGCTCGATGCACCCTTCTTGTGAGCCATGAGTCAGTCCCCTACGCCGTCTCGATACCGGTGATGCGCACTCGGGTCAGCTGCGAGCGGTGACCCTGGCGACGCTTGTACCCGGTCTTGTTCTTGTAGTGCATGATCCGGATCTTCGGGCCCTTGGTGTGCTCGAGGACCTCAGCGGTCACGGTCACACCCTCGAGGCTCTTCGGGTCGCTGGTGACGGCCTCGCCGTCGACGAGCAGAACTGCGGGCAGCGTGAGAGTGGCGCCGGTCGCGCCGTCGAGACGGTCGACCTCGAACTCGTCGCCGACGGCGACCTTCTCTTGCCGGCCGCCGGCACGGACGATGGCGTACACCGCGGATCTCCTTCTAGCAAACGTTCTCGGAGACGCTCACGGCGACGCACCCCTCAATGGGGCGCAAGCACGTGGTGGCGTCGAGGTGCGTGGGCACCGAGGGTCAAGGGTACGAAGCGAGCACCGTGCGGGTCAAACTGCGAGCCCGCGGACGCCCCGTGTCGAGCGGTGGCACCGACGGGGCTGGCCCCGGTCGCGCCCGGACGTCACCCGATCGTGGCGTCGTCGGGCGCCGTTGCGGGACCTGCCTTGCGGGTTGCCTTGCGCGGGCCACGAGCACGGCGCGCGGGTGCCGCAGGGGCACTCACGGCCTCGCTGGGGGCCTCGGGTGTCGACGACGCGGCTTCCCAGGTCGAGTCACGAGCTTCTGAGCTCTCTGAGCTCCCAGTGCTCCCAGTGCTCTCTGAGCTCTCTGAGCTCTCTGAGCTCTCGGCAGCCGCGGCCGCGTCTGCGGCGCGCTTGGCAGCCGACGCGTGGATCTTCTCCATCGCAGCGGACACCGCCGGGTCGATGACCCGCGGCTCGACCTCGGGCGCGGCGGAGGCATCGGACTCGGCCCGGCCCTTGCCGCGCGCGCGGCCACGACCCTTGCCGCTGTCGGACCCGGCGTCGGAGGAGTCGGCGTCGCCCTCGCCCTTGCGGCGACGGGTGCGGCCGACCGGGCCTTCGGACTCCGCGGCCGTGGCCTTGGCGACGACCGGCTCGGAGTGGACGTGGTAGCCGCGACCCTGGCAGGACTCGCAAGGCTCGCTGAAGACCTCGAGCAGGCCCTGGCCGATGCGCTTGCGCGTCATCTGCACGAGACCGAGCGAGGTGACCTCCGCCACCTGGTGCTTGGTGCGGTCGCGACCGAGGCACTCGAGCAGACGTCGCAGCACGAGGTCGCGGTTGTTCTCGAGCACCATGTCGATGAAGTCGATGACGACGATGCCGCCGATGTCGCGCAGCCGCAGCTGACGCACGATCTCCTCGGCCGCCTCGAGGTTGTTCTCGGTGACGGTCTGCTCGAGGTTGCCTCCCTGGCCGGTGAACTTCCCGGTGTTGACGTCGACCACGGTCATCGCCTCGGTGCGGTCGATGACGAGAGAGCCACCCGAGGGCAGCCAGACCTTGCGGTCGAGAGCCTTCGCGAGCTGCTCGTCGACGCGGTAGGTCGTGAACAAGTCGCCCGGGCCGACCCACTTCTCGATGCGGTCGGCGAGATCGGGGGCGACGCCGGTGACGTAGCCCTCGATGTCCTGCCACGCCTCGTCACCCTCGACGACGAGACGACCGAAGTCCTCGTTGAAGATGTCGCGGACGACCTTGATCGCGAGGTCGGGCTCGCCGTGGAGCAGCGACGGGCCGCCGTTCGGGCCGGCCGCGGTGGCCTTGGCCTGGATATCGACCCACTGAGCAGAGAGGCGCTCGACGTCGCGACGGAGCTCCTCCTCGCTGGCACCCTCGGCGGCCGTGCGCACGATGACACCGGCACCCTCCGGCACGATCTCGCGGAGGATCGACTTGAGACGGGCGCGCTCGGTGTCGGGGAGCTTGCGGCTGATGCCGGTCATCGAACCCTCGGGCACGTAGACCAGGAACCGGCCCGGCAGCGAGATCTGCCCGGTGAGCCTGGCGCCCTTGTGACCGAGCGGGTCCTTGCTCACCTGCACGAGGATCGTGTCACCGGACTTGAGGGCGACCTCGATCCGCTTGGGCTGGCCATCGAGGCCGGCGGCGTCCCAGTTGACCTCGCCGGCGTAGAGCACGGCGTTGCGGCCGCGGCCGACGTCGACGAACGCGGCCTCCATGCTCGGGAGAACGTTCTGGACCTTGCCGAGGTAGACGTTGCCGATCATCGAGCCGCCGGTGCTGCGGTTGACGTAGTGCTCGACGAGCACGCCGTCCTCGAGCACGGCGATCTGGGTGCGGTCCTCGCGCTGGCGCACGATCATCACCCGATCGACGGCCTCGCGGCGGGCGAGGAACTCGGCCTCGGTGAGGATCGATGGACGACGGCGCCCGGTCTCGCGACCCTCGCGACGACGCTGCTTCTTGGCCTCGAGACGGGTTGAGCCCTTGACCGAGGTGATCTCGGAGTTGGAGGACTTGGCGCGCGGCTCGCGCACCCGGGTGACGGTGTTCGGCGGGTCGTTCTCCACCCCGCCGTCCCCTCCACCACTGCGGCGGCGACGACGACGACGACGGCTGGAACCGGCGGCACCGGACTCGTCGTCCTCGTTGTCCTCGGCGTCCGGGCCGGACTCCGGCTCCCCCTCGGGCTCGGTCTCGGTCGAGGCGGCACGCGACCGCGTCCGGCGGCGGGAGACGGGGGCGCCCTCAGGCACCTCGGCCGCGTTCCCGGCGTCGTCGCTGCCATCGGTGCTGTCGGCGTTGTCGGTGTTGTCGCCGGCGTCCTCACCATCGAGCTCTCCGCCGGTGCGACGGCGACGGCCACGGCCGCCACGGCGACGACGACGACGCGGGGAGTCCCCGTCGCCGAACTCGTCGAAGGACTCCTCGGACTCGGCTGCGGCCTCGAGGTGCTGGTCGGCCTCGAGGAGCTCGTCCTCCTCGACGGGGGTCTCGACGGGGGCGGCGGCCTTGGCGGCCCGTGTACCCCTCGCCGCCCTGGCGGGCTTCTCCACCGGGGCGGCAGAGGCAGCCACCGGCCCGCGGCGCCCTCGTGCGGGCGGGGCCTCGACGCTCGGGGCCGCGACGCTCGGGGCCTGGAACATGAGGAGGCCTGCGGAGGGGGCTTCGGCGGCCTCGGCCGCGATGGGCTCCAGGACGGCGGAGAAGGCCGGGAGGCCCGCGGCCGCGGAACGGCTCCGCGAGCGTCGGCTCGGCGGCGCCTCGGCCGAGGGGGCGTCGACGCCCGCGTGCGGGGCGTGCGACTCGAGCTCGGCCGCAGCCAGGGTGGGAGTCTCGTTCGTCCCGGCAGCGGCCTTGGTCGCCCTCGATGCCCTCTTGACGGGGGCCTTGGCCGCGGCCTTCGCCGTCTTGGCGGCCGGGGCCGCCTTCGCGGTCTTGGCCGTCTTGGCCGTCTTGGCCGTCTTGACCGCCTTCGCCGTCTTGGTCTTCGCCGGAGCGGCCGCGCCGTCGGCGTCTACAGCGCTGTCAGCAGCGCCGTCGACAGCCGCGGCTTCCGGGGTCGGCACCGCCTCGGTCACCGCGGCCGGCGGTCCAGCGGGGCGTCCGGCCGCGCGGCGGCGGCGAGGTGCGGGGGTGGTGGGGGTCGACGTGTCGTCGCTCACGAGAGCTACTCCAGTTCTGACCTCCGGGTGCCAGGGGGCACCGCGCGGAGGTCGTGGCGTCCTCGGCCGGGGCCGGGGACGGAAGCCAGTGGGATGCATCCTCGCGGGGCCCGAAGTGACGGGACCCGTTCGGGTGCCGAATCAGTCAGCTGCGGTCAGGCGCGAGCGGATCGGTGACCGCGTCCATCGCGGCACCGGAACTCACGTCCGCGACCAGAGGCCCCTGCGCCAGCCGGGTCACCCGGGAGGGGACCGGCGGCACCAGGTCGGCCACGAGTCGGAGCGCGGCAAGTACGTCATCGGGTCGGACGGACGGGGTGACGTGCCGCACGACCAGGTCGAGTATCGCACAGGGCTGGTCCGGAGTACCCCCGCCGGTCGGCGCGTCGGCGTCGGACCGCACCTCGAGACGCACGACGGGCCCCCGGGCATCGAACGTGCGCATGCCGGTCTTCATGAGTCGCTGGACGTCGATGGTCTCGGCGGCGAGGAACGACGCCACGGCGGCGCGAGCTGTCTCGGGCTCGACGCCGAAGAGCTCGAGGGTCCAGACGCTGGCCTGCAGTCGCTCGGCGAAGTCCGGCGCGCACACCTCGACCACCTCGAGGACGTCGAGGCCGGGCGGCAGCGCAGCGTCGAGCGCCTCGCGCAGCAGCTCCGGGTCCAGGACCGAGGTGACCGCGAGCTCGACGTACTCCGCCTCGCTCGCCGTGCCGGTGGGCGCCGCGTTCGTGTAGGAGATCCGCGGGTGTGGGTTGAAGCCCTGGCTGTAGGCCATCGGCACGCCGGTGCGACGCAGTGCGCGCTCGAGCGCGCGCTGGAAGTCCCGGGTGCTCGTGAAACGCAGGCGGCCCCGCTTGGCGTAGCGCAGCCGGAGGCGCTGGACGGTCGGAGCAACGTCGCGGATGGGTGCCTGGCGCGCCATCAGCCCTCGACCGACCCGGACGCCACAGCGAGGAGCCCCTCGCCACGCACCGGCAGGGCCGGCATGCCGAGGAGCGTCACGCCGGTCGGGCCGACCTGGATCTGGGTGCCCATCTGGTCGCAGACGCCGCAGTCGAAGCAGGGGGTCCAGCGGCAGTCCTCGACCTCGACGTCGGACAGGGAGTCCTGCCAGTCCTCCCAGAGCCAGTCCTTGTCCAGGCCGGAGTCGAGGTGGTCCCAGGGAAGGACCTCGGTCTGCTCACGTTCCCGGATGGTGAACCAGTCGACGTCGACGGGGACGTCGGCGAACGCCAGCTCCGCGGCGGCCATCCAGGCGTCGTAGCTGAAGTGCTCGCTCCACCCGTCGAACCGCGCCCCGCCGCGCCAGACCTGCTCGATGACGGCGCCGACGCGGCGGTCACCGCGGGAGAGCAGGCCTTCGACGATGCCCGGCTTCCCGTCGTGGTAGCGGAAGCCGATCGACTTGCCGTACTTGCGGTCGGCCCGGATCGCGTCGCGCAACTTGCGCAGCCGCGCGTCGGTGGTCTCGTGGTCGAGCTGAGCCGCCCACTGGAACGGCGTGTGCGGCTTGGGGACGAAGCCACCGATCGACACCGTGCACCGGATGTCCTTGGTACCGCTAACTTTCCGGCCCGTCTCGATGACGCGGCTCGCCAGCTCGGCGATCTGCAGGACGTCGTCGTCGGTCTCGGTGGGGAGCCCGCACATGAAGTACAGCTTCACCTGACGCCAGCCGTTGCCGTACGCCGTGGCGACGGTGCGGATGAGGTCCTCCTCGGTCACCATCTTGTTGATGACCTTGCGCATCCGCTCGCTGCCGCCCTCAGGCGCGAAGGTGAGACCACTGCGGCGGCCGTTGCGCGTCAGCTCGTTGGCCAGCTCGATGTTGAACGCGTCGACACGCGTGCTCGGCAGCGAGAGGCCCGTCTCGGTGCCCTCGTACCGATCAGCGAGACCCTTGGCTATCACGGCGATCTCGCTGTGGTCCGCGCTCGAGAGGCTGAGCAGCCCGACCTCCTCGTACCCGGTCTTCGCGAGGCCGTTGTCGACCATCTCGGCCACGACCCGGGCGCTGCGCTCGCGCACCGGGCGCGTGATCATCCCGGCCTGGCAGAAGCGGCATCCGCGGGTGCAGCCGCGGAAGATCTCGACGCTCATCCGCTCGTGGACGCTCTCCGCGAGCGGGACGATCGGCGCCTTGGGGTAGGGCCACTCGTCGAGGTTCATGACCGTGTGCTTCGAGACGCGCCACGGGACGCCGGGCCGGTTCGGCGCGACCCGCTGGATGCGGCCGTCGGGCAGGTAGTCGACGTCGTAGAACGACGGGACGTAGACGCCGCCGGTCCGAGCCAGGCGCAGCAGCAGCTCCTCGCGGCCGCCGGGCCGTCCCTCGGACTTCCACGCCCGCATGATCTCGGTGATCGCCAGCACGGCTTGCTCGCCGTCACCGAGCACCGCGGCGTCGACGAAGTCGGCGATGGCCTCGGGGTTGAACGCCGCGTGCCCACCGGCGAGGACGATCGGATGGCTCTCGTCGCGGTCCCGCGCGTGGAGGGGGATGCCGGCGAGGTCCAGCGCGGTGAGCATGTTCGTGTAGCCGAGCTCGGTCGAGAAGCTCATCCCGAGCAGGTCGAAGGCACCGACGGGACGGTGGCCGTCGACAGTGAACTGCGGGACACCGCGCTCGCGCATGAGCTTCTCGAGGTCCGGCCACACGGCGTACGTACGTTCAGCCAGGGCGTCGGGGTGCTCGTTGATGACCTCGTAGAGGATCTGCACGCCCTGGTTGGGCACGCCGACCTCGTAGGCGTCGGGGTACATGAGCGCCCAGTGCACGCTCACGGAGTCCCACGGTTTCGTGACCGCGTTGAGCTCCCCGCCGACGTACTGCACGGGCTTGTTCACCAGTGG
Organism: Candidatus Nanopelagicales bacterium; assembly: GCA_038206635.1. GTDB lineage: Bacteria > Actinomycetota > Actinomycetes > S36-B12 > CAIYMF01 > Longivirga. The sequence goes on along the minus strand of JBBRAQ010000018.1, from coordinate 20,170 downwards.
CAGGAGCGCCTCGAGCTGGGAGAAGACAGACTCGACAGGCACGGAAGGCAACCTTTCACGACGAACGCGGCAACAACAACCACCGCGCGACGCGGTAAGCCGATCCTAACGTCGCCACCGCCACCCCGCCCCCGCCGTGTTTGCGGTGAAGGCCACCTTCGGTGCTAAGAGCGCAACAAAGTCGGCCTTCACCGTCCCGGGCGGGTCATCAGCAGGAGGCAAGTGCCGCTGGGACGTCGTCACGATGAAGGCCCGGATTGTTGCGCTCTTAGCACCGAAGGCCACCTTCATCCCGTCCCTACTCCCTGGCTCGGAGGTGGACGTTGAGGAGGAGTCCTACTGCCATCCAGGAGGCGAACATGGATGTCCCCCCGTAGGAGACGAAGGGCAGCGGGACGCCGGTGACCGGCATGATCCCGAGGTTCATCCCGATGTTCTCGAAGGCCTGGAACGCGATCCAGACGGCGATACCGCTGGCGACGAGGCGGCCGAAGAGGTCCGAGGCCCGCATCGCGATGTGGACGGCGCGCCACAGGAGCACACCGAGGAGCGCCACGATGGCGACGGCGCCGACGAAGCCGAGCTCCTCCCCCGCCACCGAGTAGACGAAGTCGGTCTGGTTCTCCGGGACGAACCGGCCCTGGGTCTGCGGGCCGTTGAACAGCCCCGTGCCGAAGAGCCCACCCGAGCCGATGGCGATGCGCGCCTGTTGGGTGTTGAAGCCGGTCGTGCGGGAGTTGGCGTCGGGGTTGGTGAACGCCGTGAGGCGGTCGAGCTGGTACTGCTTGAGCAGGCCCACCTGGATCGCGACGAACGCGACGAGGGCACCGCCGGCGAGGATACCGAGGAGCCAGCGCGTACGGGCGCCGGAGACCGCGACGATCCCGAAGACGACGCACGCGATGACCATCACCGTGCCGAGGTCGGGCTGCAGCATGATCAGGGTGATCGGCACGGCGGCCACGGCGAGGGCCGAGAGGACGTCGACGTCGCGCGGCTCGTCCTCGGCGTCGCGCTTCTCCGAGAGCAGCATCGCCATCCCGAGGATGATCGCGAGCTTCGCGAACTCCGCCGGCTGGATGCTGAAGCCCGCGGGCAGGGGGATCCACGCCTTCGCACCGTTGATCCGGGCCCCTGCCACGAGCACGAACATCAGGCCGAGGATCGACAGCACCCACAGGATCGGCGTGTACGCGCGCAGAAGGCGGTAGTCGAACCGCGAGAGCACCAGCGCCAGACCGACACCGATGACGAGGTTGATCAGGTGCTTCTTCAGGTAGGACTGCGGATCCAGCCCCTGCTCCACGAGCTTGCCCTGCGTCGCCGACCACACCAGGAGCGACCCGATCACCGACAGCGCAAGCGCTGCGAGGACGACGAACCAGTCGAGGCGGCGGAAGTAGGACGACGACGCGCGGCGGCGCCCGATCGACGTCGGGTAGGCGAGCGTCATGGCGACCACAGCCGGAAGCCGGCACCCGCGGGACGACGGCGTCGGCGAGCGCGGCGCCCCACCAGCCCGCCACCGAGCAGCACCGGCAGGGCGAGGAAGCCCGACGACGTCGAGCTCGGCTTGGGCGACGCCGTCGCCGGCGCCGTCGCGGACGCCGTCGCCGTCGCGGCGGGCTTGGCCTTGGACGCGGTCGAGGGCATCCCGGGGTAGACCGGTGTGCCGTCCGAGCGCACGGTCGGGAGTTTCGTCGCGGGGGCACCGCCGGCGAGCACGGACTTCGCCGGGTCGATCGTCGACCCGGTGATGCCGTAGATGGCCTCATAGATCTTGCGGACGCTCGGGGCGCTCGTGCCGGCGCCGGTCCCGCCCTGGCTGACCATCATGACAACGGCGTACTTGGGGTTGTTGGCCGGGGCGAACGTCGAGAACCACGACGTCGACTGCTGCCCGTTGGACGCCTGCCCCGTCCCGGTCTTGGCAGCGACCGGGATCTGCGCGAGCGGGAAGCCTTTGAACGGGTTGTAACCCGTTCCGTAGGGCTTGCTCGTCACCTGGGAGAACGCGCTGCGGAGGAACGCGAGGTTGGCCTGGGACACCGGGAGCGTCCCGGTCTTCTTCGGCTTGAAGATCTTCACGACCTTGCCGTTGGTGCCGATGAGGCCCTTGGCGACCTGCGGCTGCCAGATCGTCCCGCCGTTGGCCAGCGCCGCGTACGCCGTGGCCACCTGCAGCGGGGTGACGACGGTGTCGCCTTGGCCGATCGCGAGGTTGACCGAGTCACCACCGCGGAAGAGGCCGCCGGTGGCGCAGTTCTCGACGGCGTAGGCCTTGAGGGTGTTGGCGCGGCGGGGGTCGGTCGTGGCGATCTCGGGGTAACCGGTCTTCGCGCGTACGCACCACGCGTCGTGGAGCTGGGCGTTGAGGGCGGTCTTGAAGGATCGCCCACCTACGCGTCCACGCGACTCGCTCGGCAGGTCGATGCCGGTGGTTCGGCCGTAGCCGTAGGACTTCGCCATCTTCTCGATCGGGTCGAGGGGGCGGGCGATCGGGGTGTTGCCGCCGTCGCGGAGCCACATGTCGTACGCGATCTGGTACCACATCGTGTCGCAGGAGACGGCGAGCCCCTTGGCCAGGTCGACCGGCCCCGGTGCCTCTCCCTCGAAGTTGGAGAACTTCCGGTTCCCTACCATGACGAAGGACGGGCAGTTGTAGATCTGGTTCGCGGTGTAGCCGTGTTGCAGCGCCGCGGACGCCGACACGATCTTGAACGTCGACGCCGGGACGAACTGGCCCTGCATCGCCCGGGAGATGAGCGGGTAGTTCGACACCGGCGCGGTGAGCGAGGTGTATTCCTTCGCCGAGATGCCGCCGGTCCAGACACCCGGGTCGTAGCTCGGGTAGGACGCCATCGCCAGGACGTGCCCGTTGGTGACGTCGAGGACCACCGCAGCGCCGGAGTCGCCCTTGTAGTGCTTGCCGCTGTTCTTGTCGGTCTGGCTCCGGGCCCGCAGGATCGCGTCCTGGAGCTGGGTCTCGACGACCGACTGCAGGCGCGCGTCGATGTTGGTCACCAGGTAGTCACCCGGGGTCGGCTGGGTCTCCCCCACCGTGCCGACGACGGCGGCGGCCTGGTCGACGGCGAGCTGCTTGATGCCCGGGGTGCCGCGAAGGGCGTCGTCGTACTGGCTCTCGAGCCCGGCACGGCCGATGAGGTCGGTGCGGCGCAGGAGGGACTCCGTCGCCGTCTGGCCACCGGCGGCCCGCGCGGCCTTCTGCGCCGCGAGCTCGTTGTCGGTGACCGGGCCGAGGTAGCCCAGGATGTGCGCGGCGTTGACGCCGAACGGCGAGGGGAACTCCCGGATCGCCTCGAGCCCGGCCGTGACGCCGGGGTAGTCCGAGCGCTTCTCCATGATCGTGAGCGCGAGGTCCTGGGTGATGTCCTTGGCCACGGGGATCGGCTGGTAGGGCGAGCCGTTCCAGCAGATCGGCGGCTTGGCGTGAGCCGTCTTCCCGCACAGCTCCAGCTTGTAGGACAGCGCGGTGTAGGTGGTGCCCAGGGCCTTGGCCAGGCGGGTGAGGACAGCAGTGCCCTTGTCCTTCTGGGAGGCGACCTCGGTGCGGTCGACGCTCACCACCAGCGAGGTCTTGTTGGCCACGAGAGGACGGCCGAGCTGATCGAGGATGAGCCCGCGGGTGGCCGGCGTCACGACCTCGCGGATCCGGTTGTCGGACGCCTTCTGGGTGTAGACGTCGGCGGACACGACCTGCAGGAAGAACAGTCGCCCGACCATGGTCACGAGCAGCGACAGGATGAGCACACCGAGCACCGCGAGCCGCAGGGAGGACCTCTCGCTCACGGGTCAGGACTCCAGTGCTGGTGGGCGGTGACGGCGGCGTGCGGGTGTCAGAGGCGCTATCGCCTTGACGACGGGCGTGCGTGGCGCGTTCCCCGACGTGACGCAGGACTCACCGGACCACGCGGTCCGGTACGACGAGCCCGCCGGGAACCCCAGGCTACTTGCGTCCGACGTCGTAGCGGGGCGCCGGCGGATCGACCCGGCGCCACAGGGCTCCCACCAGCGGCACGACGAAGGCAGCCAGGACGAGGGCGTAGGCGACCTGGGTGAGCAGGAGCCCCGGAATCCGGTCCCACGGCACCCGCGGGTCGGCCACGAGCCCCCCAACGAGGGCCGTGCCGAGCGTCGCACCCCCGGCGAGGAGTCCGGTGAACCCGACGAGAGTGAAGGGCGACCGGTCCCCGTCAGCCCCGAACAGGCCAGCGAGGTAGCCCACGACGACCAGGACGACCGCGGACAGGCCCAGGACCCCGTCCGCGGGCGGGACGAGGTCGAGGGCCAGCCCGGCCAGGAAGCCGGTTGCCGCGCCACGTACCGGCCCCCCGACGAGGCCGAGGGCGATCACGGTGACGGTGAGGACGTCGGGCACCGCGCCCGGGAGATGGAACAGCGGGAAGGCCGTGAGCTCGAGCAGGAGGGCGGTGACGACGAGGGCGACGGCGAGGGCGACGCGCAGCCACGCCACGTCAGGAGGCCTTCGGCGAGGGCGAACCCGCGCCGGGGATTGCACCCGGGGTCGTCGACGGCGAGCCGGACGGCGCCGGGGTGGCCGACGCCGTGGGCCTCGGCGGCAGCACGGCGTCGCGCGGGTCGGTGCGGGGCGGCTGGACGATCACGCCGACGAGGTCCAGGGACGTCACCTCGACGAAGGGGGCAACCTTGGCGATGCGTGTCAGCTGCCCGGCGGTGCCCTCGACCGAGGTGATCGTGCCCAGCGGGATGCCGGGGACGTAGGCGCCGCCCTTGACCCCGAAGGACACGAGCCGGTCGCCGACGTTGACCGGGGCGAACGGGTCCAACAGCTGCAGCTCGAGGGACTTCGGGTCGCCGGTGCCGTTGAGGAAGCCCTTCTCCATCGAGGACTCGACGCGGGCGCCGACCGTAGCCGTGGCGTCGACGAGCAGCGCGACGGTCGAGGTGGTGGAGCTCACGGCGACGACGCGGCCGACGAGGCCCTTGCCGTTGATGACGTTCTGGTCGATCTTGACGCCGTCGCGCGTGCCGACGTCGATGGTGACGGTCCAGGCGAATCCCTGAGCGGGCCCGACCGCGATGACCTGGGCGGGCACGGTCTTGTACTGGCCCCACCCCGCGAGACGCAGGAGCTCGTTGAGCTGCTGCGCGCGGTTGTGGTCGTACTCCGCGAGGGCGAGCTGGGAGGTGAGGGCGTCGTTCTGTTTCTGCAGGTCCGCGATCTGCTGGTCCTTCGTGCCCAGGCTGGAGACCGAGCCGAGGAAGTCGCGCACGGGGCGCACGACCGCGCTGGCCGCGTTCTCGACCGGGCCGAAGAAGCCGGACGCGGAGTCACGGGCACCGCCCCCACCGCCGCGCAGGCTCAGGACGACGAGGGTCAGGGACGTGAGCAGCAGCAGGCCGAGGATGGTCCGCGTCCGCCTGGTGTCCCTCATCGGGTCAGCTCTCCCCTGGTCACGGTTGCGCCCGCGACGCGGGGCGTCGCGGGCGCAAGCGGTGGAACGTCGACGAGCCTAGTTGCGCGGCTCGGAGATGAGAACCTGCTGCAGTGCCTCGAACTCCTCGACGCTCTTGCCGGAGCCGAGGGCGACGCACTCGAGCGGATTGTCGGCGATGACGATGGGCATCCCCGTCTCGTGGCGAAGGCGCTCGTCGAGGCCGTGGAGCAGCGCGCCACCTCCGGTGAGCACGATGCCGCGGTCCATGATGTCGCCCGAGAGCTCGGGCGGGGTGCGGTCGAGCGTCGTCTTGACGGCGTCGACGATCGCGTTGACCGGCTCGTCGATGGCGCGGCGGATCTCCTCGGCCGTGACGACGACCGTGCGGGGAAGGCCGGTGACCAGGTCGCGGCCGCGGATCTCCGCGTGCGGCTCGTCCGGGCTCGGGAACGCCGAGCCGATCGCCATCTTGATCTCCTCGGCGGTGCGCTCGCCGAGCATGAGGGAGTACTCCTTCTTCACGTAGTTGATGATCGAGCTGTCGAGCTCGTCACCACCCACGCGGATGGAGAGGCTGGTCACGATGCCGCCGAGGGAGATGACGGCGACCTCGGTGGTGCCACCACCGATGTCGACCACCATGTTGCCGGTGGGCTCGTGCACGGGGAGGCCGGCACCGATCGCGGCAGCCATCGGCTCCTCGATGATGTAGACCTTGCGGGCTCCCGCGGCGTAGCCGGCGTCCTTGACCGCGCGCTGCTCGACGCCGGTGATGCCCGACGGGACGCACACGACGAGACGCGGCTTGGCCAGGTGGCGACGCTTGTGCACCTTCTGGATGAAGTAGCGCAGCATCCGCTCGGTGGTGTCGAAGTCGGCGATGACGCCGTCCTTGAGCGGCCGGATGGCGACGATGTTGCCCGGCGTGCGACCGATCATCTTCTTCGCCTCGGCACCGACGGCCAGGATTCCGCCGGTGTTGTTGTTGATCGCGACGACGCTGGGCTCGTCGAGGACGATGCCGCGGCCACGCACGTAGACGAGCGTGTTGGCGGTACCGAGGTCGACGGCCATGTCACGGCCGATGAACGACAGGTTGTTGGCCATGAGGCGTGGGGGCCTTTCGGTCGAGAACGAACGGGCGGGCAGGCGATCGACGGTGACGCCGTGGCCCGAGGACCCATGGTACGGGCCGTGAGGGGGTCGGCGTCCACGTCCACGTCCGGCGACCGGACCCACGGAGTGGGCGTCGGCACCGGGAGGAGGTCAGGACAGACCGGGGAAGAACAGTGCGATCTCGCGGGCCGCGGACTCCGGGGAGTCCGAGCCGTGGGAGACGTTCTCGCTCATCACGGTGGCCAGATCGCCACGAATCGTGCCCGGAGCGGCCTTCGCCGGGTCGGTGGCGCCCATCATCGTGCGCCACGACGCGATGGCCTCGCGGCCCTCGACGACGGCCGCGAGGAGCGGGCCGGATGTGATGAAGTCCACCAGCTCGCCGAAGAAAGGCTTGTCGCGGTGCTCGCCGTAGTGGTCCTCGGCGGTGGCGCGGTCCAGGGTGCGCAGCTCGAGCGCCACGAGCGTGAAGCCCTTGCGCTCGAGGCGGGTGAGGACCTCCCCGACCAGGCCGCGGGCGACGCCGTCGGGCTTGACGAGGACGAGGGTGCGCTCGGACACGACTGTGCTCCTGGAGATGAAGGTTCGGGTGGTTGTGGCCGACGGACCGGGAAGGTCGCGAAGACACCCTGATCCTAACCGCCCGACGAGGGCCCGCCTGCCGCGGTGCCGGTGGCGGTGCCGGGGGCGGCGCCGCCTCCCGTCGAGCGGGTGGTGCGGGCCGCCGCGGCGTTGCGCGCCGCGAGCGCGTCACCCCGGGCGCCGTAGACCAGCGCCGCGACCCAGAGGGCGAGGAACACGACGCCGAGCACGAGCAGCGCCGGCACCAGGAGCCCAGCGGCGATGACCACGAACTGCAGGACCCAGCCGACCGCGACGCCCCGGGGACGTCGGGCCATCCCTGCCACGAGGAGCAGCAGGAGGGCCAGGACCGCCAGGAGCCAGGCGGCCCCAGGCCCGCGCCCCGCCGCCGTGACGGCCACCGGGATGGCGAGGGCGACGACGACCGCCTCGAAGAACAGGATCGCCGGGGGCAGCACCTTCATGCGCGGACCGCCGTCGAGCGGGCGGCCGTCAGGTGCCGGGGCGAGGCGTGGTGGTGGCCCACGGCTCAGGCGTCCCCACGGCCGAGCAGCGCCCGCGCCTCCGCTGCGGTGACGACCGAGCCGGTGATGAGCACGCCCGTCCCGCCGAGCTCGCCGGCCGCAGCGTCGGCACGGCTGATGGCGATGTCGATGGCGTCGGCGAGGCGAGGCGCGACCTCGACGCGTTCGGCGCCGAACACGTCGACGGCGATGGCCGCGAGGGCGTCGACGTCGGTCGCACGAGGCGAGGAGCTGCGCGTGATGATGACCTCGGACAGCACGGGCTCGAGCGTCTCGAGCAGCCCACGCGCGTCCTTGTCGGCGAGCACTGCGATCACGCCGATGAGCGCGGTGAAGTCGAAGCTGTCCTGGACGGCAGCGGCAAGTGCCTGTGCCCCATGGGGATTGTGAGCAGCGTCTACGACGACCGTGGGGCCGCGACGAACGACCTCGAGCCGGCCGGGCGAGACGACGGAGGCGAAGCCGGCGCGGACGAGGTCGGGGTTGAGGGCGGCGCTTCCACCGCCGAGGAAGGCCTCCACGGCGGCGAGCGCGGTCGCGGCGTTGGTGGCCTGGTGAGCGCCGAACAGCGGCAAGAAGACGTCGTCGTACTCGCCGCCCGGGCCGCGGAGCGTCAGTACCTGTCCGCCGACGGCAGGGGCTCGGGACACGACGCCGAACTCGACGCCTTCGCGCGCGACCGTGGCCTCGGTCTCCACACAGCGGCGCAGCAGGACCTCGGCAGCCTCGAGCGACTGCGCGGCCAGCACGACAGACGCACCCGGCTTGATGATCCCGGCCTTCTCGGCGGCGATGGCCGCGATGGTCGAGCCGAGGTAGTCCATGTGGTCGAGGGCGATCGGGGTGATCACGGCGACCTGGGCTTCGGCGACGTTGGTCGCGTCCCATGCGCCGCCCATACCGGCCTCGACGACGGCCACATCGACCGGGGTATCGGCGAAAGCGGCGTAGCCGAGCACGGTCATGACCTCGAAGAAGGACATCCGCGGGCCGCCTTCGGCGCTGCTGCGCTCGTCGACGAGGGCGACGTACGGCGCTACGTCGTCGTAGACGCGGACGAAGCGCTCGAGGTCGACGGCCTCCCCGTCGACCCGGATCCGCTCGCGGACCGAGTGCAGGTGCGGGCTGGTGAACAACCCGGTACGCAGGCCGAAGGCGCGCAGCAGGGACTCGATCATCCGGGCGGTCGAGGTCTTGCCGTTGGTGCCGGCGAGGGCGATGACCGGGACGGCGAGGTGCGGGTCACCGAGCAGGTCGATGACGCCGCGGACGCGGTCGAGCGAGGGCTCGATCTTCGTCTCGGGCCAGCGCCCGGCGAGATCGTGCTCGATCTCGAGGTAGCGGGTCAGGACGGCCTCGGCCTCGTCGCCGTCGAGCGGCGGGAGCGGCGGCAGCTCGGAGTCGAGCTCCTCGTCGTCGTCGAAGGCTGGCCCGAGCCCGGAGTCCTCGTCGTCGTCGGGCCCGAGGGGCCCGCGACCGTCCCGGACGGGGCCGGTCAGGTCGTCGAACTTGTCGCGGGGATGCACGAGCCCCGATCTTACGGGGCCATCAGGCGCCCGCAGCCCGGGCGGGCGACGACAACGCGTGGTGGAGCACGGTCCGCAGTTCCCTAGGATTGACCACCATGAGCACCCCTGCGCCCGACTCGCGCGTCCCGGAGAAGCCGACCATCGACGGCATCGAGGTCCGCTGGGCGCAGGTATGGGAGCAGGAGGCCACCTACCGCTTCGACCGCACCAAGACCCGCGAGCAGGTCTACTCGATCGACACGCCTCCGCCGACGGTCAGCGGTTCGCTGCACGTCGGGCACGTGTTCTCCTACACCCACACCGACTGCGTGGCCCGCTACCAGCGCATGCGTGGCCTCGAGGTCTTCTACCCGATCGGCTGGGACGACAACGGCCTGCCGACCGAGCGACGCGTCCAGAACTTCTACGGCGTGCGATGCGACCCCTCGCTCCCCTACGACGCGTCCTTCGAGCCGCCGGCAGCGCCCGGCAAGGACCAGCTGCCGATCTCGCGCCGCAACTTCATCGAGCTGTGCGAGCGCCTGACCCTCGAGGACGAGAAGGCCTTCGAGGAGCTGTTCCGCCGTCTCGGGCTCTCGATCGACTGGGCCCGGACGTACCAGACCATCGACGACCGCGCCCGCCGCGCCTCGCAGCGCGCCTTCCTGCGCAACCTCGAGCGCGGTGAGGCCTACCAGTCCGAGGCTCCGACGCTGTGGGATGTCACCTTCCGCACCGCCGTGGCCCAGGCCGAGCTCGAGGACCGCGAACGTCCGGGCAACTACTACCGCATCGGTTTCCCGGCGCCGGACGGCTCGCGGGTCTTCATCGAGACGACGCGCCCCGAGCTGCTCGCGGCCTGCGTGGCCCTGGTGGCGCACCCCGACGACGAGCGCTACCAGCCGCTGTTCGGCACGACCGTGCGCACGCCGTTGTTCGACGTGGAGGTGCCCGTTCTGGCCCACCACCTCGCAGATCCCGAGAAGGGCTCCGGCATCGCGATGATCTGCACGTTCGGCGACACCACGGACGTCACGTGGTGGCGCGAGCTGCAGCTGCCGACCCGGCCGATCATCGGCTGGGACGGCCGGATCCTCCCCGAGACGCCCGACTGGGTCGGCACCGACCTCGGACGCTCGTCCTACGCCGCGATCGCCGGCACCACGGCCTTCACCGCCAAGGAGCGGATGGTCGAGGCGCTCACCTCGGCCGGCTTCGTCGAGGGCGAGCCGCGGCCGACCGTGGCCCAGGTGAAGTTCTTCGAGAAGGGCGACAAGCCCCTCGAGATCGTGACGACCCGGCAGTGGTACATCCGCAACGGCGGACGCGACGCCGACCTGCGCGCCCGGATGGTGCAGCGTGGCGCCGAGCTCCAGTGGCACCCGGCGTACATGCGGGCCCGCTACACCTCCTGGGTCGAGGGCCTCAACGGCGACTGGCTCGTCTCCCGGCAGCGGTTCTTCGGGGTTCCGGTGCCGACCTGGTACGGCCTCGACGAGCACGGCCAGCCCGACTACGACCGGATCATGGTGCCCACCGAGGACCAGCTCCCGATCGATCCGAGCACCGACGTCCCGGCCGGGTACGTCCAAGGCCAGCGCGGCGAGCCCGGCGGCTTCATCGGCGACCCCGATGTCATGGACACCTGGGCCACGTCCTCGCTCTCGCCCCAGATCGCGGGCGGGTGGGAGGCCGACGACGACCTCTGGTCGCGCCTCTACCCCTTCGACCTGCGGCCGCAGGCGCACGAGATCATCCGGACCTGGCTGTTCTCCTCGGTGGTGCGCGCCCACCTCGAGGACGACGTCCTTCCCTGGAAGCACGCGGCGATCAGCGGTTGGATCCTCGACCCGGACCGCAAGAAGATGGCCAAGTCCAAGGGCAACGTCGTCACCCCGATCGACCTGCTCGACCAGCACGGGTCCGACGCGATGCGCTACTGGGCCGCCTCGGGCCGTCCCGGAGCCGACACCGCGTTCGACGTCGGCCAGATGAAGGTCGGACGCCGCCTCGCCATCAAGCTGCTCAACGCGAGCAAGTTCGTGCTCGGCTTCGGCGCGGAGCTCCCCGACGACCTGTCCGTCATCACCGACGCGCTCGACCTTGCGATGCTCGCGTCTCTCGCGACCGTCGTGGAGGACGCCACCGCCGCCTTCGACGACTACAACTACGCCCGCGCCCTCGAGCTCACCGAGGCCTTCTTCTGGTCCTTCTGCGACGACCACGTCGAGCTGGTGAAGGACCGGGCGTACGGCGCCCGCGGCCCCGAGGCTGCGACGTCGGCCAAGGCAGCTCTCGCGGTCGCTCTGTCGGTGCAGCTGCGCCTGTTCGCCCCGGTGCTCCCCTTCGTGACCGAGGAGGTCTGGGGCTGGTGGCGCGAGGGGAGCATCCACCGTGCCTCATGGCCGGCGACGGCGGAGCTGGCCGGCGCGACCGGTGACGCTGCGGTCGTGGCCGACGTCGCCGCCGTGCTCTCGGGCATCCGCAAGGCCAAGAGCGAGGCCAAGGTGTCCATGCGCGTCGACGTCGAGTCCGCCGTCGTGACCGGCGAGCCGGCAGCGATCGAGCGCGTGCGCACGGTGTCCGGAGACCTCGCGGCGGCCGGCCGCGTCGCCGACCTGACCTTCGTGGGGTCCGGTGGTCAGCTGCGGGTCGCCGTCACGCTCGCAGAGCCGACCGGCTGACCCATCCCTCCGGCGGCTCAAGTGGCCGCCGCCGGGGGTCGATCCCCTGGGTGAGGCGGACAGGTGACCCGAGCCTGCTCGCGATGCGAACGAGGTGATCGGCGTGACCCGCACGTCCCGCGTCCACGTGCCCGAGGAGTTCTACCCCGGTGTCGCCACCGTGCTGCCCGGGGTGCCGTTGCCCTCCTGGGCGCGTCACGACGAACCCGCGGCTCCCGAGCCCGAACCGGTCGAGACCCTCGCTGCGGAGCCCGTCCCGGACCTCCAGCGCGAGCTCGCGCCCGTCGGCGCTCTCGCCTTGTCCACCACGCCCACCCTGGCACCACCGGTCATGGCACCACCGGTCATGGCACCACCCGTCATGGCACCACCCGTCATGGCCCCGCTCCCGGCGTCTCCCCCGCCGGCCCTGGCGCCACCCACCCTGCCCGACGCGCTGTCGGCTCCGCCGTCGGCGCTCGCACCGCCGTCGATGGAGGAGCTGGTGCTGGCACCGCCGCTTCCGACGGCGGCGTCCGCTTTCGCGCCACCCATGGCCGATGCGCCGCCCGCGATCTCGGACTTCCCAGCCTTCTCGGACTTCTCCGAGGCGCTGCCCGACCCTGACGCGGTGGTCACGGTCGGTGACCCGAGCCCCATGCCGGTGCTCGTGCCCGCAGCCGGGGCCGCGACACTCGCGGACCCGTCATCCGGAGACGCCGACGGCAGCCACACCGAGCCCGATGCCGCCGACGCCGCCGCCGAGGGCTCCGAGGACACCGACGACTCCAGACCGTCACGGCGCCCTCTGGCACTCATGGCGGTTGCCGGCAGCGTGGTCGTCCTCGGCGCCGTTGCCGCATTCGTGTGGCCCGGGCTGCTCCTCACCCATGACGTCCCCGCGGTCGCACCCATCGCGAGCCCGCCGACGACCGTGGCCTCCTCCGCCGTCACCTTGCAGACACCCACCACGGTGGCAGGGCTGACCAAGCTCACCGGGGCACCCGACAACGCTCTGCGCGCGGCCGCGACCTCGAGTGCGCTGCCGGGCTTCACCGCACCGGTGAGCGCCGTCTACGGAGTAGGGACGACGCCGGGCGCCACGGTGATCGCCTGGACGGCGACCTCGCCCGCAACACCGGCCAACGTGTCCACGGCGTTCGCCGGCTTCCAGAGCGCGAACTCGGCCTCAGTCACGGCCATCACGCCCAGCTCCACGCCCGGGCTCGGCGGAGAGATGAGCTGCGGGGTGAGCGTGGTCACGGGGACGCCGGCCACCGTGTGCTTCTGGGGCGACGACGCGTCCTTCGGCGCCATCACGGTGCTGCGCCCGACCTCGCCGCTGACCGGAGCCACGACCGCGGCGGCGATCCGGGCAGCGGTGGAGAAGCGCGGATAGCCCGAGGCGTCACGTCGCAGGGCGCGCGCGCCAGCGCCGTACGCCGGACGGGACGGGAGTGCTCAGGCGCTCTTGTCGCGACGCTCGCGACGTACCGGCGTCGTGTCGCGCGGGACCAGCGTGGGCAGCACGTTGTCCAGGACGACCTCGCCGGTGATGACGACCCGGGCGACGTCGTCGCGGCTCGGGACGTCGTACATCACCGAGAGGAGGACCTCCTCCATGATCGCGCGCAGCCCGCGGGCTCCTGTGCCACGGAGCACCGCCTGGTCGGCGACGGCCTCGAGCGCGTCCGGGGTGAACTCGAGCTCGACGTTGTCGAGCTCGAAGAGCCGCTGGTACTGACGGACGAGGGCGTTGCGCGGCTCGGTCAGGACCTTGACGAGGGCCTCACGGTCGAGCGCCACGACGGAGGTGAAGACGGGGAGCCGCCCGATGAACTCGGGGATCATGCCGAACTTGAGCATGTCCTCGGGCATGACCCGGCCGAAGACGTTGCCGGGGTTGGTGTCGGCGTTGTCCATGGTGGCCGTGAAGCCGAGCGCCTTGCGACCGATGCGCTGCTCGATGATCCGGTCGAGGCCGGCGAAGGCACCACCGACGATGAACAGCACGTTGGTCGTGTCGATCTGGATGAATTCCTGGTGCGGGTGCTTGCGGCCGCCCTGCGGCGGGACCGAGGCCGTGGTGCCCTCGAGGATCTTCAGCAGCGCCTGCTGGACGCCCTCGCCGGAGACGTCGCGGGTGATCGACGGGTTCTCGCTCTTACGCGCCACCTTGTCGATCTCGTCGATGTAGATGATGCCCGTCTCGGCCTTCTTGACGTCGTAGTCAGCGGCCTGGATCAGCTTGAGCAGGATGTTCTCGACGTCTTCCCCGACGTAGCCGGCCTCGGTCAGCGCCGTGGCGTCGGCGATGGCGAAGGGGACGTTGAGCATGCGCGCGAGCGTCTGAGCGAGCAGCGTCTTGCCCGAGCCCGTCGGCCCGAGCAGCAGGATGTTGGACTTCGCGAGCTCGACGGCGTCGTCGTTGCGGCGCTCACCGGTGCCCCCGGACTGGACGCGCTTGTAGTGGTTGTAGACGGCTACCGACAGCGCCTTCTTCGCGGCGTCCTGGCCGATGACGTACTTGTCGAGGAACTCATAGATCTCGCGCGGCTTGGGCAGCTCGTCGAACTGCAGGTCGCTGGACTCGGAGAGCTCTTCCTCGATGATCTCGTTGCACAGATCGATGCACTCGTCGCAGATGTAGACCCCAGGGCCCGCGATGAGCTTCTTGACCTGCTTCTGGCTCTTCCCGCAGAACGAGCACTTGAGCAGGTCACCGCCGTCACCGACTCGTGCCACGTGATCGTCCTCTCGTCGCATGCCGTGCGGCATGGGGTGTTCTCGACCGGTGCGCCCGGGGCTTCCCTCGGAACGCACCTGGTCACGGTCGCGCCTGCTCGCGTCCGTATGAGGACGACGGTACCCCGGTCCGGGCGCAGAAGGTCGCTCGGCAACACGGTGCAGACGACGGTTACGCCGACAGCGCAACGCCCGCCCGACCTCGCGGTCGGGCGGGCGTCGTGCCTGGTCACAGGCCTGCTGACCCCGGTATGAGCGGGTTCAGGAGGCCTTGAGCGCAGCCTTGCGGGACGGGATCACGGAATCGACGATGCCGTACTCCACCGAGTCGAGGGCGGTGAGGATCTTGTCGCGCTCGATGTCCTTCTGGATCAGCTCCACGCTGCGCCCGGTGTGGTGGGCGAGGATGCCCTCCATCTCGGTGCGCATCCGGAGCAGCTCGTTGGCCTGGATCTCGATGTCGGTGCCCTGGCCTCCGCCCTCGGTGTAGGGCTGGTGGATCAGGACGCGGGCGTGCGGCAGGGCGAAGCGCTTGCCCGGGCTGCCTGCGGCGAGGAGCACCGCAGCGGCCGAGGCGGCCTGACCGAGGCACACGGTCGTGATGTGCGGCTTGACGAACTGCATCGTGTCGTAGATCGCCGTCATGGCGGTGTAGCTGCCACCGGGTGAGTTGATGTAGATGCTGATGTCGCGGTCGGGGTCCATCGACTCCAGGCACAGCAGCTGCGCCATGACGTCGTCGGCGCTGGCGTCGTCGATCTGCACGCCGAGGAAGATGATGCGCTCCTCGAAGAGCTTGGAGTACGGGTTCCAGGTCTTGTAGCCCTGGGGGGTGCGCTCCTCGAAGTTGGGAAGGACATAGCGAGCCTCGGGGGCGGAGTAGCCCGCCCGGAGACCCGAGTGCGGCGTCACGATCTGGTCCATGTGGTCGTCTCCTCGTCAGGCCGTGCCGCCGCCGCCGGCGACGTCCTGGGCGGACGTCACGACGTGGTCGACGATTCCGTACTCCTTGGCCTCCTCGGCGGAGAACCACTTCTCCCACTCGGAGTCCTCGACGATGCGCTCGACGGGCTGTCCGGTGTGGTGTGCGATGAGTTCAGCCATCGTCTTCTTGATGAGCAGCATCTGCTCGGCCTGCTTCTGCACGAGCGACTGGACGCCGCCGAGGCCGCCGAGCGGCTGGTGCATCATGACGCGGGCGTTCTTCAGCGCGTAGCGCTTGTTCGGGGCACCGGCGGTGAGCAGGAACTGCCCCATCGACGCGCACATCCCGAGTCCGAAGGTGGCGACGTCGTTGGGGACGAACTGCATCGTGTCGTAGATCGCCATCCCCGCCGAGACGCTGCCGCCGGGTGAGTTGACGTAGAGGTTGATGTCCTTGTTCGGGTCCTCCGCCGACAGCAGCAGCAGCTGCCGCACGATGTCGTTGCCCATCTCGTCGCGGACCTCACCTTCGAGGAAGATGATCCGCTCGCGGAGCAGACGTTCCCTGATCGAGTCGGCGTACCCGGCGACTCCGCCGGTTCCGGGCCCTCGATCGCTCCAGGTACCGCTCACGGTGTTCCTCCCGCAGTCCTATGTCGTTCGTGATGGATCGGTGTTCTTTCGTCCTTGCTCCGACCCTAACCAGAGAACACCCCCGTGCCATCCCTGGCGCGGGGGTGTTCGCCGTAGGCGTGACGGCGGCCGGCCCACTCAGCGTGCGGCCGGCCTCCGAGCAGGGTCAGTCGTGGTCGTGGCCCTCGTGGTCATGGCCCTCGTGGTCGTGGCCCTCGTGGTCGTGGCCCTCGTGGTCGTGGCCCTCGTGGTCGTCGAAGTCCGCGATCGGCAGGTCGCTCGGGTCGAGGGCGCCGAGGTCGACGACGTCGCCGTTGCCGTCGATGATGCGCGCGTGCTCGAGGACGTGGGCCAGCGCCTTGCTGCGACGGACCTCGGAGACGGCGGCCGGAACCTGGCCGGCGTTGACGAGCTCCTGCGCGAACTGGTCGGGGCTCAGGCCGTAGCGCGGCGCCTGCTGGACCAGCCACGCCGACAGCTCGGACTCCGACACAGACAGGGACTCGGTGTCGGCGATCTTGTCCAGGACGAGCTGGCTCTTGAGCCCCTCACGGGTCTGCGACTCGAACTCGGCGCGGTGGTCGTCATCGCCGTGGCCGTCAGAGAAGTGGTCCTCGATCTGCTGGGTGATCGCACCCTCGGGCACGGGGACCTCGGTGGCGGCAAGAAGGGCCTCCGCCACCTTCTCCCGGGCGGCGTAGCCCTGCTCGAGCAGCTTCACCCGGCCGAGGCGCGTGCGCAGGTCGTCGCGGAGCTCCTCGATCGTGTCGAACTCACTCGCGAGCTGGGCGAAGGCGTCGTCGGCCTCGGGCAGGACCCGCTCGCGGACGGTGGTCACCACGACGGTGACGGAGATGTCCTTGCCCGAGAACTCGCCGGCGTCGGGGACGAAGTCGAAGGTGCGGGTGTCGCCTGCGCTGGCGCCCTCGAGCGCTTCGTCGAAGCCGGGGAGCATGCCCTCGGTGCCGAGCTCGTAGGACAACGCCTTGGCGTCGAGGTCCTCGACCGGGCTGCCCTCGTGCTCACCGGTGATGTCGAACAGGAGCACGTCGCCGGTGGTGGCAGCGCGCTCGACGGTGATGAGCGAGCCGAAGCGGCCGCGTAGGCCGTCGAGCTGGCCGTCGACGTCCTCGTCGGTGACGACGGCGGTGTCGACGGTGACCTCGATCGAGTCATACGACGGGAGCTCGAACTCCGGGACGACATCCATCTCGGCGGTGAACTCGAGCGGCGCCGCATCCTCGAAGGTCGTGACGTCGACCTCGGGGCGGCCGAGCAGCTTGATCTCGTTCTCGCGCAGCGCGGTGTCGAGGTTGTGGTTGATCGCGTCGTTGATGGCCTCGTCGAGCACGGCGGCACGGCCGACGCGCTGGTCGATGATGCGGTTGGGCACCTTGCCCTGGCGGAATCCGGGAACGGTGATCTGCGCTGCGATCCGCTTGTAGGCGGCGTCGAGCGCGGGCTTCAGCTCCTCGAACGGCACCTCGACGGTGAGCTTCACCCGGCTGGGCGAGAGGGTCTCGACGGCGCTCTTCACGGGGATCGGTACTCCTGGGTCAGGTCGGGGAAACTCGCGTGCGGGATCGCGCGGACGAGCTGGACTGCTGCGCCCCCGCCGAGGCGGGTGCGGGCGCGTGACCGGCGTCCGGGACGACGGTCGGGCGGGACGGGGCCAAGACCTCGAACCAGTCGGGGCGGGGAGAGTCGAACTCCCGATCTCCTGCCCCCAAAGCAGGCGCGCTAGCCACTACGCTACGCCCCGCGGCGCCGCAGGAAGTCTAGTGGACCCCGCAACGCTCACCGACCCGCCCATCGACCGCCCCGCGGTCGTGGGGTTGGGCCTCGACGAAGCATGCCTCGCACTGTGGGATCATGGTCGCCGACGTCCTCGGACGCCGCTCGCGGGTGTAGCTCAATGGTAGAGCCCCAGCCTTCCAAGCTGGCCATGCCGGTTCGATCCCGGTCACCCGCTCCACCGTGGAAACCCCTGCTGAGCAGGGGTTTCGCTATTTTAGCCCCCCGCTCCCGGCCGTCGGCAGTGTCCCTTAAGACCGCTCATTGACCCCTATTTACCCCACGTTCTCCCACGGGGCTCCCACGGACGGGAATAGCCTGCGGCTCTGGGGGAGCCGGTAGCAATAGGCGAAACGGGGCGCGAGCCCGCCTGTGTGGCGCTAGCTGCAGTCCGCCTATGGACGGAAGTCGTCGTGCAGAACCAGTGTCCGGTGCCGGCAACTGGTCAAAGCCATGGCCCCAGGTGGGATCCTCGCCGCCTTCGATGAGCAGGAACGGCGGCGCCCCAGCGCCGTTCTCGCGCGCCAGGCTCTGCAGCTGTGCCTGCACGACGAGCCGGGACTGTCGCTCCTGTCCCACCCCCTCCACCGGGGTTGTACGCTCGGCCAACTCGACCAGGCTGGACACTCCGCAGTCCTCGAGCGGCGTGCGTTCACTGGAGCGAAGGCCGGCGACGTAGATCAGGGAGTCCTCATCCCGCCACTGCGCGTCACACACGTCAGCGAACTCGCAGAAGGCGCAGTGATTGCAGGGCTCCGGCTTGGTTCCTATAGTCCCAATCGGCGCGTCCATGACGGCCGACAGCTGCCTCCGAAGACGGCGCCAGTAGGCGCCGAAGTCCTCAACAGCAAATGTCTCCTGCGTGCCCGATCCCAGCCAAAGGTGCATACGGGCGGGTCGACGGCCCGTGCTGGCCTCGATGGCGTCGGCGTAGAAACACAGCTGCAGGACGTGGCCGGTCTTCGCCTCCTTCCGGGCCAGCTTCGCGTCCACTGGCTCATACGTGGTGCCGGCCTCTGCATCGACCACGCGCACCAGGAAGTCGGCGATGCCTCGGATCCCGTCGTGCGCGAAGGGCATCTGGTAGATCACGTCCCAGTCCTGGTCGAACGGGTCGCCCACACGCTCCACCCAGTTGCCGAAGGACTCACGCTTCCCCCGCTCTGGGACACGAAAGATCGACTTGCCCTCACGCTCGTACTCATCAAGACAGGCCGCCTCGTGCTGCATGCCCTTGTCAGCCAGCAATCGGGCGAACGACCCCATGCCACCCGTTGGCGCCTCGCGCAACCCGTCCTCGACCTGGTGCTTCAGAGCAAGGAAATGCGCACAGTCCAGCCACGCGGTGATCTTCGATGGCGTGATGAAACGCTCGGTCATGAGGTTTCAGTCAGGTGAGCGCGATGCATGTAGGCACTCTGCCGCACACTGCCGACAGCCCGCGTGCCATGCAGCCAGTACACGATCCGTGGCCGCGAGGTGGGGGGTGCGGGCAGACAGATCCCTTCCGCGGTGCCGAGTCCCCGATCAGCAGCAGACCCAATGCGGTGAAGCACGTCGCCGGCGTCGTCGACGGGCCGCTCCGCGACGTCGAGCGTCACGGTCCGGTCTTCCAGGTCAACAGGGGGTGACCTGCCGAGGGGGCAAGCCGTCCGACCGCGACAGAGAGCCCGGACGGCTGGCCTCGCCAGTCAGTCACCCCCAGGCTACCCAGGGAGCCGCCGAGCCGCCGGCACGCTCCGCTCACGATTCGGCGTCCCTGGTATCGCCACTGGCCCGCCTCCGACCCGATGGGCCACCTGATACGCCTCCGCCAGCGGACGGACCTGTTCGGGCGGTGCCAGCACGAGCGATCCCGTCAGCTTCGCTTCGACCAGCGCCGGGCTGTCGCTGACCTGGTCTCCGGTCAGGGCGAACCCGACAACGAAGAGCTGCCCGCTCGTCGCGAGGTGGTGGAGCACCTGTCCGTTCCAATTGCCGATGTCACCGAAGGCTCGGACGCTCCCGTTCGCGAGAGCCCTCAACCGACGAAGTTCCTCCGGGCTCGGATCGGAACGAGGACCTCGGAGCGGCCACACGACCTGGCACAGGTTGCGGATTGCCTCGACGTCGTCGCGCAATGCGGCCGACCCGGGCGTCGCTGTGCGGAACTGGCGGGTCTGCTGGTTGACCTCGGCCCACGCGGTTCGTGCCTCGCTCGACATACGAGCCACCGAATTCGCAGACACGCCGGCCGGGCC